>NZ_JBHJUI010000007.1:0-360324 GCF_042268405.1 Kitasatospora sp. NPDC056184 | reverse complement strand
ACCCCGAAGGGCTTCACCGTTCGACTTGCATGTGTTAAGCACGCCGCCAGCGTTCGTCCTGAGCCAGGATCAAACTCTCCGTGAATGATTACCCGTAATCGGGTTCACCCGCGCAGAGCGGCACGGCAACCAACCGGAATAAGGCGGTCCCGCGCACTGCGTCCTCGCTAGTGTTATTTCAAAAGGAATCTCCAACCCCAGAGAATCTGAGGCCGGGGATGTCAACATATCTGGCGTTGACTTTTGGCACGCTGTTGAGTTCTCAAGGAACGGACGCTTCCATCAGGCGGCTTTCACACCGGCCCTCCGGGCGCTTCGTTCTTTCGTGTTTCCAGCTTATCAGATGTTTTCCGTGCCGTTCCCGGCGCTTCCTTCATCCAACTCGCTGGTGTCTTCTGCGGCTTGACGCCCCGTCCGACGTTTCAAACTCTAGCCGATCCCCGCTCCGAAAAGCGAATCCGGCCGCAATCCCCGAAAACAGGCGCACCAAATAGACCCTGAGCCGGAACGCGTCGAAACAAATAACGACACGCCTCGGCCCGTAACCGGGAAGAGGTGGTGTTTCAGAGGATTGGCCGCCCCGGGACCGTCCGCGCAAACGCGTGTCCGGTGCTCCCAGCCAGGCAGCTCGAAGAACACTAGACCTCTCGGGGAGCCGAGTCAAGCGCGGGTCTCCGTTCGGGGGACTCCTCGTCGGCCGGCAGCTGGAAGGCGAGGACGGCGACGTCGTCGTCGTGTTCGGAGGTGACGCCCATCGCCCGCAGCAGGCGGGCACAGACCACGTCGGGGGCGCCGACCGCGCCGGCGAGGGTGCGGGCGAGCTGGTCGAGGCCCTGGTCGATGTCCTCGTCGCGGCGTTCGACCAGGCCGTCCGTATAGAGGACGCCGGTGGTCCCGGGCAGCAGCCGGAGGGTGTGGGAGAGGTGGACGCCTCCCCCGGTGCCCAGCGGCGGGCCGTTCTGTTCCTCGCTGCGCAGGACGGTGCCGTCGGGGGAGCGCAGCAGGATCGGGAGGTGGCCGGCGGAGGCGTAGCCGAGGGTGCGGCGCCGCGGGTCCCAGACGGCGTAGGTGCAGGTGGCGATCTGGTTGGCGTCGATCTCCATGGCGAGGCCGTCGAGCAGGGTCATCACCTTGTGCGGCGGGAGGTCGAGGCGGGCGTAGGCGCGGACGGCGGTGCGGAGCTGTCCCATGACGGCGGCGGCGCGCAGGCCGCGCCCCATGACGTCGCCGATGACGAGGGCGGTGCGGCCTCCGCCGAGGGCGATGACGTCGTACCAGTCGCCGCCGACGGCGGCCTCGGCCCCGCCGGGCTGGTAGGTGGCGGCCACCCGGAGGTCGGCCGGCTGGTCGAGTTTCTGCGGGAGGAGGCTGCGCTGGAGGGTGACGGCGGCCTCGCGGTGGCGGCGCTCGGACTCGCGCAGCCGGGCCGCGGCGAGGACCTGGTCGGTGACCTCGGCGGCGAAGACAAGGACACCGGACGTCGGGTCGTCGCTCGTTGGAGTGGAAAGGACGGGCCCGCCGTCGGGGCCCGCGCGGCCCGGGTCGCGGGTGAGGGGGACGCAGGAGACGTTGTAGTAGCGGTTGCCGGTGAGGCCGAGGATGCAGCGGGCCTTGACGCTGCGCGGGCTGCCGCCGCGGATCACCTGGTCCATGAGGGGCAGGACGCCGAGGGTGCCGAGTTCGGGCAGGGCGTCGCAGGCGGGCAGGCCGGTGGGGCGCTCGCCGAAGAGTTCGCGGTAGGCGCGGTTGGCGTAGCCGAGCTGGTGGAGCGGGCCGTAGGTGACGGCGACCGGGGCCGGGATGCGGTTGAGGACCTCGCGGAGGTCCTGGGGCCGGTGGGGGTCGAGCACGCCGGTGGGGTCGAGGGCTTCGGGGGTGTCGGCCGGGCCGGCGGGGCTGGTGGGGTCGCGGGGGCCGGGCACCACGACAGCGTCTCCGGGCGGGGTGCCGCGGTCGGTGCCGGCCCCGGACCGCGGGGCGGCACGCCACGGGACTCCGGTGAGCCTGGCGCTCCAGCGCATGAGGTTCAAACGACGGCCGCTTCCTCGGGTTCCAGACATCTCATCACTTTTTGTGCACTCGTCAGCACACGGGGTAATGACTCGGTCGGGCCGATCCTGTCAGGCGGAGGCCCGATTCCGGAAGTCGTCCGCGCCAGGCGTGGCCCTCCGGTCGGCCACCGGGCCGTCCCGGTACTCCGAGCGGGGGGTGGCGGGCGGTCCGCCGGGGGCGTTCACGCGGACCGCTCGTCGGCCGGGGCCGACCGCTCGGGACGGCCGATCGGGACGACCTCGCGGGCGAAGAGCCCGGCCAGCGCCCAGTCCACGAGGACCCGCACCCGCCGCTCACCGCTCGGCAGCCGGCGCAGGTGGCGGGCCCGGTGCAGCCACCAGGCACGGCGGCCGGTGAGCCGTCCGCCGCGCTTGGTGTGGGCGACCGCCCGGCCGAGGCCCAGCGAGGTGGAACAGACCGGCGCCCCGGGCCGGTACTCGACGATGGCGGGCGCGTGCGGGCCGCCCTCCAGCGCGACCAGGACGTTGGCGGCCAGCCGCTCGGCCTGGGCGAAGGCGTGCTGGGCGTTCGGCGCGCACGGCGCCCCGTCCGCGTGCGGGTCGGGCACGGCGGCGCAGTCCCCGGCGGCCCAGGCCCCCGGCAGCGCGCGGCCGTCCGGGCCGAGCACCTGGAGGGTGGGCAGGCAGCGGACCCGGCCGGCGGTGTCCAGCGGCAGGTCGGTGTCGCGCAGCAGCGGGTTCGGGCGGACCCCGGCCGTCCAGACCAGGGTGCGGGCCGCGAACCGGCTGCCGTCGGAGAGCGCCATGACCCCGCCGACGGCCGACTCCAGGGTGGTGCGCAGGCGGACGTCGACGCTGCGGTCGCGCAGCTGGGCCAGGGTGTGGTCGGCGAGCTCGGGCGACTCCTCGGCGAGGATCCGGCCGGTGGCCTCGACCAGCACCCAGCGCAGGTCCTCGGGGGTGATGTTGTGGTGGCCGCGCACCGCGTACCGGGCCATGTCCTCGAGTTCGGCGAGCGCGCCGACGCCCGCGTAGCCGCCCCCGACGAAGACGAAGGTGAGCGCGGCCTGGCGGAGCGCCGGGTCGCGGGTGGTGGCGGCCAGGTCCAGCTGTTCCAGGACGTGATTGCGCAGGCCGACGGCCTCGCCGACGGTGGAGAAGCCGCGGCCGTGCTCGGCCAGGCCGGGGACGGGCGCGGTCCGGGAGACCGCGCCGGGGGCGAGCACCAGGACGTCGTAGTCCAGCTCGACCGGTGCCGGGGGTTCGCCCGGACCGGCGGCGTCGGCCCAGGCCCGGCGGGTGGCGTGCTCGATCCGGGTGATCCGGGCCGTGAGCACCTTGCAGGCGGTGAGCTCGCGGCGGAGCGGCACGACCACGTGCCGGGGGTCGATGCTGCCGGCCGCGACCTCCGCGAGCAGCGGGTGGTAGGTGAGGTAGGCCTGCGGCTCGACCACGGTGAGGTGGACCTCGCCGCGGCGCAGCCGCTCGCGCAGGCCGCGCTGGAGGTGCAGCGCTGCGGTCATGCCCGTGCAGCCGCCGCCGACGATCAGGATCCTGATGGCGCACCTCCTGTCGATGGGGCCCGGTGCCCGCCTTCGACCGGGCATGCCCCCATCACGCCCCCCAATAAAGGACCGCCGGGGCCGTCTTGTCCACCATCCGTGCTGTGGCGGACGGGGCCGGTGGGGCAGGCTGGGGGCAGATGTGCTGCCGGGGTGACTTTCTGACGCACTTTCGGCCGCGAACTGCGGTGAACTATGGTCGGATTGTGTGGCGGCGCGGCCACTGCCATGTCAACCGGCGGCGACGCACCGTGGAGCGGCCATTACGGCCAGTTCTAGTGTTGGCGGGAGAACCCGACTGCGGGACCGTGATCCGGGGAAGGGTAGTTCCCGGACAAGGCCCCGGACGCGGGCGCCGACACGCCGGTCCGATCGCACCGATCGGCCCGGCGGCGCCCGCCGGATCGGGGTCCGGGTGGACTGCGCGCGGCCGCACCCACGGCCGGGCGTCACCCGGGCGCACCACCAACGGCACGAGCGATGGGTCATCGGTCATTTCTTTCAGGCGTAGCTGCACCGGGGGGTGCAGGGGCGGGCGACGGCAGGTTCCGGAATCGGATGCCTGCGGGGGAGAGTTGGGATGATGGAACAGGAGCGACTGTTGGGGCGAGCGGGTGCGACACACCCCGGCCAGGGCGTGGTGCCGGAGCAACGCGGCCCCGCCGAGGCGGCCGGGCCGCCCGGGGCGGCCGGTGCGTCCGGCGTCCCCGGGTCGACCGGGACGGCGTACGCGGCGGTCCCCTACCGGAGCGGCGAGATGACACAGGCCGGACCACCACCGGGCGCCCGGCTGCGGGTCGACGCCCGCCGGAACCTGGAGAGCGTGCTGCGCGCGGCGCGCGAGGTGTTCGGCGAGTTCGGCTACGGCGCGCCGATGGAGGAGGTCGCGCGCCGCGCCGGGGTCGGCGTGGGCACGGTCTACCGGCGTTTCCCGAGCAAGGAGGTGCTGGTCCAGCGGATCGCGGCCGAGGAGGTCGCCTGGCTGACCGCCCAGGCGCGTGAGTCGCTGTACGGCGGCTCGGGGGCGTGGGAGGCGCTGGCCGGGTACCTGGCACGCGCGGTGTCCACCGGGGCCGGGCGGCTGCTGCCGCCGGAGGCGTTCCGGTACGCCGAGGAGCTCGGGCGGGTGCCCGAGCAGCGCTCGCCGGAGCCGGCCGGGCCGGTCGGCGGGTTCGACTCCCCGCGGTACGAGCCGCTGGGCGTCGAGCCGGCGGCGGCCGTCGGGTTCCCGGACCACGGGGTCCCGACGTCCGAGGCCGAGGCCGCGGCGCTGGTGGCCGACGCGGACCCGCGGCTGCTGCTGCAGCTGCTCGCGGCGCTGGTGGCGCGGGCGGGTGCGGCCGGCGAACTGCGGCCCGGGGTCACCGTCGCGGACGTGGTGCTGGTGCTGACGGCGTCGGTGCCGGTGCACGCGTGGCGCGGTGCGGTCGGCGCCGGTCCGGTGGGTGCGGCGCCGGGCGGGGCCTCCGGTCCCGGTGCGGCGGGCCCGGCGGCCGGGGACGCACCGCAGCCGGCAGGTGGTCCGCAGACGGACGGTCAACCTGCCGAAGGCCCGTCGGACCGCCTGCTGCAGATCCTGCTGGACGGCCTGCGGGCCCGCTGAACGTCGCCCCGCCGGGCGGCCACCGTCCGTCGCGGGCAAGGAGGTTGGTGAACCGGGCGGCGCGTGGAAGCGAGTCGCGCGCCCGGCGTGAGCGACGCCCGCCGAGGCGCCGCGCACCGGGCGAACGCATCCGCGACGGCACCACGGAAGAGTGGGTCACGGCCGGTCCGGCTACCGCCCAACTCTGCGCTATGCCATCCTTTGCCCGTGGTTGGAGCCAATGTCCCGATGCGCGCCGTTCGCGCGCCCTCGGCGCCGTGCAGCGGGAACTCGTGCGCCCACGCACTCCTGCGCGCCCTGCCACACTACGGGGGCTGTCGTGGAATCTGGGGTCCGTTGTGAGCGCCGAGGAACAGAACGACTACGGCTACGGCCTCGACTTCGGGCGGTCCGCGGGGACCGGGCCCGACTGGGGGGCCGACTGGCGGCCCGACGGTCCGGGAGCGGACACCGGGGCGGCCGGCGGGTCGGCCGGTGGAGGGCCGGCGGCCGCGGCCCAGGTGTCCGGCCCGGCGCAGTCCGGCCAGTCGGGGAAGTCCGGGCGTCCGGCGGGCCAGGTGCCCGACCAGGCCGGGATGCCCAGCCGTGAGACGCTCTCCGCCTCCGACGCCGCCCTCCCCCAGGGTCGCGTCCCCGGGCAGGCCCCCGCCGGACACGGCGGCGTCGCCCCGGAGGCCTTCGTCCGGACCGGCGCCCCGGTGCGCCCCACCGTGCCGGCGCCCGCCGATCCGGTTGACGGCGAACGTCCGCCCTCCGACGCGGAGTTGACCGCGCTCGTGCGGGCCGGGGACGACACCGCGTACGAGGAGATCTACCGCCGGCACGTCGACTCGGTGCGCCGCTACGCCCGGACCTGCTGCCGCGACAGCTTCACCGCCGAGGACCTCGCCGGCGAGGTGTTCGCCCGCACCCTGCAGGCGCTGAGGGCCGGCAAGGGGCCGGAATTCGCCGTCCGCGCCTATCTGCTGACCGCCGTGCGGAACGTCGCCGCGGCCTGGACGCGCAGCGAGCGGCGTGAGCAACTCGTCGACGACTTCAGCGTGTTCGCGCAGACCTCGGCCGCCGTCGTCGACCTCGACCTGGCCGACCCCGGCGCCGACGCCTGGGCGATGGCGCTGGCCGACCAGCGCATGGTGATGCAGGCCTACGCCGAACTCCCCGAGGACGACCGGATGGTGCTCTGGCACACCGAGGTCGAGCGGGAGTCGCCCAAGACCGTCGCGGTGATGCTCGGCAAGACCGCCAACGCGACCGCCGTCCAGGCCCACCGGGCCCGTGACCGGCTCGCCGCGGGGTTCCTGCAGGCCCATGTCTCGGGCAGCCAGGAGCGGGACTGCGAGGCGTACGCCAACCGGCTCGGCGCGTACGCGCGCGGCTCGCTGCGCAAGCGTGCCTCGGCGGAGGTCGGGCGGCACCTCAAGGAGTGCGACCGGTGCACGGCCGCCTGCCTGGAGCTGTCCGAGATCAACCACGGGCTGCGCGCGCTGCTGCCCGGCGGGGTCCTGGTCTGGGTCGGCGTGGGCGGCGCGGGTGCCGCCGCGGCCGCCGTGGGCGGGGCGGCGGTGGTCGGCGGCGCGGCCGCCGGGACCGCGGCCGCCACGGCCGGCGGTGCGGCCGGCGGCACGGCGACGACGGGTGGTGCCGCCGCGGGTGCGGCGGGGACCGCCGGAGGAACTGCGGGTGGGGCCGCGGGCGGGGCTGGTGCCGCCGGCGGGGCCGCGGGCGGGAGTGGCGGTGCGGGCGCGGGCGCCGGTGCCGCCGGGGAGGGCCTGGGCACCGCCGCCAAGGCCGGCATCGCCGCCGCCATCGCAGTGGCGGCCGCCGCCGTGGCCGCGTACGCGCTCACCGGTTCGCCCGAGCCGAAGCCCCCGGTGGCCGCGCCCCCCGCGGCCGCCGCGGTCACGCCCGCGCCGCCGGCCCCCGCGGCCGAACCCGCCGCCCAGGAACCGGCGCCGCAGCCCGCCCCGGCGAGCGCCGAGCCGGCCCCGGTGGAGGAACCCGCCCCCGCACCGTCCGCGTCGGCGGCGGCGCCCGGTACGACGCCCAAGCCCGCGCCGCCGGCCGCGCCCGGCACTCCGCCGGCCACCACGGCGGCCACCCCGGCGCCCCAGGCCCCGAAGTCCGGGCCGAGCCCGTCGCCGTCGCCGACCAGGCCGCAGCCCCCGGTGCCGGTGACGCCGCACCCGAGCCTGCCGGTGATCCCGACGCCCGAGCTGCCGGTGATCCCCACGCCCGAGGTCCCGGTGATCCCCACGCCCACCGTCACGGCCAATGTGCCGACGGCGGTCCCCACGCCTCCGGAGCCGAGCGACTTCTGGGCCGACGGCCTGCCGGTGGTCAAGCCCGGCGGCAACCGGGTGCCCCCGCCGCAGCCGAGCATCCGGCAGAAGGGGAGCGACTGGTTCTGGCAGCGGGACGCCGTGTCCGTGGGCGGCGCCGAGCACCGGCACGGCATCTCCGTGCACGCTCCGGCGACCACGCTGATCGACCTCAACCGCACCTGCACGTCGTTCGACGCGGTGGCCGGGATGGACGACCTGAGCGTGACGCTCGGGGGCGTGGTCTTCTCGGTCCAGGGCGGCGACGGGCGGACCCTGTGGAGTTCGCGCGCGGTGCGGGCGGGCGACCCGGCGGTGCCGGTGCACGTGCCGCTGGACGGGCAGAAGTCGATCCGGCTGGTGGTGACGCCGGTGAACGGCCTCTGGTCGGCGCTGAACATGGCCGACTGGGCCGAGGCCCGCTTCAGGTGCGTCTGAAGCGAGCCTCGGGGGCGCGGGGCCGCGGGGCGGCCCTGCCGGGTCGGCTCAGACGGCGCAGGAGCCGTCCGCGCAGGCCTCGCCGGCCGGGGCGACCTGCACCGGCGCCGGACGGCGCTCACCGATCTCGGTGGCGACCTGCTCCAGCACCCGGCGGAAGGTCTCGGCCTCCTGGCCGCCCTGGACGGCCCACTTGCCCTCGAAGACGAAGGTCGGCACGGCGGTGATGCCCAGCTCGCGGGCCTCGTCCAGCTGCGCGCGGACCTCGGCGGTGCCCTCGTCGCCGGCGAGGTAGGCGGTCACCCGGTCGCGGTCCAGGCCCGCCGCGACGGCGACCTCGGTGAGCGCGGTGCGGTCGCCGACGTCCACGCCGTCGGTGAAGTGCGCCTTGAGCAGGGCCTCCTTGAGGCGGCCCTGGACGGCCGCGCCGTACTCGGTCTCGGCGAGGTGCAGCAGGCGGTGGCCGAGGAAGGTGTTGGTGTGCAGGGCGGCGTCGAAGTCGTAGGTGATGCCCTCGGTGAGGCCCAGTTCGGCCACCCGGGCGTCCATTGCGACGGACTGCGGGCCGTAGCGCTCGGCCAGCCACGCGCGGTGCGGGCCGGCGGTGGCCGGAGCGTCGGGCACCAGCTGGTACGGCCGGTAGACCACCTCGACGTTCTCCTTGCCCGCGAAGCCGTCGAGCGCCTGCTCGAAGCGGCGCTTGCCGATGTAGCACCAGGGGCAGGCGATGTCGGAGTAGATCTCGACCTTCATGACGGGGGCTCCAGGGAGGTGGGGAGGGGCTGGTGGTCCGAGGTTGGTGAACGATGAACCATCTCGGGACATTCCCGGCGCGCCCGCACCGCCGGGTGCTCAGCCCTCGGGCGGGGCGGGGACGACCAGGACGGGGCAGGCCGAGTGGTGGGCGACGGCGCTGCTGACCGAGCCCAGGAGGAGGCGGGTGAAGCCGCCGTTGCCCCGGGTGCCGAGCACCAGGGTGTGCTGGCGGGCCGAGGCGGCCAGCAGGACCTCGATCACGTTGCCGAGCACGACGTGCAGCGACATCTCGGCCGTGCAGGGGTGGGGGCGGGCCTGCTGGACGGCGGCCACCGAGCGGCGCAGGCCGTCGGCCATCGACTCGACCAGGGTCTCCACGCTCTCCTGGACCAGTTCGGCCATCCCGGGCGGGTAGCCGGCGGGCGCCGGGTTGACGACGGCGAGCACGTACAGGGGCAGGCCGTGCGCCTCGGCCTCGGTCATCGCCCGTTCCAGCGCCCAGAGCGAACCGTCCGACCCGTCGCACGCCGCGAGCACCCCCGGCGGCCGCCCCGTCGGCGGCCGCCCGAGCACCGAGAGCACGACGGGGACGGACGGGTCCGGGCTGGCACTGGTCACCATGACCTCCGTGGATGCGGGGCGGAAGGGCGAGCGGGGGACGGACGCCTCGCCATGATCGCCGCCCCACCCCGCCCCGTTCCCCGAGCCGCGCCGAACACGCCCACGAGGCACGGCGCAGCACGGCGTCGGCGCAGGAAGTCGGCCTGGCCGACTTTCCGCTCCGGCGGCGCGCGGCCGGGCTGGTCGAATCGGTAGACCGGTCTGCATATTCACGACGCGCGGAAGCACCGCCGCGAGCGCAGGAAGTCGGACCCGCCGACTTTCCACTCCGGCAGGGCGGAACGAGGCGGTGGAAATCGGTAGACCGGTCTGCATATTCGGGGCGGGAAAGCCTCCCTGGGCGCAGGAAGTCGGCCTGGTCGACCTTCCGCTCCGGCGAGGTGGGAAAGGCGGGAGGAATCAGTAGACCGGTCTGCATATTCGTGCGCCGTCGACGAGCTGCCGGGAGAGGCGGGGGACGCGGGGCGAGGTTCGGACGCGGGGGCAAGGTCAGGGGGAAGCGGGCAGGGGTCAGGGGAAGCGGGTGGGGGTGAGGGCGGGGCGGGTGGGGTGGGGGAGGCCGGTCCAGCAGGCGCCGTGGCGGCGGGCGCGGATGCGGCGGAGCCAGAGTTCGGTGGCGACCAGGTCGGCGAGGCCGGCGAGGGTGGCGGGTGGGAGGGGCGCGGCCGGGTCGGTGGCGCGGGTGAGGGCGGTGCGGACGGCGGGCAGGTCGATGAGGCCGGCCTCCGCGAGCAGGGGGGCGTCGAAGAGCTCGGCCAGCCCGTCGCCGGCGAGCCGCAGGCCCGCCCGGGCGTGGGCGGCGCGGTCGGGGCGGGGCCCGTGCCCCCAGTCGGGCGGCAGGTCGGTGCGCCCGGTGCCGGCGGCCAGGACGGACCGCAGCAGCGCGTGCCGGGCCCCGGGCTGGAGCCGGACGTCGTCCGGGAGCAGCCGGGCGGCGCGCACCACCTGGTTGTCGAGGAAGGGCGCGTGCAGGCGCTGGCCGGGCTGTTCGGCGGCGTGCACCAGCGTGCGGAACCCGCGTGCGTGCCGGTGGAGGGCGTGCCGGGCCCGGTGCGCGCCCGGGTGCTCGCCGGGCGCCGGTTCGCGCGCCGCCAGGCGGAGCCGCAGCGCGACGGCGGAGAGCGCCTCGTCGGACAGCCAGCGGGCGGCCGGCCCCGGGACCACCCAGGCCAGGTCGTCCGCCGAGCGGGTGCCCGCCGTGCCGCCGCCGTCGGGCGTGCGGCGGAGGGTCAGCTTCACGGCCGTGTCGTCGAGCGCGTCCGCCCACCGGCTCCGGGCCAGCCGGTGGGCGGCGCGCACCACGGTGAGCGGGGTCCGCAGCGCGCCCGCCAGGACGCCGGCGGCCGCCCGGTCGGCACCGGCCAGCGCGGCCACCGGGGAGAGGAGTTCGCGCGCCCGGCCGGCCCGGACCAGGTCGGCCAGCCGGGCCGGGTGCCCGTCCAGGACGTGCCGGGCGCCGTAGCCGGTGAGGTGGTCGGTGCCGCCCGCCTCGAAGCGGGCCCCGGCCCAGGCCGCGGCGACGAGTTCCGGCCCGGGCTCGTCGGTGAGCCGCCCGGCCGTCGGGTCGGTGCGCAGGTCCGCGTACGGGAGGGTGTCCGGGCCGGCGGCGAGCACGGTGTGGCGCAGCCGCGGGACGTCCGGGGCCGGAACCGGAACCGGGACGAACGCACCGGCGGAGGCGGCCGTCTCGCCGGAGGTGACGGCGGCGACCGGTTCGGGGGCGGTCCTCGCCCGGCCGGCGGTCCGGGCCCAGGAGCCCTTCACCGCCCCGGTGCGCACGGCCGCGGTCGGCCCCGCGCCCGGCCCCGCGCCCGGCTCGGACCCGTCGGGCGGCGCCCCCGGCCGGCGCGGCACCGCCGTCCCGCCGGCCGCGAGCGGGACGGCGGCGGCGAGCAGGGCGACGGTGGCGGACGCCGTCCCGTAGGAGAGGTCGACGCCGAGCCGCGCCCGCCCCGGCGCCCCGTCGGGGCTGGTGCGGACCCGGAAGCGCACCGACTCCAGCAGGGCCCGGGTGAGTTCGCCGACCGCCGCCGCCTCGCCGCGCCCGCGCGCCCCGCCGGAGGACGGCTCGTCGTACCCGGAGAGGTACGGCCGCCCGTCGCGCAGGCCGAGCGCGTGCCCGGGCGGCACCCGCTGCACGCCGAGGTAGGGCGTGCCGGTGCCGAGCGCCTCCGGCGCCTCGGGGCAGGCGAGCCGGGCGGCGAGGTGGCCGGTGTCCAGCGGTGCGCCGACCAGGTCGGCGAGCGGCAGGGCCGCGGTGGCGTACGCGGTGCCGCCGCCCCAGGGGGTGTGGAAGACGGGCCGGGCGCCGGCCAGGTCGGTGAGCAGCACCGTGGAGCGGGTGCCGCTGCGCAGCACCGCGGTGTAGCCGCCGGGCCAGGCGGTGAGGTGCCGGACGGCGCCGCCGCGGGCGGCGGCCAGGCCGGCGGCGAGTTCGGCGTCGGTGGCGCCGCAGTGGCCGAGGACGGCGAGCCGGAGGACGGCCGGTCCGGCCTCGACCGGGTCCGGGGCGGCGGGGCCGGTGGTGACGACGGCGGGGGCGCCGGGCCGGAGGGTGACCAGGCGGATCTCCTCGGGCCGCCAGTCGCCGACCGCCCAGAGCGGGTCGGGGCCGCTCCACAGGGGGCGCGCGGCGATCGGGGCGATCGCGCCGGGCGGTTCGTGCCCGGACGTGCCCGGTCGGGGGGTGCCCGTGCACCAGCCCGTCAGCCACCGCATCGCGCCTCCACCGCCCGAGGACCTGCACCGTGCGGCGCGCCCGTCAGCGGGCGGTCCCCCTGGCCGGCCGGTGGCGCGCCGTCAGAAGACATGGTGCCACCGGTTGCCCGTCCGGCGACCGGAGTTGTCGTTTCCGGTACGCGCCCGGGCGGGCGGGTGCGCGCGACGGCACGCGGTGTCGAACACCTGGACGGCCCCCGGGCGGCACTCGCACGCCCGTCCCCGCGGGGCGGGCCGGGCCTCCCCCTCCATGGCCCGGACCGCCCTCCACGGCGCCCTGTCATGGCCATCGCGAAATGGCTGAAAGGCGTCGCTCTGCCCGGGAGGGCATCCGCATGCCCTCCCGGACGTCGCCACCGCCCGCGGGGATGAAGGCGGCGGCATCCCCCGGCCCGCCGGGTCCTCGACGGCGGGCCGACCCACGACCACCAGCGAATCGCCGACCAGCCGGTCGGGCCAGGGGGCACGGCCGGGCGCACATCGACACGGGACCGGAGCACAACGCTCCGGCGCTCCGCCCGGGCACCCCAGGACGGCCGGATCCGGGCGGTCCGGACCAATCCCCCGGACCGCACGCCGCCCGGGCCCGGGCGCGCGATCCCGCCATCCGGAATGCGGCCTCTTAACCGTCGGAACGCGTCCGACTACTCTAGGTACAGCAGCTACGGCCCGGTGCCGCCCGGGCTCCGCGCACAAGGCCGCAGGAGGTGCCGCCGCCACCATGACCGTCAGCCCACGAGGACCGAACGAACGGCTCGGCACGCTCCTGACCCTCGCCCAGATCAGCAACGCGGGGCTGGCCCGCCGCGTCAACGACCTCGGCGCCCAGCGCGGGTTGACGCTCCGCTACGACAAGACCTCGGTGGCCCGCTGGGTCAGCAAGGGCATGGTGCCGCAGGGCCCCGTCCCGCACCTGATCGCCACCGCGATCGGCGGCAAGCTCGGCCGGCCGGTGCCGCTGGAGGAGATCGGCCTCGGCGACACCGACCCGGCGCCCGAACTCGGCCTCGCCTTCCCGCGCGAGGTCCCCGACGCCGTCCGCTCCGCCACCGACCTCTGGCGGGTCGACCTCGACCTGCGGCGCGGCCCCGGCGGCGGGCGCTGGAGCGACAGCCTGGCCGGCACCTTCTCGGTCGCCGCGTACGCGACGCCGGTCTCCCGCTGGCTGATCACCCCCGCCGACGGCTCGGTGGCCCGCGAGGTGCCGCGCTCCCCCGCCGAGGCCGGCTCGTACCGGGTCGGCCACTCGGACGCCGCCAAGCTCCGCGAGGCCGCCCAGGAGGCCCGCCGCTGGGACTCCAAGTACGGGGGCGGGGACTGGCGTTCGTCGATGGTGCCGGAGTGCCTGCGGGTCGAGGCGGCGCCGCTGCTGCTCGCCTCCTACAGCGACGCGGTGGGCCGGGCGCTGTTCGGCGCGACGGCCGAACTCACCCGGCTGGCCGGGTGGATGGCCTTCGACACCGGCCAGCACGAGGCCGCCCAGCGCTACTACATCCAGGCCCTGCGGCTCGCCCGGGCCGCCGCGGACGTCCCGCTCGGCGGCTACGTGCTGGCCTCGATGAGCCTGCAGGCCGGCTACCGGGGCTTCGCCGAGGAGGCCGTGGACCTCGCCCAGGCCGCCCTGGAGCGCAACCGGGGCCTGGCCACCGCCCGGACGATGAGCTTCTTCCACCTGGTCGAGGCCCGCGCCCAGGCCAAGGCCCGGAACGCGGCGGCGTGCGCGACCGCGCTCGGCGCGGCGGAGAGCGCGCTGGAGCGGGCGCGCGCCGGGGATCCCGACCCGGCGTGGATCGACTTCTACGCCTACGACCGGCTCGCGGCCGACGCCGCCGAGTGCTTCCGCGACCTCGGAGTGCCCTCCAAGGTCCGCCAGTTCACCCGCGAGGCGCTGGCCCGGCCCACCGAGGGGTTCGTCCGCTCGCACGGCCTGCGGCTGGTGGTCTCCGCGATGGCCGAGGCCGAGGCGGGAAACCTCGACGCAGCGGTGGCGGCCGGCGAGCGCGCCGTCGACGTGGCCGGGCGGATCTCCTCCCAGCGCAGCCGCGAGTACGTGGTGGAGATGCTCCGCCGGCTGGAGCCCTTCCAGGGCGAGCGCCGCGTCCGCGAGCTGACCGAGCGGGCCCGCGCGGTGATCGTCGCCCCGGCCTGACCGGGGGCGAGGGGCCCGCGGCACTTGCCGCGACGGCCCCCTCGACCGGCCCCCGCCGGCGTGGCAGCATCGCGGTCGGACGGGGGACGGTCGGACGAGGCGAGGCGAGGAGCGAGCCGTGCGGTACGACGTCGACGTGCTGGTGGTGGGGGGCGGGATCGTCGGGCTGGCCACGGCGTACGCGCTGACCGTGGCCCGGCCCGGGCTGCGGCTCACCGTGCTGGAGAAGGAACCCGCCCTGGCCGCCCACCAGACCGGGCGCAACAGCGGGGTCATCCACAGCGGCGTCTACTACCGGCCGGGCTCGCTCAAGGCCCGCTACGCGGTGGCCGGCGCCGCCGAGATGGTGGAGTTCTGCCGCGCCCACGCCATCCCCCACGAGGTCACCGGGAAGCTGATCGTCGCCACCGGGCCCGCCGAGCTGGACCGGCTGCGCACCCTGGCCGAACGCGGCCGGGCCAACGGCATCCCGGTCACCGAGCTGGACCGCGGGGGCATCGCCGGGTACGAACCGCAGGTCACCGGCATCGCCGGGCTGCACATCGGGACCACCGGCATCTGCGACTTCCCCGCCGTGGCCGCCGCCTACGCGCGGCTGGCCCGCGAGGCCGGGGCGGAGATCCGCACCGGGGCCGAGCTGCGGGCGGTCGCCCGGCGGTCCGACGGCGTCACCGTGCAGACCTCGGCGGGCGAGCTGCGCTGCCAGGTGCTGGTGAACTGCGCGGGCCTGCACAGCGACCGGATCGCCCGGCTGGCCGGCGACGACCCCGGGGTGCGGATCGTGCCGTTCCGCGGCGAGTACTACGAACTCGCCAAGGAGCGGCGGGAGTTGGTCCGGGGCCTGGTCTACCCGGTGCCCGACCCGGCGTTCCCCTTCCTGGGCGTCCACCTGACCCGGGGCGTGCACGGGGACGTGCACGTCGGCCCGAACGCGGTGCCGGCGCTGGCCCGCGAGGGCTACGACTGGCGCACCGTGCGGCCGCGCGACCTGGCCGGCACGGTCGCCTTCCCCGGCACCTGGCGGATAGCCCGCCGGCACTGGCGGTACGAGGTGGGCGAGCTGCACCGCTCGCTGTCCAAGCGGGCGTTCACCGCGGCCGTCCAGCGGCTGCTGCCCGCCGTCACGGCGGCCGACCTGGTCCGGGCCGGGGCGGGCGTGCGCGCCCAGGCGGTGGCCCGGGACGGCTCGCTGCTGGACGACTTCGCCTTCGCCGGGTTCGACCCGGACGCCCCGCGCTCCACCCGCCGCCTGGTGCACGTGCTCAACGCGCCCTCCCCGGCGGCGACCGCCTCGCTGCCGATCGGCCGGGAAGTGGCCCGCCGGGCGCTCGCCGCGCTGGCGGCGGGCGGCTGAGGAAGCGGGCCGGGACCGGGGACGTGGGGACCGTCACAGGCCCTGCGGCCCGCGCCCGACGGCCCCGTAGACTCGGGTGATTGTGACTGCCACCGCCCCGATCCCCCAGCCCTCGCCCTCCGCCCGGCTCTCCGCGGCACCCGCCGCGTACCCCGCGCCGATGTACCCGCACAAGGCCACCGAGGCCCAGCACAGCGAGCGGCGCATCCGCAGTTTCCAGCCGCGCCGGGGCCGGATGACCAACGCCCAGGCGGGCGCCCTGGACCGGGGCTGGGAGAAGTACGGCATCGCGATCGACGGCACCCCGCTGGACCTGCCGGCGCTGTTCGACGGCCTGCCGGTCACCCTGGAGATCGGCTTCGGCATGGGCGAGACCACCGCCGCGATGGCCGCCGCCGACCCCACGGCGGGCATCCTGGCCGCCGACGTCCACACCCCCGGCCACGGCAACCTGCTGGGCCTGCTGGAGCGCGACGGCAGCACCAACGTCCGCCCGGCCGCCGGCGACGCCGTGATCCTGCTGCGCGACATGCTGCCCGACGCCTCGCTGGCCGGCCTGCGGGTCTACTTCGCCGACCCGTGGCCCAAGCCCAAGCACCACAAGCGCCGGCTGGTCCAGCCGTCGTTCCTGGAGCTGGTCCTCCCCCGGCTGGCGCCCGGCGCGCTGGTGCACTGCGCCACCGACTGGGAGCCCTACGCCGAGCAGATGCTCGCCGTGCTGTCGGCCTCGCCCGAGCTGGAGAACCTGCACCCCGAGGGCGACGGCACCGGCTGGCTGGAGCCGGCGGACCACCCGGACGGCTCCGTCCCCGGCTACGCGCCGCGGCCCGACTGGCGCCCGCTGACCAAGTTCGAACGGGCCGGCCTCGCCAAGGGCCACGTGGTGCACGACCTGCTGTTCCGCCGCCGCTGAGACCCCGCCGGGTGTTCGACCCGGCGGGCCGCGCAGGCCCCGGCGGCCACCGTCCGGCGGGGCCCGGCGGGGTGTCCGCCCCGACTCCCCCCGGCCGCCGGGCGCGGTGGCCTACCCTGTGCCGGGTGAGCACCCCGTCCGGCGGTGGGTACCACATCACCGTGCGGGCCGCCGACGACCGAGAGATGCCCACGCCCACCGCCGGCACCCGGACCATCCCGGGGCCCCGGAGGCGCCGGGCCCACCGGCTCGTGCCCGCCGTCCTCGCCCCCGCCCTCACGCCCGTTCCCGGGACCGGCCGGGGGGACGCGTCCACCGCCCCGGCCGCCCCTCCCGCCGCCCCTCCCCTCGGCACCCGCGCCGCGCGCTCGCTCCGCTCGGTGGCGCTCCCCTCCGTGACCGCGACGGTCGTCCTGGCCCTGGCCGGCTGCGGCGTGCTGATCCTCCACCTGGTCCGCCGCCAGACCGGCACCGCCGGACTGCTGGTCGGCCTCGGGCTGGCGATGGTCCCGCTGCCCTTCGTGCTCGGCGGACTCGCCTGGCTCAACCAGACCGCCCGGGTGCCGCTGCGGTACACCGTCTTCTGCCTCGGCTGGGGCACCTGCGCCGCCACCACCGTGGCGATCCTCGCCAACGGCTGGGCCAACAGCTTTCTCACCGCCCACCGGGGCAGCCTCGGCGAGGCACTGGGCGCCGACCTGGTCACCCCGGTGATCGAGGAGAGCGCGAAGGGCGCCGCCCTGCTCGTCCTGCTGCTGCCGCTCGGCCGGCGGCTGCGCTGCGCCGCCCGGCGCGACGGCCGCCCCGGCCCGGGCGTGCCGTGGCGCTCCCCCGGCCACCGGCAGCCGCGCGGGTACGAGCGCCGCCCCGCCCTGCCGCACGCACGCGGCCGACTGCGACTGCGCCCCTACCTGCGCCCGATGCCACACCCGCGCCCCGGGCCGCCCCCGGGCGCCGGCGCACGCGCGGCGCACACCGACCACCGGCACGCCCGGTCCCGGCCGCGCGTCCTGGCCGCCGGGGTGGTGCTCGGCGGGATCACCGCCTGCGGCTTCGCCTTCACCGAGAACGCGCTCTACCTCGGGCGGGCGTTCACCGACGACCAGCAGCAGCGGCTGGACAGCATCGGCCTCGGCGAGCCGCCGAGCCTGCGGGACTTCGACAGCACCGTGCAGACCTTCGTCCTGCGCGGCCTGCTCTCCCCGTTCGCCCACCCGCTGTTCACCGCGCTGACCGGGCTGGGCCTGGCGCTGGCCCTCACCACCGGGCGCCGCTGGCTGGCCCGGCTGGCGGCACCGGCCGGGCTCGTCCTGGCGATGGCCCTGCACGGCACCTGGAACGCCGCGGCCGACCTCGGCACACACGGCTTCCTGCTGGTCTACGCGGTGCTGATGGTGCCGTGCTTCGCGGCGCTGGTCTGCTTCGCCGCCTGGGCCCGGACGCGGGCCGGACGGCACCGCGTGCGCGGGCCGTCGCCCGGGCGGTGACGCGAGGGCGGTCGGCCGGGAGCGCCGGCGGGTGCCGCCCGGGTGCCGCCCGGGTGCCGGGGGACGGATGTGGAACCGATTTCCCATTCGGGCGGCTTCCCCGTATGGTGGTGTTCACCGACGCGGGGTGGAGCAGCTCGGTAGCTCGCTGGGCTCATAACCCAGAGGTCGCAGGTTCAAATCCTGTCCCCGCTACTCAGTAGCCGAAGGCCCGGAGGATTCGTCCTCCGGGCCTTCGTCATGCCCGGCGGCGTCGGGGCGGCACGGCCCGCCACGAAGCTGTAACGGCACGGCGGGTCAAGATCGATCGAATGGTCTTTCGATCATACTGAGGGGCAACGTCACCCGTTCGGACGCGCACCGTCGCGCCGGGTTAGGAACCACTCATGCTGTCGAAGCGCCTTGCCGGCACTGCCGCGATCTGTCTGCTGCTCGCGGCCGGAGCGACCGCCTGCGGCGACGACAAGGTCTCCGCCGCGAAGCTGGACACCGCCAAGCTCAGCGCCGAGGAGATCCAGAAGAAGGCCAAGGACGCCCTGGCCGGCGCCACCTCGGTCAAGGTCGTGGGCGCCATCAGCAGCGCCGACCAGAACATGACCCTCGACCTGGCGGTCGACACCCAGGGGCAGTGCAAGGGCTCCGTCACCATGCCCGGCGTGGGCAAGTTCGAGCTGCTGGGCGACGGCAAGCAGGTCTACCTGAAGCCCGACAGCGAGTTCATCAGCAACGTCGCCGGCGGCGGCGCGGACGGCGCCCAGGCCGCCGAGCTCCTCAAGGGCCGCTACATCTCGGGCGTCAAGGACGACCCCGACATGAGCGAGCTCACCACCGCCTGCAACCTCAAGGACCTCACCAAGAGCTTCCTGGAGGACGGCAAGTCCACCGACCTCACCAAGGGTTCGGCCGGCACCGTCAACGGCACGAAGACCTTCAGCATCAAGTCGAAGAACAGCGGCGGCGACGAGATCGTCGTGCACGTCGCCACCGAGGGCACGCCGTACCCGCTGCGGATCGAGAAGAGCGGCCAGGGCGGCGGCAAGGCGGACTTCACCGACATCAACAAGCCGCTGACCGTGCAGTCCCCGCCGGCCGACCAGGTGATCGACTTCGCGAAGCTCAAGTCCCAGGTGAAGCCCGCCTGATCCGGCGGCCGGAGGAGCCCCGGACAAATGCGTTGCCCTCCTCGCGGTGGCCTGCCTATCGTGGCAGCACACTGAAGGGAGGTGATCCTGAATTGAGTACTAACGCAACTGCGCACGTGAGCGCGTTCGACTCTCTCGGGCGCGCCTCCGTGGAGCGTACGGCCTGAGTCGTAGCTCTGCGGACGATTCGCGCAGAAGTTGTCGTGCCCCCGGGACACCCTCAAGTCGAGGCCCCGGGGGTTCGGCATGTCTGGGGCCAGAAGGGCCCCGGCCGCCCGTCACGGGAATGAGTCCGAACGGCCGGAGCCGGACCCGCTGCGCTCGGCGTGCCTTCCCCGGCAGCGGGAGTCAGGGGCCCGGCCACCCCAAGGGGGGCGTGAGGCAGCCGGGCCGGTCTTGGACGGCTACCTGAGCCGGTGGCGGAGCCAGGTCAGCCCGTGGGCGCTGAGCCCGTCCCACGGCGCACCCGGCGTCTCGGCGGCGCGCAGGGTCCACAGGCCTGTCAGGATCGCGCCGAAGGCCGTGACGGACCACGGGGAGGCTTCCCGCCACATGGCCACGCTATCGGCCCACCGTTCGGCTTCCTCGGGCGTGTGCCCGGCCTCGATCAGCCGGATGACCATGTACGCCGTGTCGGCCCAAGGCGCGCCGGGGGCGGGGAATGCCCAGTCGATGACGCGTACGGTGTCGCCGTCCACCAGGAGGTTGGGGCCGGTCAGATCGGTGTGGACCAGGGTCTTGCCGTCGATCAGGTCGGGCGCTTCCCGCTCCGCCAGGATCAGCGTGTCCAGCCGTTCCATGATCCACGGGTCGAGCCGGTCACGGTGCTGGTCGCCGATCTTGTGCCAGAAGTCCTGACCGGACCACCGGTCGGCCAAGCTGAAGGCCCGCAGGGGTGGGGCCGGGGTCAGCGTCTCGGCGAGCGCTTCCAGCGTCCGGCTGATCAGCAGCAGATCGGCGGAGCCGGGCGAGAGGTCGGCATGCCTGCCGGGGGCATGCTCGAACCCGAGGGCCAGCCACCCGGCGGCCTCAATCTTCCAGAGCATCCGGGGGGCGATGCTCTCCGGGAGCACGGTGTTCACGACCGACTCAAGGCGGTGCATCCACGCCTTGGCGTTGTCCTCGCGGACGGCCTTGCAGAACACCTGCCCGCCGGTCGTCTCCAGGGTGGCGGCGAAGTCGGAGACGGTCCCGGCCGTGGGCGACACAGCGCCGTCTACCACCCCCGTCCGGCCCTCGATGCTCGCGCGCAACTCGTCCGGCAAGTCGTTCCAGGCGTAACCCATCGTGGGCCCTTCGGGTTCGGGCCCGCCCCGCTCCGAAGAACAGAGGGGGCGGGCCAGGTGATCAGTTGCTAGCTGCTGTGGCAACCACGGTGGCACTGCGAGCAGTTGCCGCTCCCGCTGGTGTCGCTGCCGTCGCCGCCGCTGCCCTCCGAGCAGTCGGCGGACATGCTCCACAGCTCGGCGTCCACGGCGTACCCGCTGGCCTCGATGATGGCCACCGTGGCGGCGATGCTCACGCCCTTGGTGGACTCGTCCGGGCCATCGGTCGGCACGTGGTGGAGGAACCGCCCGGCCACCGAGCGGCAGAACTTCGCGTAGTCCCGGGTGTGCAGGATGAACGTGTGCCATCCGACGTCCACCAGGCCCGAGGGGGACAGCCCGGCGTCGGGGTTGACGGCGCACGCCCCGAGGAAGGCGAGCGCCTGGTCCATGACGCGCTCGGCGAGCGCCTGGTCCATGTCCTCGTCCTTGACGATCCGGGCGACCAATCGCCCGAACAGCGCCGGGTCCACCAGGCTCCGGCCAATGATCCGTTCCGTGCTGATCGAGGTCACTGCGGACTCTCCTAGCTCTGGTTCGGACCCAACCCGCTTGTGCGGGAGGGGATTTCGCTACCCGCATCCGGCAGCCGGCGAATCCGTTCGGGTCGCCTGCTGCGGGCGGGGGTCTGTGCGGCCCAAGAGGGCCGGTTCTGCTGCCACCAGGGCACCGGGGCGGGTAGGCGGTCGCGCGCCCGGCGCTGACCGGCCCACAGGCCGCCGATACCGAAGACCGGAGGCGCGTAGGGGTCCATCAGCGGCGGGGGTGGTTGGCCTCGCGGACACGGGCCAGCAGCACCGCCCGGCGCTGCCGCTCCTCGGCCGTCAGGGGCACCTCGGCGTGCTCCTCCGGGGTGAGGATCGGTCGGGGCTCGGCGGGGCGTTCCGGGGGCCAGCGATGGGCCCTCAGCCACCCGAACGGGTCCACGGGCTCCACGTCGTCGGCGGGGTCGTCAGGGACCGTCTGCGGGTCGTCCTGGCGGTCAGCCACGGGCACCCCCCGGAGCCAGACATTCCCCCGACTCAGCGTGTCGGCGACGGAGGATCTTCACGTCCGTCCGAAGCGAGTAGTTCAACCCCTCCGGGTCCTGAATCGCCTGCTGCGCCATGGCGTCGTACCAAAGGCAGGTGGGGCACGCGTCGGCGTCCTCGGGCCGTTCCTCGGGCACGCGCCGGGCGATCTCGTACAGCGTCACGCGGCCCCCTTGTCGGGGCAGTGGTCCGCGCCGCAGGTGCAAGCGGGCCACTCGTGCGGGATGCCCTGGCCGACCACCCTGGCCGAAAGCTCGGCGTCGTAGTCGCTGAGGGCGTCGGTACCAGCCGCCCGCCCTCGACGCTCAGCCTTGTAGGCGGTGAACGTCTGGGGGTCTCGCCTTTCCACGGTCATGGGCCTCCTCCCGCCACGTTGGCACCAAGATCTGGCAACGACCCGGGACGGTGAAACCTCACGCAAAGGACACTTCAGAACGTCCCTCGCACGGTAGAACGTCCCTAGAAGAGTCCGGGCTGTGCGGGGAGACAGGCGAGATGCCGAACGAGAGACTGAAAGCCGTGATGGCGTCAGGCGGTTGGACGTGCGCCGCCCTGGCAGAGAAGGCCGGCGTGGACACCAAGTCGGTTGAGCGGTGGGCCAATCAGAGCCGGACGCCCAGGTTAGGAACAGCCCGTCTGGCTGCCGAAGCGCTGGGAGAAGACATGTTCGCCTTGTGGCCAAGTCTGCGGCAGCCACGCGCCGCCAGGGCGATAAGCCCCGAACTGGTGGCGCTCTACGAGCAACGTGCAGACCTCCCGGTGTCGGTGTTCGTGGACCTGATGACGAAGGCGACGGAGCGCATTGACGTCCTGGTCTACGCCGCCGTGTTCCTTCACGAGGCGTACCCCCGCCTTAACGATCTACTTCGGGAGCGCGCCGCCGAAGGTTGTGCAATCCGGATCACGCTTGGCGACCCTGACAGCGAAAACGTCAGACAGCGCGGGGAAGAAGAGCAGTTCGGCCACGGCATCGAGTCCCGGTGCAGGCTCGCTCTCATGCACTACCGGCCGTTGGTCGGCACGCCAGGGATCGAGATCCGAACCCATGGAACCACGCTCTACAACAGCCTCTACCGGGCAGATGACCAGATGCTGGTGAACGCGCACGTGTGGGGGGTCAATGCCTTCGGGGCCCCGGTTTGGCACCTGCGACAGACCGGCGCAGGCACGCTGTTCGACACCTATGCTGCGAGTTTCGACGCAGTGTGGAATGCCGCCCTACCGGTTGAGGAGAGCTGACCCGTGGCCCGCACCGAGTTCTACGACGATCCCAACGCGCCCAAGCCAAACCGGCTGGTGGTGGCAGCGTCTGCAGTGGTGACCGACGACGAAGGGCGCATCCTGCTTCAACGACGCACCGACAACGGCCTGTACGCGCTTCCGGGCGGCACGATGGATCTCGGCGAGTCGCTCCCGGGGACTGCCATTCGGGAGGTTCGCGAGGAGACCGGCCTTGACGTAGAGATCACTGGGCTTGTCGGCACGTACACCGATCCCCGACACATGATCGCCTACTCGGACGGCGAGGTGCGGCAACAGTTCAACGTCTGTTTCACCGCTCGCATTACCGGTGGGCAACTCCGGATGTCCAATGAGTCGACCGATCTCCAGTTCGTAGCTCCGGACGACATTGAAGACCTGCCCATGCACCACACCCAGCAGCTCCGGCTTCGACACTTCCTTGAGCACCGGGCAACTCCGTATCTGGGCTAGGGGGCACAAACGACGGAAGGCCCCCGCCCGGCCCTCGATGGGCCAGACGGGGGCGTGGAACCGCTCAGCGGTCCTTGTAGGGCTTCCGGTGCCAGACTCCACGGGCGTCCTGCCACAGACCGGCTGTGGCCGGAGGCAGGCATCTGCGGGCACCGTACGGGCCGGAGCGGTGGGCATCACCGGCGCGGGTGCTGGCGAAGGTCTCACAGCAGGCAGGGCAATGCTGTGCGCGCAGGCCGGGCCATTCCCGGCCGCATGGCGGGTGGATGATCTTCAAGAACACCTCTCGTCGGTTTCGAAACGGGAATCTGAGCGCTCTAAACAGGAGGGCTGGCCCCGTCTGTCCGACCCCCACCTGAAAAGCCGCACACCGTCCGCTGTGGCATTGATTAGAAGGTGTTTTGGCGATCGGCCACCCTCGCGTGTGCGCGCCCACGTGCACCCGCATGTGCATCCGCGCGTGGGCCCGCCGCCTCCGCATAGCAAAACGGGGGTGGGCCCAGTCAACTCTTGGGTGCGGAGGGTTGACGTGAAAGTCCCAGACCCGTACAGAGGTCGATTCCTGCTAAGGCACAGCGGTACAGAGATAGGGGGAGGGGGTCACCCCCCAGGGTCGGCGGCCGGCTGATGCTATGCGGCAGCGAGCATGTTCTTTCGGCGCAGGCGGTAAGCCTTTGCCTTGTGGGCATCAGAGCAGAAGGAACGAGCCCTTCCCATTCCAGTCCAGCCAGCTTCATTGGAGCAGTCGGGAAGCTGACAGATGGCGGACCAGCGCGCGTCTTCCGCCTCGTCTTTCTGCCCTGCCCTAAACTCAATGCAGTCAGCGCAGAAGACGCCGTGCTGGTTTCTGAACTCAGGATGACTCTGTCCGCAGCGCGAGCAGGGTCCCCGCTCCTCGTGCTTGTTTGGCTGCGCAGCGCGGTAGTCGGCTTGCCTGCACGCGCTGTTGCAATATCGCTTGTTACTCCTGCCGTTAAGAGACTTCTCGCACCAGTTGCAGGCGTGTCCGATGGTCAGCACTTCGAGCGCTCCACTTTATAACGGTCATCGACATCTCTCCTTTTCAGTTCCGATGTTCAGTTATGAGAAAAAGGGGACCCGATCAACCGACCGAGCCCCCCGGCAACTACCTCAGCGCCGAGCGCTCCCCAGTTCGAAATGCGCTGGCTCTACACACCTTTTGTCGTAGCAGGTTCGCCTCAGCTCGTCGGCAGCAGTTAGCGGCCGAAAGAGGACACGGTAAATTGCCCGGTGTGCCAGCTCCCGCCTTGTGTGTCCGTGCGCCTGGTACTGGACGGTGGCCCGGCCCTTACGGTCGAGCTTTTCCGAAATCAGGCATCCGGTGGCCTGATTACGGCTGACGCGATTCAGCGCCCGCAGAGCAATTTCCCGGTCGGTAGGATTTTGAGTCACTGGTTCCACGGTTCCATATCGTTAACGGGAGAGGACGGGCCGGCCGCCGGGTCGAATTCGGCATCTGGATCTGCGTTCGGATCGAGGCGGCCGGGAAGGGCCCCGTATGTGTTGCCGTTGAATTCCAGTCGATCGGTAAGAATTCGATCCAGCGCGATTCGGTCGGCGTGCCAGTTGATTCCCCCGCGCGGCGCCATGTACCGCCACTGCTGCTCATTCCCGTTCCACGGATTGCCCAGGTCCGCGTCAAGATCCTCCACGGTGTCCGCCAGGGTAACCAATTCGTCCATGAGACAAGCCAGTTGAGTTGCTGCAACCACGGCGGCAGCGCGCTTGTCCTCAGCCAGGCCGGTCACCTCCGCCCGCCACTCAGCGCGCACGGAGATAGCCGCATTGCGGACCGCCGAAGCGGCCTCTGCGGCAAGCTCATAAGCCGCCATCTGGACCCGCTGAGCGTCCGCAAGGCGTGTCTCCAGCGGGCCCCGGTTGGTCGGCTTGGGCAGCGGCTTCCCCTGCGCGAGGGCCACCTTGACGGCAAGCTGATCCCGCCCCTCTGCCTTTGCAAGGTCAGCCTCGGCGAAGGACACGGCGTCGTCGGCGTCCGCGCGCTTGCGCAGCATTTCCTCAAAGTGGTCAAGGGCGTGCTTCACGCTTTCCGGCGTGCACGTGTATGTGTAGCGCGGAACCTCCCGGGACGCCTGGTCGTACAGTGAATTGAGGCGAGTGGATCGGGCATTGCGAGAAATATGCGACATTAAACGTGGTCCTTGTCGGTAGAAATTGAGAGTGAAGCGGCTTAGCGGCGCCGTTCTAGCCTGCCATTCGCCGCTGAAGAATCAGAGCGGCTAGCTTTACAGGGTCGATTTCCCTATTTCCGGAGTCATGCTCGACAGCGCCGCCACCCTTAACAAGTGGCGTAGGCATGTTCTGAAGGGGTGAACGGAAGTGCTCAGCGAGGTTCCGGGCATCCGCCGTAATCTCTTCGGCGTTCGATCCTGCGAGACGGTCGCGCAGTGCCTCGGGGATGGAGAACTTTGCGCCGATCTGCTGGCGCAGTGCGGAAGGGTCGGCGGCCGGCTGTGGTAGCTCATTGCCTCGCTTCCGCGCGTCGGCGGCAGCCTCCGCCTCGACTTCGGCTCTGGCGTTGTTGATGTGCTTGGCGATTTGGGCTCGTCGGTCCATTGATCGACTCCTAGTCGGATCTGGAACAAAAAATGGCCCCGCATCACGGGCGCTGCACATCCATCGGTCTCCGACCTGACCGTTGGGAAAGCAGCACCCGTAACACGGGGCCTGCCGACAAGAGAGGCTTCTCTGTCGGCGGGTCCGGCAAGAAGGCTAGGCCCTCTGCCGGAGTTCGATATTAAGTTGATCAATTGTTGGGGCGCGTCGGTACGATCCCGGGCCGTCGGTTCGCTGGTCTGATATCCAGCGCCTGTCCGGCCTGTGTTGCAAGGGGTGCCTCACTGGGATCTACCGGGGACGGTTAAGACGCGACCCGGCAGTGAGATCTATGGGGGGCGGTAAGGGCCGTCTCTCCACAGAGATCTACGGCGGCCGGTTAACCCTGCCCCCGCAGGCTCTACGCGGAGCGGCTAACAGATCCGCTTTCCTTCCGCCGTCGTTGACTCGGAGCGGTTAACAAGAAGACCCCGGGACGACCTGCCAGCGCTACCGGCCCCCGGTGGCTGTCACGAATCTCCATGGAGGCGTTACGGTGTCCGTATTTCACCTACAGGGCACGGGTAGAGGGCTATATGTAGTTCTAACTAGGTAACAAACCCTAAGAGATTCGTGACAAACACAGCTTGAGCTGGGACTATGCGCCGCTGCGCGGCTTGTCGAAACTGCATAGGGGGCCTGAACAAGAAAGAACCCCGCCCGGCCAAATGCGGCCGAACGGGGCTCCCTGCGGTGAGGCTATTGGGTCACTGGAACGTCTTCCGTGGCGCTCTCAGCAAAGGAGGCAAGTTCCTCGCCTTCCAGGGTGGGAAGCTTCACCCACTCTGCGGTTACGCGCTTCGCCGGGTTCGCGCCGCGCCCTCGCTTCTCGGACTTGGCCACTTGGAAGGAGGTGACGAAGAAGCTCAGGAACTCCCGCTTCTCCACCACGTCCCACGCTGCCCAGACGCTCCCCTCGCCGATCGGGTCCGCGTCGCCGTCCAGGCCGGTCCAGGACGATGGGATGGTGATCGCCTTGGTGGTCTCCGCGTCGATCTCTGCCAGCCTCTTCTTGCACCCCTCCTCATGAGCCCGGTACTTGGCGAGAGTGTCCTTGAACGCCTGCCGACCGATGGCCCCGTCGTACAGCCCCTCGGATCGGTCGGCGTAGAGCTGCGTCATGGAGTCCTGGACGTGTTCGAGCTGCGCAGCAGTCTCGGCCCGCTCCTCCTCAAGGCCGGTCACGTCGCGCTGGCGGGCGAATCGGATCGCAGCGGCAGTCAGCCATTCCCGGTCCTCCTCGTCCTCGATGTTGGCGTTCTGGAGCCGGGCCCAAACCAGGCGGGCCGCCGTGTCGTCGGCGACTTCCGCCCGGATGGTGAGGCCGTGGGAGTTCAGGCGGTTCGTCGGCCGAGGGCACGTGTACCGGGTCTGGCCGTCCTCGTAGATCATGTTCGCGTTGCAGATGCCGCACCGGAGGACGCCCCAACCGCCCAGCAGCGTCCGATCATTCTTCGGGTTTCGGGGCCGGATGCTCGCGCGGGAACGGCCCTTGAGTACGTCTTGGAGCTGGTACCACTGGATCGGCTCCATGAGCCCCTTGTGAACTGCCATGGGAGCGCCGGTCTTGTCCCTCATGACCTCCCGGCGGCGACGCTTGCCGTCAGCGTCCGTGACCCACTCAGCAGCGAAGCCAGCGAGGGCCGGGTGCCGCAGCAAGGTGTTCAGGGTCCCCACGTCCCAGAGGGGCGGGCAGTCGGGGTCAGCGGGCGTGATGTTGCTGCGTGACCGGCCGGACCGCTTGCGACCGGCGGCCAGCGCCAGCGCTCCGGGGGACGGCTCACCCTTCTCGTTGAGGCTCTGCACGATGCCCGACACCGTTTCGCCGTCCATGACGCGATCGACGATCTTGAGGACGGTCGGGGCCGTCTCAGGGTCCGGGACCAGTTGGGAGCGGACCAGCTTCCCTTCCTTGACCCGCTCGGTCTTCATGCCGAACGGCGGACGGCCGGACACGTGGCCACCAATGGCCTTCAACTCGGCCTTGGCCTCGGAAATGTGCGCAGACTTCAACTCCGATTCCTGCTGAGCCAGCGCAGCGATGAGGGCGAACACGGCCACCCCGATGGGGTGCGTGGTGTCAAGGAACGGCTCCTCGACGGAGACCAGGCGCACGCCGTGCTGCATGAACACGTCGTTGATGCGCATGGCCTCCATAGCGCCCTGGCGGGTCAGCCGGGCCAGCGAGAAGACGACCACCACGTCTACTTCGCCCGCGCGCACCGCCGCCATCATGGCGTCGAACCCGGCCCGTTCGGTGTCGGGGTCCCATCCGGACTTGCCGATGTCCTGGAAGACACGACCGACCTTCCAGCCCTTGCCCTCGGCAAGGGCTGTGCCCCTGCCGATCTGGGATTCGGTGGAGGTCTCCGACTCATCGACGCGCCGCTTCGACTGGCGGGCGTAGATCACTGCGCGAACGGATTCGAGTTCTGTCTGCCGGATGTTCCGGCTCACGTACGGGGTCATAGTGCGCATCATGTTATGAACTTGAGTTCCATCAGGATGCGTGAGGTGGCTGCTCGCTAGAGCCGCCCCTGCCTGCGCAGGGTGGGGCCCCAGGCCCCCGGCAGGCGAAATTCCAGCAGTCACCCGGCCCGCGGGCTCACCGGTACATCCCCGGTGCCTCGGCGCCCGGCCCCTTGCGGGGGCCCGGCGGTCGAGGAGCAGCCCGCGGGCCGTCTGCGTTCCCGAAGCGGTCCGTTCGGGTGTGTCCGCGGCCGCGGCCGGGCATCACGCCCTCGGCGTCGGGGGCATCCCCGCTAGAGTCGGCGCGCGCTCCGCAGGGGTGGGGTGCGGGCACTGGGGGTGGTGGGCGATGGCGACGGGCACTCGGCGGACCGGCGGCGCGGCGGTCGTACGGACGGCACAGCGGGCGGCGGCGGGGATGCTGCTGGGCTCGGGGCTGCTGGGCCTGCTGCTGTTCTCACTGGGCCGGCCGCACCCCTGGCAGGCGCTGGGCGGCGGACTGGTGGTGGCCTGCGCGGCGACGCTGGTCGGCGGTGCGCTGGGGTTCCTGTTCGGGGTCCCCCGGGTCCGCGGCGGCGCAGGCGGCGCGCCGAGTGCCGGGGGCGGTGAACCGCACGGCTCGTACGCGCCGAACACCAATCTGGAGCAGGTCTCGGACTGGCTCACCAAGGTGCTGCTGGGCGTCGGGCTGACCCAGCTCGGCTCGCTCGGCGAGCGGCTCGACCGGCTCGGCACGGCGCTCGCCCCGGCGCTGGGCGGGGGCGCGGGCACCGCGCCGTTCGCGGCCGCGCTGGTCCTCTACTTCCTGCTGCTCGGCTTCCTGGCCGGCTGGCTGGTGACCCGGCTGGCGCTGCCGCGGGTGCTCTCCGACGCCGACCGGGCGCTGGACCTCTTCCTCGCCGGGCAGGACCGGGACCGCAAGGGCGACAAGGTCGGTGCCGACGACCTGCGGATGCGGGCGATGCAGCACCTGGGCCTGATCGGCGCCAGCGACGGGAAGCCGGAGGGCCTGCCCGGCTCGCTGCTGGCGGCGGACCGGGCGGCCGGGGCGGAACGGGTGGTGGCCGAGGTGCGGTCGACGGCCCGGCGGTCGGCGCTGACCTCGTCCCAGGTGCAGGAGCTGTTCGCGGACGGCTCGCAGGGGCGGCGGATCCAGGCGCTGGCCCTGATGCAGGGCGATCCGGCGCTGGCCGACCTGCCGAGCGTGCTGGAGGCGATCGAGCACCCGCGCTCCGGCTTCGAGCAGTACCACGCGCTGCTGGCGGCACGCGGGCTGATGTCCCGGCTGCCGGCCGAGGAGGCGCGGCGGCTGCGGGAGGCGGTGGCGGGGCGGCTGATGGCGCCGGACGGGATCCCGTACGGCTCGGACCGCAGCTGGCTGGCGGAGAAGATCCTCTCGGCCCTGGACGCGCCGGTGTTCCTGCCGCAGCAGCAACAGGGCGGGCCGGCCGCGGTCGGCTCCCCGGGCGGAACGGGCCCGTCGCCGGCGCCGACACCGGGCCCGGGGAGCGGGGACCGCGGCGGCTCCTAGAGGGCGAAGCGGAGTTCGGGCCGGTCCCAGCCGATCGGCGGCCGGGCCGGGAAGGTGCCGACCCGCTCGGCGCCCATCCGCCGGTAGAAGGCCTCGGCGGGCGGGTGGGAGATCACCCGGATGCCGCCGGTGACGCCGATCGCGCGGGCGCGGTCGAGCAGGTGGGTGATCAGCCGGCGGCCGACGCCGAGGCCCTGCGCGTCGTCGGCGACGAACATGAGGTCGAGTTCGGCGGGGTCGGTGATCAGCGCGTAGAAGCCCAGCAGGTGGTCGTCGGCGGCGCGGACGGCGAGGTGGACCTCGTGCCCGGCCAGGTACTCGGGCGTCACCCCGAGGCCGGCGATCATCGGCGCGTAGGAGCCGCGGTAGGCGGAGCAGTCCTGGATCAGGGCGGTGAGCCGCTCGGCGTCCGAGGCCGCGGCCGGCTTGATCAACATCTCGGTCATGACCGGTGAGTATAGGACCAAACAGCCGGTTCATCTCTTACAGGTGGTGGCCGACCCGGCGCAGGACGAGCACCCGGCGGGCGCGGTCGCCCCGGTCGGTGGGCGGCAGCACGAGGATCTCGCTGGAGATCCGGCGCTCGCCGAGCGCGTGGCGGACGGCGTCCAGGCCGGTGCTGCGGTGGCCCTCGCCGTCGTTCAGCGGGTGGATCCGGACCTCGCCGCCGGGGGCGGTGACCCGGACCAGTTCGGCCAGGGCGGCCAGCCGCCGCTCCGGTCCGAACAGCTCGGGGTAGGCGAAGACCAGGTAGCCGCTCAGGGTGAGGGCGAAGGTGCCGTCCGCGAACGGCAGCCGGGGCAGCGCGGCGGCGACGTACTGGCCGGGGTGGGCGGCGCGGTCGGCGGTGAAGAGCCGGCGGGCCCGGTCCCAGCCGCGCAGGTAGCGCTCGGGCCGGCGCTGCCGGCGGGCCGGGTGGAGGTCGGGGCGGGCCGCCATCGCCGCGGCCATCGCGGCCCGGGCGGCCAGCGCCCGGGCGGTGATCTCCTCGGCCGGGCAGGCGTACACCGGGTCGGCGGCGACGACCCGGCAGCCGAGCGGGCGGGCCTCGGCGACCAGCGCGGCGGCTCCGCCGGGGCAGTCGAGCAGCGGCCCCGGCAGGGCGGCGATCCCGGCGCGGGTGAGGCCGAAGAGCTCGCAGTACTCGTCCAGCGAGCGGGAGGTGACCAGGGGGGCGACGGGTGGAGCCGGGGCGCGGGCGGGTCGGTCGGCCATCGCGGCCATCCGACCACGCACGCCGGCGGCCCGCACCCGGAGACATCCGGGTGCGGGCCGCCGGGGCAAGACCCGCCGGGCAGGGCCGCCGGGCCCGGGGTCAGCGGCCGAGCAGGCCGCGGGCGGCGAAGCGGTTGACGTTGGTCAGGCCGCGCACCAGCTGCGGGGTCACGAAGACGAACAGCACCCCCAGCAGGCACACACCGGCGATCTGCAGCGGCGTCTCGATGTAGTAGACGTGCCGGACGCCCTCGTCGTTGGTGTAGTCGAAGATCCGGTAGCCGGGCCAGTCCACGTAGCGCGGGAAGACCCAGTGGTAGAGCGGGTAGAAGGCGAGCGTCCAGCCGACGCAGAGGAAGACCAGCGACAGCGTCATGCTGAGGATCGCCCAGGGGAACATCACCACCTGGTACAGCACGGCCTTCCAGCCGGCCGCGTCCGCGAGGCGGGCGGTGATCGCGCCCCAGGCGCCCGGCCGGGCGGCGCGGACCGGCGCCGGAGCGGGCACGTCCAGGGCGAGCATGCTGCGCGCCCTGGCGCGCTCCATCCCGCCGAAGCCGCGGGCGGCGGTGGTCAGCGCGGCCAGCACCGGCAGGCCGAGCACGGTGACGAAGGTGCCGATGCCGAGCGAGAACAGCACGACGGCGACGGTGAAGCCGAAGATCGCCACCGGCAGGCCGGTCAGCGTGTAGCCGATCTCGCGGTAGAAGTAGGAGGTGAACGGGGCCCGCCAGGCGTACGGCGGCTCCTCGATGCGGCGGGTGACGGCGTGGCTCTCGCCGCCGTCGTACGCGTCGTACTCGTTGCGCTGCATGCTGTGGGTGCTCATGGCCGGTCTCGGTCCCTCGGGTCGGTCGCGGGTCGGGCTCTGGGGGTCTCTCCTGCTGACTCCCTCAGCCTGCCAAAGCGCGCCCGGCCGGGACATCCGGCTCCCTGGCGAACCGGGGGTGGGGTTATCCCCCCTGAACGACGCTCCCGGCCGCCGGGTTCCCGGCGGGGGCGTCGTCGGCGAGGAGCGCGTACTGGTAGGCGTCGCGCCAGCCGTCGTGGCGCCGGTAGTCGTGCCGGACCCGGCCCTCCAGCCGGAAGCCCGCCCTGGTCAGCACCCGGATCGAGGCGGCGTTGTCGACGTCCGCCCGGGCCTCCAGCCGGTGCAGGCCGAGCGGCCCGAAGGCGAGGTCGCGCAGCAGTCCGACCACCTCGCCCGCGTAGCCGAGCCCCCAGACGTCGCGGCGCAGGGCGTAGCCGAGCTGGGCGGCGCGGTGCGGGACGAGGCCGAGCGCGGCGTTGCCGATCGGGACGGCGCGGGCCGGGTCGTCGGCGTCGGCGAGCCGGGTGACGGCCAGCCGGTAGACCTCCCGGTGCTCCTTCTCCGCCTCCTCCACGAACTGGGCGACCTGGTCGGCGCAGGTCTCGAGGTCGCGCGGCGCGAACGGGAGGTAGCGGGTGGCCTCCGGGTCGCCGAACACCGCGTGCAGCGCGTCCACGTCCTCGGGGGTGTGGTGGAACTCGCGGACGGCCAGCCGGGCGCCGGTGAGTCGGACGGGAACCATGGCTCCCGACCCTACCCCCGACCAGCGGTTACGGTTCGTGGTTATGGAAGACGAAGACCTGCGGCTCGCCCCGCGCACCAAGGCCGCCGAACTGCTCGCCTGGGCGGAGGCGGAGGGCCGCGAGCCGGTCGCCGGGGCCCCGCTGCGGGCGGTGCTGGCGCTGCTGGAGCTGGGCGGCGGCAGGATGCACGACGGCTGGCCCGAACTGACCTCCGCCGCGGTGGAGCACCTGCTGTACGAGCGCCTCCACCTGTACGTCCAGCCGGAGCCGGGGCAGGACCCGCTGGCGTACGGCGCGGCGGTGCGGCTGCTGGTCGACCACCAGCGGGCCGCGAAGCGGCTGAACGCCAAGCGGCAGGAGCGGCTGCACGCCGAGGCCGAGTGGCAGGGCGAGCTGGCGGCCGGGCTGCTGCGCCGGGCGGACCTGGTGACCTGGCCCCGGCTGTACACCCTGCTGCTGCGCGCGGCCGGGGTGGACACCGGCGACGAGGCGGCGGTGCGGGCCTGGCTGGAGGGGTTCCGGGAGCTGGCGTGGGAGGAGCGTTCGGCGGCGTTCGCGGCGCTGGAGGCGGACGGCGCGCTGGACCCGGTGGACGACGGGGGCTGGGACGGCGGGGCCCGGCCGCTGGCGGTCGGGATGGCCACCGACGGCGCGCGGCGGCTGCTGGAGCAGGGGCTGATGCGGCGCAGCTACCGGAACCTGGCGGAGCTGACGGCGCTGGGCCGGCCGATGCCGGACGAGCTGGCCGGGGACTTCGGGGCGTTCGAGGAGGCCGCGGTCGGGGTGGCGCTGGAGCTGGCCGGCGCGTGGACGGTGCCGGGGCTGCCGCGGCTGCTGGTGGACGAGTTCCCGGAGCTGGCGCCGGAGCCGGGGCAGGCGGAGATCGACGCCTACCTGGCCTCGCTGGAGCCGGACGGGGACGAGGGCGCGGACGAGGACGGGGACGGGGACGAGGCGTAGGGACGCGCGAGGGCCCCGGCCGTGCGGCCGGGGCCCTCGTGGTCCGCGGGGAGCGTCAGGGCGTGAGGCCGCGCTGCTCGAACCAGCTCTCCGGGTCGACGGGGGCGCCGCCGCCGGGGCGGACCTCGACGTGCAGGTGGGCGCCGGTGACGTTGCCGGTGGCGCCGACCTTGCCGATCTGCTGGCCGGGGACGACCTTGCCGGAGCCCTTGATGATCGAGGAGAGGTGGCAGTACCAGATCTCGGTGCCGTCGGGCAGGGTCTCGACGATCCGGTAGCCGTAGGCGCCGGCCCAGCCAGCCGAGGTGATGGTGCCCTGGCCGACCGCGTAGACGGGCTCGCCCTGGTCGGCGGCGAAGTCGAGACCGGTGTGCAGGTGGGCCCAGTAGCGGGCGCTCTGGCCGTAGTGGGCGGAGAGCCGGTAGTCCTTCACCGGCAGCTTGATGGCGGCGAGCTTGGCCTTCTCGGCCTCCTCGGCGGCGCGCGCGGCCTGCTCCTGCTGGGCGATCTGGGCGGCCCGCTTGGCCTCGGCCTCCTGGGCGGCCTGGACGCGGGCGGTCTCCTCGGCCGCGGTGCGCTGGCTGTCGGCCTGCTGCTGGATGCGGGCGGCGAGGGCGAGGCCGGGGTCGGCGGAGAGCGCGACCGGCAGCTCGTCGGGCGCCTCGACGGCGGGCGCGGCGGCCGGGGTGGCGGAGGCGAAGCCGGTGGCGCCCAGGGTGGCGGCGACGGCGGTGACGCCGAGCAGCGGAGCGGTGCCGCGGCCCTGGCGGGGCATCCGGTGCCGGCTGGTCTCCGCCGCCGGCGGGGCGGTCTCGTCGGCGGGGCCGCCGAACGGGCCGTGCCCGGCGAAGGGGCCCGGGTGGTCGAGCAGCTGGGTGCCGGCCGAGGAGCCGGACGGGTGTGCCGGAGTGTGCGTCGACGCCACGGAGGCGCGCTCCTTTCCTTCCTTCGCGCCTACCGGGTTAGCTGACGGGTTCGGAGCAGGAAGGTCTCCTACGGCTGGGCCCGGACGAGCCAGGGCCTGACCGATTCACCCCAAGGAACGTGGTTCCCCGGCTCCCTGGCCTGCCCGGAGGCCGGCCGGCGGGATTAGGCGACGGCGCACGGTGCCGTCTGGGTACGGCGTTGCGGACCGCGCTGCGTTATCAAACGTTAATCCGAGAGCCCCCCGATTCCAAGCCATCCGTTGGTGACGACGGGATACGGATCGGGCACCACGCTGCCCGATGGGCGTTTTGGGACGTTTGATGACATCTGACACTACCGAACGTGTCGGGACGTCAACGAACGGGCCCTCACTTGAGTACACCTACTCATGTGCGACCGGGCCGGGCGCGGCCATCCTGGCGCCCATGAGCGCACCGATGCAGTCCCGCACCACGGCCGCGTACTACATCCAGGCCGTGCTGTCCTTCACCCTCTCCGCCACCGCCCTCGGCGCCGGGATCGCCTTCCTCCCGGTGGAGCCGTGGACCCGGGCGTTCCTCGCCCTCGGCCTGCTCTACACGATCACCTCGACGTTCACCCTCGCCAAGGTGGTCCGGGACCGGCAGGAGACCTCCGAGCTGGTGACCCGGGTCGACCAGGCGCGGCTCGACAAGCTGCTGGCCGAGCACGACCCGTTCAAGGTGGAGGGGGTCTGACCGGGCCCCGCGGACGGGGGGCGGCGTCGACGGCTTGACGGCTAAGGCTATTAGCCTTAGCTTTATGGCTATTGACACTCGCTGACGATCCCCCGCCCAGGAGGCTCCCCGTGAACGGCACCATCGCTCCCGCCACCCGCCACCTCGACCTGCCCGGCGGCCGGATCGCCTTCGACGACACCGGGCACGGCGAGGGCGCCCCGGTCGTGCTGCTCCCCGGGATGCTCGACAGCCGGGCCGCCTACCGGCACCTGCGCCCGCTGCTGGCCGCCGGGTGATCACCATGGACCTGCGCGGCTTCGGCGAGTCCTCGATCCTCTGGGACGACTACTCCCCCGCCGCGATCGCCGGCGACGTCCTCGCCCTGCTGGACCACCTGGGCATCGACCGGGCCGTGCTGGCGGGCAACTCGTACACCGGCGCCAGCGTCGTCAAGGCCGCCGGGGACGCCCCCGAGCGGGTGGCCGGCATCGTCCTGCTGGACGCCTTCGTCGAGAACGTGCCGCCGGGCGCGCTGCAGCGCCTGGTGGTCGGCGCGATGGGCGCGCTGCTGGTGCACTCGCCCGCGTTCTGGGGCCTCTACCACCGCAAGGCGGCCTATCCGGGCCCCAAGCCGACCGACCACGAGGAGTACGTGGCCGGGCTGGTCGCCGCGATGCGCACCCCCGGCCGGAAGACCGCCACCCGCGGCTACGTCCGCGGCGACTCCTCGCCCGCCGGCTGGACCGCCGCCGTGCGCTGCCCGGCGCTGGTCGTGATGGGCTCGAAGGACCCCGACTTCGGGAAGCCGGAGCTGGTCGCCGACCGGCAGGCCGCCGCGCTGAACGCGCACAAGGTGATGATCGAGGGCGCCGGGCACTACCCGATGGCCGACCACCCGCGGGCCACCGCCGACGCCCTGCTGGCCTTCCTCGCCGAGCTGGCCTGAGCTCCGCCGCCGTCCCCGTCCGCCCCCCTCAGCCAGGAGAACCGCAGTGCCCCGAGTCGGACTGACCCCCGAGCAGGTCGTCGGCCACGCCCTCGCCCTCATCGACGAGCAGGGCCCCGAGGCCCTCACCCTGGCCGCCGTGGCCGCCCGCGCCGGGGTCGCCACCCCCTCGCTGTACAAGCACGTCAGCGGCGGCCTGGCCGAACTGCGCCGGCTGGTGGCCGTGCGGGTGACCGAGGAGCTGGCCGACCGGCTCGCCGAGGCCGCGCTCGGCCGCGGCGGGGACGCCGCGGTCGCCGCCGTCCTGCGGGCGTACCACGCGTACGCCACCGAGCACCCGCACCGCTATGGCGCGCTGCCGCAGGCGCCGCAGCCCGACGAGGACCTGGCCGCGGCGGCCGGCCGACTGGTCGGGGTGATCGTCGCGGTGCTGCGCGGGTACGGGCTGGAGGGCTCCGAGGCGATCCACGCCGCCCGCACCTTCCGCTCGCTGGCCCACGGCTTCGCCGCGCTGTCGACCGGCGGCGCCTTCCAACTCGCCGAGGACCTCGGGGAGACCCAGGACCGCATGATCACCGTGCTGACCGCCGGACTGCGCGGCTGGCCCCGCCCCTGAGCGGCGCCGGCCGGGGCCGGGGAACGACGAAGGGCCCGGAGCGGGGAACGCTCCGGGCCCTTCGGGGTGGTGTGGGGCTAACAGGACTTGAACCTGTGGCCTCTTCCTTATCAGGGAAGCGCTCTAACCGTCTGAGCTATAGCCCCGTACCGCGCACGCCCCGCCGGTGCGGCGGAACGTCGTACGGAGAAGGGTACCGGACCCGCGGAGAGTGCCCGCACACCGGGTGAGCGGGTGCCCCGGGAGTCGTCGTTCTCCCCACGCCTCACCCGCTTAAGAAATAAGGTATTAAGAATTAACCGCCCCATAAGGAACCGGAGAGGCCGGCCGTCCCGTGGACCCGCGCAGCAGCCCCACCGCGCGCAGTGCCATGCGCTGCGTCCGCTTATTGCTCGGCTGCACCAGCGCCGCCGAACTGCTCGGCACCGTGCTCGCCGAGGGCCCGGGCTGGATCACCGGCGAGGGCTCGGCCCTCTACCGGCTGGACCCCGGCGGCATGCTCCGGCTCACCGCCTCCCACGGCCTGCCCGACTGGGCCCACGAGCGCTACAGCGTGGTCGACCCGGCCGGTGAGCTGCCCGCCGCGATGGCGCTGAAACTGCGCCGCCCCTATCTGCTGAGCCCCGAACGCACCAGCGTCGACTACCCGAACCGGAACGCCGGGATGGGCACCGGGATGGTCGCCGTGGTCGCCCTGCCGATGACCGTCGACGAGCGGCCGATCGGCGTCCTCGCCCTCGCGCTCGCCCACCGGGGCACCGTCCCCCGCCGCGACCTGGACGTCCTGGAGACCCTCGCGGACGCCTGCGCGCACCGGCTGGCGTACCTGCTGGAGCACGCCGGCGCGCCCCTGGCCGCACGCCCCGGCGGTGCCGCGCCGAACGGGGTGCGCCCCGGGCCCGGCCCGGACGGCGACCCGGCCGCCGGGACGGCCCACCCGCTGCTCTCGCTCGCCGTCCGCGCCGCCGGGCACGGCGCCTTCGAGCGCGACCTGGTCACCGGCGAGACCTACTGGGACGCCCAGGCGCTCCGACTGGTCGGCCGGCCCGCGCCGCACGACGGCCCGGCCCCCGCGCCCGACCTCGACCTCGTCGTCCACCCCGAGGACCTGCCGGACGTCCAGGCCGCGCTCGCCGAGGCGCTCGCCGCCGGCGGCCCCTACCGGATCCGCTACCGGGTGCCGCGCCGGGGCGGCGGGGTGATCCGGATCGAGGAGACCGGCGAGGTCATGCTGGACGTGCACCGCCGGCCGGTCCGGATCTCCGGGCTGATCGCCGACCTCGACCACGGCCGCACCCCCGGCGAGCACCCGGCCACCGCCCGCCTCGTACGGAGGGGCGGGAACGCCGGAGCGGCCGACGGGACCTCCGCCGCCGGGGCCCGCTCGGCGCTGCTGCTGGCGCTCACCCGGGCGCTGTCCCGGGCGGTCACCGTCCGGGACGTCACCACGGCCGTGACCGACGTCGCCCGGCCCGCGTTCGGGGCGGCCAGCATCGTGCTGGACCTGGTCGACGAGGGCCGGCTGCTGCCCGTCGCGCACACCGTCTACGGCGGGCCCCGGCGCACCGAGCTGACCCGGCTGGCCGACCTGTCGGAGGGCGTGATGCAGCGCGCGCTGGCCCGTTCGACCCCGCTGTTCAGCGAGCCGGCCCGGCGCGGGCGCAGACGCGGACGGGGGCGGGACCACGAGCGGCCACCGGGGGCGGAGGCCGCGGGCGGCCCGCTCGCCCCGGCCGCGTGGGCGGTGCTGCCGCTGGTGGCCTCCGGCCGGCAGGTCGGCTCCTGTCTGATCACCTTCGGCACCGAGCGGGTCTTCAGCCGCGAGGACCGCACCCTCTACTCCGCCTTCGCGGGCATCCTCGCGCAGTCCCTGGAGCGGGCCCGGCTCTACGACACCCATCACCACCGGGCCACCGAGCTGCAGCGCGCGATGCTGCCGCGCACCCTGCCCCGGCTGCCCGGGATCGCCAGCGCCGCCCGCTACCTGCCGAGCACCGAGGGCATGCAGATCGGCGGCGACTGGTACGACCTGCTGCGGCTGCCGGACGGCCGGATCGGCCTGGTGATCGGGGACGTCCAGGGCCACAACGCCGAGGCCACCGCCGTGATGGGCCAGCTGCGCAGCGGTCTGCGCGCCTACGCGACCGACGGGCACGATCCGGCCGCCACGCTGGCCCGCACCAGCCGGCTGCTCGCCGAGCTGGACACCGAGCTGTTCGCCACCTGCCTCTATCTGACCCTCGACCCGGCCGACGGCACCCTGCGAGCCGCCCGCGCCGGGCACCCGGCCCCGGTCCGGGTCTCCCAGGACGCCCGGGCGGTGGAGCTGGAGCTGCCCGGCGGCCCGCCGCTGGGGGTGGCCCCGGACCGGCCGTACCCGCTGGCGGTGGAGCACCTGACGCCCGGCGAGACGCTGCTCGTCTACACCGACGGCCTGGTGGAGGACCGCGAGGAGGACTACGACGAGTCGGTGCAGCGGATGCTCGGCGGGCTGGAGCTGTGGGCGCGCAACGCCGGTCCGGTGCGGGTGGAACCCGGTCCGGCGCTGGAACGATTGGCCGATCTGCTGACCCTGAACGTCACCGAACGGCGTTCGCGTCCGGACGACGTCGCGTTGCTCCTGTTGCACAGGTTGTCCCCCGTGCACTAGCGGGGCCGGTGGTGCACCGATCGGAGGTCCACGGACCGTCCGATCGGGTCCGAAGCAGTACGGATTGGCGCGGTATTGACAGGATATAGGCGAGATCCGGTCACTTGGCGAGATCCGGTCACACCTTCGTAGGATCATCACCCTAGAATTCGCCGCGTGACGATGACTCAGTGGTGCGCAACGGCAACAGGCGTGCTCGCCGTCCTCGCCCTCGTGGCCGCCGCCCGCTACCGCGCGGTCGCCGCCACCCAGCGCCGCCGGGCCGATGGCCAGCAGCGTGAGATCGCCGCCCTCCGGGACCGGCTCGCCGCCGAACTCTCCCGCCGCAGCGCCGAACTGGCCGCCGTCCAGCACGAACAGGAGCTCACCGCCTCGACCCAGCGGGCCTTCCTCAGCGTGGCCCGCCGGATCCTCGTGATGGCGCACGACCAGCAGGCCCTGCTGGACGAGATGGAGCGCACCCACGACGACCCGGCCCTGCTGGAGGGGCTGCTCAAGGCCGACCACGCCGCCGCCCAACAGGCCCGGCTCGCCCAGACGCTGGCCGTGCTCTGCGGCGCCCGGGCCGGCCGGCACTGGCCCGAACCGGTCTCGCTGGAGGACGTCGTGCGCGGCGCCCAGTCGCGCATCCTGCCCTTCCAGCGGGTGATGATCCGCAGCCGGATCGAGACCGCGGTGATCGGCGCGGCCACCGAGGCGCTGATCCACGCGGTGGCCGAACTGCTGGACAACGCCACCCGCTACTCCCCGCCCAGCACCCAGGTGTTCGTCACCCTGATGCCCGTGCACAACGGCGCCGTCATCGAGATCGACGACGGCGGCGTCGGCATGCCCGAGCAGGCGGTGGAGAAGGCCTCCGCGGCCCTGGCCGGCGGCTCCACGGTGGAGATCTCCCGCCTCGGCGAGGTGCCGCAGCTCGGCCTGGCGGCCGTCGGCCGGCTCGCCGAGCAGTACGGGTTCCGGGTCACCCTCAGCTCCGCGCCCTCGCCGTACGGCGGGGTGCGGGTCGTGGTGCTGCTGCCGAACGCGCTGCTCACCGAACCGCTGCCGCCGACCGTGCCGGGCCTCGGGGTGGAGGACGCGGTGTTCGGCGGCCCGCGCCGCGGCGGCCCGCCGCCGGCCGGGACGGGCCGGGGCCCCGGGTACGGAGCGGCACCGGCGCGGCCCGGCCAGGGCGCGGCGAGCCCGTACGACCCGGCCCAGGCGTCCGGCTACCCGCCGGTCTACCCCTCGCCCGCCGGCTACCCGACGACCGACGGCCGCACCGGGACCGCCGGTCAGCCGCCGGCCGCCGACCCGTTCTCCCCGTCCGCCCCGTTCACCCCCTCCACCCCGTTCACCCCCTCCGCCGCGGGCCCGGCGGGCGGCCCCCCGGCGGGTGACCCGTCGGCGGACGACGCCGCCCCGCCGCCGCTGCCCCGCCGGAACCACCGGCGCGGCCGCGCCGCCAACCGGCACGCGGCCAACGCCGCCTCCGCCCCGCCGCCGGCTCCGCCGTACCGCTCGGCTCAGCAGGCGCAGGCGTTCATGTCGATGTTCCAGGCCGGTACCGCCAGCGGCCGCTCGGCCGCCCGGGCCAACTCCCAGTCCCAGGCGGCCCACCAAGCCCAGGCCCAGGCCGGCCTGCCGGACCGGGGCCGCCCCCGCGGCCCGTTCGGCCAGGACCCGGCCGGTCCCCACCCCTCGGGCCACGCCCCGGGACCGGCCCCGCACGATCCTTCCCTTCCCGCTTCCCCCCAGCTTCCCCAGCGCTCCGGAGAGTTCCATGACCACCACCCCTGACCTCGGCTGGCTGCTCGCCGACATCATCAACGTCCCCGAGGTCCAGCACGCCGTCGTGGTGTCCAACGACGGCCTGGAGATCGGGCGCAGCGAGGGCATCGTCCGCGAGGACGCCGAGCGCCTCGCCGCCGCCTGCTCCGGCCTGCAGTCGCTGGCCCGCGGCGTCGCCCAGGGCTTCGGCGGTCACCACAGCGCCACCCGGCAGATCATCATCGAGTACGGCGGCGGCTACCTCTTCATCGTCGCCGCCGGTGCCGGCGCCCACCTGGCCGTGGTGACCGGCGAGGCCGTCGACGCCGGCCTGGTCGCCTACCAGATGCAGGTCCTCGTCGAGCGGATCGGCACCCATCTCACCAGCCCGCCGCGCGCCGACCTCGCGGCGGGGGGCCACCGGTGAGCGGCGGCCCGGTCCGCCCCTACGTCATCACCGGCGGCCGCAGCCGCTCCACCCGCCCCGAGCTGGCGATCGAGAGCCTGGTCAGCGCCTTACCGGAGCGGCCCGAGCTCCCCGATGACGCGCTGCTCAACCGCGAGCACCAGCGGATCATCGACCTCTGCCGCAGCCTGCTGTCGATCGCCGAGGTGGCGGCCCACCTGGGGCTGCCGCTCGGCGTCGTCAAGGTGCTCGTCGGCGACCTCTGGGACCTCGGCGCCGTCCAGGTGCTCCCGCCCGTCCCGCAGGCCGAGCGCCTGCCCACCACTCTCCTGGAAGAGGTGCTCGTTGGCCTCCGCCAACTCCGCTGACCCGCTCGCCGGCCCGGTGACCGCCGCGCCCTCCGCTCCGCCCGGCGAACCGCAGTACCTGCCGCCGTCCGTCCAGGGCGCGGTGAAGATCCTGGTCACCGGCCCGTTCGGGGTCGGCAAGACCACCCTGGTCGGCTCGCTCAGCGAGATCACCCCGCTGCGCACCGAGGAGACCATGACGGCCGCCAGCGCCGGCGTGGACGACCTCACCGGGCGCGCCGGCAAGACCACCACCACGGTGGCGCTGGACTTCGGCCGGATCACGCTCAACCGGCGGCTCGCGCTGTACCTGTTCGGCACGCCCGGCCAGCAGCGGTTCTGGCCGCTCTGGGACGACCTGTCGCGCGGCGCGCTCGGCGCGATCGCCATGGTCGACCTGCGCCGGCCGGACGAGAGCTTCGACGTCCTCGGCCGGCTGGAGGAGCAGCAGATCCCGTTCGCCGTCGCGGTCAACACCTTCCCGGACGCGCCGAGCTACCCGGAGGAGGAGCTGCGCGCGGCGCTGGACCTGCTGCCCGGGGCGCCGATCCTCTACTGCGACGCACGGGACCGGCGGGCGGCGTACGACCTGCTGATCGACTTCGTCGACCACCTGCACCGCACCGCCGTCCTGGAGCTGCAGAGATGACCGTTCCCGAGCCCGCCGGCACCGCCGCCGTCCCGCCGCCGGGGTGCCCCGCCCACGCGGGCGGCCCGGTCGACGCGCTGACCCACCGCGGGACCCTGCCCGACGGGCTGCCCGCCGGGGTGCCGCTCACCCCGCTGTACGGCGCCGCCGTCGCCGACGACCCGCACGGCCTGTACGCCCGGCTGCGCGCCCAGTACGGCCCGGTGGCGCCGATCGAGCTGGAGCCCGGCGTCGAGGCCTGGATCGTCCTCGGCTATCCCGAGCTGCTCGAACTCACCCGCAACGAGGCGCTGTTCTCCAAGGACTCGCGCCGCTGGCGGGTGCCCGCCGAGGGCCGGCTGGCCCCGGACTCGCGGCTCCAGCCGATGACCGCCTGGCGTCCGACCCTGCTCAACCTGGACGGCGCCGAGCACCAGCGGCTGCGCGCCGCCGTCGCCGACACGCTCGCCCAGATCGACCACCGGCAGCTGCGCGGGACCACCGAGACGGCCGCCGACGCGCTGATCGACAGCTGGGGCCCGGACGGCACCGCCGACCTGGTCACCCAGTACGCGCGCCGGCTGCCGCTGCTGGTCTTCACCCAGCTGCTCGGCCTGCCCGCCGACGCCGGTCCGCACCTCATCCGGCTGATCAGCCACATCGCCGACAGCGGCGCCGAATCGGTGCGCGCCAACCAGGAGTTCCAGGCGGTCCTGGTGGACCTGGTGCGGCGCCGCCGGGCCACGCCCAGCGCCGACCTCACCTCCTGGCTGCTGGCCCACCCGGCCGCGCTGACCGACGAGGAGGCGGTGCACCACCTGGTGGTGATGATGGTCGCCGGGAACGAGACCACCATCTGCTGGACCGGCAACACGCTGCGGCTGCTGCTCACCGACCGCCGCTTCCGGGCCACCCTCACCGGCGGGCGGCTGACCGTCGCCGACGCCCTGGAGGAGGTGCTCTGGCGCGACCCGCCGACGCAGAACTTCCCCGGCCGCTGGGCCACCGACGACACCGTGCTCGGCGGCCAGTACATCAGCCGGGGCGACATGCTCGTGCTCGGCCTGGCCGCGGCCAACGCCGACCCGGCCGCCCAGGGCCCCGGCGCGCTCGGGCACGGCGCGCTCGGCGGCAACCGGGCGCACCTGGCGTGGGGCGCGGGCAAGCACGTCTGCCCGGCCCAGCACCCGGCCCGGATCATCGTCGAGACCGCCGTCGAGACCCTGCTGCACCGGCTGCCGGACCTCCAACTCGCCGTGCCCGCCCATGAGCTGGCCTGGCGCCCGTCCCCGTGGTCGCGCGCCCTGGTCAGTCTTCCGGTGCTCTACAGCGCCTTCACCCCGCCCCGTCCGCCAGCCCCCGAGAGGCCCGCCGCATGGACACCGCCGCAGATACCGCTCCCGGCTCCGGAGGACCGGGACCCGACCTTCGGTCCGGCGCCGGGGGAGGGGACCGAAGCGGTGCCGTCCGGCCCGAACCCGTCCGGCCCGAGCCCGTCCGGCTCGACGCCCTCGGACGCGACCAGCACGGGGAGAACGCCCGGCTCCGGGAAGCCGGCCCGGCGGTCCTGGTGGAGCTCCCTGGCGGGGTGGTGGTCTGGGCAGTGACCCACCACGACGCGCTGCAGGAGCTGCTCTCCGACCCGCGCGTCGGCAAGAACCCGCAGCTGTGGACGACCTTCCGGGAGGGGCTGCTGCCCGAGGGCTGGCCGCTGATCACCTTCGTCACCGTCCCCGGCATGGTCACCGCCGACGGCGAGGACCACCGGCGGCTGCGCGGCCTGGTCACCCAGGCGTTCACGCCGCGCCGGGTCGCCGCGCTGCAGCCCGCCGTCGAGGCCCGGGCCGTCGCGCTGCTCGACCGGATCGCCGGGCTGGAGGGCCTCGGGGAGGACGGTTTCGACCTGCGCGAGCACTTCGCCTATCCGCTGCCGATGGAGGTGATCGGCGAGCTGCTCGGCCTGCCGCCCAAGCAGCAGGACGAACTGCACGAGCTCTCCGACACCCTGGTCTCCAGCTCCGCGACGCCCGAGGCGGCCGTCGCCGCGCGGCAGTCGCTGTTCGCGCTGCTCGGCTCGGTGGTCGCCGCCAAGCGGGCCGAGCCCGGCGACGACCTCACCACCGACCTCATCGCCGCCCGCGAGGACGAGGACCGGCTCAGCGAGATCGAGCTGGTCGGCACCCTGCTGCTGATGCTGGTGGCCGGCCACGAGACCACGCTCAACCTCATCACCAACGCCGTCCGCGCCCTGCTCGCCCACCCCGGGCAGCTGCGGCTGGTGCTGGACGGCACGGTGCCGTGGTCGGCGGTCGTCGAGGAGACGCTGCGGTACGACTCGCCGGTCGGCCAGTTCCCGCTCCGCTACGCGACCGAGGACATCACGGTCGGCGACACGGTGATCCGGCGGGGCGAGGCGCTGCTCGCCTCGTACGCGGCCGCCGGGCGGGACGGCGCCCACGTCCGGGACGCGGACAGCTTCGACGTCACCCGGCAGCCGAACCGGCACCTGTCCTTCGGGCACGGCCCGCACTTCTGCCTCGGCTCCGGGCTCGCCCGGCTGGAGGCGGAGACCGCGCTGCGGCTGCTGTTCGAGCGCTACCCCGCGCTGGCGCTCGCCGACGGGCCGGCGCCGGAGCCGATCGGGTCGTTCGTCAGCAACAGCGTGCGGACGCTGCGGGTGACCGTCCGGGACCTGCGGTGACCGAGGGCGGCCCGGGTCGTTGGGGGGTTCATGAAGAAACTCGCCACCCTGGCCGCCCTCACCCTGGCCGGTCTCGCCGCCGCCGCTCCCGCCGCGTCCGCCGCCACCTCCACCGCGAACTCGCCGGACGCGCTCGGCGGCCTGTCCAACGGGCTCGCCCTCTCCCCCGCCGACCTCGTCATCCACCATGCGAAGGACCTGCCGCTGGTCGGCAAGGTCGCCACCGAGATCGAGGCCATCGGCACCGGCCAGATGACCCACCCGGGCCTCAGCGGCCAGATCGGGCAGGGGCTGTGACCGGCGTGCGGCGGCCCGCCGCGCTCGTGCTCGCCGCGCTGGCGCTGGCCGCCGCGCCGGCGCCCGCGTTCGCGTCCGAGCCGGCGAACGCACCCGGGTCCGCGCCCGCGCCCGCCTGGGACTTCAGCGCCGCCGCGGCCTGTCTCCAGGAGGTGGCGGTCGTCCCGGCGCTCGGCAGCCACGGCGCCGGGCCCGCCCACTGCGCCAACGGCACCGTGCTCGACCACGCCGTGGGCGCACTGGGCTCGCTCACCCGGTGACGTGGAGCCCCTGCAGCTCCCCGTAGTCCAGCCCGCCGTCGAGCGCGGTGTACGTGCCGTCCGCGTACACCTCCTCGGCGGCGCGCCGCACCGCCGCGTACGCCGCCTTCGCCAGGCCCGGCCCCAGGCTCACCCGGGCCACGCCCAGCGCCGCCAGCTCCGGCACGGCCGGCGAACCCGGCCCGACCAGCACGTTCAGCGGCGCCGGGACGGCCTCGACCAGCGCGGCGATCACCGCCGGATCGGCCACCCCCGGGACGAACACGCCGTCCGCGCCCGCCTCGACGTAGGCCCGCAGGCGGGCGACCGCCTCGTCCAACCGCCCCTCCGGCGCCCCCTGGCGCCGCAGGAAGACATCGGTGCGGCCGTTGACGAACAGCGGCACGCCGACCGCGTCCGCCGCCGCGCGGGCCGCCGCGATCCGCTCGGCCGCCTCGGCGGCGGGCCGGGCGCCGTCCTCCAGGTTGACGCCCACCGCGCCGGTGGCCAGCAGTGCGGCGACCGTCCCGCCGACGCCGGCGGCGGTGTCGGCGAACCCGCTCTCCAGGTCCGCGGTGACCGGCAGCGGCCCGGCCGCGCGGACCACCAGCGCCGTCTGCGCCAGCACCGCGTCCCGGTCGGCCGCCTCGCCGTCGGCGCTGCCGAGCGCCCAGCTGACACTCGCGCTCGCCGTGGCGACGGCCGGCGCCCCGGCGGCCGCGACCAGCCGGGCGCCCAGCGCGTCCCAGACGTTGGCGAGCACCAACGGCCTTCCAGGGCGGTGGAGTTCGTGCAGCCGGCGGGCCTTGTCGCGCTGTTCGCTGCTCATCGCGGCGGCCCCTACTTCGCGGCCGGGCTGAGCCGGGAGGCCACGCCGATCCGGTTCCAGGCGTTGATGGTGGTGATCAGCGCGATCAGCTGCGCCAGCTCGGCCGGCTCGAAGTGGGCGGCGGCCTCGTCGTACACGGCGTCCGGCACGTGCCCCTGGGTCAGCAGCGTGACCGACTCGGTCAGCGCGAGCGCGGCGCGCTCCTTCGCGGTGAACCAGGAGGTCTCGCGCCAGGCGGGGAGGGAGAGCAGCCGGTGCTGCTGCTCGCCGTTCTTGAGCGCGTCGGTGGAGTGCATGTCGATGCAGAACGCACAGCCGTTGATCATCGAGGCGTGCACCTTGACCAGCTCCGCGAGCACCGGGTCCACGCCCCGCCGCGCGGCACGCTCCACGGCGGACATCGCCTTGTAGTACTCGGGCGCCAGGTCGGGCAGGGAGATCCGCTGCGCCGGGGCGGGCACGGTGGCTTCGGTGGCTTCGGTGCGGTCGTTCGTCGTCGTCATGACCACCAGCCTAGGAACCCGGCGGCCCGCCGTCCCGGTACGTTCGGCCACCGGAATCATGGGCCACTTCGGGCGCGGCGGCCGGGGGCGGGGCGCAGAGTGTGACACGGCCGGACGGTCGCGCGGAAGGCCCGGACCGCTCCCGGTTCACGAACGTTCGTGCGAGGATCGCGGGGAGGGTGGTGCCGACGAGGTCAGGGGGACCGGGCGTGTGTACGGCGTTCGTGAGCATCGAGCCGGCCGCGGCGGTGCCGGTGCTGCTGCTGTCGGTGCGGGACGAGTACGCCGGACGGCGGTGGGCGCCGCCCGGGCGCCACTGGCCCGCCCAGCCGTCGGCGGTCGGCGGTCTTGACCTGGTCGCGGGCGGGACGTGGCTCGCGGTGGAGCCGGGCGGTGCGGATGCGGGGCCGGTGGCCGCGTGCCTGCTGAACGGTTTCGGCACCCCGGCGCCGGCCGAGGCACGGCTCTCGCGCGGTGAGCTGCCGCTGCTCGCCGTCCGGGGCGGCCGGCTCGGCGACCTGGACTTCGACCGCTACGACCCGTTCCACCTGGTGGTCGTCCGGCCGTCCGGCGCGCGGGTGCTGAGCTGGGGCGGCAGCGGCAGCCGGCCCGCCGAACTGGAGCTGCCGACCGGCCTGAGCACCGTCCTCAACGACGGGCCGGAGGGGCTGGCCGAGAGCCGCACCGCCTCCGAGCGGATCCGCACCCTGATGGCCGCCCGCGCCGCCCACTTCCGGGCCCGTTTCACCGCCGAGCCCCGGCCGGAGCCGCGCCCCGGCCCCGCGACGGCCGAGGAGGCCTGGGGCGGCTGGCTGCCGATCGCCGCCGGCGACGGGCTGGCGCTCGACGACCCCGCCGCGCTGGTCCAGCGGCGCGAGTTCGGGGACGGACGGATCTGGGGCTCGTCCTCGATCTCGCTGCTGGCCCTCGGCGCCGGGACCGTCCGCTACGACTTCGCCGCGGTCCCCGCGGAGCCGGACGGCTGCGAGGGCTGGCGGCGGGTGGAGCTGTAGCCGCACCGCGGGGCGCCGACCGCCACTCACAACCGGGGCCGCGTGAACGGTTGGACCGGCCATGACCGCGTCTTCGGGATCTGTCTCGCAGTCGACGGGGTCCCCCGGAGCGGGGCCGCGGACAAGGTGCGGTCGGGCTAATTCGTTTGCCGACGGACGATCCGTCGGATAGGAAGTCGGCATGCTTCGAGGCGACAAGATCGGGCTGCGCGCCCGGTACGAGGAAGACATCCCGATCCTGCTGACCGAGCTCTACGACGACGTGGTCAACTCCGCGCGGGCCGAAGGCCGGCCGTGGCGGCCGATCAGCCCCGGCTCGAAGGACCCGCGCCTCGTGGGGGACGACACCAACCAGGCGCACGTCTCCTTCTCCGTGGTGGAGTTGGAGGGCGGGGCGCTGGTCGGCACGGCGACCCTGTGGGGCATCGACACCCACAACCGGACCGCCCACGTCGGGCTCGGGCTGCTGCCGTCCACCCGCGGCAAGGGCTACGGGACCGACGTGGTCGCGGCCCTGTGCCACTACGGCTTCGTGGTGCGCGGCCTGCAGCGGCTCCAGATCGAGACGCTGGCCGACAACACCGCGATGCTGCGCGCCGCCGAGCGCAACGGCTTCGTGCGCGAGGGCGTGCTGCGCTCCTCGGCCTGGGTGCTGGGCGCGTTCCTGGACCAGGTGCTGCTCGGCCTCCTCGCCGAGGAGTGGGCCGCGCAGCGGAAGGCCTGAGCTCCGGGCGCGCGCCGGCGGCGGCGGTCGCACGCTAGCGGCGGTCCAGGAGGCCGCGGTCGAGGGCGGTGACGACGGCGTGGGTGCGGTCGTTGACGTCGAGTTTGGCGAAGATCCGCAGCAGGTGGGTCTTCACGGTGGCCTCCGTGATGACGAGGCGGCGTCCGATCTCCACGTTGGACAGGCCGTCGGCGACGGCGAGCAGCACCTCCGTCTCACGGGCGGTCAGGGCCACGGGGGCGGGACGGCGCAGGCGGGCGACCAGGCGTTCGGCGACCCGGGGGGCGAGGACGGTCTCGCCCCTGGCCGCGGAGTGGATGGCCTCGACGAGCCGTTCGCGCGTGGTGTCCTTGAGCAGGTAGCCGACGGCCCCGGCCTCGACCGCGCGCTCGATCTCCTCATCGGTGTCGTAGGTGGTGAGGATCAGCACGCGGGTGGCCGATCGGGCGGCGGTGATCTCCGCGGTGGCGCTCGCCCCGTCGAGGACCGGCATCCGCAGGTCCAGCAGGGCCACGTCGGGCCGCAGCCGGGCGACGAGTTCGACGGCCGCCCGGCCGTCGCCGCCCTCGCCCACGATCTCCACGGTCGGTTCCGAGGACAGCAGGGCGACCAGCCCGGCGCGCATCACGGTGTGGTCGTCCACCACGACGACGCGGACCCTTCCCGGCACGGATCCCATGGAGTCACCCCTGCCCGTGGGCCGGGACCGCGGCGAGCACGCGGGTACCGTCGCCGGGCGAGCTGGTCACGGTGAGCTCGCCGCCGAGTTCGGCGAGCCGCCGGCGCATGCCGTTGAGCCCGAAGCCGTGCGAGTCCCGCACCACGAACCCCTGCCCGTCGTCGGTGATCTCCAGCTCGATGCCGTAGGGGACCGGGCCGAGGAGGACCGACACCTGGGAGGCGGCCGCGTGCTTGCGGATGTTGGCCAGCGACTCCTGGGTGCAGCGCAGGAGCGCGATCCGGGTCGGCCCGTCGCACGCGACCTCCGCCAGCTCCGCCGCCACGGGGAGCCCGGTGTCCTCGGTGAACCGCTCCAGGGTCCGGCGCAGGGTTCCGGCGATCGAGCCGGGGGCCGGCCCGCTCTGCGGGGCCGAACCCACCAGCACGCGCGCCTCGGCGAGGTTCTCCCTGGCGGTCCGCTCGATCGAGGCCAACTGCTGCGCGGCCCGGCCCGGATCGGCGGCGAGAGCGGACCCGGCCGCCTCCGCCAGCACGATGATCGAGGCGAAGCCCTGCGCGAGGGTGTCGTGGATCTCCCGGGCGAGCCGTTCGCGCTCCTCGGTGGCGCCCTGGAGCCGGTGCGCCTCGGCCAGGCGCAGCCGGGCGGCCTCCAGCTCCGCGCCCAGCCGGCCGGCGCGCTCGTCGCTCTGCTCGACGATCCGGACCACCCCGAGCCCGACGAGCACGCCCGCCAGCCAGCCGATCAGGGTGAAGACGACGTTGCCCGCCGCGAAGTCCTGGGCGTCCCAGGCCTGGTGGCGGACGATGCCGGTCACGGTGGCCGCCGCCGCGGCGGCGCTGAGGGCGATCGCCCGGCGCGGGCTCCCGGCGAGCAGCCAGAACTGGGGCAGGGAGACGATGAACAGCGCCGCGCCGTCGCCCCGGACCAGCGCCAGTGCCCCCATGCCGAGGACGAGCGCGCCCAGGAAGGCCCGCGGCGGCAGCACCGGGCGGTCGGGGCGGGCCGCGGCCCCCGCGTGGCAGAGGGCCAGCGCCGCCGACAGCCCGATCGACCAGTACGTGGTGGCGCCGTCGTCGCCGAGCACGGAGACGACCGGGGGGAGGATCCCCAGGACGACCCACACCACCGTGTACCAACGGCGGAGCGACCGTAACCGGAACCGGTCCTCGGACTGCGGAGGTCGAGTCATGACGGTCAGCCTACGATCGCCCGTCGGAGTCGGAGTCGGAGGCGGAGGCGCGGACGGGGGCCGGGGCGGGGGCGCTTCAGCGGCCACCAGGCCGTGTCGCGGAGCAGCAGCAGGGCCGAGGGCAGCACCATGAGCCGGACGACCACGGCGTCCAGCAGCACGGCCACGGCCAGGCAGAAGCCCATCTGCTTCATCTCGGTGAGGTGCAGGGCGACGAAGGCCCCGAACACCGTCACCATCACGACCGCCGCGCTGGTCACCACCCTGGCCGACCGGCCGATCCCCGCGAGGACCGCCTCGCGGGCCGGCATCCCGGCGCGCACGAACTCCTGGATCCGGCTGACCACGAACACCTGGTAGTCCATCGACAGGCCGAACAGGATCACGAAGAGGAACAGCGGCACCCGGGAGGCGATCGCGCCGAGCGAGTCGAAGGCGAGCAGCCCCTCGGCCCAGGTCCCCTGGAAGACCGCGACCAGCAGGCCCAGCGAGGCCGCGGCGGACAGCAGGTTGAGGACGACGCCGAGCAGCCCGAGGACCGGTGAGCGGAACGCCCAGAGGGTCATCAGGAAGGTGGCCAGCAGCAGGAGGCCGATGACCAGCGGCAGCGTCGAGCGCTCGTGGGCCACGTAGTCGCGGCCCCGGGCCACGTCCCCGCTCACCGCGCTCTCCGCTCCGGCCAACGAGCCGACGGTGGCGGGCAGATGGCTCCGCCGGAGGTGGTCGAGGGAGGCGATCGCCTCGGCGGAGGAGGCGGGGAAGGGGACGGCCAGCTCCAGCACGGTGGTCCGGCCGTCGGCGGAGCCGCGCAGCACCGGTTCGGCGCCGGCGGCGAACAGCGGGTCGGCCTGGGCCCGCCGGCCGAGGTCGGCCAGCGCCCGCCTCACCTCGGCGGCCCGGTCGGGGGCGGCGCGGGTGACGACCTCGTGCCTGGTCAGGAGCTCGGGGAAGGCGTGGGTGAGGCGGTCGTGGACCCGCATCGCGGGGATGTCGCGGGAGAAGGTGTCCTTGCCGGGGTCGACGAGCCTCAGGCCGAGGGCGGGCGCCGCCAGGCCGAGCATGAGGAGGACCGAGAGGCCGAGGGTGAGCGCGGGGTGCCGCTGCGCGGGCCGGAGCAGGGCGCCGACCACCCGGCCCGGGCCGTCCGCGCCGCGGCGTCCGAAGCGGTCCTTCGACGCCCGGCGCCCGGCCCCGCGCTCGGCCCGGCGCTCGGCCCGGCGGCCGATCGTCACCAGCAGGGCGGGCAGCACGGTGAGCGAGCTCGCCACGGCGACCGCCACGACCAGGATCGTGCCCGTCGCCAGCGAGGAGAAGATGACGTCGGAGGCCAGGTAGAGGGTGGCGGTGGAGACGATCACGGCGAGACCGGAGACGACGACGGCCCGCCCCGCGGTGGCGGCCGCCAGCTCCACCAGGGCCTCCGGTGCGAGCCGCCCGCCGCCGCGGACCCGCTCCTCGCGTTCGCGCTCCAGGTGGAAGAGGGTGTAGTCGACGCCCACCGCCAGTCCGATGAGCAGGATCATGTTGGTTCCGACGCCGGCGTCGGGGACGAGGTGCGAGACCAGCATGGACAGGCCCAGGGCGGCGGCGATGGAGGACAGCGCCAGCAGCAGCGGCACGCAGGCCGTCACCACCGAGCCGAAGACGAGCAGCAGCGTCACGAGCGTCACCGGCAGGGTGATGCGCTCGGAGAGCGCGAGGTCCGCCCCGCGCTGCTCGTTGACGCCCTTGCTGACGGAGGGCGAGCCGGTCTCCTCCACGATCAGCCCGGGGTGGGCCGCCTGCGCCTGCGCGGTCTGCTCCAGGAGCGGGACGACGTTCTTCTTTCCTTCGAGCTCGGGACCCTTCAGCACCACGGAGACCCGGACGGCCTCGCCGCCCTGCGACCGGACGGGCTCGGCCACCTCGGCCACCCCGGGCAGCGCCCGCATCCGCGCGGCGACGTCCCGGGCCGCCGCGGCCGCCGCGGCCGCGTCCAGCCTCCCGGAGGCCGAGTGGATGAGGACGTGCTCGACGGGCCTGCGCTCCAGGCCCCCTTCGGCGGCGATCGCCTCGGCACGCCCGGCCTCGCCGACCCGGTAGTCCTCGGTCGTGGCCTCGTCGGTGCCGGCGGCGATGCCGGCGCCGAGGCAGAGGACGACGAAGGCGAACCAGCCGGCGATGGCGGTCCGGGCGTGCCGGGCGCTCCAACGGGCCATCCGCACGGGGAGTTGATTCATACCGGTGATCCTCCGCAACCGGCCCCGCCCCACGACACGCCCGCCCGGTGGAACCTGCCGTCCACCGACCGGTGGACGGCGCGGGACGTCATGGAGTGCCGGGGCCCACGGCATCCGCGCTACTTCCGCCAGAACAGGTGGTGCGTCACCCCGCTCGGGCTCGGCACGACGTCCAGGTGGAAGCGGTCGCGCAGCTCGTCCGGGGACTCCCACAGCTTCAGCCCCGACCCGAGCTCCAGCGGGGAGACCGCCACGTGCAGCGTGTCCACCAGGTCGGCGTCCAGGAACTCCCGGATGGTGGTCACCCCGCCTCCGAGACGCACGTCCTTGCCCTGGGCCGCCTCCTTCGCCTGCGCGAGCACCCCGGCCGGGTCGCCCTCCACGAAGTGGAACGTGGTGTCGGAGAGGGTGATCGAAGGACGCACGTGGTGGGTCAGCACGAACACCGGGGTGCGGAACGGCGGCCGGTCGCCCCACCAGCCCTGCCACTCCAGGTTCTCCCAGGGCCCGCGCTGGGGGCCGAACTTGTTGCGGCCCATGATCTCGGCGCCGATGTTCCGGGGGTAGTCGCGGGTCAGGTGGTCGTCGAGTCCCCGGCTGCCCCCCGGGTCGGTCCGCATCGGCCAGCTGGCCGTCGCGCCGGCCCAGGAGAACAGCCGCTCCGCGTGGTCGAGGCCGAACGGCCGCTCCAGGCTCTGGTCCTCACTGGCGCCGGCGGCGATGCCGTCGGCCGAGACGTTGAAGTTCTGGACCCTCAGAAGCTGAGTCATGCGTTCCTCCAGGTTTCGCCCGCCTCCAGCCGGCGGGCGTGGTCGGTGAGGTGTCGGCGTTCCGGGGCGCTGGTCGCGCGGCGGGCGGCTTCGCGGTAGACGTCCGGCGCCGTCGGGTCGCCGAGGAGTTCCAGGAAATGGGCCCGGGTGGCGAACAGCCGGTGGTGGCGGGCGAACCGCTTGTCCGCCTCCAGCGGGGCGAGTGCCGCCAGCCCGACCTGTGGCCCTTCGACCATCGCCAGCGCCACCGCCCGGTTGAGGGCGATGAACGGGTTGTCGCCGAACCGGACCAGCAGGTCGTAGAGCGCCAGGATCTGCGGCCAGTCCGTCGACTTCGCGTCCGGCGCCTCGTCGTGCACCGCCGCGATCGCCGCCTGGACCTGGTACGGCCCCACCCGGCCGCGCGGCAACGTGCGGCTGATCAGCTCGACGCCCTCCGCGATGAGGGCCGGGTCCCACAGCGAGCGGTCCTGCTCCTCCAGCGTCACCAGTTCGCCGCCCGCCCCCGTTCGTGCCGGACGGCGTGCGTCGGTGAGCAGCATCAGGGCGAGCAGCCCGGCCGTCTCGGCGTCCTCCGGGGCGAGTCGGAGGAGCAGGCGGGCCAGGCGGACCGCCTCGCCGGACAGCGCCGGCGCGGTGAGGTCGTCGCCGTTGCTCGCCGTGTAGCCCTCGTTGAAGATCAGGTAGATCACCTGGCGGACGTCGGCGAGCCGTTCCGGGAGCCGCAGGTCGGGCAGCCCGGCGGCCCGGACGGTCTGCTTCGCCCGGCTGATCCGCTGCGCCATCGTCGCCTCCGGCACCAGGAACGCCGCCGCGATCTGCGCCGTCGTCAGACCGCCGACGGCGCGCAGGGTCAGCGCGATCCGGCTGGGCGCCGACAGGTCCGGGTGGCAGCAGAGGAACAGCAGGTGCAGCGAGTCGTCCCGGCCGGACGCGGGCGCCGCGTCCGGCGGAGGGCTGAGCAGCGCCGACTGCGGCGTGGCGAGGGCGAGCGCGTCCTCGCGACGCCGCCGGGCCACCTCGCTGCGCACGGCGTCGGCCAGCCGCCGCCCGGCGACCGTCACCAGCCAGCCGCGCGGGTTCTCCGGCACCCCCTCGGCCGGCCACTGGGTGGCGGCCGCCAGCAGCGCCTCCTGCACGGCGTCCTCGCAGGCGTCGAACCGCCCCCGCCCGTACCGGCGCACCAGCGCCCCGAGGGCCTGCGGCGCGAGATCGCGCAGCAGACCCTCCACGGCACCGGGTTCCGGCTGCTCGCCGCCGCTCACACGCCCGCCGCGTCGGCGGCCGGGGACTCGTGCAGGATCGGCCACAGTTCCACCGGCTCGACGTCCGCGAACGGCATGTCGGCGGCGATCTGCTGGGCGCGCTCCAGGCTCTCGCAGTCCAGCAGGTAGAAGCTGGCCATGTACTCCTTGGTCTCCAGGTACGGCCCGTCGGTGACCGCCGGGAGCCCGTCCGCGCGCCGCACCAGCTGGGCGGCGGCGGCGTCGGCGAGGCCGTAGGCACCGAACAGCTCTCCGGTCTCGCGGTACTTGGCGTTGAACGCCTCCTGCTTGGCGATCGCGGCCGGCCACTCCTCGGCCGGGAACGAGTCCCACTTGGCCTGGTTGCCGTAGATCATCGCAACGTACTTCATCTCGGGTGTCCTCCCGTCCCGCGCGCCCCTTCCGGCGCGCTCTCACCCCTTGGTCGGAGCGGGGCCGGGGACCTCGACATCCGCCGGAGAGATTTTTCCGGCATCTTTCCGCACGGTGGTGGCGGGGTCGCGGAGGAGGAGGCCGCCCGCGCGCCAGCGCGGCGTCCGGCTCTCCCGGCACCGGCGGCAGCTACGCATGGGCACCGGGGAGCCGCGGCCAGGGCTGCCGCGGCGTCCGCACCCGATCGCGGCGGGCGGTCCGGCGTCAGGCCGCCGACAGGCCGAGGCGCTCCAGGCGCTCCGGGTCGGTGAAGATGTTCAGCTCGACGATCCTGCCGCCGCGCACCGTGAACGCCGCGAGCGAGACCGGGCGGCCGTCGACGAACGTGGCCACCGCGGGCTCGCCGTTGACCAGCACCGGGCGGGACTCCCCGACGAACCGCGCGCCGAAGAGGCTCGCCCCGGCCGCCACCTCGTTCGCACCGCGCCGGAAGGTGGCCGGCCGCAGCGCGCCGCCGTCGGACCGGGCCACCACGTCCGGGTCGAGGACGGTGAGCAGCGCCTCGAAGTCCCCGCCGCGGGCGGCGGCCAGGAACGCCTCCACCACCTCGCGGCGCAGCGCCAGGTCGGCGTCCGGCGCGGGTGCGGCGCCCTGGACGCGGCGGCGGGCCCGGCTGGCGAGCTGGCGGGTGGAGGCGGAGGTGCGGCCGAGGATCGGGGCGATCTCGTCGAACGGCACCGAGAACAGGTCGTGCAGCACGAACGCCAGCCGCTCCGCCGGGGCCAGGGTCTCCAGCACGATCATCAGCGCGATGCCGACCGAGTCGGCGGTCACGATCTCCTGTTCCGGGTCGATGGAGCGGGCCCCGCCGATGACCGGATCGGGCAGCCGGACCTCCCGGCCGTCCTGCTCCTGCAGGGGATCCTCGCGCCGGGCGACGCGTGAGCGCAGCAGGTCCAGGCAGACCCGGCCGACCACGGTGGTCAGCCAGCCGCCCAGGTTGGCGACCTCGCCGACGTCCGACCGGCTCAGTTTGAACCACGTCTCCTGGACGGCGTCCTCGGCCTCGCTGAGCGAGCCGAGCATCCGGTAGGCGACCGCCCGGAGATGGGGCCGGTGCTCCTCGAAGCGCTCGGCCAGGAAGTCTTCCCCGTTCATCTGTCACACCCTCGCGTCGGGATCCGTCCGTTCCTTGACGGACGCCAACCGGTCCGCGTGACACGGACGCGCCGCGCGGTGGAGCCCCGCCTCAGGGGCGGCGGGGTCCGCGGGCGGACGGGGCCGGGCCGCCGGAGGGGCGCGGGCGGGGCGGCCGGGGCGGGCGGGCCGCACCCAGGGCGGCCTGGCGGCGCTGGATCTCCCGCCAGATCCGCGGCGGGCACGGGCCCTGCGGGTGGTCGGAGAGGAAGCTCTCGTACGGCACCCGGCGCGGCACCATCCCGATCTCGACCCAGGACGGCTTGCCGGTGCGGTCCCAGCCCTCGTGCTCCATCCGGAGGTGGTCCTCGCGGTGGTCCTTGTCCTTGCTGGTGATCTGCAGGACCTCCGCGTACCCGGAGCGGGCGCCCACCACCACGCAGTAGTGCCGCGCCGCCTCCGCGCGGTCCCGGAACGGCACCATCGCCACCCACACCTCCCCCGCCGCCGGGCGGGCGACGGTCGCGGTGCGGCGCGTACCGCCGCGGACCGGGCGCGCCGGTGTCCGCACCCTCGGGACCGGGTCGCCGGCCCAGGCGCGGACGCGCGTGCGCCACGCCCAGGCGAGCGCGCCGACCGCGACGCACTGCAGGGCGGCACCGTTCGCGGCGGCCGGATCCTGGCCGCCGAAGACCTCCGGCACGACGTACGCGCCGACCAGGTGGGCGACCACCGACGAGGCGGCGGTCAGCCCGGCCGCCCGCGCGGGCACCACCCACAGTTCGACGCGGCGGGCCCGGCCGGCCTGCCGGTCCAGCAGCAGCGCGACCGCGTACGCGATGCCGACCAGGATCGCCACCTGCCCGGAGGTGGCGTGCTGCGGCGGGGTCTGCGCCTTCAGAAGGGCGGGCATCAGGACCGGCAGGGCGAGCGGGTAGCCCAGGGCCACGAAGAAGAGCAGCATGAAGAAGGCCTTCAGACAGCCCCCGCCACCGGGCCGCTGCCTTCTCCGCGGAACCGCCGAACTCCCGTACCGGTACGCCATGTTCGCCACCCCCACCGCGATCGCGCGTCCGGCGCAATGTATCGGACATCCGGGCCCCGCGGGGGTAGCGGCGATAATCCCGCCATGAGCCGCCCCCGAACCGCCCCCGGCGCCCCCCGGAGCGCCCCGCGCGACGCCCGCGCCGCCGCCTCCTGGACCGCGTTCGGCGGCGATCTGCACCTCGACCTCGGCGAACGGCGCGCCGCCGGGGCCGGGGTGCGCGCGGCCCTGGAGGACGCGCTGCGCGAGGCCGTCCAGGACGGGCGGCTCGCGCCCGGCACCCGGCTGCCGTCCTCCCGGGCGCTCGGCGAGGACCTCGGGATCGCCCGGAACACCGTCGTCGAGGCGTACGGGCAGCTGACCGCCGAGGGCTGGCTCAGCTCCCGGCAGGGCTCGGGGACGACGGTCGCCGACCGCGCCGCGCCCCGGCCCGCCGGACCGGCCGTCGGGGTGCGGGCGGGCCACCGCCCCACCGGGCGGCACGACCTGCTCGCCGGGCGCCCGGACCTCTCGCTGTTCCCGCGCACCGCCTGGCTGGCCAGTGCCCGCCGGGCGCTGGCCGTGGCCCCGCACGAGGCCTTCGACTACGGCTCGCCGTTGGGCCGGATCGAGCTGCGGCGGGCGCTCGCCGACTACCTGGCCCGGGTGCGGGGCGTGCGCACCGACCCGGACCGGCTGCTGGTCTGCGCCGGCTTCGGCCAGGGACTGGCCCTGCTGGCCGCCGCGCTGCGCGAGCGCGGGGCGGGGCGGGTGGCCGTCGAGACGTACGGGCTGCCGCCGCAGCGGGAGACCCTGCGGGCGGCCGGGCTCGGCCTCGCGCCGCTGCCGCTGGACCGCGCCGGGGCGCGGACGGACCTGCTGGCGGAGCTGTCGGGAGAACCGGGGGGAGAACGGGCGGGAGAACGGGTGGGGGCGGTGCTGCTCACCCCGGCGCACCAGTTCCCGACCGGCGCGGCGCTGGCCGCCGACCGCCGGGCGGCCGCCGTCCGCTGGGCCCGCGAGCACGACGGCTACGTGATCGAGGACGACTACGACGGCGAGTTCCGCTACGACCGGCAGCCGCTCGGCGCGATGCAGGCGCTGGCCCCGGACCGGGTGGTGTACGGCGGCACCGCCGCCAAGAGCCTGGCGCCCGGACTGCGGCTGGCCTGGCTGGCGCTGCCCGACGAGCTGGTCGAACCGGTCGCCCGGCTCAAGGAGTCGGCGGACACCATGAGCCCGGTGATCGACCAGCTCACCTTCGCCGAACTGATCACCTCGGGCCGGTACGACCGGCACGTCCGGCGCTGCCGGCTGCACTACCGCCGCCGCCGGGACCAGCTGGTCGCGGCGCTCGCCGACCGGGCCCCGCGGGTACGGGTCACCGGGATCGCCGCCGGGCTGCACGCCGTCCTGGAGCTGCCGCCCGGCTCCCTCCCGGAGCCCGAGCTGACGGACCGCGCCCGAGCCGCGGGCCTGGTCCTCACCGGACTCGGCTGGTACCTGACCGACCGGGCCCTCGCCCCGGACGCCCCGCCGGCCCTGGTCGTCGGCTACGCCACCCCGACCGACCGCGCCTTCCCGGCCGCCCTCGACGCCCTGTGCGAGCTGCTGCGCACGGCCTGAGGCGGCAAGGCCGGAGGCCGCCGGGGGTGGGCCTCGGCGGCCTGGGGCGGGGGATCGGGGCTACTTGTTGCGGCTGCCCAGTTCGAACAGGAGGATGATGAAGCCGGCGAAGAGGTGGCCGCCGGCGGTGTAGATCACCAGGCGGTGGTAGACGCGGCGGTTGGCCCACTTGCCGGCGTCTATGGTCTTCGGGGCGCCCTCCTCGTTGGTGTCCGGGGTGGGCGCGGCGGTCGTGGCGGGGGTGGCGGCGGTCTCGGCCATCGGGGGTGTCCTCCGGTTTTCCTGACGGCGGGTCAGTGGTGCGGGGCGGCGGGGCCGCCACCGAGGCAGAGTTCGCCGCCGGGGCTCTGCAGCAGGGTGTGCATGAAGAGCAGTTCGACTCCGGACGAGGAGTCGGCGGCGATGCAGTGCGGGGTGAGCGAGTCGAAGTGGGCGGAGTCGCCCTCCTCCAGGAGGTGGACGCGTTCGCCGAGGGTCAGCTTCAGCCGGCCCTGGAGGACGTAGAGCCACTCCTCACCGGGGTGGACGCGGACCACGGCGTCCTGCACGCCCGGGGGGACGTGCACGCGCAGCGCCTGCATCGCCCGGCCGGGGGCGCCGGCCCGCCGGTAGCCCCAGCCGCCGGCCCGGCCTGGTTCGATCGCGCCGCCGCGCACCACCGGGTCCGGCTCGGTGACGGTCTCACCGAGCAGGCCGGAGACGGAGGTGCCGTAGGCGCGGGCGAGGCCGAGCAGGACGGGCAGTGAGGGCTGCCGGCGTCCGGTCTCCAGTCGGGACAAGTAGGCTGGGGAGAGACCGACCCGGGCGGCGGCGACCTCCAGCGTGAGGCGGCTGCTCAGCCGGTGGTCGCGCAGCCTGGCGGCGAGGCCGGCCACCTCCTGCGTCTCGTGGTCGCCGCCGGGGGCGACGGGGACGGCGGGGACGAGGGGGACCTCGGGCGGACCGGCTGGGCTGGTGGTCATGTGTCCAGTGGACACCCAGCCTGCCGCATGGGCAATATTTTTGCCTCACGGGCAAGAGTGCGTGTCGGCCCGCTACGGGCGGGGAATGTTCCTGAGGTTGGACCGGGCCAGGTCGATCATCCGGCCGACGCCGCCGGAGAGCACCGTCCGGCCGGCGGCCAGCGCGAAGCCCTTCAGCTGGGCGGCGGTGATGTGCGGCGGGATGGACAGCGCGTTCGGGTCCGTGACCACGTCCACCAGCGCCGGACCGGGCCGTTCCAGCGCCTCGGCCAGCACCTCCCGCACCCGGGCCGGCTCGGTGACCCGCTTGGCCTGGATGCCCATCGCGCGGGCGATCCCGGCGTAGTCGACGTCGCCGTTGTCGATCTCCGACTCCGGGTAGCCGGAGACCAGCATCTCCAGCTTGATCATGCCGAGCGCCCCGTTGTTGAAGACCACCGTCTTCACCGGCAGCCGGTGCCGGGCCACCGTCAGCAGCTCGCCGAGCAGCATCGACAGGCCGCCGTCGCCCGCCATCGCGACCACCTGCCGCCCGGGGAAGGCCAGCTGGGCGCCGATCGCGTGCGGCAGCGCGTTGGCCATCGAGCCGTGCAGGAAGGAGCCGATCACCCGGCGGCGCCCGTTGGGCTGCAGGTAGCGGGCGGCCCAGACGTTGTTCATGCCGGTGTCGACGGTGAACACCGCGTCGTCGGCGGCCACCTCGTCCAGGACCGAGGCCACGTACTCGGGGTGGATCGGCAGGTGCTTCTCGATGTCCCGGGTGTACGCGCCGACCACGCCCTCCAGGGCGCGGTAGTGGCGGCGCAGCATGTCGTCCAGGAAGGAGCGGTCGGACTTCTGCTCCAGCAGCGGCAGTACGGCGCGCAGGGTGGCGGAGACGTCCCCGTGCACCGCGAGGTCGAGGGCGGTGCGGCGGCCCAGCCGGGTGGCGTCGTGGTCGACCTGGACGGTGCGGGCCTGGGGCAGGAAGGAGTCGTACGGGAAGTCGGTGCCGAGCAGCACGACCAGGTCGGCGGCGTGCAGCGCCTCGTGGCAGGCGCCGTAGCCGAGCAGGCCGCTCATGCCCACGTCGTACGGGTTGTCGTACTGGATCCACTCCTTGCCGCGCAGGGAGTGCCCGACCGGCGCGTGCAGGGCGGCCGCGGCCTCCATCACCTCGGCGTGCGCCGAGCGCACGCCCGCGCCGCAGAACAGGGCGACCCGGCGCGCGGCGTTGAGCGCCCGCGCGAGCTCCTGCACCTGGGACCAGGGCGGGGCGGCGACGGCCTGCTCGGTGAGGAAGTGGCTGGTGCCGGTCGGGTTGGCCGCGGAGAGGGCGGCGACGTCGCCGGGGAAGGCCAGCACGGAGACGCCGCGGGCGCCGAGGGCGTGCTGGATCGCGACCCGCAGCAGGCGGGGCAGCTGGCCGGGGGTGGAGAGCATCTCGCACCAGCTGCTGCAGTCGGTGAACACCCGCTCGGGGTGGGTCTCCTGGAAGAAGCCGGTGCCGATCTGGCCGGAGGGGATGTGCGAGGCGAGGGCGAGGACGGGGACGCCGCTGCGCTGGGCGTCGTAGAGGCCCTGGATGAGGTGGGTGTTGCCGGGGCCGCAGGAGCCGGCGCAGACCGCGAGGCGGCCGGTCAGTTCGGCCTCGGCGGCGGCCGCGAAGGCGCCGGCCTCCTCGTTGCGCACGTGCACCCAGCCGATGCCGTCGGCCCGGCGGATCGCGTCCACCACGGGGTTGAGGCTGTCGCCGACCACGCCGTAGACCCGTTCCACCCCGGCCTGCCGGAGCACCGCCACCAGTTGCTCGGCCACGCTCACCATGGGGGATCTCCTGACGCCGGGGACGCGCGACACCAGCACCGTCCGCCGCCGGCGGGTCCCCCGCACCCGGGGTGGGCCGGACGGGTGAGGGGGCGCCGCCGCGGACGGGGCGCCCCCTGGGTGGGCCCGGGCCCGGGCTACTCGGCGGCCAGGTGGTCGGGGCCGGAGGTGATGCGGCCGGTGGAGAGGCCGGCCTGGGCCTGGCGGCGCGCCGGTTCGCGGCCGGGGGGCTGGCTGCAGCGCTCCTGGGCGGGCGGGGTGGTGGTGGGCAGCGAGACCGGGCGGCCCGCCTTCACCTGGACCGTCTCGCCGTCGTGCCGCAGGTGGATCACCTCGCCCCGGCGCAGCGTGTACGTGGTCCGGTCGTGGTCGATCCGCACCCCCAGCAGCTGCCCGCGGACCAGCAGCGAGAAGCTGAGCCGCATCAGCCCGATCGGCAGCCGGGGCCGGAACCAGAGCACCTCGCCGTGGTCGCGCAGGCCGCCGAAGCCGGCCACCAGGGCGATGCAGGCCCCGGCGAGCGAGGCCATGTGCAGGCCGTCGCGGGTGTTGCCGCCGAGGTCGTGCAGGTCCATCAGGGCGGCCTCGGCGGTGTAGTCGTACGCGAGGTCGAGCTGCCCCACCTCGGCGGCGATCACCGCCTGGGTGCAGGCGGAGAGCGAGGAGTCGCGGACGGTCAGCCGCTCGTAGTAGGCGAAGTTGCGGGCCTTCTGCTCGTCGGTGAAGGCGTCGCCGCGGACCTGCATGGCGAGCACCAGGTCGGCCTGCTTGACCACCTGCTTGCGGTACAGGTCGAAGTACGGGTAGTGCAGCAGCAGCGGGAAGTTCTCCGGCGGGGTGTTCTCGAAGTCCCAGACCTGGTGGTCGGTGAAGCCGTCGGCCTGCGGGTGGACGCCGAGGTTCTCGTCGTACGGGATGAACATCGCGGAGGCGGCGTCCCGCCAGGCGGCGGTCTCCTCGGTGTCGACCCCGAGTTGGGCGGCCTCGCCCGGGTGCCGGGCGGCGGCCTCGGCGGCGGCGCGCAGGTTCGTCTGCGCCATCAGGTTGGTGTAGACGTTGTTGTCCGCGACGGCGCTGTACTCGTCCGGTCCGGTGACGCCCTCGATGCGGAACCGGCCGACGGAGTCGTGGTGCCCCAGCGAGCGCCACATCCGGGCGGTCTCGACGAGCAGTTCCAGCCCGTACTCGCGCTCGAACTCGGTGTCCCCGGTGGCCCGGACGTAGCGGGCGGCGGCGGCCGCGATGTCCGCGCCGATGTGGAAGGCCGCGGTGCCGGCCGGCCAGTAGCCGGAGCACTCCTCGCCGCGGATCGTCCGCCACGGGAACACCGCGCCGGCCAGGCCGAGTTGGACCGCCCGGTCGCGGGCCAGCGGGAGCGTGGTGTGCCGCCAGCGCAGGGCCTGGTTGACGGCGGCGGGCAGGCAGTAGGTGAGCACCGGCAGCACGAAGGCCTCGGTGTCCCAGAAGCTGTGCCCGTCGTAGCCCGGTCCGGTCAACCCCTTGGCGGGGATGGCGCGTTCCTCGCTGCGGGCGCCCGCCTGGAGCACGTGGAAGACGGCGAACCGGACGGCCTGCTGGAGCTCGACGTCGCCCTCGATCTCGACGTCGCTGGTCTCCCAGAACTCCTTGAGGAAGTCGGCCTGTTCGGCGACCAGGCCGTCCCAGCCGGTGTACCGGGCGGCGGTCAGCGCGGCCTCCACCTGGTCCCGGACGGCCGGCAGCGAGCGGGTCGCCGACCAGCCGTAGGCCATGAACTTCACCAGCCGCAGCCGCTCGCCGGGGTTCAGCACGGTGGTGACGCTGATCCGGCAGTGGTCGGCCTCCGCCTCGGCGACGGTGTCCAGCCGCTCCGGGCCCTCGATCAGGTGGTCCATGCCGGCCGCGACCCGGATGCCGCTGTACCGGGTGCGGTGGACCAGCACGGCCTTCGTCCCGCCCGCGTGGTTCGCCTCGGCGAGCAGCGGGGCCTCCAGCACGGCGGCGGCCCGCGGGTCGCCCTCGGGGCCGCCGGGCAGCTGCTCGTTGGCGACCAGCTCGCTCTGCAGCACGATCCGCACCGGGCCGTCCACCGCCTCGACGGTGTACTCGACGGCGGCGACGGCCCGCTGGGTGAGCGAGACCAGCCGGGTGGAGTCGACCTTGACGGTCCGCCCGGCCGGGGAGGTCCACTCGGCGGAGCGCCGCAGCAGGCCCTCCCGGAAGTCCAACCAGCGGCGGTGGCTGACCAGTTCGCCGTAGCGCAGGTCGAAGGGCTCGTCGTCCACCAGCAGTCGGATGATCTTGCCGTTGGTCACGTTGATGACGCTCTGGCTGGACTCCGGGTAGCCGTAGCCGCCCTCGCCGTAGGGCAGCGGGCGCAGCTCGAAGACGCCGTTGAGGTAGGTGCCGGGCAGGCCGTGCGGCTCGCCCTCGTCGAGGTTGGCGCGCAGGCCGATGTGGCCGTTGGAGAGCGCGAAGACGGATTCGGCGCGGGCCGGCGAGGTGAGGTCCAGTCCGTGTTCGGCGACCTGCCACGGGTCGACGGCGAAGGGCTGCTCCTGGCCGCTCATCACGACGACGCCTCCTCGGGCTGCTGCGGGTGGTCGGGGATCAGCTCGGCGAGGTCGCGGACGACCACGGTGGCGCCGTCGCGCCGCAGTTCGGCGGCCTGGCCGGTGCGGTCCACGCCGACCACCGCGCCGAAGCCGCCCGCCCGTCCGGAGGCGACCCCGGCCAGCGCGTCCTCGAACACGGCGGCGTGCGCGGGCTCGACGCCCAGCGCCCGGGCGGCGGCCAGGTAGGTGTCCGGCGCGGGCTTGCCCGGCAGCCCCTCGCGCCGGGCGACGACGCCGTCCACGATCACGTCGAAGTAGCCCTCGATGCCCGCCGCGCGCAGCACGTCCCGGCAGTTGGCGCTGGACGAGACGACGGCGGTGGGCAGGCCGAGCGCCCGCAGCCGGCGCACGTAGGCGACCGAGCCGTCGTACGGGGCGACGCCCTGCTCGCGGATCATCCGCAGCACGGTGTCGTTCTTGGCCCGGCTGACGCCGTGCACGGTGCGGGCGCCCGGCGGGTCGGCGTCGGTGCCCTCGGGCAGGTCGACGCCCCGGCTGTGCAGGAAGGCGCGGGTGCCGTCGAGTCGTGGCCGCCCGTCCACGTGGGCGTCGTAGTCGGCGACGGCGTCGAACGGGGTGAACGGCCCCCCGGTGCGGGCGGCTTCGGCCCGCAGGAAGGCGTCGAAGGTGTCCTTCCAGGCCGCGGCGTGCACCGTGGCGGTCTGGGTGAGCACCCCGTCGAGGTCGAAGAGGAAAGCGCGGATGTCGTCCGGTAGCCCCAGCATGGGTGCAGTCTTACCGTTCCGCGCGCGCCGTGCCGCCCATTCCCGGCGGCGCGTCGCGGGAACGGGCGGCGGTTCGTTCGGAACGGACCGGTGCGCGGCCGGATCCGGTCCCTCAGGGCGAGTCCGGGGTGGAGGTGACCGCGAAGACCGCGCCCTGCGGGTCCCGCACCACCGCCATCCGCCCGGCCTGCATGTCGAACGGCGGCTGGATCACCGAGCCGCCCGCCTTGACCAGGGCGTCCACCGTGGAGTCGGTGTCGTCCACCGAGAAGTAGGCCATCCAGTGCGGGGGCGTGTCCGGCGCCAGGTACGCGGCGACCGGCTGCATGCCGCCCACGGTGTGGTCGCCGACGTTGAGCGAGTAGAACCCGTCCATGCCCTGGATGGTGCCCGGGCGCAGGCCGAGCGCCTGCTGGTAGAACCGGCCGGCCGCGGCGGTGTCGGTGGTGTTGAGCTCGTTCCAGACCAGCGCGCCGGGCTCGTTGACGATGCCCGCGCCGATGAATTCCAGCTTCTGCCAGACGCCGAACACCGCACCGGTCGGGTCCGCGGCGACCAGCATCCGGCCGGTGCCGCCCACCTCCATCACCGGGTAGACGATCGTGCCGCCGGCCCCGGCGATGGCCTGCGCGGCGGCGTCGGCGTCGTCGGCGGCGAGGTAGGTGGTCCAGCCGACCGGGGGCAGCGGCTGGCCCCCCGGGGCGCTACGGGCCATGATCCCGGCGACCGGCTTGCCCTTCAGCGAGCACACGGCGTAGCCGCCGTACTCGGCCGGGCCGACCTCGCCCTGCCAGCCGAACAGGTCGCGGTAGAAGTCGAGCGCGGCCTGCTGGTCGCTCGCCATCAGGTCCACCCAGCACGGGGTACCGGGCTTGTACGGTGCGGTGACTACGGGCATTCCTGGGCCTCCAAGCGATGGTCGTCCGCCGCGGGGCCGCCGGGGGCGCGGCGGGGAGGCCGCGCGGCGCCGACGGCCGTACACCGCCCACGATCGCCGTGCCTCCGCGATCCCGCCACCGGACGGCGTCCCGGCGGGTCGCCGGGCGCCGGGCGGTCACCGGCGGGGCGCGGGCGGTCACGGCGCGTGGTGGTGGCCGCCCTTGGTGAAGAGCGGCTGCGCCCGGCCGCTCTGCGCGTAGTCCTTGAGCCGGACGAGCAGCTGCGCCCAGGTGCCGGCCACCAGCGGCACGCCCTCCTCGCTGCCTGGCTGCCAGCCGCCGTGCCGCAGCAGCAGCCGGGTGCGGTGGCCGGGGTCGCCCCGCTCGTCGGGCCGCTCGGTGAGGTCCCAGCTGATCCAGGTGCCGGCCCAGTGCGGCGGGAAGGCCCCGGCGTTCGTCCACACCACCCGGTCGGGGCCGGTGGGCTCACGCCGCAGCCGGTAGGGCTCGGGGTCGCCGGGGACGTCGAGCAGCAGCACCTCGCCCTCCCGCTGCACCTCGGTGGTCCACCAGGAGGTCAGCCCGTCGTGGGTGGTCAGCGCGGCCAGGACGACGGGGCGCGGAGCGGCGATGTCGAGCTCCAGGGCGATCTCGGCCATGGGTTCCGCCTTTCGGGCCTGCTGCTCCCCCCGGGCGTGTCCGCCAGGCCCACCATGGCACGGGCCCGGCGGCGGCGCGCCCCGGAGCGCCCGCCCGCTCAGCCGCCGGAACCGTAGGTGGTGTTGTCGCAGATGTTGTCGTCGGCCGAGCGGGCGTCGGCGGTGACACTGGTGGGCAGCGGAGCGGGCGTGCCCGGGGCGGACGGGGCCGCCGAGGAGCTGCCGGCGGCCGTGGCGCCGTTGGCCGCCGCGAAGTCCTGGCCGACGACCACGGTGACGCCCGACGCGGTGCCGGCCTCGATGATCGCGCCCGGGAACAGCACCGCGACCTTCTCGGCGTTGGCCTTCTGGCCCGAGCCGTAACGGACCATGGTGGTCGTGTACTTGGTGGTGTCCGCCCGGCCCGCCACGGTGGCGTTGAACTTGGCCGCCTTGAGCTGCTCGGTCGCCTTGCCGGCCATGCCGGCGGCGGTGGTGCCGGTGAGGACGGACACCTTGATGTTCTTGTTGGCGGCGGTGTCGGACGCGAGCGGGGAGGCGGGGAGGGACACGGCGGTGGTGGTGGCCGGGGCCGCCGGGGCGGTCGGCGAGGCGGCCTCCGGGGGCTGCTCGCCGGTGGCGTTCTGGCCGTCGAGGGTCCGGTCGGCCTTGAGGGTGTCGAAGAGCTTGTTGGCGTCCGGCTGGACGATGTCGAGGTTCTTGTCGACGGTGCGGTAGCGCCAGGGCAGGGTGACGAACTTGAGGTCGTGCATGTCGATGTTGCGCAGCGACAGGCCGAAGGACATCAGCTTGTCGGCGCTGTCGAGGCCGGGGTCGACGGTCAGCGACTTGGTGGCGGCGTCGGCCAGCGGCAGCAGGTTGGTCGGACTGAGGCCCTGCTTCTTGACCTTGGAGGCCAGCGAGCTGATGAAGGCCTGCTGGCGCTTCATCCGACCGATGTCGGAGCCGTCGCCGAGGCCGTGGCGCAGCCGGACGTAGTCGAGCGCCTGCTGGCCCTCCACCTTCTGCGGGCCCTTCTTCAGGACCACGGCGCCCTTCTTGCCGAGGTTCGGGTTGACGTCGCCCTCGTGGATCTCCTCCGGCAGGCAGACGTCGACCCCGTCGACCGCCTTGGTCATCGCCGAGAAGCCCGAGAAGTCGACCACCATGGTGTGGTCGACCCGGATGCCGGTGAGCTTCTCCACGGTGTTCTGGGTGCAGGCGGGGTTGCCGTCCTCGCTCCCGCCGGTGGAGAAGGCCGCGTTGAACATCGCACTGGAACTGCCCTTGGTCCACTTCCCGTTCGGCAGCTTGCACGGGGGCGTCGCCACCATCGCGTTGCGCGGTATGGAGATGCCGACGGCGTGCTTGTGGTCGGCGTAGACATGCAGCAGGATCGTGGTGTCCGAGCGGGCGCCGCCCTCCTCGCCGCCGCCGAGGTCGGAGTTGTTCTTGCCGCGGCTGTCGGAGCCGATCAGCAGCACGTTGACCGGCTTGTTGCCGTCCGCGTCGGCCTGCGCCTCCGGCGGGCGGTCCTTGGCTATCGCGTCCGCGTCGAAGGACTTGATGTTGCCGTTCAGCTTGTAGTAGATCAGCCCGCCGGTGCCCGCCAGCAGGACGAGCACACCGGCGGCGGACCAGGCGACGATCTTCTTGGCGCTCCGCTGCGGCTTGCGCGCCGCTGCCCTGGCCGCCGCGCGCCCGCCGGGGGCCGGGGGCCCGCCCTGGGCGGCACCGGCCTTGCCCTGGGCGGCCCGGCGGGCCTCGGCGCGGCCGCCCGGCCTCGGCGCGGGCACCGCACCGGCGGGCGCCCCGTCGGCCGGGGGCGCGCCGGGCGCGTCGTCACCGCGGGCCGGACCCTCGCTCCGCTGACCTGACATGCGTGCACCTTTCACCGCCGGACGCCGCGCCCCCCTGCGTCCGGACGCGTTGCACACAGAGAGACGGCCGAGGCCGCCCCCGGGTTGCACATACGACGGTCACAACAACCGACGAACGCCCCGGGAATGGCACCCCCCACGCCTCCCACGGCAGGCCCTTCGTTCCCCAGTGGGCCCACCTCTGGATCATACAAACCGACGATCCGGCTGATTCGTTCCGCAGGTCGGCGGCGGCCCGGAAACGGCGAAGGCCCGGGCCGGAGACGATCCGGACCGGGCCTTCGTGCCGGTGGGGCGCCAGGGGCTCGAACCCTGAACCTACGGATTAAAAGTCCGCTGCTCTACCCATTGAGCTAGCACCCCGACACCGTGGACATCATGCCAGACCGGGCCGACCCGTGCGGCCGAATACGGCCCGGCGGACGGGCCGGCGGGGTCCGACGGGAGCGCGGCGGAGGCACGGGCGCCGGGAGTGATCCGGGTCACTTTCCCGGGGCCTTGGCCCGGCGGCGGCGCGCGTGTCACTATTCCTGCACGCCCACCCTGCCCAAAACCCGTTCCGGGGGCGGGGGTTGAGTGTCGCAGCCGCCGGTCCGCGCAGGTCGGACCAGGTCCGCGGCCGACACGAGCACCGGCTCCCCCCTCGATGATCCGTCACCCGCCCGAGCCGCGGCGTGCGCGGGGGGACGTCCACACACGCACGCCACGACTGGACAGGTGGAGGAACAATGTCGGAAAGCCCCTTCCTGGAGAACTTCTACGCCGCCATCGAGGGAACCGCCCGCGTGGTGGACGTCCCCTTCGAGGCCGACACCGTCCGGCCCGTCCTCACCGCCTACCGGGACGTGCTGGAGGACGCGGTGATCTCCTTCCGGGTGCAGAACAGCCCGCTCGGCGCCGATGACCTCGACTGCCGCTTCACCATGCTCCCCCGGGGCCTCGACCCGTACGCCGTCGCCCTGGCCGACGGCCTGACCGAGCCGACCGACCACCCCGTCGGCCGGCTGCTGGCCGAGGTGCACGGCGGGCTCCCGATCGACAGCTGCGGCGTCGACTTCGGCGTCCGCGCCGGGTTCACCAAGGCCTGGTCCTTCCCCACCGCCGAGCGGCTGCTGACGGTCCGCGAGGTGGCGGCGCTGCCGTCGGCCCCGGAGAGCATCGCCGCCCACCTCGACGTCTTCGACCGCTACGGGCTGTCCGACGTCGTCAGCACGGTCGGCATCGACTACGGCAGCCGCACGGTCAACCTCTACTTCGGCGGCGGCGCCGGCGCCCGGGTGCCCCGGGAGACCTTCGGTCCCGACGGCGTCCGCTCGATGCTCCGCGAGATCGGCCTGCCCGGGCCCAGCGACGAGCTGCTGGCCTTCAACGAGAAGGCCTTCGTCCTGTACGCCACGCTGAGCTGGGACTCCCCGGAGATCTCGCGGATCACCTACTCGGTGAAGACGCCCGAGCCGCTGGCGCTGCCCGTCGCCGTCGCCCCGCAGATCGAGCGGCTGGTGAAGGACGCCCCGTACAGCACCGAGGGCCGCGACTTCGTCTACGGCGTCACGGTCACCCCCAAGGGCGAGTACCACAAGATCCAGTCGTACTACCAGTGGCGGCGCCCGGTCGAGAAGATGCTGGTCGCCGAGAAGTAGGACGCGCCGGCGGTGCCCGCCCGGGCCCGCCGGGGGCCGCTCCTCGGTCCCCGGCGAGCCCTTCGCCCTCCCGGCGCCCGGCCCGTCACCGGATTCCTTCCTTCCGAGAACCCTGGATGAGCGATCTCCATGCAGAAACGACACGGGGAGCTGAGTGCGTTGTCCCTACCCGCCGCAGCCGAGGGGCTGTCGGAGCACCGCGGGACCCGGCCGGTCGGCACCGGCCGGGCCCGGGCCAAGGCCATCGTGCTGGGCGAGCACGCGGTGGTCTACGGAGCCCCGGCGCTCGCTCTCCCGGTTCCGCAGCTGACCGTCACGGCCACCGCCGGGTCCTCCGCGCAGTCGCCCGCCGATCCCGACGACTTCTCCCTCACGATGACCGGCGACAAGGCCCGGCCGAGGGCCGCCCAGGCCTCCGACGGACTGCACCGGCTGACCGCCGAGTTCCGGGCCGTGCTGGGCGTTCCCGACACCGTGCACCTCGACGTGATCATCGACTGCGCGATCCCGGTCGGCCGCGGGCTCGGCTCCAGCGCGGCCTGTGCCCGGGCCGTGGTCCACGCGCTGGCCGACCTCTTCGAACGCGAGGTGACGCCGGAGTTGGCGTTCGAGCTGGTGCAGACGGCGGAGAACGTGGCCCACGGACGGGCCAGCGGCGTCGACGCGATGGCCGTCGGCGCGACGGCCCCGCTGCTGTTCCGGGCCGGGCGGGCGCAGGAGCTGCCGATCGGCTGCGAGGGCCTGTTCATCGTCGCGGACAGCGGCGTCGCGGGCCGGACCAAGGACGCCGTCGAGCTGCTGCGCCGCGGCTTCGCGGAGCGCCCGGGCACCCAGGACGCCTTCCTGCGCCGCGCCACCGGGCTGACCGAGACCGCCCGGCTGGCGCTCGCCGAGGGCCGGCCTGAGCAGCTGGGCGCCCAACTCACCGACTACCACGAGCTGTTGCGCGCGGGCGGGCTGAGCACCGACCTGATCGACGGGATGGTCGAGGCCGCGCTGGCCGGCGGCGGCCTCGGCGCCAAGATCACCGGCGGCGGGATGGGCGGCTGCGTGATCGCGCTGGCCCGCGCGGAGCAGGCGGCCGAGGTCACCCGCCGGCTGCTGGCCGCCGGCGCCGTCCAGACCTGGTCCGTGCCGTTCGGGGGGCAGGCCGGACATGGCCGTTGAGCAGCCCGTCACCGTGCCCGACCACCCCGCCGCCGCCGGGGACGCCACCGCCGTCGCGCACCCGAACATCGCGCTGATCAAGTACTGGGGCAAGCGGGACGAGCGGCTCGTCCTGCCGTGGACCGACAGCCTCTCGCTGACCCTGGACGTCTTCCCCACCACCACCCGGGTCCGGCTCGCGCCCGGCGCCGGGCAGGACGCGGTCACGCTCGACGACGTGCCGCTGGACGGCGAGCCGCGGCGCCGGGTGGCCGCCTTCCTGGACCTGGTCCGCGAGCGCGCCGGGCTGGCGCTGCCGGCCGTCGTGGAGACCCGCAACACCGTGCCCACCGGCGCCGGACTGGCCTCCTCCGCCAGCGGGTTCGCGGCGCTGGCCACCGCCGCCGGCGCCGCGTACGGGCTCGGCCTCGACGCCACCGGGCTCTCCCGGCTGGCCCGGCGCGGCTCGGGCTCGGCCGCGCGGTCCGTCTTCGGCGGCTTCGCCCTCTGGCACGCCGGGCAGCCGGGCCACGCCGACGCCGACCTCGGCTCGTACGCGGAGCCGCTGGCGGTGCCGGTGCACGCGCTGGACCCGGCGCTGGTGGTCGCGGTGGTCGACGCCGGGCCCAAGTCGGTGTCCAGCCGGGAGGCGATGCGCCGCACCGTCGACACCTCGCCGCTGTACCGGTCGTGGGCCGCCTCCAGCCAGGCCGACCTGATCGGGATGCAGCAGGCGCTGAGCCGCGCCGACCTCGACGCGGTGGGCGAGATCGCCGAGCGCAACGCGCTCGGGATGCACGCCACGATGCTGGCGGCCCGCCCGGCGGTGCGCTACCTGTCGGCGGCCACGCTCACCGTGCTGGACGCCGTGCTGGAACTGCGGCGGGGCGGGGTCGCGGCGTACGCGACGATGGACGCCGGGCCGAACGTCAAGGTGCTCTGCCGGGGTTCGGACGCCGGGCGGGTGGCCGCGGCGGTGCGGGCGGCCGTCGGCACCGCCGCGGTGCACGTCGCCGGGCCGGGGCCGGGCGCCCGGCTGCTGGGCGCGCGGCCGGACGCACGGCCGGACGCGAACCCGGACGCCGACGCGTGAGCGGCGGCCGCCCCCCGGTGGTGCGGAGCGCGCCGGGCAAGCTGTTCGTCGCGGGCGAGTACGCGGTGGTGGAGCCGGGCGGTGCGGCGATCCTGGTGGCCGTCGACCGCCACCTCACCGTCACCGCCGCGGAGCCCGCCGCCGAGCCCGCCGCCGGGCCCGCCGGCCCGGGCGTGCTGATCTCCTCCGACCTCACCGCCGCGCCGGTGCGCTGGCGGTGGCGCCGCGGCCGGCTCGTCCCGCTCGGCCCGGCGGACCCGGACCGGGCCCGCCGCGACCTGGCCCACGTCGTCGCCGCGGTCGAGACGGTCGGCCGGCTGCTGGCCGAACACGGCCTGCCGGAGCCCGCGCTGGACCTCTCGGTCAGCAGCCGGCTGCACGAGAACGGCGTCAAGCTCGGCCTCGGGTCGAGCGGCGCGGCTACGGTGGCGACCGTCGCCGCGGTGGCCGCGTACGGCGGCCTGGCGCTGTCGGCCGAGGAGCGCTACCGGCTGGCCCTGCTGGCGTCGGCCGGGCTCGACCCCAAGGGCTCCGGCGGCGACCTCGCCGCCGCCGCCTGGGGAGGCTGGATCGCCTACCGGTCGCCCGACCGGGCCGCCGTGCTCGGCCTGGCCCGCCACCGGGGCGTGGCCGAGGCGCTGTCCGCGCCCTGGCCCGGCCTCGCGGTGCGCCGGCTGCCGCCGGTGCCCGGGCTGGCCCTGGAGGTCGGCTGGACCGGCACCCCGGCCTCCACCGCGGAGATGGTGTCCGGGCTGCACCGGCGCGGCCCGCGCGACACACCCGCCCACCGGCACTACGCGGCCGCCGCCGAGGACTGCGTACGCGCCGCCGCCGAGGCGTTCGACCGGGGCGACCGGTCGGCCCTCCTGGAACAGATCCGGTGCGCCCGCCGGGAGTTGGCCCGGCTCGACGACGCGGTCGGGCTCGGCGTCTTCACCCCCGCCCTGACGGCGCTGTGCGACGCGGCCGAGGCCGCGGGCGGTGCGGCCAAGCCCTCGGGCGCCGGGGGCGGCGACTGCGGCATCGCCCTGCTGGACACCGCGGGCGCGCCGCCGGACATCGACCAGCTACGGGAGCGGTGGGCCGCGGCCGGGGTGCGACCCCTGGCCCTGCGTCCCGCCCTGGAAGGGAACTCGGAATGATCTCTCAACGCAAGGACGACCACGTCCGGCTCGCGGTCGAGCAGCAGCACGGCCACGTCGGGCGCAACCAGTTCGACGAGGTGTCGTTCGTCCACCACGCCCTGGCCGGGACCGACCGGCCCCGGGTGTCCCTGGCCACGACCTTCGCCGGCCTCTCCTGGCCGGTCCCGCTGTACATCAACGCGATGACCGGCGGCAGCGAGATGACCGGCCGGATCAACCGCGACCTGGCGATCGCCGCCCGGAAGACCGGTGTGCCGATCGCCTCCGGCTCGATGAGCGCCTACTTCAAGGACGAGTCCTGCGCCGGCACGTTCAGCGTGCTGCGCGAGGAGAACCCGGACGGCTTCGTCCTGGCCAACGTCAACGCCACCGCCTCGGTGGAGAAGGCCCGGCGCGCCGTCGACCTGCTGCGGGCCGACGCCCTGCAGATCCACGTCAACACCGTCCAGGAGACGGTGATGCCGGAGGGCGACCGCTCGTTCTCCGCCTGGGTGCCGCAGATCGGCAGGATCGCGGCCGGCGTGGACGTCCCGGTGGTCGTCAAGGAGGTCGGCTTCGGGCTCAGCCGGGAGACCGTCCTGACGCTGCGCGAGCTGGGCGTGCGGGTGGCCGACCTCGGCGGCCGGGGCGGCACCGACTTCGCCCGGATCGAGAACGGCCGGCGCGACCTGCGCGACTACACCTTCCTGGAGGGCTGGGGCCTGTCCACCGCCGCCTGCCTGCTGGACGCGCAGGGCGTGGACCTGCCGGTGCTGGCCTCCGGCGGCGTGCGCCACCCGCTCGACGTGGTACGGGCGCTGGCGCTCGGCGCACGGGGCGTCGGGGCCTCCGGCACCTTCCTGCGCACCCTGATGGACGAGGGCGTGGACGCGCTGGTCGCCCAGCTCTCCACCTGGCTCGACCAGTTGGCGGCGCTGATGACCATGCTCGGCGCGGCCACCCCCGCCGACCTCACCCGCTGCGACCTGCTGATCCAGGGCTCCCTGCGGGAGTTCTGCGCCGACCGCGGCATCGACACCGCGCAGTTCGCCCGGCGCTCCGCCGCCGCGGCCGACGACCTCACGGGAGGCACCCGATGACCGAGGAACACGCCGTCGCCGGCGTCCCGATGCGCTGGGTGGGACCGGTGCGCATCTCGGGGAACGTCGCCACCACCGAGACCCACGTCCCGCTGGCCACCTACGAGTCCCCGCTGTGGCCCTCGGTGGGCCGCGGCGCGAAGGTCTCCATGCTCGCCGAGCGCGGCATCGTCGCGACCCTGGTCGACGAGCGGATGACCCGCTCGGTGCTGGTCGAGGCGACCGACGCGCAGACCGCGCTGGCCGCCGCCCGCGCCATCGAGGCGCGCTTCGAGGAACTGAAGGAGGTGGTGCGCGGCTGCAGCCGGTTCGCCGAACTCGTCGGCGTCCGGCACGAGATCAACGCCGACCTGCTGTTCGTCCGGTTCGAGTTCACCACCGGCGACGCCTCCGGGCACAACATGGCGACGCTCGCCTCCGACGCGCTGCTGCAGCACCTGCTGCGGACGGTCCCGGGGATCTCCTACGGCTCGATATCGGGCAACTACTGCACGGACAAGAAGGCGACCGCCGTCAACGGCATCCTGGGCCGCGGCAAGAACGTGGTCACCGAGCTGCTGGTGCCGCGCGAGGTGGTCACCGGCGTGCTGCGCACCACGGCGGCGAAGGTCGCCCGGCTGAACGTCCGCAAGAACATGCTGGGCACCCTGCTGGCGGGCGGCATCCGCTCGGCCAACGCCCACTTCGCGAACATGCTGCTCGGCTTCTACCTGGCCACCGGCCAGGACGCGGCGAACATCGTCGAGGGCTCGCAGGGCGTGGTGATGGCCGAGGACCGCGACGGCGACCTGTACTTCGCCTGCACCCTGCCGAACCTGATCGTCGGCACGGTGGGCAACGGCAAGGGGCTCGCCTTCGTGGAGGCCAACCTGGCCCGGCTCGGCTGCCGGGCCGACCGCGCGCCCGGGGAGAACGCCCGCCGGCTGGCCGTCATCGCGGCGGCGACCGTGCTCTGCGGCGAGCTCTCGCTGCTCGCGGCGCAGACCAACCCGGGCGAGCTGATGCGCGCCCACGTCCAGCTGGAACGCGGCGGCGCGACGGAGAAGGTCGGGGTGTAGCGCATGTCCACGAGCACCTCCGACGCCCCCGGCAGCACCCGCGGCCCGGTCGGGATCCACGACCTCTCCTTCGCCACCACCGAGTTCGTGCTGCCGCACACGGCGCTCGCCGAGCACAACGGCACGCCGGTCGGCAAGTACCACGTGGGCATCGGCCAGCGCTCGATGAGCGTGCCGGCCGCCGACGAGGACATCGTCACCCTGGGCGCCGCGGCCGCGGCCCCGGTCGTCGCCCGGCACGGCGCGGACGGCATCCGCACGCTGGTGTTCGCCACCGAGTCCTCGATCGACCAGGCGAAGGCCGCCGGCGTGTACGTCCACTCGCTGCTCGGGCTGCCGTCCGCGACCCGGGTCGTCGAGCTCAAGCAGGCCTGCTACGGCGCCACCGCCGCCCTGCAGTTCGCCCTCGGGCTGATCCACCGCGACCCCGCGCAGAAGGTCCTGGTGGTGGCGAGCGACATCTCCAAGTACGAGCCGGACAGCCCCGGCGAGGCGACCCAGGGCGCCGCCGCGGTGGCGATGCTGGTGGCGGCGGACCCGGCGCTGGTGCGGATCGAGGAGCCCTCGGGCCTGTTCACCGCGGACGTCATGGACTTCTGGCGGCCGAACTACCGGGACGCCGCGCTGGTCGACGGCCAGGAGTCGATCGGCGCCTACCTCCAGGCCGTGCAGGGGACCTGGAAGGACTACACCGGGCAGGGCGGCCGGCCGCTGGAGGCGTTCAGCGCCTTCTGCTACCACCAGCCGTTCACCAGGATGGCCTACAAGGCGCACCGCCACCTGCTGAACTGCGCCGGGTACGACACCGACGAGGCGGCGGTCCGGGCGGCCCTGGGGCTGACCACCGCGTACAACGAGGTGATCGGCAACAGCTACACCGCCTCGGTGTACCTGGGCCTGGCCGCGCTGCTCGACCAGGCGGAGGACCTCGACGGGCGGGCGGTGGGCTTCCTCAGCTACGGCTCGGGCAGCGTCGCGGAGTTCTTCGCCGGGACGGTCGTACCGGGCTACCGGGCGCACCTGCGCACGGCGGAGCACCGGGCGGCGGTCGAGCGCCGACGGCCGGTCGGCTTCGCCCGCTACCGCGAGCTGCACGGGGCGTCGCTCCCGGCGGACGGCGGCGACCACCCGACCCCGGAGCAGACCACCGGCCCGTTCCGGCTGGCCGGGATCAGCGGGCACAAGCGCCGCTACGAGAAGCGCTGACGGCCCCCGGGACCCGGGCACGGAGCACCCGCGGATCCGCTGACGGGCGGTGTTGCCGCCCGCCCGGCGGCGGATCCGCGGGGTCGTCGCCGGTGCCGCTGTGCTCAGGCCCGGTGGCGCTGTGCTCGGGCCCGGCGGCGCTGTGCTCAGGCCCGACGGCGCAGGGCGATCGCGGTGAGTTCCTCGATGTCGAACTCCGAGCGGCCCGGCGTGCCGTAGCGGGTGATCTTCCCCCGGCTGACCCACTTGCGGATGGTCGCCTCCGAGACGCCGGCGGCGAGCGCGGCGACGTTCGTCGGCACGAGCCGGTGGCGGGGCGGGCGGCTCAGACCGCCGCCTTTCGCCGCTGGTCCATGAGATGCCGTAGCGTGAGCCATTCGCGTATCCCCCATGAATGTCCGGACGAGCAGCCGATGCTGGTCCGTCCCCCGGTGTGGTGCTGCGGTGAGGCGTCGATCGTCCCCGGGCAGCCGTCGACGACGCAGTCCCGGGCGGGCGGCGCGGGGCTGCCGGCGGTGTCCGGGTCGGGGTCGATCGCGTTGAGCAGTTCGACCCGCAGGTCCTCGATCTCGTCGGCGAACTCGGCGGCCGGCGGCTGCGCGGCGAGCCAGTCCAGGTGGCGGCCGAGGAACCGCGCCAGGTGCGGTACGGAGCGGACCGCCGCAGTGGTGCCGAGCCGCTCGGCGGCGAAGTGCGACCAGGACTCCAGGATCGCCACGATGTTGTTGCGGGCATCGATCGCGGCCAGGTTCAGCCGGTCCCGGCGGCGGGTCCCCGAGACCTTGGTGGGGTTGCGCCGCCGGGGCTCCGCCTGGATGTGGTGCAGGCACTCCCGGTGCAGCTCCGGAAGCGCCCGCAGGGTGCGTTCCAACTGCCCGATGCACGGGGCGCAGAGAACGGAACCGGCGGCGGCGGGGGCCGCCCGTCCGTGGTTCCTGGGACAGGGGTGGGACTCCATCGAATCTCCTCGGTGCGTGCGTGCGACACCCGGATCCCCTCGGCCGGTCAGTCGGTGGGGATCCAGTCCCGCCGGATGTGCGGGGTCTCGATGCCGAGCGACTTCATGTGCTCGATCGGGTTGGTGTACTCCCGGCTGGCGGCGATGAGGCCGTCGCGCAGGGTGAAGCCGTGGATGAAGTGGTTGCGGTAGCGGCCCTCGGGATAGCCGGGGAAGCGGATCGTCCCCTCGCCGTCGCACTCGACCATGACGAGGTCCGGGTCCTGGGTCTCGTAGAGGTGGACGTCGGACCACCGCCAGTCGGGCAGGACCTCCAGGGAGAGCTCGTTGTGGCGCTTCAGCTTCTCCCGGCCGGTGACCACGATGGGCCGGCCGGTGTCGGTGTAGAAGAGGGCGGCGGTGCCGTCCTCGGTGTAGAGGGTGTACCGGCGCAGCCGGGCCTCCGGGCCGGTCTCCAGGTACTGCTCGACGGCGCGGCGGTTGCGGGCGCGCAGGTCGTGGTGGTCGGTGAAGATCCGCGCGGGCTCTGTTGAGGTCATGACATCTCCGGAACGGGGGAAGGGGTCGGCGCGGAGGGCGCTCCGCGCGGGGGTCACGGCTGGAGCCGGCTGATCCCCCAGCCGTCGGCGGTGCGGTCGTAGCGCAGCCGCTCGTGCAGCCGGTCGGTGCCGTCGGCCCAGAACTCCAGGACGTCGGGCACCAGTTCGAAGGCGGTGTAGGAGGCGGGGCGGGGCAGCGGCCGCTGCGGACGGCCGAGCTCCAGGGCCTCGGCCCGGATCTCCTCGAAGTGGTCGAGGTCCTCCACCGGCCGGCTCTGCCGGGAGACCGTGGTCATCGGGTGGGTGAACACCGCCCGGGCCGCCCACAGCTCCTCGGCGGTGGCGTCCGGCAGCCGGCGCACCGGCCCGGCCAGGACGATCTGCCGGCTGGTCTCCCGCCAGTACAGGACGCCGGAGGCCCAGGGGTTCTCCGCCAGCTCCCGGCCCTTCTGGCTGCCCTCGTGGGTGGCGAAGACGATCCCCCGCCCGGTGATCCGGTTGATCACCAGGGTCCGGGACGAACTGCGGCCCCGGGCGTCGGCGGTGGCCAGCGCGAGGGCGCGCGGCTCGCGCACCCCGTGGCCCGCCGCGGCGGCCAGCCAGGAGTTCAGCAGGCCCATCGGCTCGGCCGGCGGGGTGCGGAACTCCGGGAAGTCGACCACGACCGTCCCGGTCAGCGACTCGGAGCGCTTCGACGGCCCGGACCGGTGCTCAGACATGCAGGACTCCTTCGATGGTGATGACGCCGTGGCCCGAGACCTCGACGCTGTCGACGCGGTCGCCCTCGCCGTGCACCAGGGCGCCCATCGGCGAGGGCCGGCCGATCTCGACGCCCTGGGTGATCTCGATGCGCTGCCCGTAGGCGCCGAGACCGTGCCGGGCCAGGTGGATGGCGATGGGCCCGGCCGCGGAGCCGGTCGCGGCGTCCTCCACCACCCCGTACGCGGGCGAGAACATCCGGTTGCGCCAGACCGTCCCGGAGCCGGCGATGCAGTTGGTCGCCATGTCCGGGAAGCGGGCCAGCGCCCGGTGGTCCGGGTCCACCGCGGACAGCGCCTCGACGCTCTCGAAACCGACCAGGACGTGCCGCGGGCCGTTGCGGTAGATCTCCACCGGGAGCGTCGACCCGCTCACCCCCAGCGCCCGCAGCAGTTCCTCGGCCCGGTCGAACGGCTCCCAGACCGGCACCGGCTGGCGCATGCTGGTCGCCACGGTCCGGCCGCCCTCCCGCTCCAGCTCGAACGGGATGACGCCCATCGCGGTCTCGATCCGCAGCGTGTCGGCCTCGGTGCGCTCGCCCAGGGCGATCGCCGTACCGAGCAACGGGTGTCCGGCGAAGGGGAGTTCGTTCACCGGGGTGAAGATCCGCACATGGTGGTCGCCGCCCCGCTCGGGGGCGAGGACGAAGGTGCTCTCGGAGAGGTTCATCTCCCGGGCGATGCGCTGCATCTGGTCGGCGGAGAGGTCGTCGGCCCCGAAGAAGACCGCCACCGGGTTTCCGGTGAGCGGCCGGCGCGCGAAGGCGTCGACGACGACGTACTGGTGCATGGGTCCTCCCACTCGTCATTGGGGGTGCGGGTGCGGGTGCGGCGCCGCACCGCGTCGGCCGGGCACGGCGCGCCGCGGGCGGGCGGAGTCGGGGCAGGGCGGAGCCGGGCCGGCGCGTATCGGGGGGAGGTGCGCCGGCCCGGCGGTCCACCGGAGGGTCAGGCCGGGTCGGGGACCCGCGCCGGGCCGAGCAGGCCGGACAGGGCGGTGGCCACGATCCGCGGCCCCTCCCGGGTGAGGACGGACTCGGGGTGGAACTGGAGCGAGGCGAAGCCGGGCCCGCGCAGCGCGTGGACCTCGCCGGTGGCCGGGTCGCGGCTGACCCGGACCGGTCCGACGCCCTCCGCGGTGAACTCCTCCGCTCCGGCGACCAGGGCGAAGGTGTTGTAGAACCCGACCCGCTCGACGGCGCCGAACAGGTCGATCTCCTTCTGCACCCCCTGGTTGGGCACCGTCCGGCGGCGGATCGGCAGCCCGAGCCGCAGGCCGAGCACCTGGTGGCTGAGGCAGACCGCGAGGAACGGCCGGCGCTCCGCCAGCAGGGTGTCGACCGCCCCGCGCAGGTGCCGCATCTTCGGGTGCGCGGCCTCCTCCGGGTCGCCCGGGCCCGGGCCCATCACCACCAGGTCGTGGCCCTCGAAGGCGTACTCCTCGTCGAACCGGCGGACCGTCACGCGCAGGCCCAGGGAGCGCAGCTCCTGGTCGATCATCGAGGTGAAGGTGTCCTCCGCGTCGACCACCAGCACGCTGCGCCCGGCGAGTTCGGGCCGGGCCGAGGTGCGGGCCGCGGTGTCGGCGAGCCAGAAGCCGGCGATCGAGTCGTTGCGGGACTCCAGGGCGCGGAGCACGCTCGGGTGGTCGGCGAAACGCTTCCGTACGCCGCCGTCGAGCGCGGCGACCAGCCCGGCCGCCTTGGCCCTGGTCTCCGCCGCCTCCGAGGCCGGGTCGGAGTGCCGCACGATGGTGGCGCCGACCCCGATGCCGATCCGCCCGCCCGGGGTGATGTCCGCGGTCCTGATGAGGATCGCGGAGTCCATCACCCGCTCCCCCGCCGCGTCCCGCCCGATCAGCGCGGCGACGCCGCTGTAGTAGCCGCGGCCGCCCGGCTCGTACCGGTGGATGATCCGGCAGGCGCTCTCCACGGGGCTGCCCGTCACGGTGGGGGCGAACATCGTCTCGCGCAGGATGTCCCGCACGTCGCGGTCGGTCCGGCCCTCGATCAGGTACTCGGTGTGCGCGACCCGGGCCATCTCCTTGAGGTACGGGCCGACCGCCCGGCCGCCGCCCGGGCAGATCCGGGCCATCATCTTGAGCTCCTCGTCGAGCACCATGTAGAGCTCGTCGGTCTCCTTGCGGTCGCCGAGGAACTCCAGCACGCCCGAGAGGGTCGGCCCGGACGGCGGGTAGCGGTAGGTCCCGCTGATCGGGTTCATCACCGCGGTGCCGTCCCGGAGGCTGACGTGCCGCTCCGGCGAGGCGCCGACCAGGGTGCGGGTGCCGGTGTGCACCAGGAAGGTCCAGTAGGCGCCGGACTCCCGCTCCAGCAGCCGGCGGAACAGCGCGGGCGCGCTGAGCGGACCGTAGTCGGTGATGTCGGCGACGAAGGTGCGGCGGATGACGAAGTTCGCGCCCTCGCCGGTGCCGATCATCTCCTGGACGATGCGGCTCACCACCTCGCCGTACGCCTCGTCGTCGACGTCGAACACGCCGCCGGCGAGCGTGGTCGGCACGTCCGGCAGGCGCGCCAGCGCCTCGGCCAGCGGCACCCGCTGCTGGCCGGTGACGGTCATCGCCACCAGCGGCGTCCCGTCGTCGGCGGCCGCGAAGCCGCGCTCGGCGAGCTGCCGGTAGGGGACCACCACGAGCACCTCGTGCCGCTCCCCGGTGCCCGGCGCCGCGGCCGGCGGGGTGTCGGCCAGCGGGATGTCGGCCAGCGCGGCGGGCAGCGCCACCGAGCCGGTCAGCACCTCCACCACCGGGCCGCCGGCCCCGCCCCCGGCGGCCGCGGCCGGCCGGTGCAGCAGGGCGAAGGCCTCCGGGCGGCCCGCCAGCACCTCGCGGAGCAGGTCCGGGCCGCCGCTCGGGCCGTACGGGTCGGCCGTCATGGGAACAGCCTCCCGACCGTGGTGACCCGGGCGCAGCGCTCGGCGGCGTAGCCGAGCGCCGAGCGGTGGTACTCCGCGGAGAAGTCGGCGGTGGCGTCGGCGGCGAGGAACACCTGGATGTCGTTGGTGAAGGCCTCGATCGCGGTGGCGAGCACGCCCACGTGGGCGTAGACGCCGCAGAGCACCAGCTGGTCGCGGCCGGTGTCGCGCATCCGCTCCAGCAGGTCGGTGCGGAAGAAGGCGCTGTAGCGCCACTTGGTGAGCAGCCAGTCCTGCTCGGCGGGCGCCAGGGCGTCCACCACCTGGCGGTCCTCCGGGGCGGGGCGCATGCCGGGGCCCCAGAAGTCCTTGAGGAGGCCGCGCTGTTCGTCGGTCATGCCGCCCGGCTGGGCGGTGTAGGCGACCGGGACGCCCAGGGCGGCGCAGCGGTCGCGCAGCCGCGCCGCGTTGCCGACCAGCGCGGTGCGGGTGCGGTCGGGGACGGGGGCGAGGAAGTAGCGCTGCATGTCGTGGACCAGCAGGACGGCGCGGTCCGGCTCGGCCTTCCAGGACACGACGGCCGGCGGCAGGTCGTCCTCGGTCGGTAACGGGTACTCGGGAATGGGGGGTATGCCGGTCATGGCTCCGGTTCTCTGCATGATGCGAGGGTGTGTGGGGCGCGCGGAGCGGGGCGTCGGGGCCGCTGCGCCGAACGCGGTGCGGGCGACGCGGTGCGGGTGGTGTGGTGCGGGTGACGCGGTGCGGGTGGCGCGGTGCGGCGGACCGGGTCAGACGGTCCAGGAGGACACCACGGAGACGGCCTGGGCCGGGTTGAGCCGGGGGTCGCAGCTGGTGGTGTAGCGCTCGCCCACGGACTCCAGGTCGGCCTCGGTGGACGCGCACTCGGTCACGTCGTCCGGGGTGGTCTCCAGGTGCAGCCCGCCGGCGACGCCGCCCGAGGCCCGCACGGCCTCGACGAACCGGGCGACCTCCAGCACGACGGTCCCCACCAGGCGGGTCTTGAGGCCACCGGGGGCGGTGAAGGTGTTGCCGTGCACGGGGTCGCTGAGCCACACCACGGGGTGGCCGGCGCCCCGGACGGCGTCGACGAGCTTCGGCAGCCGGTCCGCGACGGCCTCGGCGCCCATCCGGGCGATGAGGGTGAGGCGGCCGGGGTCGCGCCACGGGTCGAGCTTCTCGCAGAGGGCGAGCAGCTCGTCGGGCTCCATGGTCGGACCGACCTTGCAGGCCACCGGGTTGGCCACCTGGGACAGCAGGGCGACATGGGCGCCCTCGACCTGGCGGGTGCGCTCGCCGATCCACGGCCAGTGGGTCGAGCCGAGGTACAGCCGCCCCTTGTCGTCCATGCGCAGCATCGGCATCTCGTAGTCGAGCAGCAGCGCCTCGTGGCTGGTCCACACCGGGGGCTCGACCACGTCGCGACCGGCGGCGCGGTCGCGCCAGCCGAGGTGCTCGACGATGTCACCGGCCGCCATGTAGCCGGTGAGGATGCGCAGCGGGTCGGGCCGGCGGGACTCCGGGTCCGGCTCCGGCCCGTTCACCATGTGCCCCCGGAAGACCGGGAGTTCGACCCCGTCGACGACTTCGGTGGGCTTGGAGCGGGGCTTGGCGAACTGCCCCGCGATGCGGCCCGCGCGCACGACCGGCTTTCCGGTCCGCAATCCGAGCGTCCCGGCGAGCAGGTCGAGCAGGGCGGACTTCCGCGCCACATATTGACGTGTACATTCCTGCGGATCCTCCGCGCAGTCCCCCGCCTGCAGCACCAGCGCTTCGCCGGTCGCCACTTTTCCCAACAGGGTGCGCAAGGTGGCCAGCTCGTCCGGCTGGACCAGGGCGGGACGCGAGGCAAGCGCCTCGCCCACCCGGCTGACCTGGAGGAGATCGCTCCATTCGGGTTGATGCAACGCCCCGCGGATGCGAATCTCCCGTATGACGTCTTCCACGACGTACTCCGATCCGGCGGTGGATTTCTTGAATTGTCAGGTGGGTATTCCGGTGCGCTTGATCTCGGGCACCGGAATGCCGAGGGCGCGCAACTGCTGGAACGGGTTCATGAACTCGCGCTGCAGTTTGATCCGTCCGTTCTCCAACTCGAACGAGTGGAGGAAGTGGTTCTCGTAGTAACCGTCCGGATAGTCGCCGAAGAGGATCTTCCCGCGGCCGTCGCACTCGACCCAGAAGCGGTTCGGGTCCTGGGTCTCGAAGATCTCGATGTTGTACCACTCCCAGTCCGGGAAGCACTTCAGCGACCAGACGGCGTGCTCGCCCAGGCGGTCCCGGCCGTGCGTGGCGACCGGGGAGCCGGTGTCGGTGGTCCACAGGCCGCCGACGCCGTCCTCGGTGAAGAGCTCGTGCCGGCGCAGCCGGTCCTGCCCGAGGGTGTGCATGTACTGCTCGACGGTGGCGCGGTTGAGGCGGCGCAGCTCGGCCTCGTCGGTGAATCCCTGCGGGCTCGCGGATTCAGGCACAGTCGTATCCCCTGTTTGTTATTCGAACGAGTGAATGAGCAAGCAAGCGATCTTGTTTGAATCCTGCCTCACAGGCAGATGCTTCCGCAACAGTGACCTATGAACTAACTGTGAAGGTTCGATACCCACAACGCCGTCCGGGCGTGGCCGAAAACCACTCGGCGATTAAAAACGCTTGATCCGGCACCCCACCCGTGAAATGCGTGGGACCAATGTTCTCGGAATCATTTCCTCCGGCTGTCCGGCGGCGGAATCATTTCCTCCGGCTGTCCGGGGCCCGCCCCGCGGTACGGCGGGGCGGGCGCCGGCCCACCGGAGAACGGCTTCCGCCGGTCAGCCCACGGGCACCGCGGAGCCGCCGCGACGGCTCGCGAGGTGGCCGCGCAGCGTGAAGCCGGGGGCCGCGGCGTCGGCCGGATTCAGCACCACACCCCGGTCAAGGAGCTGTCGGGCCGCCAGGTGGTCGGTCGGCCGGTTCACCGATTCCACCGCCCGCAGCTCACCGGCCCGGAACAACAGCACCGAGAAGGCGTCCGGGTCGTCGCCGAGCACCACCTCGGTGTCGTGGCCCTCGTCCAGGCCGGCGATCTGCACGGTGGTGGCGAACTGGTCGCTCCAGAACCAGGGCAGCTCGCGGTAGCCGGCGCCGGTGCCGGTCAGCCGGGCGGCCACCGCCTCCGCGTGGCCGACGGCGTTCTGCACCGACTCCAGCCGCAGCCGGTTGCCCGAGCGCACCTGCGGGAACGCCGCGCAGTCGCCGATGGCCGAGATGTGCGGATCGCTGGTCAGCAGGTCGGAGTCGACGACGATGCCGCCGCTCACCCGCAGACCGGCCGCCGCCGCCAGGCCGGTGCGCGGGATCACCCCGATCCCGGCCAGCACCAGATCGGCCGGCAGCCGGCCGCCGTCGGCCAGCTCCACCTCCGAGACCCGGCCCCGTTCGTCGCCGTGCAGGGCGGCGACCCCCTGGCCGTACATCAGCCGGGTGCCCTCCCGGCGGTGCAGCCGGGTGAAGTGCTCGGCGGTGCGGGCCGAGACCACCCGGGCGAGCGGGCGGTCGAGGGCCTCGACCACCGTCACCTCGCAGCCCGCCCGCCGGGCCGCGGCGGCGAACTCCAGGCCGATGAACCCGGCGCCCACCACCACCGCGTTCCGGGCCGCGCCGAGCGCGGACCGCAGGGCGGCGGCGTCCTGGGCGGTGCGCAGTGTGTGCACGCCGCGCAGACCGGCGCCCGGCACGCCGAGCGTGCGCGGGGTGGCCCCGGTGGCCAGGACCAGGTGGTCGTAGTCGAACGCCGAGCCGTCGGCGAGGCGGACGGTGCGGGCGGCCGGGTCGACCGCCGTCACCGAGCCGGCGACCAGCTCGATCGACTGGCGGGCGTAGTAGCCGACCGGCCGCAGCCAGAGCTGGGCCTCGTCGACCTCGCCGTGCAGGTAGGCCTTCGACAACGGAGGCCGCTCGTAGGGCAGTTCGTCCTCGGCGTCGATGAGCACCAGCCGCCCCCGGTAGCCGAGCTCGCGCAGCGAGGCGGCCGTCCGGTACCCGCCCTGGCCGGCCCCGACGACGACCACGGAAAGGGGGTGGCCGGACGCCGCCCGCTCCGGCGCGGGGCCGGTCGCGTACGCCATCACTTCTGCCGCTCGGGGAGGTGCACGATCAGGCCGTCCAGCGCCTCGGTCGACTTGAGCTGGCAGCTGAGCCGGCTGTTGGGCCGGCGCGGGCAGGCGGTGAAGTCCAGCATGGCGTCCTCGTCGTCCCGGATCGGCTCCGGCTTGTCGAGCGTCGACTCGTCGACGTAGACGTGGCAGGTGGCGCACTGGAGGTTGCCGCCGCACTGGGCGACGATGCCGTCGACGTCGTTGAAGACGGCGCCGCGCATGACGCTGGTGCCGACCGGGACGTCGATGGTGCGCTCCGTCGTGTCGACGGCGACATAGGTGATCTTGGGCATGGCGGAACTCCTCGGTGGCGCCCGGGCGCGCACGAGGGCGCGCCGGAACACGGGCACCGGTCACATGGCGAAGGGGAGGCAGGACGGCGCCGCCGGTGGTCGGCCCGGGGAGCGACTCCCCTGCCAACACGCCATCTCATACCGGCCGTTCGGACACGCGACGCCCTCGGCCAGGAACACGGCAGCGCTTTCGAGCGTAGCAGGGGTCCCGGGGGCGCGCCAGGATCGATCACCGGGGAGGCGGAGCGGTCAGCTCCGCTCGCGGGGCACCCGGAGGTCCGGCCGGCGGTGCGTCATCAGCGGCCTGCTGATGGTGAACTCCCTGAAGCGGCGGGCCGCTTCGGAATGGTAGGCGGCCCGGTTCCAGACCAGGGTGAGCACCCGGTAGCAGTTCGGGGCCTCCACGTGCACCCAGGCCACCGGGACGTGGGTGTCGGTGCCGGCCAGCCGGGACATCGCCGGGATGAGGCCGATGCCGAGGCCGGTGCTGATCATGTCCTGGCTGGCCCCCGGCTCGTCGCCCTCGCAGGAGAGCCGCGGGGTGAGCCCCTCGGTGGCGAACATCCGCTCCAGCAGGGCGCGCTGCCAGTGGCCGCGGCGGGTGGTGACGAACGGCTCGTCGGCGATCTCGGCGATCGTCACGCTCTCCCGGCCGTCCAGCCGGTGCCCGCGCGGGACGGCCAGCAGCACCTCCTCCCGGAGCAGTTCGACGGACTCCAGGTCCGGCCCGGCCAGCGGCTGCGAGGCCACACAGAAGTCCACCTCCCCGGCGCGCAGTTGGCGGTCCATCTCCTCCACGTTGGACTGGAAGAGCCGCACCTCGGCGCCCGGGAAGGCGGCCCGGAAGCCGCCCATCAGGTGGGTGACGGTCAGCAGCGTCTCGGAGGCGACGCCGACCCGGCCGAGCCCGCTGTCCCGGGCCTCGCTCAGCGCCCGGCGCCCGTCGTCGAGTTCGCTCAGCGCGCGGTCGACGTGGCGCAGGAACACCGCGCCGTACTGGTTGAGCCGGATCCGCCGGCCCAGCCGGTCGAAGAGCGGGGTGCCCAGTTCGGCCTCCAGCCGGGCGATGGTGCGGCTGAGCGAGGGCTGGGCGACGTTCAGCTCCTCGGCCGCGCGGCTGATGTGCTCGAAACGGGCGACGGCCTGGAAGTGGCGCAGTTGCAGCAAATCCACGGTTCACCTCTGCTGATGCCTGACGGGTTATCCACACATAGCAGAACCGGTCTTGGAAGACATAAGCAATCCTCGCCTAACGTCATCGGCGGGGTTCGTCGCAGCAGGTGGCGGGCAGCAGTGCCCGCCACCTGCCCACGCGAGGCGAGGAACCCGACCTCTTCCCTCCTTCTCCCTCTTCCCCCGGTCCCCCCATCCGTCCGCCGACCCGGAGGCCCACCGCCCCCCAGGAAGGTCGCATCATGAGCGCTGCGGACCTGGCCCGACTCCAGTTCGCGGCCACCACCAGCGTCCACTGGCTCTTCGTCATCCTCACCATGGGGCTGGTCCCCATGGTCGCGTTCATGCACACCCGGGCCGCATACACCCGGGACCCCGCCACCCGCGCGGTGCGCGAGCGCATGACCCGCTTCTGGGGCCAGCTGTACGTCATCAACTACGCGGTCGGCATCGTGACCGGCCTCGTCATGGAGTTCCAGTTCGGACTCAGCTGGAGCGGACTGAGCAAGTTCGCCGGCAACGTCTTCGGCGCCCCGCTGGCCCTGGAGACCCTGATCGCCTTCTTCGCCGAGTCCACCTTCCTCGGCATGTGGATCTTCGGCTGGGGCCGGATGCGGCGCGGCGTGCACGTCGCGCTGATCTGGCTGGTCGCGCTCACCGCGTACGCCTCGGCGTTCTGGATCCTGGTCGCCAACGGCTTCCTCCAGCACCCGGTCGGCTACGAGGTGCGCGACGGCACGGCCTACCTGACCGACTTCGCCGCGCTGATCACCAACGCCAACGCCCTGGTCGCGCTCGGCCACATCGCGCTCGCCGCGCTCACCACCGGCGGCGTCTTCGTCGCGGGCATCAGCGCCTGGCACTTCGCCAAGGGAACCCGGGAGACCGAGCTGTTCCGCAGCTCGCTGCGGCTGGGCGTCTGGGTGGGCATGCTCTCCTCGTTCTTCGTCATCATCGTCGGCAACCTGCAGGTCCCGGTGATCGAGCGGACCCAGCCGATGAAGGCCGCCGTCCTCCGGGGCAGCGGTGTCGCCGAGGAACAGGCCCGGCTGGTCGCCGAGCACGGCCCCGGGGACTACGTGCCGTGGGAGGGCTGGGTGAAGAACTCGATGGACGTGATGTCGATCCTCGGCAACACCGTCTCGACCATCACGTTCATCGCCGTCTTCCTGCTGCTGAAGGACCTGCTGGTGCGCAAGCGCTGGCTCGCCTACCTGATGACCGCGATCATCCCGCTGCCCTTCATCGCCTCCGTCGGCGGTTGGGTGGTGCGCGAGATCGGCCGCCAACCGTGGCTCGTCTACAGCCAGTTGACCGTCGACGACGCGCTCTCGAACGTCAGCAGGGGATCCCTGATCGCGTCCTGCACGCTGTTCATCGCCGTCTTCGTCGCCCTCGCGGCGGTCAACTGGACGCTGATCACCCGCTTCGCCCGGCGCGGCCCGGACGGCGCCCAGCTCGGCGCCGGCGACCCGCTCGCCGACGACCTGCCCGACACGGGCGGCGCCGACGAGAAGCAGCCGGTCCCGGCCTTCTGAGCCCGGCGACGGATCCCGCACCGAGATGAACTCTCCTGACGTGACGGAAGGTTGGGCTACATGAGCCTGGAGACCCTCTGGCTGGCCCTCCTCGGCCTGCTGCTCGCCGGCTACTTCGTGCTCGGCGGCTACGACTACGGCGTCCAGATGCTGTCCCCGTTCCTCGGCGGGCCGGACGCCGCCCCCGCCCCGGCCGAGGCGCCCGGCACCGGCGAACGGAACGCCGCGCTCGACGCGATCGCCCCGTTCTTCCTCGGCAACGAGGTGTGGCTGGTCGCCTTCGCCGGCGCGATGTTCGGCGCCTTCCCGCACCTGGAGGGCAGCCTGCTGTCCGGCCTCTACCCGCTGATCGTGGCGATCCTGGTCGGCCTGGTGCTCGGCAACGCCGCGGTCCAGCTGCGCGGCCGCTCCCGAAGCCCCCGGGCGCTGCGCCGGTGGAACGCCCTGGTGGTGCTCGGCGGCGCGCTGCCCGCCGTCGGCTGGGGCATCGTCGTCGGCCTGCTGCTGCACGGCGTGCCCCGCCGGGCGGACGGCTCCTTCCACATCGGCTTCGGCGAGGTGTTCGCGCCGTTCTCGCTGACCTGCGGGGCGGCCACCGCGCTGCTCTTCGCCGGGCACGGCGCGGCCTTCATCGCGCTCCGCTCCGAGCCCGAACTCGCCGCCACCGCGCGGCGGGTGGGTGCCACCCTGATCGCCGCGGCGGGCGCCGCGAGCGCGCTGGCACTGGTGCTCTCGCTGTTCGGAGCGGGCGCCTCGATGACGAGGACCGCCACCTCCGCGGTGCTGTTCCTGCTCGTCGCCGCCGCCCTCGCGGCCGGCTGGTGGTACCTCACCCGCGGCCGCGACGCCTTGGCGTTCACCGCCACCTGCGCCGCGACCGCGCTGCCGGTACTGCTGATCGGGGCCGGCCAGTACCCGTACCTGCTGACCGCGGCCTCCGGCGCGGGGATCACCGTCGACGACGCCGTCGCCGACGGGGCCACCCTGAAGCTGCTGATCGGCTTCGGCGTGGTGGTCTTCCCGCTGATCCTCGCCTACCAGGCCTGGAGCTGGTGGGCGTTCCGCGGCCGGACCGGGCTGCGCCACCCCAGCTACTTCTGACCGACCGCCGCCGGCCGGCAGCCCACCGCCACCGGCCGGCGGCTTCCAGCCGGCTCCGCGGCCCGGCGGCCGCCCGACCGGCCCGCCCGGGCCGCGGACGCGGTCCGCACCGCACGCCGGGAACCGACCCGGGAGGGAGCACGGGATGAAGCCGGCCGAACGCCGCCTGCGGCGCGACCTCCCGGTGGTGCGACGGCACCTGACCACCTCGACCGCACTGGCGCTGGCGGGCGCCGGACTCGTCGTCGGCCAGGCCGGCCTGCTGGCCGGCCTGCTCGCGGACGGCTTCGCCGGGCAGGGCCCGCGCACCACCGCCCTGGCCGCCCTCACCGCCGTCCTCGCCCTGCGGGCCCTGCTCGCCTGGGCCCGCGGCGCCCTCGCCCAGCGCGCCGCTGCCGAGGCCAAACGCGCCCTGCGCGAGCGCCTCGCCACCCGCCTCCGGCAGACCGGCCCGCACCGCCTGGCCGCCCGCCGGCACGGCGAGACGGCCACCCTGCTCACCCGCGGCCTGGACGCCCTGGACCCCTACCTCACCGGCTACCTGCCCACCATGGCCGCCACCGCCGTCGTCCCGGTCACGGTCGTCGGGTGGCTGTGGTGGACCGACTGGACCTCCGCGCTGATCGTCGTGGTCACGCTCCCGCTGATCCCGGTGTTCGGCGCGCTCGTCGGGATGCACACCGCCCGGCGCACCGCCCGGCAGTGGCGGCTGCTCGCCCGGCTCGGCGGCCACTTCCTCGACGTGCTCGCCGGACTGCCGACGCTGCGCGCGTTCGGCCGCGAGCACCACCAGACCGGCGTGGTGCGGGAGATGGCCGACGCCCACCGGCGGGCGACCATGCGGACCCTGCGGGTGGCGTTCCTCTCCTCCCTGGTGCTGGAGACCGTCGCCACCCTCTCGGTCGCGCTGGTCGCCGTCCCGGTCGGCCTGCGGCTGCTGGCCGGCGCCCTGGACCTGCGCACCGCCCTGGTCGTCCTCTTCCTCGCCCCCGAGGCCTACCTGCCGCTGCGGGCGTCGGGCGCGGCGTTCCACGACAGCGCCGAGGGCATCGCGGTGGCCGAGCGGGTCTTCGCCGTCCTCGACGAGGAGGAGCCCCCGGCGACGCACCCCGTGCCGTCCTCCGTCCCCGTCCCTGTCCCCGCGCCCGTCCCCGACGGCCGGACCGCCCGGCTGCGCCTCGACGGGGTCACCGTCCACCACCCCGGCCGCACCGCGCCCGCCCTCGACGCCGTCTCGCTCACCGTCCACCCCGGCGAGCACCTCGCCCTGGTGGGCCCCAGCGGCGCCGGCAAGTCCACCCTGCTCGCGCTGCTGCTCGGCTTCACCGCCCCCGGCACCGGCCGGGTCCTGGTCGACGGCACCGACCTCGCCGCGCTCGACCCCGACGCCTGGCTCGCCCAGGTCGCCTGGGTGCCGCAGCGCCCGCACCTGTTCGCCGCGAGCGTCGCCGACAACATCCGCCTCGGGCGCCCCGACGCGACCGACGCCGAGGTCCGCGCGGCCGCCCGGGCCGCCTGCGCCGACGGCTTCGCCGAGGCGCTGCCGCAGGGCTACGCCACCCCGCTCGGCGAGCACGGCGCCGGACTCTCCGCCGGACAGCGCCAACGCATCGCCCTGGCCCGCGCGTTCCTCAAGGACGCGCCGATCCTGCTGCTGGACGAGCCGACCGCCCACCTCGACCCGGAGAGCGAGGCCGCCGTCACCCGGGCCACCGCGGACCTCGTGCGCGGGCGCACCGCGATCGTCGTCGCCCACCGCCGGAGCCTGCTGCCGCACGCCGACCGGATCCTCACCGTCCGCGCGGGCACCCTCGCGCCCGCCGAAGGCCTGGTGCACTCGTGACCGCCGCCTCCCGCCCCACCGTCCGGCTGCTGCGCCACCTGCTGCCGTACTGGCGCCGGCTGCTGCCCGCCGTGCTCGCCGCCGCCGGCAGCGAGCTCAGCGGCGCCGCCCTGATGGCCACCGCCGGCTGGCTGATCACCCGCGCCGCCGAGCAGCCGCCGATCTCGGCCGTCGCCGTCGCCGTCGTCGCGGTGCGCGCCCTCGCCCTCGGCCGCGGCACCCTGCGCTACGCCGACCGCCTGCTCGGCCACGACGGCGTGCTGCGCGCCGTCGCCGGCTTCCGCGCCCGGGTGTACGAGTCGCTCGTCCCGCTCGCCCCCGCCGGGGCCCCGGCGTTCCGCGGCGGCGACCTGCTGACCCGCCTGGTCGACGACGTCGACGCCGCCCAGGACCTGCTGCTGCGGGTCCTGATCCCGGTCACCGCGGCCGGCCTGGTCGCGGCGGCCGCCACCGGCACCGCCCTGGTGCTGCTGCCCTCCGCCGGACTGCTGCTCGGGGTGCTGCTCGCGGCCGCGGGCCTGCTGGTGCCCGCCCTGGTGCTCGCGCTGTCCCGCCGGACCGGGCGGGCGGAGAAGGCGGCGCGCGCCGAACTCGCCGCGCTCACCGTCGACCTGACCGAGGGTGCGGCCGACCTCGCCGCGTACGGCGCCCGCGGCCGTGCCCACCGGCGGGCCTCCGCCGCCACCGACCGGATCGCCGCCCTGGAGCGCCGCGGCGCGCTCACCACCTCGCTCGCCTCCGCCGTGATCCTGCTGTTCCAGGCCGCCGCCACGGTCGGCGCCACCTGGCTCGGCCTGCGCGCCCACGCCGACGGCCGGCTGCCCGCCGTCCAGCTCACCGTCCTCGCGGTGCTCGCCCTGATCTCCTTCGACGCCCTGGCCGCCCTGCCCGCCGCCGCCCGCCGGCTGGCCGCCGTCTGGGCCTCCGCCCGCCGGCTCGCCGACCTCATGGACACCCCGCCGCCGGTCACCGACCCGGCCGACCCGGCCCCGCTCCCCGCCGGGGGCCCGCTCGGCATCGAGATCACCGACCTGCGGGTCCGCCACCGCGCCGACGGCCCCGCCGCGCTCGACGGCGTCAGCCTGCACCTGCCGCCCGGCCGCCGGGTCGCCCTGCTCGGCGCCAGCGGCTCCGGCAAGTCCACGCTGATCGCGGCGCTGATGCGGTTCGTCCCCTACGAGGGCGGCAGCATTCGGGTCGGCGGCCGCGAACTGCGCGACTGCGCGGGCGCGGACGTCCGCCGGGTGATCACCGGCATGACCCAGGACGCCCACGTCTTCCACACCACGATCCGGGCCAACCTGCGCCTCGCCCGCCCCGACGCCGCCGACGAGGACCTGCGCGAGGCGGCCCGCCGGGCCCGGCTGCTCGACTGGATCGAGTCCCTGCCCGACGGCTGGGAGACCGTGCTCGGCGGGGACGGCTCCACCGTGTCCGGCGGCCAGCGCCAACGCCTGCTGCTGGCCCGCGCCCTGCTCGCCGACCCGCCCGTCCTCGTCCTCGACGAACCCACCGAGGGCCTCGACCCGGACACCGCCGCCGCCGTCCTCGCCGACGTCCTCGACGCCACCCGCGGCCGGACCACCCTGCTGGTCACCCACGACCACGCCGCCCTCGCCGCCGTCGACGACGTCCTCACCCTCGACCACGGCCGCCTCGCCGCCGTCCACTGACCACCCCCGCCCGCCGGGGGGCGGGTGGGGGCCGTCCTCACCGACGCGCCCGCCAGAGCCCGTACAGCCCGACACCGGCCCCGGTGATCACCGAGAAGCCGCCGCTGCCCGCCGTCAGATAGACGCCGGTGGCGATGACCAGCAGGCTGACCAGAGCGATCAGGTCCAGCATCCGCTGGCGGCCGGAAGCGGGGTCCTCGGCGGGCTCGGGGGCCCGGGATCCGTCGGCGGGGGGAGCGGGGAAGTTGTCGTCCGTCATACGTCCAGAGGAGCAGGGGGCCCGGCGACGGCCCAGCCGGCCGTACGCCCCCGCCGGTTCCCGGACGCCGAGGGCGTCCGATCGGACACGGCGCCCCCGTCCTTGAACGCCACCGGCGTTCAGGAACGTTCAAGGGCGTCCATGGACGTTCCAACTCCGGCTGACCTATGGTGGCCTGATGCCCTACCAGCTGGACACGGCGGCGGACGGACCGACCGGGATCGACCCGGTCGACCTCGCGACCGTCGAGGCCTATGACGCACGGCTGGCCGTGTTCGTCGACGATTTGAACCACCTGCACATCGAGTACGGCGCCCGCTCCTACGGCGAGATCTGCGGTGCCTCCGAGACCCGCAGGCTGACCAAGGCGGGCATCGCCGACCTCCTGAACGGCAAGCGGCTCCCCCGGGTGGACTTCCTCCTGGAGTTCGTCCGCGTGGTCAGCAACCCCTTCCCCGTGGACGGGGAGAAGCCCCGGGGCTACAAGGCGGATCCGGCGCTGATCGAGCACTGGCGCCGCCGATGGGTGGACCTCAAGGCCCTGAACCGGCAGATCCAGTCCCCGCTGAGCCGCATCCGCAACGCCACCAAGCAACTGATCGAGGACGCGGCCCGGGCGGCGGAGACCACGACCGGCACGGCCGAGGAACACGCGCGGGGCGTTCGCTCGGCGGCCGAGGCCGAGGCCGCCCTGCTCCTGGCGGACGCCCGGCAGCGGGCCGCCCGGCTGCTGAACGCGGCCGACGAGCGGGCGGCCGTCGTCCGCACGGAGGCCGAGAGCGAAGCCCGGCGGATCCGGGAGGAGGCCTCCGAGGTCCTCGCGGCGGCCACCCGTGAAGCGGTCGAGCGGGTCGACGGGGCCGATCTCGTCCTGCGGGGGGCCAGGACCGAGGCCGAGACGGTGCGCCGCACCGCGCAGGCGGAGGCCGAACGGCTGGTGGACGAGGTCCGCCGCTCCGGTCGGCTCCGGACGTCGGCGGCCCTGCGCGCCCTCCGCGAGCACGCCGAGCACCTCACCGAGCGGGAACTTCCCGCCCTCGCGAAGAGGTTCGCCGGTGACCCGGCCTGGCTGACGGAGACGGCGCTCACGGTCCCGTCCGCCGGCATCCACAGCCGGGACGACGTGGGGCGGCTGGCCAGGTGCTTCGACATCCTGTACCGCGACCTCGTGTCCCTCGCCGCCGAACAGGCCCTGCTGCGCGGCAACATCAACGCGATGTCCACCGCCCTCGCGCGCCGCGCCCAGCTCCTCGCCCACCGCCAGCTGACGCTCCTCGACGCGTTGGAGCGCCGCGACACCGACCCGGCACTGCTGACCGAGCTCCACACGCTGGACCACCTCGCGACCCGCATGCGCCGCCACCACGAGACCTTGCTGGTCCTCACCGGTGCGGCCCCCGGCCGCCGCTGGACCCGGCCCGTCCCACTGGTCGACGTGATCCGCGCCGCCGCCTCCGAGGTGGAGCACTACGAGCGCGTCGAGCACACCGACGTGCCGCCGGCCGAGGTCGCCGACGCCGCCGTCACCGACCTCACCCACCTGCTCGCCGAACTGCTGGAGAACGCGACCGAGTTCTCCCACCCGAAGACCCGCGTCCGGGTCACCGGCCACGCGCTGCCGGACGGCCGGGTGCTCGTCGAGATCCACGACAGCGGCCTCGGCCTGGGCTCCGGCGACCTCGCCGAGATCAACGAGCGCCTCGCCAACCCGCCGACGGTGGACGTCTCCGTCCCCCACCGCATGGGCCTCTTCGTGGTCGGCCACCTCGCCCTACGCCACGACATCCGCGTCCAGCTCAGGCCGGGACTCAACGGGGGAGCCGTAGCCCTGGTGATGCTCCCGGCCCGGACGGTGGCGCTCGCACCGGCCCGCGCCCCCGTCGCCGAAGCCGCCGACTGAGGCCGTCGCCCTTCCGGGGCACGCCGCAGCCCGGAGCGGGGGGAACGTGCTCGTTCCAGGTGGGCCGCCAGGGGCTCGAACCCTGAACCTACGGATTAAAAGTCCGCAGCTCTGCCAATTGAGCTAGCGGCCCGCGGCCCGGGCCGGGTGTCGGCGGCGGGCCGCCGTGATCCTACCCGGTGGGGTCGGGCTCACGCGGACGGTGTCCAGTGGGCGGCGCGCACGCGGCGGAGCCAGGCGTCGGCGGGGCGCTCGTCGGGGCGGTCGGGGAGGACACCGGGGCGGTCGAGGCGGTCGGTGGCGGTGGTGAGGAGGCGTTCGGCGCGGGCGGGGTCGTCGGCGATGCGCTCGCCGAGCTCGCGGACGCGTTCCGGGTCGGGCAGCCGGACCAGGTTGTGGCCGGCCTCGTGCAGGTGGACGGCCTGGTCGAGGAGGCGGACCAGGTGGCGGGCGTGCTTGGCGGCCCGGGCGCGGGTGGCCGGGTCCGCGGTGTCGCGGGTCCGCAGCTTGCGGAACTGCTGGGTGGCGTAGCCGAGGTAGGCGTTGCGGACGGCCCGGGCGCTGAGGAAGGAGCGGCGGATCGCGATCAGCTCCTCGCCGAGCGGGGTGCGGGCCTCGTAGAGGTCGTCGGGCAGCCAGACCAGCTCGGAGGCGGTGGGGTTGCAGACGAGCGCCAGCCGGCACCACTTGGCGGCCTCGTGCAGGGTGCGGTCCGGGGCGGTGGTGACGTGCGACTCGGCGGGGCGGTGCAGGCCGTGGAGGCCCTCGGTCGGGGTGGCGAACAGGCCGAGCCGGTCGATGTCGGAGCCGGCGTGGGCCAGCCCGTACGCGGTCGAGCCGACGATGCCGGAGAGCAGGACGGTGCCGGGCGCGGTGGACACGGGCGGACTCCTCTCGTCGGCCGGTGCCGAGGAGTCTGCCGGGCGCGGGGCACGCCGGGCGAACCGTTTTTCCGCGCGGGCGAGTAGGGTGCGGGGCATGTCGACCGCGAACGGTTCCGAGCAGCCCGACGTCGTTCTGATCACCGGTGCCGGGCGCGGCATCGGCGCCGCCACCGCACTGCTCGCCGGGCGCCGCGGGTACCGGGTGTGCGTCAACTACCGGGCGGACGAGGCCGCCGCCGCCTCGGTGGTGGACGCGATCCGGGCCGACGGCGGCACCGCGCTCGCCGTCCGCGCGGACGTCACCCGCGGCGCCGAGGTGGCCCGGCTGTTCGACACCGTCGACGCCGAACTCGGCCCGCTCACCGCCCTGGTGAACAACGCCGGCACCCTGGAGCGGCAGGGCCGGCTGGAGGACATCGACGAGGAGCGGCTGAACCGGATCTGGGCCGCCAACATCACCGGCCCGTTCCTGTGCGCCGCGCAGGCCGTCCGCCGGATGTCCACCCGGCACGGCGGGCGCGGCGGGGCCATCGTCAACGTCTCCTCGGCGGCCTCCCGGCTCGGCTCGCCCAACGAGTACGTGGACTACGCGGCGGCGAAGGGGGCCGTCGACTCGATGACCCGCGGGCTGTCCCTGGAGGTCGCCGCCGAGGGCATCCGGGTCAACGCCGTGCGTCCCGGCCTGATCCACACCGGCATCCACGCCCTGGGCGGCGAGCCCGGCCGGGTCGACCGGGTCGCGCCGGACCTGCCGATGCGCCGCGGCGGACAGCCCGAGGAGGTCGCGGAGGCGATCCTCTTCCTGCTGTCGCCGGCCTCCTCGTACACCACGGGCGCGTTCCTGGACGTCTCCGGCGGCCGGTGAGCGCGGCGCAGGGGCGGAACCGGCTCCGGCCAAGATCGGAGAGCCGGACCGTTTCCTTCCCCTGGCACGGTCCGCGACCGTACGGTGGTGGCCATGACCGACGACGTGCAGTCCGCCTTCATCGACATCCCCGGGGTGCGCAACTTCCGTGACGCCGGGGGCGTCGGTGCGCTCCGCCGGGGCGTGCTGTTCCGCTCCGGATCCTTCCACGCCCTCACCCCCGAGGGCGCGCTGCGGCTCAAGGCCCTCGGCCTGCGCACCGTGATCGACCTGCGCAGCTCGGAGGAGCGGGGCTTCTTCCCGGACAAGGTGGACGGCCTCGACCACGAGACCCTCCACCTCCCCACCCTGCCCGCGAACCGGGAGGACACCGAGCGCCCCTGGCCGGAGGACCAGGCCGAGCTGTACCCGTTCATGGCCGCCACCGCCGGACCGTCGCTGGTCGCCGCGATCCGCCGCCTCGGCGCCCCCGGCACCCTGTCGGCCGTGGTGCACTGCGCCGTCGGCAAGGACCGCACCGGCCTCACCATCGCCGTCGTCCAGTCCCTGCTGGGCGCCTCCGAGGCCGACGTCACCGCCGACTACCTGCGCTCCAACGCCGGTCTCGGCCTGCTGGACGGCCCCACCCCGTACCTCGACGAGACCGGCGCCGAGCGGCTCTCCCGGCCGGTCGCGGCGGAGCTGCTCGCCTCCTCCTTCGCCTGGATCCACGACCGGCACGGCTCCCTCCCCGCCTACCTGCACGCCCACGGCGCCACCGACGCCGACCTCGACGCCCTCCGGGCCAACCTGTCGGCGTAGGCCCGGCAGCCGGCGGGGGAGGGCGGGAGATGCGACGGGCGGAACTGCTCGACGCCCTGCAGCGGCTCCGGCGGGCGAACACCGGCGGGGTGCGGGCCCCGCACAAGCCGCTGCTGCTGCTCTGGCTGCTGGGCCGGCACGCCCGTCTCGGGAGCAGCGCGGTCGCGTACACGGAGGCCGAGGAGCCGGTCAGCCGGCTGATCAACGACTTCGGGCCGCCGGTCGGCCGGGCGACGGCCGGGCAGCGGGCGGCGATGCCGTTCGTCCACCTGGAGCGGAGCCTCTGGTCGCTGTCCGACGCCGCCGGGCGCGAGCTCGGCCCGGCGGACGTGCGGGCCGGCGGTGCGGCGCTGCGCGGGGTGGGCGCGGTCGGCCGGCTGCGGCCCGAGGTCGAGCGGCTGCTCACCGGGGACCCCTCGGCCGGGCCGGTCGCCGTCCGGCTGCTGCTCGACCTGCACTTCACGCCCACCCTGGAGGCGGCGATCTGCGAGCAGGCGGGCGTCGGGCTGCCGGACCTGGGCATCGCGGACCCGGACCTCGCCGACCCGGGCATCGCGGACCCGGAGCTCGACGGTCCGGACCCCGGTGCGGCGCGGGGCCCGGCCTTCCGGCTGGTCCAACGGCGGGTGCGGGCCGCCGGGTTCGCCGCCGCCGTGCTGCGGGCGTTCGACCACGCCTGCGCGTTCTGCGGCTACGACGGCAAGCTCGGGAGCCACCCGGTCGGCGTCGAGGCGGCGCACATCCGGTGGCACAGCCAGGGCGGCCCCGACGACCTCGCCAACGCCTTCGCGCTCTGCTCGCTGCACCACGCGCTGTTCGACTTCGGGGTGCTCGGGGTGACGGAGGACCGCACCGTGCGGATCTCCCCGCACTTCCGGACCGACTCCCCCGCCGGCGAGGCCGTCCGGGCGCTGCACGACCGCGCGGTGCCGCTCCCGCACGGCCGGCCGGTCGACCCGCGCGGACACGACCACCTGCGCTGGCACGACCGGTCGGTGTTCAAGCACGAGGGGCACCCGCCGGGCTGAGCGGCGGAGCCGGACTACCCCCGTTCCAGGTGCCACCACTGGGTCGGGGAGTCGGTGTCCTCCCACTGGTGGACGGGGGCGGCCGGATCGCCGGCGGGCGGGGCGGTGAGGGGCTTGCCGCTGATGAAGCTGGTGAGCGTGCAGGTGCCCGGGGCGTCGACGTGGTGCTCGACCAGCCACTCCTGGGCGCCGAAGGCGTTGGCGGACCACTGCTGGACCGGCACGCCGTTCTCGGTCGCGGCGCCGGTGACGTCCAGGCGCTTGCCGCCGGCGACGTTCTCGACGTGGAACAGCGCGCCGCCCGGGTGAACGGCCGTCAGCCGCCAGAGCTGGGCGTCCGAACCGTCCTCGGCGGCGAGCAGCACCTTCACGCCGCTGCGGCGGCTGCCGCCGGGCACCTCCAGCAGCAGGCCGGTGGCGGCGTTGCGGATCCGGTAGAGGCCGTCGGTGATCTCGTGGTCGGTCACCGGGCGAGTCTCCCACCCGGTACCGACAGCCGCCCGCGGACACCTATGCTGCGGCGAATGGTGTTCGATGATCGTTCCGCGCAGGACGGCCGCCCCGCGGGGCCGTCGGTCAGTCAGCAGTCCGCCCTCGCCGGGGCGGTGGGCTCCCTGGAGGAAGCCGTGGCCGGCCTGGCGGAGGACGGACCGGACGGCGGTGAGCGCTTCGACGCCGCGCTGCGCCGGCTGGGCGGCCTGCTCGGGCCCGCCGGGGAGGCGGAGTCGGCGGCGGTCGGCCCCCGGCTGGCCGCGCTGCTCACGGACACCCCGCCGTTCCCCCGCGCGCACCTGGCGATGATGGTCGGCGCCTGCGTCGAGCGCGGCGCCGACCCCGCGGCCTGCGCCGACCGAGTGCTCGCCGGGCTGCGCGAGGCCCTGACCGGTGCGCTGCTGCTGCTCGACCGGTGGGCGGAGAGCGACGAGGACGCCCTGCCGGACCCCGACCGGGACGATCCCGGCCGGGTCCACGCCCGGATCGCCGGGGACGGGCGGGCGGACGCCCGGCACGCCCACCGGGCGGTGGCCGGCTGGTGGACGCTCGACCTGTGGCAGCGGGCCGCGTTCGCGCTCTGCACGCACGCCGCCGTGCGCCGGGCGGCCCGCGCCGACGGTGTGACCGACGTCCTCACCGAGCTGATCGACCGCTACCGCGAGCGGTCCGAGCAGCACGACCTCAAGGGCCTGCGGTACCTGGCCGCCGCCCTCGACGACGAACCGCTGCTCGTCCTGCACCGCCCGAGCGGCACCGGCTACCGGCTCCGGATGGACGGCCTGACCGACAACTTCCAGTTGCACACGCTGCTCGCCGAGGCGCTGATCGGCGGCGGCCACCTGCCCGGCGTCCGCCCCGACCCGGAGGTGGTCGCCCTCAGCCGCACCGGGTGGCTGGACGACCGCCGGTTCATCGCGACGGGCGCGTTCAACCTGGTCGCGCCGGACGGCGGTTGGATCTGGAACGAGGGCATGCCGGAGGACATCCCGGTGGTGGACGGTGTGCGGACCCTCGTGCTGGACCCGCAGCCCTACGAGCGGAGCTGGGCGGCCGGGCGGTTCGTCGAGCAGGTGCCCGGCGACCTGCGGCTGGAGCGGGTCCTGGCGCCGGAGGAGGCCGCGGCCCGGCTGGCGGCCGCCGCGCCCGCGCTGCCCCTGGAGCAGGCGATGCGGTAGCCGGGCGGCGGGGGCGCGGGCAGGACGGGCGACGGCTCCGGGGGCCGGGGGCCGGGGCGGGCCGGGGGAGACGGCGGGTTAGGGTCGGAAGTCCGAGGAGTCCCGAGTACTGCCGCGGGTCCGCACCGGATCCGCCGAGGAGTGGAGTCGACGATGGCGAGGATCCCGAACGCGCTCGCGAGCACCGCACCGGCCGCGCTGACCGCGGCGAGCGGCCTGGTCGGCGGCTACGGCGTCGCCCGGTGGACCGGGAAGCGGCAGCTCGGCGGCGCCGTGCTGGCCGTGGCCGGCGCCGGTGCCGCCGCGCAGTGGAACCGGCGCTCGGGAGCGCCCGCCGCGGCCGCGCTGACCGGCCTGTACGTGGCGGCCTTCGGCGGTTCGCACCCGCTGGCGAAGAAGATCGGCGCCTGGCCGTCCGTCTTCGCCGTCACCGGCGTGGTGACCGCCGCCTCCGCGCTCACGTCCGTCCTGGTCACCCGCAAGGCCTGAGGCCCGAGCCCGAGGCCGGGGCCGGGGCTCCGGTCCCGGCCCCGCGGCCCCGCTAAGCCCCGAACCGCGCCTCGAAGGCGGCCCGGTTCGGCGAAACCGGCGTCCGGTCCCAGACCGCGAAGACCACCCGGTCGAAGGCCGCGCCGTAGCGGGCCAGCGCCCGATCGAAGGCCTCCGCCACCTCGTCCGGGTCGTTGCGGAACACCCCGCAGCCCCACGCCCCGAGCACCAGCGTGCGCACCCCGTGCCGGGCGGCCGCCGCGAGCACCCGCTCGGCCCGCTCGGCGAGCACGCCCCGGACGTCCACTCCCCCGGGCGTGTGCAGGGCCAGCTGCCCCGCGTTCGGTGCGGGCGAGGTCAGGAAGGTCACGGGGTACGGCCGTGCCAGCAGCCCGCCGTCCTCGCCCCGGATCACCGGCACCCCGGGCGAGACGATCACCCGGTGGCTGTACCGGAGGTCGGAGGAGGCCCGGTGCGCCTCGTAGTAGTCCCGCGCCTCCAGCAGGCAGGTGTACAGCAGCGCGCTGCGGCAGAGGTCCTCCTCCTGGGCGCGGGCGCCGCGCAGGTAGCCGCCACCGGGGTTCCGCGCGGAGGCGAAGTTGAGCACCCCGACCGGTCCGCCGCCCGCCTCGACCAGCCGGTGGGCCGCCTGGACGCTGCCCTCGGCCGTCACCTCGAAGCCGCCCGCCGGCGCCGGGCCGGGCCCGCCCGCCGCGACCAGCGCGTCCAGCCCGGCCGGGTCGTACGACACCGTGCCGGCCCGGGCCGCCGCCAACGACTCGGCCAGCTCGACGAGTTCGCCCCCGGCCGCGCGGTAGCTCCCCTGTTCGGCGATGCCCTCGTTCACCGCCGCCACACGCATTCTGCTGCTCATGCCGCCGACGGTAGGCGACGGCCGGGTCGGCGCGCCACCGGTTATTCTCGGCCGCAGAACAACCGGACCGCCGGGAACGGCGACGGGCCCGCCCCACCGAAGTGGAGCGGGCCCGTCGCGGGTGCGTCAGGCGCTGCGCGGCGTCAGCTGCCGGGCGGCGTCAGTTCTTCCAGCGCGGCTTGCGGTCGTCGCGGTTGAAGCCGGAGTTGAAGCCGCCGGGGCGGCCGCCGCGGTCGTCGCGGTCCCGGTTGAAGCCACCGGACTGCGGACGGCCGCCGGAGCGGTGGTCGTCGCGGCGGGCGAACGGACGGTTGTTGCTGCCGCCGCGCTCGTCGCGGTCCCGGCCGAAGCCGCGGTCGCGGTCACCGAAGGAACGGGCCGGACGGTCGCCGAAGGAGCGGGTGCCGCGGTCGTCGCGGTCGCGGTTGAAGCCACCGCGGTCACGGTCACCGAACGAGCGGGCGCCGCGGTCGTCACGGTCGCGGTTGAAGCCACCGCGGTCACGGTCACCGAAGGAACGGCCACCACGGTCGTCACGGTCGCGGTTGAAGCCACCACGGTCACGGTCACCGAACGAGCGGGCGCCGCGGTCGTCACGGTCGCGGTTGAAGCCACCACGGTCACGGTCACCGAAGGAACGGCCACCGCGGTCGTCGCGGTCCCGGTTGAAGCCACCGCGGTCACGGTCACCGAAGGAACGGCCACCACGGTCGTCACGGTCCCGGCCGAAGGAACGGCCGCCGCGGTCGTCACGGTCCCGGTTGAACGAGCGGTCACCGCGGTCCCGGCCGGACGACGGACGCTCGGTGCGGGCCTCGCGGTACGACGGCGTGCGCTCCTCGGCCACCGGGGCGGCCGGCTCGGCGGCGGCCACCGGGGCGGCGGCCTCGGCGCCCTCGCCCTCGGTCTCGGCCTCGGCGGCCGGGGCCTCGTCCTCGATGCCCAGCTCGGCCCGCTCGCGCGCGGCCCGCGCGGACAGGCGGTCGGCCTCGTCGCGCAGCTCGGCGGCGCGGCGCTGGGCGCGCTCCAGCTGGCGGGTCATGTCGGCGACCTCGCGCTCGGCGGCGCCGGCGATGTTGGCCGCGCTCTCCGCCTGGACCTCGACCAGCGAGCGGGCGCCGGTGATCCGGGCCACCTCGGCGTCGAAGGCGTGGTCGAGGATGTGGCGGCCGGCCTCCACGCCCGCGTCCTCCATCAGGCGGAAGACGCCGCGGCGCTGGTGCGGCAGCACCAGGGTGACGACGGTGCCGGAGCGGCCGGCCCGGGCGGTGCGGCCGGAGCGGTGCAGGTAGTCCTTGTGGTCGCCGGCCGGGTCGACGTTGAGCACCAGGTCGATGCCGTCGACGTGGATGCCGCGGGCGGCGACGTCGGTGGCGACGACGACGTTGACGTAGCCGTCCTTGAAGTCGCCGAGCACCCGGGTGCGGGCGCCCTGGGTCATGCCGCCGTGCAGCGCGTCGGCCTTCACACCGGCCTCGACGAGCTGCTCGGCGACGCGGTCGGCGCCCATCTGGGTGCGGACGAAGATGATCGTGCGGCCCTTGCGGGCGGCGATCGCGTTGGTGATCGGCGCCTTGTCCTTGGGCTTCACCACGAGGATGTGGTGGGTCATGGTGGTGACGGCGCCGGCCGACGGGTCGACCTCGTGGGTGACCGGGCTGTTCAGGTAGCGCTTCACCAGGGTGTCGATCTCGTTCTCCAGGGTGGCGGAGAACAGCAGGCGCTGGCCGCCGGCCGGCACCTGGTCGAGGATCTCGGTGACCTCGGGCAGGAAGCCCATGTCGGCCATCTGGTCGGCCTCGTCGAGGACGGCGACCTGGACGTCGTCGAGCTTGGCCGAGCCGCGGTTGATCAGGTCGCGCAGGCGGCCCGGGGTGGCGACCAGGACGTCGACGCCGCGCTCCAGCGCGTAGATCTGGTTCGACATCGAGGTACCGCCGCAGACGACCTTGAGGCGCAGGCCGAGCACCGAGCCGAACGGCTCCAGGGCGTCGGCGACCTGCATGGCCAGCTCGCGGGTCGGGACCAGGATCAGGCCGCGCGGGTGCTTGGCGCGGGTGCGCTCGCCGTCGGCGAGGCGGGTCAGCAGCGGCAGACCGAAGCTGAGGGTCTTGCCGGAGCCGGTGCGGCCGCGGCCCAGCACGTCCTTGCCGGCCAGGGCGTCCGGGATGGTCGCGGCCTGGATCGGGAACGGGGTGGTGACATCGCGCTTGGCGAGGGCGCGGACGATCTCGTCCGGCAGGCCCAGGTCGCCGAAGGTGATGGTCGGCTCGGCGTCGGCGGCGTCGGTGGCCTCGTCGGCCGTGTCCTCGGCCTCGGTGGCGGCGTCGGTGGTGTCCTCGACGGCGTCGACGGCGGCGATCAGCTCGGCGTCGGCCTCGGCGGGGGCGGTGGTGGCATCGGCGGCGGACTCGCTCGCGGGCATGGCGAAGCGGGCGTCGTCAACGAGAGACATGCAAAACCTTCCGGAAGTGGCACGCGCCAAAGTCCGGGGTTCTGTTTCACAACCGCCTCTATGCGGTCAGCCACGGATCGCCGGAACGCGCCAAGGGCGCCAGATGGGAATAGGGCGCCAGTCAAATGGATCAAACGAACGATCTACCACCATAGAGGAGCTTGGGGATCGGAGGCAAATGCGCTGGCCAGGCTGCGGATCGACGCTCAGTGCCCACCCGGCACGCCCGAGCTGGAGGGCCCGGTGCTGCTCGGCGCGGGGGTCGGTTCCGGGGCCGCGGTGGCGCTCGGGGCGGGGGTGGTGTGGCCGGGTTCCGGGGAGGACGGGTGACCGGTCGGGCTGGCCGGCGGGGCGGAGGCGGTGGTTCCGCCGGCGCCGCCACCGGAGCCGCCCGCGGTGGTCCCGGTGCCGCCCGAGGGGTGGCCCGGACCGCCCGCGCCGCCGGAGCCCGCGGCACCCCCGGCCGACCCGCCCGTGGACGTGCCGCCGGAGCCCGGATGGGGCGCGGGGCTGGCGTTCGCGCCCCCCGCGCTGCCGGTCGCGCCGGGCGCGGCATCGCCGAGGGCCGCCGCCGGTACCTGGTCGCCGGAGGGCGCGCCGTTCACGCCCCCCGCGCCGTTGCCGCTGCCCGCGCCCGCCGCCCCGTTCGTGCCGCCGGCCACCTCGCCCGGGGCCGCGTTCATCCCCCCGGTCGACGCGCTCTGGGCCTGCGCGCCCGCCGCGCGATCCGACCGCCCGGACGCGCCCCCCGGGTGTCCGCTGCCGCTCGGCGAGGCGGACGGGGTCGCCCCCGGCCTGGTCGGTGTTCCGGCCTGGCCGACCGGCACCACGCCGTGCTTCTCGTCCGCCCCCGGCCCGACCGACATGCAGCCGGTCAGCCCCAGTCCGGCCACCGCCAGGACCGCCGCGCCGCGCACCACGGCGCTCCGGACCACCGCCGATTCCCGCTCCGCCACCGCACGCACCACCCGCACCGCACGCATCGCCGCCACCGAGTCCCTCTCCTGCACCCGCCCCGCCCGGGCCGCCCACCCACCGCGCACGGCCACCCTTGCGGGTGTCCAACGCCCGGCGCGGGCGCCCGGACACGGGTGGGACCGCCGGAAGCACCCGGACGGGCACCGGGCCGCCCCGGCCCCGCACGCGCCCCCGGGGCTCAGCCCCAGAGCGCCGCGGCCAGCTCCGCCCCCGCGTACGCCGCCGCCAGGCCCGCCGCGACGCTGCCCGCCACGTTCGCCACCGCGTACCGCCCGGCCCCGCTCCCGGCCAGCCGCAGCGTCTCGTACGAGAAGGTCGAGTACGTGGTCAGCGCCCCGCACAGCCCCGTCCCGAGCAGCAGCTGGACGTGCGAGGACGCCGCCCCGGCCGCCACCGCCCCGGTCACCAGCCCGAGGACCAGGCAGCCGCCCGCGTTCACCACGAAGGTCCCCCACGGGAACACCGAGTCGTGCCGGGACTGCACCGCCCGGTCGGTCAGGTACCGCAAGGGCGCGCCGACCAGCGCGCCGGCGACCACCAGCAGCCAGTTCACGCCCCGCCCTCCCCCGCCGCCGTGCCGCCGGCCCGCCCGGCGTACCGGAGCACCTCGCACCGCTCCAGGGTCACCAGCCCCTCCACCGCCAGCCCCGCCAGCTCGGGCAGGAACGCCCGCACCCGCTCCTCGGTGTCCACGACCACCACCGCCACCGGCAGGTCCTCGCTCAGCGACAGCAGCCGCGCCGTGTGCACCATCGAGGAGGCGCCGAACCCCTCGACCCCCCGGAAGACGCTCGCCCCGGCCAGCCCGGCCGCCCGCGCCCGGTGCACGATCTCGCTGTACAGCGGGCGGTGGTGGCACCGGTCGTTCTCGCCGACCAGCACGGTCAGCCGCAGCGCCGGACCGCCCAGCCGGGGCTCCGCCGCGCCCGTCACCGCGCCCTCCTTGCCCCGCGCAGCAGCAGACGGCGCGTCACCGCGGCCGCCGCCCAGACCGCCGCCATCGCCGCCGCCGGGGTCAGGCCCAGGTACGCCGCGGCCGGTCCGGGCCGCCCCTCCTCCAGCAGCCGGCGGACGTCCACCGCGTACGTCGAGAAGGTCGTGAACCCACCGAGCACGCCCGTGCCGAAGAACGGCCGCAGCAGCGGGTGGGCCGGCCGGCCCTCGGTGACCACCACCAGGAAGACCCCGATCACCGCGCACCCGACCACGTTCACCAGCAGCGTCGTCCACGGGAACGCCGAGGGCCCGGTCGTCCACAGCAGCCCCGCGCCGTACCGGGCCGCCGCCCCCAGCGCCCCGCCCGCGGCCACCACCGCCACCGCCGGCCCCTGCCCGCGCAGCACCGGCGGCCGGCGCCGCACCGCGTCCACCGCCGCACCGTCCGCGGCCAGGTCCTCCGAGGTCGTCACAGACCCATGAAACACCGGCCCCGACCGCCTGGCACGCCGTCACCGCAGACCCGACAATGAACCGGTGGAGATGACCCGGGAAGAATTCGAGGTACTGGTCGCCGACGCGCTCGACCGGATCCCGCCGCAACTCGCGGCGATGATGGACAACGTCGCCGTCTTCGTCGAGGACGAGCCCGACCCCGCCGACCCCGAGCTGCTCGGCCTCTACGAGGGCACCCCGCTCACCGAGCGCGGCGAGTGGTACGCGGGCGTCCTGCCGGACCGGATCATCGTCTACCGCGGCCCGACCCTGCGCCTGTGCGAGGAGCGCGAGCAGGTCGTCGAGGAGGTCCGCACCACGGTCATCCACGAGGTCGCCCACCACTTCGGCTTCGACGACCACGAACTCGACGAGCTCGGGTGGTCCTGACCCCCCGCCGCCACCCCGCCGCCCGCCCGGCCGAAACCCGTTTTGGCGTTCGGCCCGACATCCCATATGCTTCTCGACGTCCCCGAACGCTGGAAACAGCCGGACAGGCCGCAAGCCCTCATCGTCTAGTGGCCCAGGACGCCGCCCTTTCAAGGCGGTAGCACGGGTTCGAATCCCGTTGGGGGCACGCAGTACCGTAGTAAAGTGTTGTGCCGCAAGACCTGAGTGGTTCGCCACTTCAAGGTCCCGTGGAGCAGTTGGTTAGCTCGCCACCCTGTCAAGGTGGAGGTCGCGGGTTCAAGTCCCGTCGGGATCGCTCGTCTCGCAAGAGACGGTGCAGTACGGCCAGGTAGCTCAGTTGGTACGAGCGTCCGCCTGAAAAGCGGAAGGTCGCCGGTTCGACCCCGGCCCTGGCCACAGGAGCCTGAGAAGGCACGAAGGCCCCGGAGAGTTCGCTCTCCGGGGCCTTCGTCGTGCCCGGGGCAGGGGGGCCGCCCCGGGCGGGTGGGGGTGGCGGAGGGGTTACTCGGTGAGGCCGAAGCGGGTGTGGAGGCGGCGGAGGGGGGCGGGGGCCCACCAGTTGGCGGGGCCGGCGAGGCGCATCACGGCGGGGAGCAGGATCGCCCGGACGAGGACGGCGTCGACCAGGACGGCGAGGGCGAGGCCGACGCCGAGCTCCTTGAGGAAGACGACCGAGCCGGTCGCGTAGACCGCGAAGGTCAGGGCCAGGATGCCGGCGGCGGCGGTGATCAGCGGGGCGCTGCGCTGGATGCCGGTGGCGACGGCGGTGGCGGTGTCCGCGCCGCGGTCGTGCTCCTCCTTGATCCTGGAGACGATGAAGACCTCGTAGTCCATCGACAGCCCGTAGGCGATGCAGAACATCAGGATCGGGATGCTGGGCTCCATCGACCCGGCCGAGGTGAAGTCGAGCAGGCCGGCCAGATGGCCGTCCTGGAAGCCCCAGACCAGGGCGCCGAACATCACGGTGAGGCTGAGCAGGTTGGAGACGGTGGCCTTGGCCGGGATCAGCAGGCTGCCGGTCATCAGGAAGAGCAGGACGAAGGTCGGCACCAGGATCAGCCCGGCCACCAGGGGCAGCGCGGAGAGCAGCCGGGAGCGGAAGTCGGTCAGGTCGGCCGGGAAGCCGCCGACCTGCACCCGGTAGGGCGCGGCCTCGTCCCTGACCTTGCCGACCAGCCCGGGCATGTCCCCGGCCAGCGCGGCCTCCTCGGGGATCACGGTGAGCCAGACGCCGGAGCCGGTGGCGAAGCGGGCGGAGTCGGCGGTCGGGGGCGTGCGCAGCTTTCCGCCCGCGTAGGAGCCGGTGAAGGTGTCCACCTGGAAGACGCCGGGCAGGGCGGAGAGCTTCGCCGCGTAGGCGTCGGTCGGCCCGGTGCTGCCCTTCGGGTCGGCGACGCCGGTGGCGACGACCTGGAGGGCGTCGGTCTCGCGCGCCGGGAAGCCGTCGCGGACCTGCTGCTGGACGACCCGGCTGGTGGCGTCGGCCGGCAGCACCCGCTCGTCGGGCAGGCCGAACCTCACGCCGAGGAACGGCGCGCCGACGAGCAGCAGCAGGGCGACCACGGCGGTGCCCCAGACCAGCGGGCGGGCCATCACCCGGCGGGTGAGCCGGTACCAGCGGCCGTCCTCGACCGGGCGGGCCGCTCCGGCGGCGCCCGGCCGCAGCACCCGGTGCCCGACGGCGGCGAGCGCGGCGGGCAGCAGGACGACGGCGCCGACGATCGCGGTGAGCACGACGAAGACGCCCGCGTACGCGAAGGAGCGCAGGAAGGGGAACGGGAAGGCGAACAGGGCGAGCAGCGAGATGGCCACGGTGATCCCGCTGAAGACCACCGTCCGGCCGGCCCGCTCGACGGCGCGGACCACCGCGGTGTGCCGGTCGTGGCCGGCCGCGGACTCCTCGCGGAACCGGGAGATCACGAACAGGCTGTAGTCGATGCCCAGGCCCAGGCCCATCACCAGGGCCAGGTTGGCGGCGAAGGTGGAGACCTCGGTGAAGACGGTGACCGCGCGCAGCAGCGTCATCGTGCCGAGCACCGAGAAGAGGCCGACGCCGATGGTCAGCCCGGCCGCCGACCAGCGCCGGTAGACGGCGAGCAGGAGCAGCAGGACGATCGGCAGCACGATCGCCTCGGCGCCGAGGAAGTCCTTCCGGGCCTGGGCGCCGACCTGGCGGAAGACCTCGTCCTGGCCGCCGACCTCGACCTTGAGGTCGGCGGTCTCGCGGGTGAACCTCGGCGAGAGGTCGGCGAGCCGTTCCCGGGACTCGGTGGCGGTGCCGTCCAGCCAGGCGGTGACCAGGGCCTTGCTCCGGTCGGTGGCGGCCAGCGCGGGGCTGTTGCCCTGCGCCCAGTAGGAGCCGGTGGTCCGGACGCCGGCCGAGGCGCCCAGTTCGTCGGCCAGCGCCCGGCCGGCGGCGGCGACGGCGGGGTCGTCCACGGTGCCGTGCTTGGCGGTGACCAGCAGGATCATGTTGGGGCTGCCGTGGCCGAACTCGCGGTGCAGCACCTGCTCCGCCCGGTCGGACTGCGAGCCGGGCGCCTCGAAGCGCGACAGCGAGAGCGACTTCTGCGCGCCGGCGCCGAGCGCGGCGGCGACGGCCAGCACGACGGCGCCGGCGATCAGCACCGCGCGCCGCCGGTCGACCAGCAGCCGGCCCAGCCTCCGCAGCAGCGGCACCCGCCGGTCGACCCCGGGTTCGAGGGTGAGCGTCATGACAACTGGTCTCCAGACGTGAGGCGGGGGACGGCGGGGCGCCCCCGGACGGCGGTTCGGGTCAGCGCAGCTGGTGCTTGGTCAGCCAGTCGGCGAGGGAGGTGTGGACCTGGGGGGCGTTGCGGGCCATGCCCATGTAGTGGCCCGCCCCGGGGATCTCGATCAGCTCGGTGTCGGTGGTGCCGGTGAACAGCGCGCGGTGTTCGGCGCCGCCCTGGACCCGGGCGTCCTTCTCCCCGTAGAGGAAGAGCACCGGCACCTTGATGTCCTTGAGGTGCCGCAGGTCGACCAGGACCGAGCCGAGCTGGGAGGCCATGTCCCCGCAGGGGTGGCGGTTCTGGTGCGGGGCGGAGAGGGCGACCACCCCGGGTTCGCTGTCGTGGAAGTTGCCGGCCTTGAACTCCTCGCTGCCGAGGTCGTAGTAGGCGTAGCCGCCGGGGCCGCCCGCGCCGTCCGCGGCCGAACCGCCGCGCAGACAGGTCTGGAGGGAGGAGAAGAAGCGCGCGTTGGCCTGCGGGGTGAGGCCGAGGTCGGTCCAGTCCATCAGGACCAGGCCGTCCACGTCCTGGAAGGAGTACGCCTCGATCTGGGAGACCTGGCCGCCGTTGGACTGGCCGGCCAGCACGACCTTGTCGAACGGGACGGCGGCGCGGCCCTCCTGCTCGGTCCGGTAGCTGCCGGCCCGCAGCTGCTCCACGATCTGGTGGGCGATGTCGGCCTGGCCGCCGATGCAGCTGCCGAAGCCGTCGGGCTTGTCGCTGCCGCCGTAGCCGATCCGGTCGATGGTGAGCGAGGCGTGGCCCTTCTTGGCCAGTTCCTCGGTGTGGTGGTAGCCGGGGGCGTCGAGGCGCCAGTACCACTCGCCGGCCGCGATGCCGTGCTCGTAGAGGGTGACGGCGCGCGGGCCCGCGCCGCCGTCGAGGACCGCCTTCGGCGCGGTGAGGTGGCCGGTGACCTGGTAGGTCCTGCCGTCCACCGGGCAGGCGGCCAGGGTGCGGTTGACGTTCTGGACGGTGAAGCGGACCGGGACGTCGACGACGGACTCGGCGGCCAGCCGGGCCTTCGTGTCGGCCGCGGCCTGCTCGGCACCGGGGGCCGGGGCGGCCGGGCCGGTGGCGGCGGCGGCCGGGGTGCCGGGCTTCGGGGGGTCGTCGGAGCGGACCGCGACGGCGGTCACCGCGGGCGTCAGGGCGATCAGTGCGGCCGCGACGGTCAGCAGGGCGGACTTCCTGGAACGGGGCACGGTCGCGGCCCTTTCGTGGTCCGGGGACGGGGTCGGAGTCGGGGACGGGGACGGGGACGGGGGTGCGGGAGGGGTCATGCCGGCAGCCGCCCCTGGTCGCGGTACCAGCGCGCCTCGTCGGACAGGGTCTGCGCCAGCGGGCGGAAGGTGACGCCGAGTTCCCGCTCCGCGCGGGCGGAGGAGAGCCGGGTGCGGGTGCCGTCGAGCAGCACCCGGACCCCTTCGCGGGTGGCCACCGGCGGGCGGCCGCGCAGCTTGGCGCCGTACTCCAGCGCGGTCGCGAAGCCGAGTGCGGCGCCGGCCGGGATCTGCCGGGGCGCGGTGGCGCCGGTGGCCGCCGCGATGCCGGTGACGAGGTCGTGCAGGCCGTACCAGGAGCCGGCGACGATGTAGCGGCGCAGCCCGGTGTCGCGGGTCAGCGCGCGGACGCAGGCGTCGGCGACGTCGCGGGCGTCGACCACGTGGTTGCCGGCCCGGGGGACGGCGCGCAGCTCGCCGTGCGCGACGGCGAGGAAGAGCCGGCCCGCCGAGGTGGGTCCGGCGTCGCCGGGGCCCCACATCCAGCCGGGCAGCACCAGCGGGACGGTGAGCCCCTCGCGGGCGCAGAACTCGGCGACCGCCTGCTCGGCGCGGACCTTGCTGGCCCGGTAGCCGTTGCGCTGCCAGTCGGCGGGCGGCGGGGTCTGCTCGTCGGCGGGGAACCCCGCGGTGCCCCGGCCGACGGTGTTGATCGAGCTGGTGTGCACCACGCGGGGCACCCCGGCGTCCACGGCCTCGCGGAGCAGGGTGGTCACCGCGTCGACGTTGACGGCGTGCAGCCGGCCCAGGTCGGGCCGCGGCTGGTAGTACTCCCGGAAGTAGGCGGCGGTGTGGATGACGCCGCTCGCGCCGGGCAGGGCCCGCCGGTAGCCGGCCGGGTCGGTGATGTCGCCGGCCAGCACGGTGAGCCGTTCGTCGGCGGGCAGCAGCCGCCCGGCCTTCTCCCGGTCGCGGACCAGGGCGGTCACCCGGTGGCCGTCGGCCAGCAGGGCGCGGACCACGGCGCCGCCGAGCAGTCCGGTGGCGCCGGTGACCACGACGCGGCCCGGCGGGGTGCGCTGGTCGGTCATCAGGACTCCTTCGCGGCGAGGACGGGCCCCGGGCCGGGGTCGGGATCGGGGTCCGGGGCCGGGCCGGGGTCGGGATCGGGCCCGGCCCCGGGACCGGCGTCCGGACGGTCCGCGCCGCCGGCCGGGGCGAGCGGCTCCTCGCGCAGCCCGAAGCGCTCCTGGAACCGCTTGAGCGGCGCCGGGGCCCACCAGGTGGCGTGGCCGCCGAGGGCCATCACGGCGGGGACGAGCAGGCAGCGCACCACGGTCGCGTCGACCAGCACGGCGAGCGCGACGCCGAGGCCGAGCATCTTGGTGTTGGTGATCCGGGAGGTCCCGATCGCCACCAGCACCACCGAGAGGATCAGCGCGGCGGCGGTGATCAGCCCGCCGGTGTGCCGGATGCCGTCGGCGACGGCCCGGCGCGGGTCGCGCCCGCGGCCGTACTCCTCCTTGACCCGGGAGAGCAGGAAGACGCCGTAGTCCATGGAGAGGCCGAAGGCGACGCAGAACATCAGCACCGGCAGGGTGGTCTCGACGGCGCCGGTCGGGGTGAACCCGAGCAGCCCGGACAGGTGGCCGTCCTGGAACACCCAGACGACGACGCCGAACATCGCGGTCAGGCTCAGCGCGTTCAGCAGCACCGCCTGGAGCGGGATCAGCAGGCTGCCGGTGAGCAGGAAGACCAGCAGCAGGGTGGCGCCGACGATCAGCGCGCCGGCCGGCAGCAGCCGGACCGCGATGGCGTGCTTGCTGTCGACCAGGGTGGCCGCCTGGCCGCCGACCGCCGGCCGCAGGGCGGGGAAGTCGGCGCCGGCCCGGCGGATCGCGCCGACCAGGTCCTGGTTCTCCCGGGAGACGTCGCCCCGGCCGGCGGCGGGCACCACCGAGAGGTGGCCGAGGCCGTCGGCGGAGCGGACGCTGTCGGCCGGGCCGGACTCGCCGGAGGCGGCGCCGGAGCGGTAGTCGCCGAGCGGGGTGGAGACCTCGGTGACGCCGGGCAGCGCGGAGAGCCGGGCGGCGAACCGGCCGAGTTCCTCGCGGTCCGGGCCGGCGGCCGGGGTGGCCGAGGTGGCCGCGCTGTGCACCACCACGTCGATGACACCGGTGGCACCGGCGGTGAAGCCGTCCCGGATGGTCTGCTGGACCACCCGCGACTCGGAGCCGGTGGGCAGCTGCCGGTCGTCGGCGGCGGCGAACTGGACGCGCAGGAAGGGCAGTCCGGCGACCAGCAGCAGGGCGGTGATGCCGAGCGCGAACAGCGGGGCGCGCCGCATCACCAGGGTGGCGGTGCGGTGCCAGCCCGCGCCGGGCTCCCGGCCGGAGCGCGCCGCGCGGCGGGGCAGCCGGATCTTCAGCGCGTCGATCCGGCCGCCGAGCAGGGTGAGCAGCGCGGGCAGCAGGACCAGCGCCGCGGCCGCGGCGATCAGTACCACCGAGATGCCCGCGTAGGCGAAGGAGCGCAGGAAGTAGAGCGGGAAGACCAGCATCGCGGACAGCGAGACGGCCACGGTCAGCGCCGAGAACAGCACCGCGCGTCCGGCCGTGTCCAGGGTCGCGGCGACGGCCGCGCGGACCTCCAGCCCGCGGTCGCGCTCCTCGCGGAAGCGCCGCACGATGAGCAGCGCGTAGTCGATGGCGAGGCCGAGGCCGAGCGCGGTGGTGAGGTTCTGGGCGAACACCGAGACCTCGGTGAACCCGGTGATCACCCGCAGCGCCGCGTTGGTGCCGAGGATCGCGCAGATCCCGACGGCGAGCGGCAGCAGGGCGGCGACCAGGCCGCGGAAGACCAGGACCAGGATCAGCAGGGTGATCGGCAGCGCGATCAGCTCGGCCCGGGCCAGGTCGTCGGCGATGGTGGCCTGCATCTCCTCGCGGACCGCGACGGTGCCGCCGAGCCGGACGTCCAGCTGCTCCAGTCCGGCCGGACTGCCCCGGTAGCGGGGGGCCAGCCGGTCGAAGACGTCCCGGGCGCGGTTCTCGTCGCCCTCGATGCGGGCGAGGACCAGCGCCGTGCCGCGGTCGGCGGAGCGCAGGCCCTCCGCGCCGGTCTGCCAGTAGGAGGTGACGCCGACGACGCCCGGTTCGAAGGCGAGCCGCTCGCCGAGGCGGGCGCCGGCCAGGGCGGTCCCGGGGGCGTCCACCGAGCCGCCGGCCTTCGCCGTGACCTCCAGGACGAGGTTGGGCGAGCCGGCCGGGAAGGACTGCTCCAGCAGCACGGCGGCGCGCGCCGATTCGGAGCCCGGGTCGGAGGTGCCGCCGTTGTGCAGGCGGTCGGTGACGCCGACGCCCACGACCAGGGCGTTGACCAGGAAGACCACCACGAAGAGGAGGGCGGACCAGGGCCGGGCGGTGACCGCCCGGCCGAGTCGCTTGAGCATCGGGAACCTCACGGAGCGGGGGTGGCGGAGCGCTGCCCGGTCGGCAGCGCGGAGAGCAGCTCGCCCACCCGGCCGGGCCGGTCCAGGGCCACGACCCGGGCCACCACCCCGTCCGGACGGAGGTGGCAGGCCAGGGCCGCCGCCCCGGCCTGCCCGCCCGGCAGCCGCCCGGCCGCGAGGTCGTGGCCGGGCGGCCCCGCCGGGGCGGGCACGGGCCCGTCCGGCGGAAGCAGCAGCAGGACGTCGGCGAGATCGCGCACGCCGCGCCGGGTCAGCTCGGTGGCGGCCTCCTCGGCCGCCGTCGCGGCCTCCGGCCCGGCCCCGGCGACCAGCACCGTGTGCCGTCCGGTCGCGAGGTAGCCGTGCAGGGAGGTGGCACCGGTCCCGCCCACCGGGTGGAGCGGGGCGTCACCGAGCCGTCGGCCGGGGGTCGGACCGCACGGCGCGGCCGTGCGCCCGACGGCCGGACTGGCCGTCAGATCGAGGTCCAGCTGGGCGAGTTCCGGAACGATGCGGCGTTCCAGGGCGCCACTGCGGGAGAGCGCGCCGAGCGCCAGGTCGCGCAGGGCGCGGGCCGGGCGCGGCTTGAGCAGCCAGAGCCTGGTCTGCCGTTCGGAGTTGCGCACGGCCCGGGCGGAGGCCGGACGGCGCTCCGGGTCGTAGCTGTCGAGCAGCGCCGGATCGCCGCCGCGCAGCACGGCGGCCAGTTTCCAGCCGAGGTCGAAGCCGTCCTGGACGCCGGTGTTGAGGCCCTGGCCGCCGGCCGGGCTGTGGGCGTGCGCGGCGTCCCCGGCGAGGAAGGCCGGGCCCTGCCGGAACGTCGCGGCCACCTTGGTGTGCACCCGGAAGCGGCTGGTCCACCAGGTCTTCTCGACGGTCCAGCGGCCCCGGCCGCGGGCGTCCAGGAGCCGCTGGAGCTCGGCGTCGTCCGGCGGGCCGGTCCGGCTGCCCGGGGGCAGGTCGAAGAAGATCCGGTGGCCGCCCTCGGGCAGCGCGACCAGGACGAGCACGCCGTCCGGGCTCAGGTGGTACTGCGCCTCGGTGGGCGGCAGGTCGCCGGAGATCCGGCCGTCGCCGAGCACGAACTCCCGGTCGTAGCTGCTGCCCTCGTAGGGGATCCCGAGTGCCTCCCGGACCGTGCTGCGGACGCCGTCGGCGCCGATCAGCCAGGGGACGGCGACGGTCTCGACCCCGCCGCCGGCCGACTCCAGCCGGACCACCGCGCGGTCGCCGGCCGTCTCGACCGAGGCGGCCCGGGTGGCCCACTCGACCCGGCCGCCAAGGCCGAGCAGCCGCTCGTAGAGCAGTTCCTCGGTGACCGGCTGGGGCACGCAGAGCGGCCCGGGGAAGCGGGTGCCGGTCAGCGTGCCGAAGGAGACCCCGGCCAGCCGGCGCCCGTTCGACCAGTACGAGGCTCCGGTGAGCGGCAGGGCCCGCTCGGCGAGCGCGTCGGCCACCCCGAGGCGGTGCAGCGCCTCCAGGGCGCCGCTCCACATCACCAGGGCCTTGGGCTCGGCGGCGAAGCACTCCCGGCGGTCCACCAGCCGGACCGGCACCCCGTGCTGGAGCAGCGCGCAGGCCGCGGTCAGCCCGGTGGGGCCGGCCCCGACCACGAGCACCTGCGGCGCCGTCATCGGAGCGCCCCGTCGGCCGGGCGGCCGAGGTTCTCCACCAGGGGGTGGCCGAGCCGGCTGGAGACCTCGCGCAGGACCTGGGCGGTCAGCCGCCCGGAGACGTCGCGCACGGTCTGCGCGGTGTTCTCGAACAGCACGGTGTGGAAGCCCAGCCGCCGGGCGGCGTCGAGGTTCTCGGTCGTGTCGTCGACGAAGAGGCAGTTCCGGGCCGGGGTGCCGAGGCGCTCCAGCAGCCGCAGGTACAGCTCCGGGTCGGGCTTGCGGACCCGTTCGGCCGAGGAGTCGACGACCACGTCGAAGAGCTCCTCCACCGGGAGGGTGGCCCGCCAGCGCGGGCGCCACTCCACCACGTTGTTGGTGAGCAGCGCGATCCGGTAGCCGCTGGACTTCAACTGCCGGGCGAAGTCCACGAGTTCGTGGTTGGCCCGGCGGCCGAGGAACCACAGCTCGCCGAACGGCCGGCCGCCGAGGGCGGCGTCGGAGCCCGGCGGCAGCTCGGCCAGCAGCCGGTCGGTGAACTCCTGCTCGGTGATCGCCGCGACCTCCAGCTCCGCCATCGGGCTGACCCCGTGGCGCGCGGTGGCGGCCGCGAAGGCGGTGCCGACGGCCTGCAGGTCCAGGCCGGTGCGCAGGCCGAACTCGGCGAAGGTCTCGGCGAGCGGGTTGGTCAGCACGCCGCCGTAGTCGAGGACCACGGTGTCGATGCCGTCGGCGGACGGAGCGGGTCGGCTCAGCTCCACTGGGTCACCTCGATGGCGAGGGCGGCGACGGTGTTCCCCTCCTGGGAGACGGTGATCCCGACCGGGACGGTGACCGCGCCGAGCGCGCCGTCGAAGCTCGCGTCGCCGACCTCGGCGACCGCCCTGGTCACCAGGTCCAGCTCGGCGAAGTCGGTGAACTCGGCCCTCGCCGCGGTGACCACCAGGCTCTCGGCGGGCAGTCCGTGCAGCTTGGCGACGGCGGCCACGGAGAGCTGGCGGGCGGCCTCCAGCTGGAGGTTGCCGGGCACGTGGTCCAGCTGGTGGTCGAACAGGTGGGGGTGGCCGGTGTCCACCACCAGCAGCGCCGAGGCGGTGCCGGACTCGCTGACGGAGGGCTCGGTGAGCACGATGTTGAAGGCGTCCCGCCGGCCGACCAGGGACGGCGCGGAGCGCAGCAGCTGCGGGTGGCGCGGCGAACGCCCGTCCAGCTTCTTGCGGTTGCCGGCCCGCAGCATCTGGAAGGCCCGGTTGGTGACGAAGGTCAGCGCGCCCGATCCGGTGATGGCCGGGACGCCGTCCAGCCAGAAGGTGCCGGTGAAGTCGAAGCCGAGCACCCGGCCGGCCGGGTTGCGCTTGGGGCGGACGGTGGTGGAGAGCACGGCGTGCGCCGGGCGCGGCCCGATCCGCAGGGCCTCCAGGCCGGAGATGGTGAGGTTCAGCGCGCTGAAGATGAAGGCGCGGTCCAGCGGCACCTCCAGGTACTGGTGCGCGACCAGGACGCCGGACTGGCGCAGGACCTCGACCAGCAGCAGGAAGTCGTAGCTCCCGCCGCGCTCGCCGACCACGTGGCCGCGCGGCAGCTGGGCCGCGACCTCGAAGGTGTGCTCGTCGCTCTCCGGGGCGGGGTCGCCGACCCGGGCCGAGTCGGTGACGAACACCTCGGCGATGGCGGTGCGGTGCACCAGGGCGCGTGGCACGGTGGAGTCGAAGCTCAACTCCGCGACGGGCCCGGCGTGCCGGGACTCCCCGCTGTCCCGCAGTCTCAGCAGCTCGGGTGTGGCGTTCATGGTGGATCCCCCCGTGGGCGACATCGGTTTCCCGGACGGAAGGCGCGACGAGGCGGTACGGCCTCGGCACGGCGGTCCGGTCACCTCACCGGCTCCACCCGGGGTCCCTGCGGCTCCCGGCCTGCGGCTCACTGTCCGGCCGCGCGCTGACCGTCCGCTGAAGGCGCCGGGAAGGGTTCGGGAAGCGGCGGGAAGGGGCCCCGGGAAGGGCTGCGGGAGGGGCCGCGGGAGGGGCGGCCGGCCGGGCGGGGCGGCGGGAACCGGTACCGGTCATGTCCCTGCCCGGATCGGACGGAGCTCACACAAACGATGCGGTAACGATCCGGAGGCCCGCCCACGTCCGGTGGTAACGTCCGCGTGGGGGCGAGACGTCACAACGGCTTTGGGGGGAGCGTTGGCTGACGACGTGTGGTTCGAGGTGCTCGGACCAGTACGGGTCAGACGGGGACAGCTCGCGGCGGACCTCGGCCCGCCCCGGCAACGGGCGGTGCTGGCGGTCCTGCTGCTCAACAGCGGGCACCCGGTGCGCACCGAACGGATCGTCCAACTGGTCTGGGGCGCCGACGCCCCCGGGCGCAGCGTCAACCTGGTGCAGAAGTACGTCTCCGGCCTGCGCCGGGCGCTCGCCGGACTGGCCACCCTGGCCTGGACGGACGCCGGGTACGTCCTCGCGGCGTCCGGCACGGTGGACGTCGAGCGGTTCGGGGAACTGGTCGCCGACGGGCGGGCGCGGCGGACCGCCGGTGACGCGGCCGGCGGCGCGGAGGCGCTCACCGAGGCGGTGGCGCTCTGGCGCGGGCCGCTCGCCCAGGGCGTGGACGGGCCGGGGATCGAGCCGCTGCGGCTGCGGCTGGCCGAGGCCAGGCTGGGCGCGCTGGAGGACCTCTTCGACCTGGAACTGGAGCTGGGCCGGCTGGCCGGCCGGATCCCGGAACTGCGCCGGCTGGCGGACGACCACCCGCTGCGCGAGCGGTTCCAGGCCCAACTCGTCCTGGCACTGGCCCAGTCCGGGCGGCAGGCGGAGTCGCTGGAGGTGTACGAGCGGGTCCGCCGGCTGCTCGCCGACGAGCACGGCCTGGACCCGGGGCCGCACCTGCGCGCCGCCCAGGAGCGGGTCCTGCGCCTGGCTCCGGCGGAGCCGCCCGCGCCCGCCGGGGGCCGGGACCGGACTCCGGCACCGGAGGCCGCCGCGGCCGGCCCGGTGCCGCCGCCCGCACCGCCCGCCCCGCCGGGGCCCCGGACGCACCCGCCGGACGTGCCGAGACCGGCCCAACTTCCGCCCGGCCCCAGGGGTTTCACCGGACGCCGGGAGCAGCTCGACCGGCTCGCCGAGCTGCTGCGCCCCACCGGCGACACCCTGCCGCTGGTCTGTCTGGAGGGCACCGCCGGGGTCGGCAAGACCGCGCTCGCCCTGTACGTCGCCCACCGGGTCTCGCCGCTGTTCCCCGACGGCCAGCTCTTCGTCGACCTGCGCGGCCACGGGCGGGCCGCCCCGTCCGGCCCCGCCGAGGTCCTCGGCGGCTTCCTGCGAGCCCTCGGGGTGCCCGCCGAGCGGGTGCCGCAGGGCGTCAACGAGCGGATCGGCCTCTACCGCTCCCTGCTGGCCGGCCGCAGCGTGCTGGTGGTGCTGGACAACGCCCGGGACGCCGACCAGGTCCGCCCGCTGCTGCCCGGGGGCGGTGCCAGCGCCGTGCTGGTCACCAGCCGCCGGCGGCTGGTCAGCCTGACCGTCCGGGAGGGCGCGCACCGGCTGGTCGTCCCGGTGCTGCCCGCCGCCGAGGCGCACCGGCTGGTGGGCGCGCTGCTGCAGCCCGGGCAGGGCGACGACACGGCCGCCGTGGACGAGATCGTCCGGCTCTGCGCCGGGCTGCCGCTGGCCCTGCGGATCGTCGCCGCCAACGCGGCCTACCGCTCCGACGTACCGCTCGGCCGGATCGCCCGGGAACTCGCCGTCGACCGGGTGGCCGCGCTCTCCGCGCCGGACGAGGCGCAGACCGCGCTGGCCGGCTCGCTCGGCCTCTCCTACGACCTGCTGCGCACCCGTGTGCGCACCTTCTTCTGCCTGCTCGGGCTCGTCCCCGGGCCGGACTTCACCGTGGACGCCGCCGCCACGATGGCCGGTTCGGCGCCGGCCGCGGCCGAGCGGCAGCTGCGCGAACTGGAGGTCGCCAACCTGCTGGAGCGGGTCGACGACCGCTACCGGTTCCCGCACGAGCTGCTGCAGCTCTTCGCCCACGAGCGCGCCCACCAGCGGCTGACGGCCGGCGAGCGGACCACCGCGCTGGGCCGGCTGTTCGGCTGGTACGTGGCGACCGCCGCCGCGGCGGTCAGCGGCCCGGCCCCGCGCCGCAGCGTCGACCAGGCGGGCGTCGTCACCCCCGAGCCGGGATCCGCCTCCCGGACGGGGGGCGGGGACCTGCACGCGGAGTTCGCCAACCTGACCGCCGCCGTCCGGTACGCCGCCGAGCACGGGCCGCTCCCGGTCGCCTGGCAGCTCGCCGACGCGCTGCGGCCGTTCTGCAAGCAGCACGCCCGGCTCACCCAGTGGTGCCGGCTGGCCGAGTCCGGCCTGGCCGCCGCCCGGCAGGCCGGGGACCGCGGCGCCGAGGCGGGCATGCTGCTCAACCTCAGCGACGCCAAGCACAACTCCGGCCTGATCACGGCCGGCGAGGACTACGCCCGGCTGGCCCTGGCGCTCGGCCACGAACTGGGCCGGCCGCAGATCGAGGCGGCGGCGCTCGACCAGCTGGGCCGCGCCGCCTGGATCCGCGGCACCCTGGGCGAGGCCCGGTCGCTGCTCACCACGGCCGTCGAACTGCACACCCGCAACGGCGACCCGCTCGGCCTCGCCGTCTCGCTCGCCGCGCTCGCCCGGACCGAGTTCGACTCGGGCGACCGGCCCGAGGCCTACCGCCACTACACCCGCTGCCTGCGGCTGGCCCGCACCACCGGCTCGGGCGCCCTGGAGACCATGGCGCTGGTCGAACTCGGCATGGCGCACGCCGCGCTGGGCCGGCCCGGGAACGCCCTCCAGTCGCTGCGGGCGGCGCTCTCGCTCGGCCGCACCGGCAACCACCGGCGGGCCGAGGCGCTGGTCCTGGCCATCCTCAGCCAGCTGCACGGCGAGGCCGGGCGCACCGACGAGGCCCACACCGCGGCCCGCGAGGCCCTGCACGCGGCCGAGTCGCACGGCGACCGCTGGACGGAGGCCGAGTGCCTCAACGCCACCGGCGCCGCCGCGCTGGCCACGGACTGTCCGGCCACCGCCGCCGCCCGGTACGGCGCCGCGCTCACCCTGGCCGGCCGGCTCGGCTACCGGCGGGCCGAACTGCACGCGCTGGTCGGGCTCGCCGAGGCCGCGCTCCAGCAGGGCGGGTTCGGACGGGCCGCCGACTACGCCGACCGGGCGCACGCCTCGGCCTCGGCGCTCGGCTACCGGCCGCTCGCGCTCGCCGCCCAGCGCATCCGGCGCCGGCTGCCGGCCGTGCCGGACCGCACCGCGCGGCCGACCGGGCTCGGCGTGCACTGACCGGGCCGCCGCGGACCTCCGGGACCGCGGCCGCGGCGGACCGTCAGCTGTCCAGCCACGCGCCGTCGGCGGCGATCAGCGAGCCGTCGGCGGCGTAGAGGCGGAGCTCGGCGGGGATCCCCCGCTTGGCGACGGCGATCCAGCGGGCCTCGGAGTCGCCGAGCGCGAGGACGGCGGGCTCGGCGGACACGCCGTCGGTCCACCGCACCTCGGCGCGGGCGACGTCCGGGCCGATCAGTCCGGCCTGGGCCTTCGGGACGTGGAACAGCGGGTCGTCCTCGCCGTTCTTGGCCTGCCGGCCCAGCCAGACCTTGGAGAAGCGGTCGTCGGACGCCCTCGCGGAGGTGAGGCCCACCGGGGCGCCCGGCGGTGCGACGAAGGCCTCGGCGGGAGTCGCCAGGCGCTTGCCGTCCAGCTCGTAGTAGAAGACCACGTGGTCCGCGTCCGGGGTCCCGTACCGGGTGACGAACTCCTCGGTCGGCGCGGGCCAGGGGTAGCCGGCGGCGGCGTCCTCGGCCCAGATCATCCGGGACTGTTCGAGGATCCGCTCCTTGCCCGGGGCCGGCCACAGGGCCGCCCAGACGCTCCACGGCCTGCCGTCCTCGGTGCCCGCGAGCACCTGGATCCGGGTCGGGACGAGCGGGTCGCGGGGGCCCCGGGACCCGCTCGGGGCGGCGCCCGGGAGCAGGACGGCCGAGGCGTCGGCGGTCGAGACCGCCACCGTCGCGCTGCCGGCCGCCGGCCGGCCCACCCCGCCGTTCACCGCCGCGACGCCGCCGGCCGCGGCGACCAGGGCCAGGGCCAGGGCGCCGCCCAGGGACGCCCGGCGCCGGACCACCCTCCGGCGGCCGCCGGCCAGCACGGCGGAGTACGGCGCCGGTCCGGGCTCCACCGTCCGCGCCAGTCCGGACAGCGCCCGGGCCACCTCCTCGCCGCCCCCGAGCGCCGTGTCCCCGGGCGTTCCGTCGCGCTTCATGCCGTACCTCCGATGCTCGTCACGGTGATGAGTGAGGAGAGCCCGCGCAGCCGGGCGATGCCCTTCGACGCCTGGCTCTTGACGGTTCCCACCGAGCAGCCCATGGCGGCGGCGGCCTGGGACTCGCTCAGGTCCTCCCAGTACCGCAGCACCACCGCCTGGCGCTGCCCGGGCGGCAGCGTGCCGAGGGCCTCCAGCAGGGCGGCGCGGTCGTCCAGCCGCGCGAAGCCGTCCGGGCCGCTCCGCTCCGGGACGGCGGTGACCAGGTGCTCCGGCACCCGGCGGCGGAACCGCCGGGCGTGCTCGTTGACCACGATCCGGCGCACGTAGGCGTACGGCTCGTCGGCCCGGGTGACCCGCCCCCAGGCGGCGTAGGTCCGTTCCAGCGCGGTCTGGACCACGTCCTCCGCCAGGTAGCGGTCACCGGTCAGCAGGAACGCCGTCCGCAGCAGGCGCGGCCAGGCGCCGGTCACGAACGCGTTGAACTCCGCGTCCCGCTCGGCCTTCTTCGCTCTCATGAGTACCTCCTCACCCGACCAGAGCCCGGACCGGGCCCGAACCGTTGCCGGGAACGCCGACGGCCGGCCCCGAAGGACCGGCCGAACGGGCAGAACAGGAGGTCGGGGCCGCAGGAGGGCGGGGTCGTCCACCGCCCTGGGCCCGGCGGGCCGCCGGTGCACCGGCTCCGGGTCAGCGGCTGTCGTCGGAGGCCCGGGTCATGATCTCCAGGTTGTGGCCGCTCGGGTCCTCGAAATAGGCGCCGCGGCCGCCGGACCAGTCGTTGACCCGCCCGGCGTGGCGGTGGAACGGGTCGGCCCAGTAGGTGAGTCCGCGCTCCTCGACACGCCCGAGGATGGCGTCGAACTCCTCGTCGTCGACCAGGAAGGCGTAGTGCCCGGTGGGAACCGGTCCGCCGGTCCCCAGCACGTCCAGGGCGACGCCGTTGGAGAGCCGGACCACCAGGAAGGGCTCGTTGCGCACCGGGTCGGCGAGGCCCAGGACCTCGGTGAGGAAGCGGGCGGTCTCCTCGTCGTCCCGCGCCGGGACGATCGTGTGGTTCAGCTGAACGGCCATGGAACGCTTCCCTCCTGAGGCCTGCGGACGTCCTTCGAGCGTAGGACTTCAAGCCCGCTTCACGTCAAGTGCGCCGCCGTCCGGCCCGCCTTCCACGGCGCGCTCCCGGTGCCGGGCGAGCGGGTCGCCGACATCGCGGGCGACGCCGTGCCGGCGTTCCTCGCGGTGCACGGCGCCGCGCAGTAGCCTCCCGGGGAGCGCCCGGGTGCCCGGGCGGCCACGACCCGTGGGGGGACCGGGACATGGAACTGACCGTCGTCGACATCGGACCGGACACGCCCGCGCTGCACCGGGACGTCGCCCCGCTGATCCGGACGCTGCGCCCGGCGCTCGGGGCGGACGGCTTCGCCGCCTTCGCCGCCGAGGCGCACACCCAGGGGCTGGTCTTCACGGCCGCCTACGACGACCGGGGGCGCTGCCTCGCGGTGGCCACCCACCGGGTGCTGGCCACCAGCCGGGGGCGGCTGCTCTTCGTCGACGACCTGGTGACCGCGCCGACGGCCCGCTCGGCGGGGGTCGGCGGGCGGCTCTTCGCGGTGCTCCGGGAGCGCGCCCGGGCGGCCGGCTGCGTACGGATCGAGCTGGACTCGGGAACGGCCAACCACGGCGCGCACCGCTTCTACCACGCGCACCGGATGGCGGTCACCGCCCTGCACTTCGGCCTGGAACTGAAGTAGCCGCCCGCCGATCCGCCAGGTCCGCGACCGGACCGCAACGGCCGCTCCGCGGGCCCTCCGAGGGCGGGCCGCCCGAGCGGGTGGCCCGGATGCACGGTGTCAAGACCTATTCATCATCAGATCACCACAACTACGATACCGAGCCGTGGGCATGATCGATCGTCATCTCCAGATCTGCGTCATCGGCGCAGGTCCGCGCGGCCTCTCGGTACTGGAACGGCTCTGCGCCAACGAACGAACCGGGCCCGCCGGGGCCACCGTCACCGTGCACGTGGTCGACCCGGCGCCCCCCGGCGCGGGCCGGGTCTGGCGCCCGGACCAGTCCCGGCACCTCCTGATGAACACGGTGGCCTCGCAGATCACCGTGTACACCGACGACAGCGTACGGATCGAGGGGCCGGTCGAACCCGGCCCCAGCCTGTACGAATGGGCCACCTCCCTGGTCCAGGAGGGCAGTTCTCCCGGCCGTCCGGCCCGCCACGACGACCAGACCCTGGCCGAGGCCGCCGACCTCGGCCCGAACACCTACCCGACCCGCGCCTTCTACGGGCAGTACCTGCACGACGCCTTCCGGGCCGTGGTCGCCGCCGCACCGCCCAGCGTGACCGTCCGGGTGCACCGCTCCCGGGCGGTCGCGATGGCCGACGCGCACGGCCTCCCCGGCGGCCCGCAGGGCGTCCGCCTGGAGGACGGCACCCGGCTGAACCGGCTGGACGCCATCGTGCTCGCCCAGGGACACGTCCCCACCCGGCTCACCCCGCGCGAGGCGCGCACCGCCAGCCTGGCCCGGATCCACCACCTCGACTACGTCACCCCGGCCAACCCCGCCGACGTCCGCATCACCACCCGGCCCGGCCAGAGCGTCCTGCTGCGCGGCCTGGGCCTCAACTTCTTCGACCACATGGCGCTGTTCACGCTCGGCCGCGGCGGCCACTTCGAGCGGGTGGACGGCGCGCTGGTCTACCGCCCCTCCGGCACCGAGCCGAAGCTCTACGCCACCTCCCGGCGCGGCATCCCGTACCACGCGCGCGGCGAGAACGAGAAGGGCGCCTACGGGCGCCACCTGCCGCGCCTGCTCACCACCGAGGTGGTCGCCGCGCTGCGCGAGCGGGTCCGCCGGGGCGAGCCGGTGCGCTTCGCCACCGACCTCTGGCCGCTGGTCGCCCGCGAGGTGGAGGCCGTCTACTACGGCGCGCTGCTCACCGCCAAGGCCCGCGGCACCGAGCGCGCGGAGTTCACCGACCGGTTCCTGACCGCCGGGGACCCGGCCGCGGTGCTCGACGCGTACGGCCTCCCGGAGAACGAGCGGTGGAGCTGGGAGCGGCTCTCCCGCCCGTACGCCGGACGGGAGTTCACCGACCGCGCGGACTTCCGCGGCTGGCTGCTCGGCCACCTGCGCCAGGACGTCGCCGAGGCCCGGGCCGGCAATCTCAGCGGCCCGCTGAAGGCCGCCCTGGACGTGCTGCGCGACCTGCGCAACGAGATCCGGCTGGCGGTCGACCACGGCGGCATCGAGGGCACCTCCTACCGGGACGACCTGGACGCCTGGTACACCCCGCTGAACGCCTTCCTGTCCATCGGCCCGCCGACCGAGCGGATCGAGCAGCTGATCGCGCTGATCGAGGCCGGGGTGGTCGAACTCCTCGGCCCCGGCACCGAGATCCGGATCGACCCGGTCGACCCGGCGTTCACCGCGCACTCCACCGCCGTCCCCGGCCCGCCGGTCCGGGCCTCGGTGCTGGTCGAGGCCCGGCTGCCCGAGCCCGACCTGCGCCGCACCGAGGACCCCCTGCTGCGCCACCTGCTGGACACCGAGCAGTGCGCCCCCTACCGGATACCCGGCGAGCACGGCGGCTACCAGACCGGCGGCCTCGCCGTCACGGAGCGGCCGTACCGGCTGCTGGACGCCCGCGGCCGGGCCCACCCGCGCCGCTTCGCCTACGGGATCCCCACCGAGTCCGTGCACTGGGTGACCGCGGCCGGGATCCGCCCCGGCGTCGACTCGGTGACGCTGGGCGACTCCGACGCCATCGCCCGCGCGGTGCTGGCGCTCTCCCCGGCGCCCGAGTGGCCCACCGCGCCCCTCCCGCCGCGCACCCGTGCCGACGGGACCGCCGGCACCGGCGGAGCCCCCGGGACGTTCACCCCGAGCGAGACCGACGAGACCGACGAGACCGAACCGAGAGGCGTCGTCGTATGACCGATCGCCGTATGGCCGACCAGCAGCCCGCCCCCGCCGGGGCGGACACCGACTCCGGGCTGCTCTCGCCCGTCCGGGCCGGCACCCCGGTCGAGGCGGCCGTCGCCGACCGCGCCTGGATCCAGGCCATGCTGGACGCCGAGGCCGCGCTGGCCCGCGCCCAGGCCGGGCTCGGCACGGTGCCCCCCGCCGCGGCCGCCGCGATCACCCGGGCCGCCCGCGCCGAGCACATCGACGCCCGCGCCCTCGCGCTGGCCTCCCGGGAGACCGCCAACCCGGTGGTCGGCCTGGTCCAGGCGCTGGCCCGGGTGGTGGCCGCCGAGGACCCGGCCGCCGCCGAGTACGTGCACCGCGGCTCCACCAGCCAGGACATCCTGGACACCGGTGCGATGCTGGTCGCCGCCCGGGCCCTGCGGCTGATCCGCGCCGACCTGGAGCGCACCGCCCGCGCGCTCGCCGACCTGGCCGCCGGGCACCGGGACACCGTGCTGGCCGGCCGCACCCTGGCCCTCCAGGCGGTGCCCACCACCTTCGGCCTCAAGGCGGCCGGCTGGCGGCAGCTGGTGCTGGACGCCGACCGCCGGCTCGCCGCCGTGCTGGCGGACGGGCTGCCGGTCTCCCTCGGCGGCGCCGCCGGCACCCTGGCCGGCTACCTGGAGTACGCCCGGCTGGACGGCCCGGACCCGGACGCCGACGCCGGCGCCTACCTGGACCGGCTGGTGGACGCCTTCGCGGCGGAGACCGGCCTGGCCCGCCCGGCGCTGCCCTGGCACGCGCTGCGCACCCCGATGGCCGATCTGGCCGCCGCGCTGGCCTTCACCGCCGGGGCGCTCGGCAAGATCGCGGTGGACGTGCAGTCGCTGACCCGCACCGAGGTCGGCGAGGTGGTCGAGCCGGCCGTCGCCGGGCGCGGCGCCTCCTCGGCGATGCCGCACAAGCGCAACCCGGTGCTCTCCACCCTGCTGCGCAGCGCCGCGCTCCAGGTGCCGGTGCTCGCCGCCGGGCTGACCCAGTGCCTGGTCACCGAGGACGAGCGCTCCGGCGGCGCCTGGCACGCCGAGTGGCTGCTGCTGCGCGAGTGCCTGCGGCTGGCCGGCGGCGCCGCGCACACCTCGGTGGAGCTGGCCGAGGGCCTGCTGGTCCGCCCGGAGCGGATGGCGGCCAACCTGGAGTTCACCGGCGGGCAGCTGGTCTCCGAGCGGATCGCCGCCCGGCTGGCGCCCGAGCTGGGCAAGGCGGTCGCGAAGCAGCTGCTGACCGAGGTCTCGCTGACCGCCGACCGGGAGGGCCGGACGCTGGCCGAGGTGCTCGGCGAACAGGCCGAGCTGGCCGGGCGCTTCACCCGCGAGGAGATCACCGCGCTGTGCGACCCGGCCGGGTACACCGGCGCGGCCGGCGCCCTGGTGGACCGGGCGCTGCGGTCCTGAACCCGGACTCCCCGGGTCCCGGGGCCGGCCGCCCCCGGGACCCGGCCCCGCTCGGCGGATGACGGTCCTGGTCCTGTGTCCCGGTCCCGACGGCCCGCGACTTCCTCGGCCCGATGCCGGGCGGGGCCCGGTGCGCCGGCCGCCCACCGGACGACCGGCGGTGGCGGGGCGGCCCACCCCCTTTCTCACGCAGAGCGACCCCCCGGCCCCGGACGGTGCCGTCGGCGCCGCGGACCGCCGTTGGCAGCGGACGGCCGTCCCCTGTGACACTGGAGACGCTCGAAAACCGAGGTGCGCTCCGCCGCATCTCCTTGCGAACCTAGAGGGATGCCCGCCGTGAGTTCTCCCGCAGTCCAGTCCGCCGCCGAGTCCGCCCGGAGCGACGGGCCCGGCATCGGCGAGCTGGCCGCGCGCCTGCCCGAGCTGACCCTGCGCGACCAGGTGCGGATCGGCCGCCGGCTGGACGGCGCGCGCCGGGTCCGCAAGCCCGAGGCCCGCGCGAAGATCGCCGCCGAGCTCGCCTCCGAGGTCGCCAGGGCCGAGCTGCTGGTCGAGCGCCGCCGCGCCGCCGTGCCCGCCATCGACTACCCCGCCGAGCTGCCGGTCAGCCAGAAGAAGGACGAGATCCTCGAAGCCGTCCGCGACCACCAGGTGGTGATCGTGGCGGGCGAGACCGGCTCCGGCAAGACCACCCAGATCCCGAAGATCTGCCTGGAGCTGGGCCGCGGCGTGCGCGGCCTGGTCGGCCACACCCAGCCCCGCCGGATCGCCGCCCGCACGGTCGCCGAGCGGGTCGCCGAGGAGCTGCGCAGCCCGCTCGGCGAGGCGGTCGGCTGGAAGGTCCGGTTCACCGACCAGGTCGGCCCGGACACCCTGGTCAAGCTGATGACCGACGGCATCCTGCTCGCGGAGATCCAGACCGACCGCGAGCTGCGCCAGTACGACACCCTGATCATCGACGAGGCGCACGAGCGCAGCCTCAACATCGACTTCCTGCTCGGCTACCTCAAGCAGCTGCTGCCCCGCCGCCCCGACCTCAAGGTGATCATCACCTCGGCGACCATCGACCCGGAGCGGTTCTCCCGGCACTTCGAGGACGCCCCGATCGTCGAGGTCTCCGGCCGCACCTACCCGGTCGAGGTCCGCTACCGCCCGATCGTGGACGAGAACGACGAGGACGGCGACGCCGACGAGGCGGACCGCGACCGCGACCAGATCCAGGCGATCTGCGAGGCCGCCGAGGAGCTCCAGGCCGAGGGCCCGGGCGACATCCTGGTCTTCCTCTCCGGCGAGCGCGAGATCCGGGACACCGCCGACGCGCTCACCAAGCTGAAGCTCAGGAGCACCGAGATCCTGCCGCTCTACGCCCGGCTGAGCTCCGCCGAGCAGCACCGGGTCTTCCAGCGCTCGAACTCCCGCCGGATCGTGCTGGCCACCAACGTCGCCGAGACCAGCCTCACCGTCCCCGGCATCAAGTACGTGATCGACCCCGGCACCGCCCGGATCTCCCGCTACAGCCACCGCACCAAGGTCCAGCGGCTGCCGATCGAGGCGATCAGCCAGGCCAGCGCCAACCAGCGCAAGGGCCGCTGCGGCCGCACCTCGGACGGCATCTGCATCCGGCTCTACTCGGAGGAGGACTTCCTCTCCCGCCCCGAGTTCACCGACGCCGAGATCCTGCGCACCAACCTGGCCTCGGTCATCCTCCAGATGACCGCCGCCGGCCTCGGCGACATCGCCGCCTTCCCGTTCCTCGACCCGCCGGACTCCCGCAACATCAAGGACGGCGTCAACCTCCTGCACGAGCTGGGCGCGCTCGACCCGGAGGAGAAGGACGTCCGCAAGCGGCTCACCCCGCTCGGCCGCAAGCTGGCCCAGCTCCCGGTGGACCCGCGGATGGCCCGGATGGTCCTGGAGGCCGACCGGAACGGCTGCGTGCGCGACGTCATGGTGATCGCCGCCGCGCTCTCCATCCAGGACCCGCGCGAGCGCCCCGCCGAGAAGCGCCAGGCCGCCGACGAGCGGCACCGCCGGTTCACCTCGGAGACCTCCGACTTCCTCTCCTTCCTGTCGATGTGGCGCTACGTGCGGGAGCAGCAGCGCGAGCTCTCCTCCTCCGCGTTCCGCCGGATGTGCAAGGCCGAGTTCCTCAACTACCTGCGGATACGGGAGTGGCAGGACATCTACTCCCAGCTGCGCACGGTCGCCAAGCAGCTCGGCGTCACCATCGAGGAGGCGCACGACGACGCCGAGCCGGACGCCGACCGGATCCACCAGTCGCTGCTGGCCGGCCTGCTCTCCCACCTCGGCCTGTACGACGTGGAGAAGCGCGAGTACGGCGGCGCGCGCGGCGCCCGGTTCGCGGTCTTCCCCGGCTCGGGCCTGTTCAAGAAGCCGCCGCGCTGGGTGATGTCCGCCGAGCTGGTGGAGACCTCCCGGCTCTGGGCCCGGATCAACGCGAAGATCGAGCCCGAGTGGGTCGAGCCGCTGGCCGGCCACCTGGTGAAGCGCAGCTACAGCGAGCCGCACTGGGAGAAGAAGGCCGGGGCCGTCCTGGCGTACGAGAAGGTCACCCTCTACGGGGTGCCGGTGGTCTCCCAGCGGAAGGTCAACTACGGCCGGATCGACCCGGAGCTCTGCCGCGAGCTGTTCATCCGCAACGCCCTGGTCGAGGGCGACTGGGAGACCCACCACCGCTTCTTCGCCGAGAACCGCAAGCTGCTCAACGAGGTCGAGGAGCTGGAGAACCGGGCCCGCCGCCGGGACATCCTGGTCGACGACCAGACCCTGTTCGAGTTCTACGACGGCCGGCTGCCCGACGACATCGTCTCCGCCCGGCACTTCGACTCCTGGTGGAAGCAGGCCCGCCGGGACCAGCCCGACCTGCTCAACTTCGAGAAGTCGATGCTGATCAACGACGCCGCCGACGGCGTCACCGAGGCCGACTACCCCGACCACTGGCAGCAGGGCGCGCTCCGCTTCACGCTCACCTACCAGTTCGAGCCGGGCAGCGACGCGGACGGCGTGACCGTGCACATCCCGCTGCCGGTGCTCAACCAGGTCACCGCGGAGGGCTTCGACTGGCAGATCCCGGGCCTGCGCGAGGAACTGGTCACCGCCTGGATCAAGTCGCTGCCGAAGGCGGTGCGGCGCAACTTCGTGCCCGCCCCGGACTTCGCCCGGGCCGCGCTGCGCGGGCTGAGGGACCACCAGGAGCGCCAGGAGCCGCTGCTCCCGGCCCTGGAGCACGCCCTGAAGCGGCTGACGGCGGTCACCGTGCCTCCGGAGGCCTGGGACGGCGAACGGGTCCCGGAGCACCTCAAGGTGACCTTCCGGGTCGTGGACGGCCGCAAGAAGCTCGCGGAGTCCAAGGACCTGGAGGAGCTGCGGCAGCGGCTCAACCCGAAGCTCAAGGAGACGCTCTCCTCGGCCGCCTCCGGCCGGGGCATCGAGCGGTCCGGGCTGACCGCCTGGCCGGAGGACCTGCCGGTGCTGCAGCGCACCTTCGAGCAGCGCTCCCGCGGCCACGCGCTGCGCGCCTACCCGGCGCTGGTGGACGAGGGGGAGACGGTCGGCATCCGGCTGTTCGACACCCCGGAGGCCCAGGAGAAGGCGATGTGGGAGGGCACCCGGCGGCTGCTGATGCTCTCCACCACCTCGCCCGCCAAGTCGATCCAGGGCCGGCTGGGCAACCAGGCCAAGCTCGCGCTGTCCTACAACCCGCACGGCTCGATCCCGGCCCTGTTCGAGGACGTGGTGGCCTGCGCCGCGGACCGGCTGATGACGCTGGCCGGCGGTCCGGCCTGGGACGAGCCGGCCTTCGCCGCGCTGCGCGACAAGGTCCGGGCCGACCTGTACGACCTCGCGGCGGACACCACGCTGAAGACGGCCACCGCGCTGATCGCCTTCCACAAGGCCTCGACCCGGCTGAAGTCGGTGAGCAGCCCGGTGCTGCTGAACGCGGTGAACGACATCCGGCTGCACCTGGCCTCACTGGTGCACCCGGGCTTCGTCACCGCGACCGGCTGGCAGCGGCTGCCGGACCTCAAGCGCTACCTGCTGGCGGTGGACCGCCGGCTGGAGGCGCTGCCCAACCATCCGCAGCGGGACACCCAGCAGCTGCTGAAGGTGCAGCAGGTCCAGCAGGCCTACGGGGAGCTGCTGGCGGCCGTGCCGGCCGGGCGGCAGCCCTCGCCCGAGGTGCGGGCGGTCCGCTGGATGATCGAGGAGCTGCGGGTCAGCTTCTTCGCCCAGTCGCTGGGCACGCCGTCACCGGTCTCGGAGAAGCGGATCGCCAAGGCCATGGAGGCGGCCAGGGCCACGCTCTGAGCTGCGCCGGGGGCCCTCGGGAGCCGGTTCGACCTGGGGGCCCCACATGGGCTACGATCTGTCTTGTTCGCAGCGCAGCCCGGAAGGAAAGCGGAGCGGACGGATCAGGAACACTCTGGTCCCGTGGAGCAGTTGGTTAGCTCGCCACCCTGTCAAGGTGGAGGTCGCGGGTTCAAGTCCCGTCGGGATCGCCGTAGTCGAGAGGCCCGGAACCGTTTGGTTCCGGGCCTTTCGCGTTTGCCGGGCCGGCCCTTTTACCCGGACTAGGTCTAGACCACAAGTGACTATGCGTGTGATGGTCGTCACCCGTGTTTCCCGGGAACCGGCCGTTCGGGGGCCCTTCCCGGAAGGGCTTAATTTAATATGTAAAATTGTACTGCTATTCACAGTAAATCCCCCCCACCCCTTCCCCCTCAAATCGTTATCCGGAGTTCAACATTCCGGGCGGATCGCGCGAGTACGACAAGCCTGTAGACGAACTCTGCGGGGCAGCGGGGAACAAGGTCCGGGACAAACCAAAGGGGCTGCTTACCGGACCCGGCGGAGTCCGGTAAGCAGCCCCTTCGAAAGAGCCTTGAACGTTCGGCCCGTCAGGCCTCGGTTCGCTGGGCCGGAATACCGGCCAGCAGGGCGCGCACCTCCGCCTCACGGTAACGGCGGTGGCCGCCCAGGGTGCGGATCGACGTGAGCTTGCCGGCCTTAGCCCAGCGGGTCACGGTCTTGGGATCCACACGGAACATGGTGGCGACCTCTGCCGGAGTCAGCAGGGGCTCGGCATCGGGGGTACGAGCGGTCATGAGCGGCCTCCTCGGAGAACCGAACCAGGGCGGTTCTATCCTTCAAATTCTGCACCTTGGCCCGCGATGCCCGAAATGGCATAGACGGGCCGAGTCGGTTATAGGACGAACGGCTTGTCCTGGTGTCTACAACTACACCATCCGTCCAGCCCTATCGACCAAACCGCCAAAATTGACCCCTCACGGGTTCAAGCCCGACGGATGGCGATGGACCACCCCATAACGGGCGGTCACCCTATAGTGACATTAGGTTACGAGGGGACCAGACCCGCTGTTTCCCCGCAAAGCACGCATCGACTCCAGAACCACCCAAAAGTGGGCACGCTCACGTGAACTTGGGCTGGTTGTCCCATTTTTGCACATAGGGGTGAGTTCGCGTCAACAGTGAGTAGTGTCACGTTCGACAGCTATTGACCCGAACCAGGACCTTGGTCATACGGCTCGGGCCATAGGACTCTTACCGTCTTACAGGTACCACCGACACCCGCCCCGGCCAGCGGTGACGCCCCCTCAGCCCGGCCCGCGGCCGGCCCTCGGCCCGCCGTACCCGGCCCGCCCGGCTCAGTTCGCGTGGCGCAGTGCCAGCACCCTCCGCCAGCGCACCAGCAGCCCCTCGTAGGCGCGCACCGCCTCGGCCTTGTCCCCCGCCCGCATCGCGCGCAGCCCGTCCTCCAGCTCCCCGGCCGAATGGTCCGCCAACAGCCGCTCCGGCCCCAGCAGATGCACCAGCCCCCCGTAGTCCAGCTCCACCAGCGACCGCGGATGGAACTCCTCCAGCCACCGCCCGACCTGCTCCGCCCCCCGCACCAGCTCCCCTTCCGGCACCGCCTCGCGCAACGCCCGGTACGCCCGGGCCACCCGGCGGCGCGCCTGCGCCATCGGCGTCAGATAGAACAACGACACCCGGTCCCCCCGAACTCCTTCCTCCCCCTTCTCCCCCGTCCCTGCGGGAACGAAGCATCGATCCTCGTCCCCGAACGGAAGGAACCACCGCACCGGCACCTCCCACCGGCTGGTGAGGATCCACGGCCGGGCGTCCGGGTGCTCCGCCCGCCAGCGCTCCCGGTCCGCCTCCGCCTCCGCCCGGGTGGCCGGCGGCAGCGCGGTGTCCACCAGCGCCACCGGCGCCCCGGCCCGCAGCTCGTCCAGCGCCTGCCAGTTGCGCAGCCTGGTCGCCCACGGGCAGATGTAGAGCACCCCGTCCACGAGCCGGACGAAGGCGCGCTCGCTCTCCCGCTCCGGCAGCGCCCGAGGGGTGCGGCCGACCAGCTCGGCCAGCGCGGTGCGCTGCTCCGCCAGCGCCGCCGCGGCCACCGAACGGCCGGCCTCCGGCGCGTCCGGGCCGTGTTCCGCCGCGTAGGCCTGCCAGTGCGCCCGCTCGGGCTCCGGGTAGGCGGCCAGCGGCTCGTAGACCCGCAGGTGCGCGGCGTAGGGCGGCAGCACGGAGGTACGGACGACGGTCACGTCCTGCATCGTCGCACGCACCCCCCGTCGCCCGGGAGTGCCCGGCGGCCGCCACCCGGCGGGCGCGGGGCGGCGGCCCCGTTCGCGGACGCACCCGCGGGACACGAACGGGCTGCTGGGGCCCACTCCCGTCTCACCCCTCGGACAACCGGCCCGAGCTTCGCCAAGGGAGCGGACCGGCACGGCCCTCGGGGCTACGCTTCGCCCTAGGCGCCCGCACCACAGCAAGCGGGCCTCGATTACTGGAGTCACCACAGTGACCGACGTACAGACCGCCGCCCCCACGCACTCCGCACCCGGCGTGCTCGGCAGGATCTTCGGCAACTCCCAGGACGGCGCCACCGGCGACGGCCACGAGCAGGTCGTCCTCTGCCACGACCGCTCCTCCGGCCTGAAGGCGATCATCGCCGTCCACTCCACCGCCCTGGGCCCGGCCCTCGGCGGCACCCGCTTCTTCCCGTACGCCTCCGAGGAGGCGGCGCTGGAGGACGCGCTCAACCTCTCCCGCGGCATGTCCTACAAGAACGCGCTGGCCGGCCTCGACCTCGGCGGCGGCAAGGCCGTCATCATCGGCGACCCGAACAAGGACAAGAACGAGGCGATGCTGCGGGCCTACGGCCGCTTCGTCGAGTCGCTGCGCGGCCGCTACATCACCGCCTGCGACGTGGGCACCTACGTCCAGGACATGGACGTGATCGCGCGCGAGACCGAGTTCGTCACCGGCCGCTCGCCCGAGCACGGCGGCGCCGGCGACTCGTCCATCCTGACCGCCTTCGGCGTCTTCCAGGGCATGCGCGCCTCCGCCCAGGCCCGCTGGGGCCAGCCCACCCTGCGCGGCAAGCGGGTCGGCGTGGCCGGCGTCGGCAAGGTCGGCCACTACCTGGTCGGCCACCTGGTCGCGGACGGCGCCACCGTCGTCGTCACCGACGTCTCCGAGGCCGCGGTCAACCGCGTGCGGGCCGCCCACCCGGAGGTCGAGGTGGTCGCCGACACCGCCGCGCTGCTCCGGGCGAAGCTGGACGTCTACGCCCCCTGCGCGCTCGGCGGCGCGCTCACCGACGACACGGTCGCCGCGCTGGGCGAGGCCGGCACCGCCATCGTCTGCGGCGCCGCCAACAACCAGCTGGCCCACCCGGGCGTCGAGAAGGACCTCGCCGACCGCGGCCTGCTCTACGCCCCGGACTACCTGGTGAACTCCGGCGGCGTCATCCAGGTCGCCGACGAGATCGACGGCTTCAACTTCGAGCGCGCCAAGAACAAGGCGACGAAGATCTTCGACACCACCCTGGAGATCTTCACCCGGGCCGCCTCCGACGGCGTGCCGCCGGCCGTCGCCGCCGACCGCCTCGCCGAGAAGCGCATGCGCGAGATCAGCGCGCTGCGCTCGGTGCTGCTGCCGGGCGCCCGCCGCGGCTGATTCCGGTCCGGCCGGCCCGGGGCCGACCGGCGATGCGCGGGGGGCGTCCACCATCCGCCCCCCGCGCATCACAATGTGGAACCGGATTCTCACTTCTGCACCCGATCGGGTGATCCAAGGTCCCCCTTGGGGGGATAATCGGTGAGGAAACAACGGACCTGAGACACCTCCGGACGGCGTGCAAAAAGCCGCAAAACCTCCCCTGACCTGGGACGACCTGGTCGCGGGTGCGGCTGGTGCGCGCCACGTCACACTGACGACGTACCGTCCAGCGGCAGAAACAGGTACCGTTAATGCTCCAAGGGACGGTTCTCCCCATTCGGGCAGGCCGCTCTTGATCATGAACACGTGTCAGACTCGGGGCCGTGAGCCCCATCGTTGAGGGGGTCGACCCATGGGGCGCGGCCGGGCCAAGGCCAAGCAGACGAAGGTCGCCCGCGAGCTGAAGTACAACAGCGGCGGGTTCGACGCCAATCGTCTCTCCAGCGAGCTGGGCGTATCGCCCTCCACCTCCCCGATCGAGCCGGAGCCGATCGAAGAGGACGAGGACGACGACCCGTACGCGGAGTACGCGGCTCGTTACGCCGATGACGGCGAGGACGACGACACCGAGTCGGGTACCGGGCCCTCCCAGGCCCGCCGTCGCGCGTAGTCTCCCAGTCTGACCTGACCGGCCTCGGTGCCCAGCGCACCGGGCCGGTCTTCGGCGTTCCCGCACCCGTCGGCCCGCAGCCGGGCCGCACGCGGAAGGCCCCTCCGGCGGTGCCGGAGGGGCCTTCGGTGTCCAGCGGCCGGACTCAGCCCGTGAAGCCCTCGTAGGCGTTGTAGAGGGCCGCGCCGTCCCCGTGCTCACCGGTGCGCTCGACGATGTCGCCCAGCACCCAGGACTCCACGCCGCGGTCCTCCAGGACCGCCAGCACGGCGTCCACCGAGTGCGGCGGGACGACCGCGACCATGCCGACGCCCATGTTGAGCGTCTTCTCGATCTCCAGGGTGGCCACCTTGCCGACCTCGGCGACGGTCCGGAAGACCGGCAGCGGGGTCCAGGTGCCGCGGTCCAGGCGGGCGTGCAGGCCGTCCGGGATCACCCGGGCCAGGTTGGCCGCCAGGCCGCCGCCGGTGACGTGCGAGAAGGCGTGCACCTCGGTGGCCCGGATCAGCGCCAGGCAGTCCAGCGAGTAGATCCGGGTCGGCTCCAGCAGCTCCTCGCCGAGCGTGCGGCCGAACTCCTCGACCTTGCGGTCCAGCTTCCAGCCGGCCTGGTTCAGCAGCACGTGGCGGACCAGCGAGTAGCCGTTGGAGTGCAGGCCGGAGGCGGCCATCGCGATCACCACGTCGCCGGCCCGGACGCGCTCGGCGCCCAGCAGCGCGTCCGCCTCGACCACGCCGGTGCCGGCGCCCGCGACGTCGTACTCGTCCGGCCCGAGCAGGCCCGGGTGCTCGGCGGTCTCGCCGCCGACCAGGGCGCAGCCGGCCAGCGCGCAGCCCTCGGCGATGCCCTTGACGATCGCGGCGACCCGCTCCGGGACGACCTTGCCGACGCAGATGTAGTCGGTCATGAACAGCGGCTCGGCGCCGCACACCACGATGTCGTCGACGACCATGCCGACCAGGTCGTGGCCGATGGTGTCGTGCTTGTCCATGGCGGCCGCGATGGCCACCTTGGTCCCCACGCCGTCGGTGGCCGAGGCCAGCAGCGGCCGCTCGTAGTTCTTGAAGGCCGAGACGTCGAAGAGGCCGGCGAAGCCGCCGAGACCGCCGACCACCTCGGGGCGGTTGGCCTTCTTCACCCACTGCTTCATGAGCTCGACGGCGCGGTCGCCCGCCTCGATGTCCACGCCGGCGGCGGCGTAGGTGGCGCCGTTCTGGTCGGTAGTCACTGCTGTGCGGCCCTTTCGGGTCTGTGGTGGGGGTTGGAACGGCGGCGGGGTCCCGGGTGCGGGACCCCGCCGGGGTTCGTCGTTACGGGCGGCGCAGCGCGTCGGCCGCGCCCGCCCCGCCGAGCAGCGACTGGACGCCGTCCAGGTCGCTGCCGCTGGTCGGCTTGCCGCGGACCGCGGGGGCCTGCTGGCCGCCCTTGATCTCGGCCTCCAGCAGGAGCTTGCCGAGCAGCGCGGGGTCCGGCAGCTCCATCGGGTACTCACCGTCGAAGCAGGCCCGGCAGAGCCGGTCCTTCGGCTGCTTGGTGGCCTCGATCATGCCGTCGATCGAGATGTAGGAGAGCGAGTCCGCACCGAGGGTGCGGCCGATCTCCTCGATGGTCATGCCGTTGGCGATCAGCTCCGCGCGGGTGGCGAAGTCGATGCCGAAGAAGCACGGCCACTTCACCGGCGGCGAGGAGATCCGGATGTGGACCTCCGCGGCGCCGGCCTCGCGGAGCATCTTCACCAGGGCGCGCTGGGTGTTGCCGCGGACGATCGAGTCGTCGACCACGACCAGGCGCTTGCCCTGGATGACCTCGCGCAGCGGGTTGAGCTTGAGGCGGATGCCGAGCTGGCGGATGGTCTGGCTGGGCTGGATGAAGGTGCGGCCGACGTAGGCGTTCTTCACCAGGCCGGAGCCGTACGGGATCCCGCTGGCCTCGGCGTAGCCGATGGCGGCCGGGGTGCCGGACTCGGGCGTCGCGATCACCAGGTCGGCCTCGGCCGGGGCCTCCTTCGCCAGCCGGCGGCCCATCTCCACACGGGAGAGGTGGACGTTGCGGCCGGCGATGGTGGTGTCCGGGCGGGCCAGGTAGACGTACTCGAAGACGCAGCCCTTGGGCTTGGCCTCGGCGAACCGCGAGGTGCGCATGCCGTTCTCGTCGATGGCGATCAGCTCGCCGGGCTCGACCTCGCGGATGAAGGAGGCGCCGCAGATGTCCAGCGCCGCCGTCTCGGAGGCGACCACCCAGCCGCGCTCCAGCCGGCCCAGCACCAGCGGGCGGATGCCCTGCGGGTCGCGGGCGGCGTAGAGCGTGTTCTCGTCCATGAAGACGAGCGAGAAGGCGCCCTTGACCTTGGGCAGGACGACCTTGGCCGTCTCCTCGATGGAGAGGTCCGGGTGGCCGGCGAGCAGCGCCGTCACCAGGTCGGTGTCGTTGGTCGCGGCCGTCCGCCCGGAGCGGGAGACGTGCTCCTCGCCGGGGAGTTCGGCGACCATCGCCGCCAGTTCGGCGGTGTTCACCAGGTTTCCGTTGTGACCGAGGGCCAGCGAGCCGTGCACGGTCGCCCGGAAGGTCGGCTGGGCGTTCTCCCAGACCGAGGATCCGGTGGTCGAGTAGCGGGCGTGTCCGACGGCGATATGCCCGTGCAACGACCCCAGCGAGGCCTCGTCAAAGACCTGGGAGACGAGTCCCATGTCCTTGAAGACGAGAATCTGGGAGCCGTTGCTCACTGCGATGCCCGCGGATTCCTGACCGCGGTGCTGCAGGGCGTAAAGGCCGAAGAACGTGAGCTTGGCGACCTCCTCGCCGGGAGCCCAGACACCGAAGACGCCGCAAGCGTCCTGGGGGCCTTTCTCGCCGGGAAGAAGATCGTGGTTGAGTCTTCCGTCACCACGTGGCACGCCTTCGAGTCTAGGCCAGCCGATCCGCCCTCCGGGAACCCGGGCGGCCGGAGGCGGCCGGGCGCGGGTCGGTAACGCGCGTAGACAAAACCCCTTACCCGAGGCGGATTTCGGCCCGCCGGAACGGCCGGCGAACGCGCCCGGCCTTGCGGCTCGCGCCCGTTGGCCCGCTCCGGGCGCGCACGGCGCTTCGCCCGGCGTTCGTCCGCCGTTCGTCCAACGTGAGCCTGCTCACCCGGCGGCGCCGTCGGCGCGGGGCGGCCGGGCGGCGGGCAGCAGCAGGCCCCAGCAGCCCGGTTGGACGGTCCAGGTGCGGGCCCGGACCGGGCCGACCGGGTGGCCGTCCGCCTCGTACCCGAAGCCGCGGCCGGCCACCGAGACGCTGGCCGCCCGGGCCCGGAGCAGGGCGCCGGGGGCGCGGACCACGATCTCCAGCACGCCCTCGCCGGCCGCGCCGCCGGAGGGCAGGGTCACCTGGACCACCCGGACCGGCCGGTGCACGTCGGCGAGCAGCCGGCCGTCCGCCTCGACCCGCAGCCGGGAGCTCTGGCCCTCCAGGCCCGGCTCGCCCCGGACGGGCCGGCCCGGACCGGTGCGCTCCGGGGTGAGTACGGTCCCCTGCTCGGCCGCAGCCAGTTTCGCCCATAGCGAACGCCAGCCGCTCGGACGGCCCACCGGGCGACGCACTCCGCTCCCCGAGATCCGCACCCCGCCGAGCGCCACCCCGCCGCCGTCGTCCACCAGCAGGTCCAGCTTCCGCACCGCCCCCGTCAGCACCGCCCGCGCGGCCGCCACCGGGGCCGCCGGCACGCCCAGCCCGCGGGCCGCCGCCACCTCCTCCGGACGGCCGACCGGCACCAGGCCCACCGGGTCCGTCCCCAGCTCACGTTGGCGGTACAGGGCCTGGAGCACCCGCTGGAGCGCGAGATCGGAACCGATCACCACCGGTCGCCTCCGGCCGCGGTGCGAAAGCACCCGGTCAAGCTCGGAGGGCGTCTCCGGATAGGCCACCTTGACGTCCGTTCCACCGGAGAGAACGTCCTTCGCGATCCGCACCGACTCGCCGTCGGACTGCCGGGCCGCCGGGTCGAGGAGCAGGAGAAGCGGCTCCGGGCCGCCGGTTGCAGGCGTGGACAGGGACGACACAACCGGTCCTTCCTCAGGTAATCTCTCGGTGCAAGAGCCCCTTGCGCTATTGCGCCAGGGGCTTCGTCTATCTCGGGGCAGACTGCGGCCTACGCAGGATGCCCCAACCGGAAGGGGTGTACGCCTGTGCCGGCACTCGTGCTCGTTGGCGCTCAGTGGGGAGACGAGGGCAAGGGGAAGGCGACCGACCTCCTCGGCGGCTCCGTCGACTACGTCGTCCGCTACCAGGGCGGCAACAACGCCGGTCACACGGTGGTCATCGGCGACCAGAAGTACGCGCTGCACCTGCTGCCTTCCGGCATCCTCAGCCCGAACGTGACGCCGGTGATCGGCAACGGCGTCGTCATCGACCCGGGCGTGCTGCTCTCCGAGCTCAACGGCCTGAACGAGCGCGGCATCGACACCTCCAAGCTGCTGGTCTCGGGCAACGCCCACCTGATCACGCCGTACCACCGCACCCTGGACAAGGTCACCGAGCGCTTCCTCGGCAAGCGCCGGATCGGCACCACCGGCCGCGGCATCGGCCCGACCTACGCGGACAAGATCAACCGCGTCGGCATCCGGGTCCAGGACCTCTTCGACGAGTCGATCCTCCGCCAGAAGATCGAGGCGGCGCTGCACGACAAGAACCAGCTGCTGGTCAAGCTGTACAACCGCCGCGCCATCCCCGCCGACCTGGTGCTGGAGGAGTACCTGGGCTACGCGGACAAGATCAAGCCGTTCCTGGCCGACACCACCCTGGTGCTGGACGAGGCACTGAAGGCCGGCAAGGTCGTCCTGCTGGAGGGCGGCCAGGGCACCCTGCTCGACGTCGACCACGGCACGTACCCGTTCGTCACCTCCAGCAACCCGACCTCGGGCGGCGCCTGCACCGGCTCCGGCATCGGCCCCACCAAGATCGACCGGGTCATCGGCATCCTGAAGGCCTACACCACCCGCGTCGGCTCCGGCCCGTTCCCGACCGAGCTGCTCGACGCGGACGGCGAGGCGCTGCGCCGCATCGGCGGCGAGCGCGGCGTCACCACCGGCCGCGACCGCCGCTGCGGCTGGTTCGACGCGGTGATCGCGCGCTACGCGACCCGGGTCAACGGCCTCACCGACTTCTTCCTCACCAAGCTCGACGTGCTCACCGGCTGGGAGCAGATCCCGGTCTGCGTGGCGTACGAGATCGACGGCCGGCGGGTCGAGGAGCTCCCGTACAACCAGTCCGACTTCCACCACGCCAAGCCGGTCTACGAGACGCTGCCGGGCTGGAGCGAGGACATCAGCAAGGCGAAGACCTTCGACGAGCTGCCGAAGAACGCCCAGGCGTACGTGAAGGCGCTGGAGGAGATGTCGGGCGCCCCGATCTCCGCCATCGGCGTCGGCCCGGGCCGGGACGAGACGATCCAGATCAACTCGTTCCTGTAGGCCGGTCGGCCCTTCGCACCGGAGGCCCCGCGGGTTCGCCCGCGGGGCCTTTCGCCGCCTCCGAACTTTTGCACTAGCGCAAAAATCCATTGCCTCTAGTGCATTGGAGGGCTACCGTCTCCGATCATGACCGCGAAGCTGCCCGCCCCCGTCACCCTCACCGGCCGCCACGTCCGTCTGGAGCCGCTGGACCGCCGGCACCTGTCCGACCTGTGGGCCACCGTCGGCCCCGACCCCGAGGTGTGGCGGTGGATCCCGTTCCACGCGCCGGCCACGGAGGAGGAGCTGGGGGCGATCCTCGACATCCGGCTCGCCGCGACGGCGGCCGGGAGCGCCGTGAAGTTCGCCGTGATCGACCTCGCGTCCGGCCGGGCCGTCGGCATCACCGGGTACTACGCGTTCAGCGCGGAGGACGAGCTCGTCGAGATCGGCGGCACCTGGTACGCCCGGTCGGTGTGGCGCAGTGCCGTCAACACGGAGGCGAAGCTGCTGCTTCTCGTCCACGCGTTCGAGGAGTTGGGCATGGGTCGGGTGTTCTGGAAGACCGACGCGCTCAACGAGCGCTCGCGCAACGCGATCCTGCGGCTGGGCGCGCGGTTCGAGGGCGTCCACCGCCGGGAGAAGCGGCGGGCCGGCGGCGTCTGGCGGGACACCGCGTACTTCTCGATGCTGCGCGACGAGTGGCCGTCCGCGCGCGCCCGCCTGGAGCGGCGGCTGGCCGCCGGCTGAGCGCTATTGGTCCTTGCGGGGCGCCAAGTCCCGTTTGCCCGTGCGCCGTTCCCGCGGCTGACGGGTCGCGATGATCTGCGCCACCACTCCGACGAAGACCACCGACACCAGCAGGCCCGTCAGCAACACCACGGCCATCAGCGATCGACCGCCGCCACGGCCCGGACCGCCTTGCCGCACACCCCGATGAGTTCCACACCCCAGTCATCGGCCGAAGTGGCGACCGGGTCAAGCCCCCGCCCACACGTTCGAGCCGTTGCCGGCGGGCGGGGGCCGAGCCGGAACCCTCTGCCGGGATCGCTGTCGAGCGGACGCAGGAGGGCAAGCACCATCGACTGTCTCCAGTCCAGTTGAGGGGGGAAGTCGGCTACCCGCAGCAGGCCGGCCCTGCAGCGACGACGCTAGGGTCCAGGGGCAACAGTTGCTACTACTCCTGGTGCACTTCACCCCATCGGGCTACTCGGTGGACCCGGTGTCCACGGGGCGGCAAACTGCACCGAAGGCACCGAGCGAGGAGAGACGCGCATGCCACCACGCCTGTCGCCCAGCGTGCGCCAGCAACGACTCGGCTCGGAACTGCGCAGGCTGCGCGAGCACGCGGGCATGACCCCCAAGGCCATGGCGGCCGCGCTGGGCACCGACGTCCCCAAGATCTCCCAGATGGAGAACGGGAAGTCGGGCATCAGCACCGACCGCCTCCGGTCCTGGGCCTCGGCCTGCCGGTGCGCGAACCTCCCGCTCATCGAAGCCCTGACCCTGATGACGCAGGACCGCGGCAAGCAGTGGTGGCACCACTTCCGCGGCCGGGTCCCCACCGGGATGCTCGACATCGCCGAGCTCGAACACCACGCGGAGTCGCTGCTCGTCCTGAACACCACCTCGATCCCGGGCCTGCTCCAGACCAGTCGCTACGCCGCCGCGATGTTCGCCCGGCTGCGTCCGCCGCTGCCGCGCCACGACGCCGACGTACGGGCCGCCTTCCGCACGGAGCGCCAGCAAGTCCTGTCCGCCGGACGGCCGTTCACCGCGTTCATACACGAGGCGGCGCTCCGGATGCAGTTCGGCGGTCCCGCCGTCCTCCGGGAACAGCTCGCGAGCCTGCTCGACGATGCCGAGCGCCCCGGGGTCACCGTCCGCGCGATCCCCTTCAGCGTCGACACCTATCCGGGCTCGGGCGAGGACCTCTTCCTCGCCCACGGACCGGTCCCCGAACTCGACACCGTGCAGATCGACCTGACCCAGGGGCCGCAGTTCATCGACTCGGAGGCGGACCTGACGTCCTACCGCGCCATCGTGGCCGAATCCGGCTCCCTCGCCCTGAGCCCCGAGGAGTCCCGCGGCTTCATCCGGCGCATCATGACGGACCTGAAAGGCTGGCCACCCCGATGACCGACTGGCAGAAGTCCTCCATAAGCGGCAACAGCAACCAGTGCGTCGAGGTCCGTACCGCCGGCGGCCGCATCGAGATCCGCGAATCCGACGCCCCCGAGGCGGTCGTCACCACCACCCCCGAGACGTTCGCGCTCTGGATCGCAGGCGTCAAGCGCGGCGAGTTCGACCGCTTCACCCACGCCTGACCGCACCGCCCGACCGCACCGCACCGTTCCGACACCGACCCCCGACCCCGACCCCGACCCCCGAAGGAGCCCAGCCCTCCATGGACACCTGGCAGAAGGCCGCCCCCGGCGGCGAGGGCGACGACGCCCTGGAGATCCGCACCGTCGACGGCATGGTCGAGATCCGCGACCCCCGGAACGACGCCGTCATCGTCCGCACCACCCCCCGCAAGTGGGCCGCCTTCGTCCTCGGCGTGAAGGCCGGCGAGTTCGACCACTTCGTCGCCCCGTAGCCGCCCCCGCCGCCCGCTCCCGCCGCCCCCGCGCTCCGTGTCCGGGGCGGCGGGAGCCGGCGGCGGGGCCCGGGGAAATGGGCGCGAGGGGAAGGGGCGGGCTTCGATAGGATTGGGGAGCCCACAGTGGAACGTCGCTCTGGCCGGCAGCCCGGGAGGCGACGCCTGTGCCCGGACCCCCTCGCCGCCCAGACCCTGCGCCCGTCACGGCACTCCGGGACAGGGGTGCGTGCGGGAGAAATCGGAGCATCCGAGGATGGCTCGGCACCTGATCACCAGCGCCCTCCCCTATATCAACGGGATCAAGCACCTGGGCAACATGGTCGGGTCCATGCTGCCGGCGGACGTCTACTCGCGGTACCTGCGCCGGCGCGGGCACGAGGTGCTCTACATCTGCGCGACCGACGAGCACGGGACGCCGGCCGAGCTGGCCGCGCAGGAGGCCGGGCTGCCGGTCGCGGAGTTCTGCGCCCGGGCGCACGAGCAGCAGAAGGCGGTGTACGACGGCTTCCGGCTGTCGTTCGACTACTTCGGCCGCAGCTCCTCCCCGCAGAACCGGGAGATCACCCAGGAGATCGCCCGCGAGCTGCACGCCAACGGGTTCATCGAGGAGCGGGCGATCCGCCAGGTGTACTCGAACGCGGACGGCCGCTTCCTGCCGGACCGGTACATCGTCGGCACCTGCCCGCACTGCGGCTACGACAAGGCGCGCGGCGACCAGTGCGAGAACTGCACCCGCGTGCTGGACCCGACGGACCTGCTGGAGCCGCGCTCGGCGATCAGCGGCAGCGCGGACCTGGAGGTGCGGGAGACCTCGCACCTGTTCCTGCTCCAGTCGAAGCTGACCGGACAGGTCGAGGACTGGGTCTCCGCGCACGCCGACGAGTGGCCGGTGCTGGCCTCCTCGATCGCCCGCAAGTGGCTGACCGAGGGCCTCCAGGACCGCGCGATCACCCGTGACCTGGAGTGGGGCGTGCCGGTGCCGGCCGACGTCTGGCCGGAGCTGGCGGCCGCCGGCAAGGTCTTCTACGTCTGGTTCGACGCGCCGATCGAGTACATCGGGGCGACGAAGGAGTGGGCGGACGCGGCACCGGCCGGCGAGCTGCGGGACTGGAAGTCCTGGTGGTACGAGGCCGACGAGACCGTCCGCTACACCGAGTTCATGGCCAAGGACAACGTCCCGTTCCACACCGTGATGTTCCCGGCGACCATCCTCGGCTCGCGCAAGCCGTGGAAGAAGGTCGACTACGTCAAGGCCTTCAACTGGCTGACGTACTACGGCGGGAAGTTCTCCACCAGCCAGAAGCGCGGCATCTTCACCGACGTCGCCCTGGAGCTGCTGCCGGCCGACTACTGGCGCTACTTCCTGATGGCGCACGCCCCCGAGTCCGACGACTCCAGCTTCACCTGGGACCTCTTCTCCTCGGTGGTCAACAAGGACCTCGCCGACACCCTCGGCAACTTCGTCAACCGGGTGCTGTCGTTCAGCCGCAAGCGGTTCGGCGACGACGTGCCGGCCGGGAACCCGGCGGGCGAGGCCGAGGAGCGCCTGGGCGCGCAGATCGCCGAACTGCTGGCCGACTACGAGGCGCAGCTGGAGGCGCTCAACTTCCGCAAGGCGGCGCAAAGCCTGCGCACCCTGTGGAGCGCGGGCAACGCCTACCTGGACGAGAAGGCGCCCTGGCTGCAGGTGAAGACCGACCCGGAGGCGGCGGCGCTGACGCTGCGCACCGCGATGAACCTCATCCACCTGTACGCGGTGGTCTCCGAGCCGTTCATCCCGGCGGCGGCGCAGGCGATGCGCGAGGCCTTCGCGCTGCCGGCCGACGCCCCGGCGCGCACCGCCACCTGGGTGGACGCGGACGCGGCGCGGGCGCTGGACGCGGTGCCGGCCGGAACGCCGTTCACGGTGCCGCCGGTGCTCTTCGCGAAGATCACCGAGGAGGACCTGGCCGGCTGGACCGAGCGCTTCGGCGGCGGCCAGTAGGCACGGCGCAGGCCTCCGACAGCCGGTGGGCGGCCGCCCTCCCCTCGCGGGGGAGGCGGCCGTCCATCGGTTTTTCACCCGATCGTGGAATCGCCCGGCCCACGGCGGATCGGCAAGACTGGCCGTCCCCGACCGACACCCGAGGGAGGCCCCGACGATGGCCGCCGAGGACGATCCGTTCGCCGAAGAGCCCCTGGCCGACGAGCCGTTGGCCGACTGGTACGCCAAGCGGGCGCGCCGCCGCCGGGCCCCGGGGACGCGGGACGCGATCACCCTCGCCCCCGGCCCCCGGCGCGCGGCGCACCTCTTCCAGGACGTGCCCCGGCTGGTGGTCGAGTGGGACGGGCACAGCTGGCAGCCCGTCGCGGTGGCCGAGAACTACGCCGAGGCCTACCCGCTGATCGTCCGCCCGGCCCACGCCGCCGGCCCCCCGGCGGTCTTCCCCCAGGCCGACACCCCGGTCCCCCTGCTGCGCCGCGGCACCGGCCGCCACCGCAAGCCCGACCTCTGACGACCGCTCCGCCCGGTCAGCCACGCCCTCCGGCCGCACGGGCGGTGTGGACGGTGAGGGCGGTGAGGTAGAAGGCGTCGGGGCGGGAGAGGATGCCGGTGGGGGCGTCGCGGTCCAGCAGGGCGTCCAGGGCGGCGCGGTCGGTGTCGTCCAGGAGGCCGGCCAGCTGGTCGCGGCGGCGGGCGAGTTGGGCGTGCAGGAAGGCGCGGGCCGGGGTGTCCAGCGGGGCCGGGCGGTCGACCAGGAAGGTCCGGGTGCCGGCCGGGACCAGGCCGGCGGCGGCCAGCATGGCGGGCCAGTCCTCGACCACCGCCACGGTGCCCGGGACGGACTCCCGCATCGCCGTGAAGGAGTCCTCGTGCGCCGCGTCCAGGCGGGCCTGGAGGCCGGGGCGGCCGAGGCCGAGGTCGCGCGGGAGGTAGCGGGCCGGCAGGCCGCGTTCGGCGACGGCCAGCAGGCCGCCCGGGCGCAGGGTGGCGGCCAGCGCGGTCAACGCGGCCTGCTGGTCGCCGAGATGGTGGATCGCGTTGCCGGACCAGACCAGGTCGGCGCGGCCGAGCGTGCCGAAGTCCTCGGGCAGGTCGGCGCGGTGGGTGCCGACGCGGCCGGCCGAGCGGGTGCGGGCGCGCTCCAGCAGGGCGGCGGACCGGTCGACGGCGACGACCTCGGCGGCCGGGAAGGCGTCCGCGAGCAGTCCGGCGATCACCCCGGGGCCGCTGCCCACGTCGAGCACCCGGTGGACGGGCGTGCCGTCCAGCAGGCCGCCCAGCCACCGGGCGGCCCCGGTGACGGCCGGGGCCTGGAGTTCGGCCTCGCGCTCCAGGTGCCCGGCGAGGGCGTCCCAGTCGAACTCGGCGTCCTGGCCGTGGTGGTGGGCGTGGGCAGGGGTGTGGGCAGGGGTGTGGGCAGGGGTGTGGGCGTGGTGGTGCTGATGGGTCGGGGCGTACCCGGTCATCGGGAGGTCCTTCCGCTCGGGGTGGCTTACGCGGCGACGAGGGCGCGCTCGACGTCCTCGTCCACCAGATCGTGGTTGAGCGCGAACGCCGCCGCGGCGCCCGCTCCGGCGGCGGTGACCACCTGGGCGCGCGGGTCGGCGACATTGCCCACCGCCCACACCCCGGGCACGCTGGTGCGGCCGGTGCGGTCGGTGGTCACCCAGCCCTGCGCGTCCCGCTCGCAGTCCAGGCCGAACAGCAGGGCGTCCCGGGGCACCATGCGCGGGAAGAGGAACAGCGCCTCGCGCGGCACGGCCGTGCCGTCCGCCAGTTCGACGCCGCGCAGCCGGTCGTCGGCGACGACCGCCCGCTCGACCGCGCCCTCGACGACCCGTACGCCCCGGGCGGCGAGCCGGGCGCGGTCGTCCGCGGACAGTTCCAGGGTGTGCGCGAGGAGGACCACGTCCGCCGACCACTGGCGCAGCAGCAGCGCCTGGTGCACCGCGCCCGGGTGGCTGCCGAGCACGCCGAGCGGGCGGTCGCGGACCTCGTAGCCGTGGCAGTACGGGCAGTGCAGCACGTCGCGGCCCCACCGCTCGGCCAGGCCGGGCAGCTCCGGCAGGCCGTCGCGCAGCCCGGTGGCGACGACCACCCGGCGGGCCCGCAGGGCCGGGCCGCCGGCCAGGTGCACGTCGAAGGCGGGGGCGTCCCCGGACGGCACCGGCTCGACGTGGTCCACCCGGGCGTCGAGCAGGTCGACCCCGTACCCCGCCAGCTCGGCGCGGCCGGTCTCCAGCAGCGCGGCCGGGGCCACGCCGTCCCGGGAGAGGAAGCCCCCCATCCGCGCGGCCGGGGCATTGCGCGGCTGCCCGGCGTCCACCACGGCCACCCGGCGGCAGGCCCGGGCCAGCACCAGGGCCGCGTTCAGTCCGGCGGCGCCGCCGCCGACCACCACGACCTCGTAGCCGTCGGCAGCGCCGGGGGTCTCGGGAACGGTCCCGTTTCGCGTGTCGCTCACGGCGATCACCTCCACCGCCAGGCTGCGCCGACCGCCGGGTGGGAGGCAACTTTCGTTGCTGTTTCGGCAACACCTGGCCGAACGGCCGCCGACACCCGCCGACACCCGCCGGCACCCCCCGACACCGGTCGGCACCGGTCGGCACCGGCCCGGGTCAGCCGGCGGTGCGCCGCCAGTACGAGCGCGCCGCCACCGCCAGCGCCACCCCGTACACCGCGAACGCGCCCAGCCCGATCCAGGCGACCAGCAGGGTGTCCGCGGCCGTCGGGAAGTCACCGCGCGGCACCTCCACCACCCCCGCCGTGGCCAGCGCCGTCCAGCCGACGCCCACCACCCCGTACGGCGCGAGCGTGGCCGCGCCCAGCAGGGCGGGGGCCAGCGGCAGCCAGCGCGGGACGGGGCGGCCGGCCAGCAGGAGGGTCCAGCGCGGGAACACCTGCCCCCAGGGGCGGACCAGCCCCCAGAGCAGGAACACCCCGAGCGCCGCCAGCAGCGCGGTCCCGTCCAGCCCCCAGGACTCCAGGGCGAGCCAGATCCCCGAGGCGCCGTTGCGCACCGAGGCGGCGTGCACGTCGCTCCCGCTCACCCCGGCGAAGGTGCCGCCGGACGCCCAGAGCAGCTTCATCGCGGCGTACGGGACGAACGCCGCGCTCCCCGCCAGCGCCGCGAGCTGGACCGTCCCCGAGGCGGCCGACCGGACGGGGGCCGACCGGACGGGGGCCGGGCCGGAGCGCGCCAGCGCCGCGAGCAGCACCGCGCCGAGGGCCGCCAGCGCGTGCTGCGCCGCCCCCGGCCCGCTGTCCACGCCCTGGCCGAACAGCAGCGTGATCACGTCCATCAGCAGGCCGAACGCACCCGCCCCGGCGAGCCCGCAGAGCGCCCACAGCAGCCCCCGCAGCGCCGGGCGCGGTCCGGCGGTGGGCCTCTGCGCCGCCCCGGCCGCGGCGGCGCAGAGGCCCACCGCCGCCACCGCCCAGCCCGCGGCGGCGGCGCCGAACAGCGGCGTCCCGCCCAGCGCGCAGCCCGCGCCGAACGCCGCGTACCCGGCGCCCCAGCCGGCCACCACCCGCCCGTCCGCCCACCACCGCCGCCGCCACCCGCCCACCGTCGTCGCCATACCGCCACGCTCGCAGCGGCCGGGCGGGCCGCACCTCGCCCGCCGGGACGAGCCGGCTCCCCCGGCAGGGGGAAGCGCCTTGCGCTGGAGTCCACTCCAACTCCTAGGGTCGGCAGCCGAATCACCGACCCGCGTCTCCAGGGGGACACCACCATGCGCTACCGCACTCTCGGCGGCACCGGCATCGAGGTCAGCACCTACTGCCTCGGCACGATGATGTTCGGCGCGATCGGCAACGCCGACCACGACGACTGCGCCCGGATCGTCCACGCCGCCCTCGACGCGGGCGTCAACTTCGTCGACACCGCCGACATGTACTCGGCCGGCGAGTCCGAGGAGATCGTCGGCAAGGCCCTGCAGGCCCGCGGCGACCGCGACGACGTCGTGCTGGCCACCAAGGTGCACTTCCCGATGGGCGAGGGCCGCAACCGCGGCGGCAACTCCCGCCGCTGGATCGTCCGCGAGGTCGAGGAGAGCCTGCGCCGGCTGCGCACCGACCGGATCGACCTCTACCAGGTGCACCGGCCCGACCCCGCCACCGACCTTGAGGAGACCCTCGCCGTCCTCGGCGACCTGGTCCGGGCCGGCAAGATCCTCGCCTTCGGCTGCTCGACCTTCCCGGCCCACGAGCTCGTCGAGGCCCACCACCTCGCCGAGCGGCGCGGACTGCCCCGGTTCCGCACCGAGCAGCCGCCGTACTCGCTGCTCGCCCGCGGCATCGAGCGGGACGTCCTGCCGACCGTGCGGCGGCTCGGCATGGGGGCGCTGACCTGGTCCCCGCTGGCCTCGGGCTTCCTCACCGGCCGCTACCGCAAGGACCGGCCGGTCGACCTGGGCAGCGGGCGGGCCGCCCTGATGCCGGCCCGGTTCGACCCGGCGCTGCCGGTCAACCAGGCCAAGCTGGACGCGGTCGAGGAGCTGACCGCCGTCGCCGAGGACCTCGGCCGCACCCTGCCCGAACTGGCCCTCGCCTTCCCGCTCGCGCACCCGGCGGTCACCTCGGTGATCATCGGGCCGCGCACCTCCGAGCAGCTGGCGGCGGCGCTCAAGGGCGCCGACCTCGTGCTCGACGACGCCGTCCTGGACCGCATCGACGCGATCGTCCCGCCCGGCACCGACGTCTACCCCCCGGACGGCGTCTGGCGGCCCCGCAGCCTGACCGACCCCGCGCTGCGCCGCCGCCCCGCCGCCGACCGCCCCGCCGCCGACCGCCCGGCGGCCGGCTGAGCCGCAGGGCCCGGGCCTACCCGCGCAGGAGGTCGACCACGCCGGTGAGGTCCTCCGCGCCGTTCCGCTCCGGGTCGGCGGCGAGCCGCCGCCCCATCAGCTCGAAGTAGGGCGTGAGCAGTTCCGCGCTCACGCCCTGCTCCTCGGCGGTGCGCAGGAAGGTCGGCACCCCGGCGACCTGCATCGCCAGGTCGGACACGACGCCCCCGGTGTAGTCGCCGGCCACCAGCCGCTCGGCGGTGGCCGCGACCGAGCCGGTCATCGCGGTGAGCCAGGAGGAGAGCAGCGGGGCCAGCGCACGCGGGTCCACGGCCTCGTCGCGGACCAGCGCGAAGGCGTGCGCGACGCCCCCGAACATGCCGTACATGGCGCTCAGCAGCGCCACGTCGTGCAGCGCGGCGAAGCCGGCGTCGGAGCCGACGTACCGGGCGTCGGCCGGGGCGGCGAGGGTCGCGCGGTGCTCCTCGAACAGCTCCCGCGAGCCGCTGTAGAAGACGTACGGGCCGGTCTGCGGGACGCCGATCATCGGCGGGACGGCCATGATGCCGCCGTCCAGGTAGCGGGCGCCGCGCGCGGTCACCCGGGCGGCGCGCCCGCGGGCCGTGCCGGGGGTGCTGGTGACCAGGTTGACGACGTCCTTGCCGGTGAGGTCGGCGCCGGCCAGCGCCTCCTCGACCGAGGCGTCGTCGAGCAGGCAGACCACCACCAGCCGGTTGGCGGCGACCGCCTCGGCCGCGGTGGCGGCGACGGCGGCGCCCCGGGCGGCGAGCGGTTCGGCCCGGGCGGCGGTGCGGTTCCAGACGGTGAGCGGGTGCCCGGCGGCGAGCCAGGCCCCGGCCAGGGCGGCGCCCATCGCGCCGAGGCCGAGCAGCGTGAGCGGGGCGGGCGGCGGGGTGAGCGGCGGTGTGCTCGGCGGGGTGAGCGGAGTCCCCGAAACGGTGTCAGCGGTGTTCTCTGTCATGCCGATCAGCCTCGTTCCGGCCCCCGGAAACCATCAAGTACGCACTTCGGAGTGGGTGGTTACCCTGGGGTGAGCGAGCAGGCCGGCGAGGGGTGGGGGCAGGACATGGCGGTGACCGTGCCGAGGCCCGGTGCGTACGTGTGCGGGATCGACGCCGCGATGGACGTGATCGGCGGCAAGTGGAAGGTGCTGATCCTCTGGGCGCTGGCCGAGCGGCCGAGCCTGCGCTTCGGCGAGCTGCGCCGGCAGGTGCCGGGCATCACCGAGAAGGTGCTCGCCGCCCACCTGCGGGAGCTGGAGGCGGACGGCATCGTGCACCGCGCGTCGTACGACGAGGTGCCGCCGCGGGTCGAGTACTCGCTGACGGAGGCCGGACGGCGGCTCAACGAGGCGCTGGCTCCGCTGGGCGCCTGGGGCCGGCAGCACGTGCTGGACGGCGCCGCGCACCCGGCCTGACGCGCGGTCCGGCCGGGCTCAGGCGATCGAGGCGGACACGATCGCCGCCACCGCGAGGTTGCAGCTGGCGGTCACCCAGACCGCCGGGTGCGGCTCCGGGTCGACGAGTATCGCGCCCAGCTTGCCCGGCGTCAGCACGTCCACCACCCAGAACGCGACGGCCATCAGCACCAGGCCGAGCACGCCGAAGGAGGCGGTGGAGGCCAGTCCCTTCCCGAAGTCCTCGTAGGTGTAGAGGATCGCGGTGAAGACGATGCCGCCGATGCCGAGCAGCGCCGAGCTGAGCAGCACCGCGGCGTTGCGGTTGCGCTCCACCCAGATCTGGCGGCCGAGCTTGCCGGGCGTCAGGACGTCCACCAGGACGATGCCGAGCAGCAGCAGGACCACCCCGACGCCGCCGAAGGCGGCCGCCGCGCCGAGACCGTGCAGGATGTCGTTCATGGGTGTCTGCCCCCGGGGTCCGTGTCGCAGGTCGCACGCCGTGGTGCGGACGGCCCGAGCGCAGGCCCCCTCCCACGGTCAAGGATCGGCAAAAGATAACCCATCGCGGTCGGACTCCGAGGGGGAACAGCCCCTCCCGCACCATCCGGTGCACGCGTACCATCAAGCGCCATGACCCAGCCGCCGCCCGCCGCTCCCGCCCGGATACCGGACGTCCCCCGTCCGGACGCCGCGTCGCCGGACACCGCAGCGCCGCCCGCCGCGGCCCCGCACGCCGCCGCACCGGGCACCGGAGCACCGGGCGGCCCCGCCCGCCGCCGCTCGGGCTTCGTCGCCCTGGGCATGGTCGGCACCCTCGCGCTCGCCCTCTCCGGCTGCTCGTCCTCCTCCGGGAAGAACCCGCCCAGCCGCTGCGTCGACCCGGCCACCCTCAAGGTGCTCGACAGCCACTCCTGCACGACCAAGAGCACCACCACCGCCGGCCGCTGGTACTACTGCGGCTCCGGCGGCACCACCGCCATCGGCGGCACCTTCGACAAGGCCGCGACCAAGCGCGGCGGCTTCGGCTGCCCGTCCGGCTCCAGCGGCTCGGGCGGGGGCTGATCCGCCGTGCGCCGCCGCACCGTCGAACCCCGCCCCGACTGGCTGGCCACCGTCGAGGGCCAGGGCCTCATCTACGCGATGTGCTCCGACCCGTGCAACCAGGGCGGCCCGCACGCCTACTGGGACGAGTCCGCCTACTACGAGTTCTCGCTGCCCGAGGTGGAGGCGCTGGAGGAGGTGGTCGAGGAGCTGCACGAGCTGTCGCTGGCCGCCGCCGACCACGTGGTGCGCACCGGCCGGTTCGCCGACTACGGCATCACCGACCCGCGGCTCGCCGCCGCCGTCGCCGAGTCCTGGCACCGCCGCGACGAACAGCCCAGCCTCTACGGACGGTTCGACCTCGCCTACGACGGCACCGGCCCGGCCAAGCTGTTCGAGTACAACGCCGACACCCCGACCTCGCTGATCGAGGCGGCCGGTCCGCAGTGGTTCTGGATGGAGGAGCGGTTCCCGCAGGCCGACCAGTGGAACTCGCTGCACGAGCGGCTGGTCGCCTCCTGGGCCCGGCAGAAGCACCTGCTGCCGCCCGGCCCGGTGCACTTCGCGCACTCCCGCGGCGACACCGAGGGCGAGGACTGGATGACCACCCTCTACCTCCAGGAGTGCGCCGAGCAGGCGGGCGTCGAGACGGTCGGCATCGCCGTGGAGGACATCGGCTGGGACGGCCTGTCCGGCCGCTTCGTCGACCTGGAGCACCGCTTCGTCCGCGCCGCGTTCAAGCTCTACCCGTGGGAGTGGCTGGCCTCCGACGAGTTCGGCGAACAGCTGCTGGACGTCGTCGACCACGGCGGCTCCACCGGCTCCACGATGTGGATCGAGCCGGCCTGGAAGATGCTGCTCTCCAACAAGGCCCTGCTGGCCGTCCTCTGGGAGCTGAACCCGGGCCACCCCAACCTGCTGCCCGCCTACCTGGACGGCCCGCGCGAGCTCGCCGCCCCGGACGGCCCGGGCTACGCCGCCAAGCCGCTGCTCGGCCGCGAGGGCGCGGGCGTGCGCATCGTCGAGCCGGGCGGCCGCGAGACCCGGCTCGCCGACTGGGCCGGCGACCCGGACCGCTACGGCGCCGAGGGCCACTGCTACCAGCAGCTCCACCCGCTGCCCGACTTCGACGGCAACCGCCCCGTCCTCGGCACCTGGGTGGTCGACGGCGAGGCCGCGGGGCTCGGCATCCGCGAGACCGACGACAGCCCCATCACCCACCAGGGCGCCCGCTTCCTGCCCCACCTCATCGTCTGATCCGGCGTCCGGGCCGAGCGGGCCGCCGGGCCCGGAACCGTACGCCGGACGACTGGCAACCGGCCACCGCGATCCGCGATAATGCCGCCTGCCTCGCGCCCGTCGGTATCCGTACGATCCGGGCGCCGTCTTCCTGGACCCCGGAGATCCTCCCCATGCGCCTGCGCACCATGACCCACGCCGAATTCCTGGCGCTGCGGCGGTTCGACGCCCTGGACGGCCTACGCGCGATAGCCGCCGTCATCGTGGTCTTCTTCCACTACGCGCGGCCGTGGGCCACCGGGCTGTCCGGGTGGATCGGCGTGCACATCTTCTTCGTGGTCTCGGGCTTCCTGATCACCACGCTGATGCTGCGTGAGCACGACCGCAACGGACGGATCTCGCTCCGCGAGTTCTACGTCCGCCGGATCTTCCGGATCTGGCCGCTCTACTACCTGGGGCTCGCGGTCACCGCCGTCGGCGTGTACCGCAGCGGCGGCGGCTGGGACGCGCTCATGAACCACCTGCCGCACTTCCTGCTGTTCATGAACGAGTACCACCTCCAGGGCTGGGAGCCGTACCTGCACACCTGGACCATCGGCATCGAGTGGAAGTTCTACATGGTCTGGCCGCTGGTGCTGATCCTCGTCACCGCGATCTCCAAGCGGCTGCGCATCCCGGTGGCCGTCGCCGCCATCGCCCTCGTGCTCGTGGACTGGTCGGACACCTGGCACAAGATGGGCATCCACTACTCGATCCTGCTGATCGGCGCACTGCTGGCGCTGGTGCTCCACTCGCCGCGCGGCTACTCCCTGCTCCGGCCCGTCACCCACCCGGTCGTCGGCGTGGTGGCGGCCGTCGCGTTCGTCGTCCTGCACATGCACATCCCGGACCTCAAGGCCTACTACGGCGCCGAGGAGCCGGTGATCTTCCTCTACTCGCTCGCCCTGGCCCTCGTCCTGCCCTCGCTGCTGAGCCCGGGCCCGGGGCGGTGGCTGCTCTCGCTGCGGCCCATGGTGTTCGTCGGCGAGCGCTCCTACGGCCTCTACCTGTTCCAGGCCCTCGCGGTGGGCCTGGCCGGGGTGCTGGCCCCCTGGGTGGCCGGCGGCACCGCGCTCCGGGGCGTGGTCGTCACCCTGGTCAGCCTGTTCGTGGCCGACGCCCTGTACCACCGGCTGGAGCAGCCCATGATCGAGGTCGGCCGGAAGCTGATCAAGCGCTTCCTCCGCAAGCCCGCCGCCCCCGTCCCCGCCCCCGCCGCCCCCGCGGACCACCCCACCGACCGCCCCGGCGCACTCGCCGAACCGCTCAGCCGCTGACCCACCGGGCCGCCGCCCGCTCGCCCGGCCGGCGGCCCGGCCGGAATGCTTCCACCACCCGATGGGGTTGGATGAGGGCATGGCATCTCGTGCACGTGTACGCGCCCCCGAGCTGGTCGGGGCAGGCGGTTGGCTGAACACCGGGGGCAAGGAGCTGGCGCTCGCCGACTTCCGGGGCAAGATCACCATCCTGGACTTCTGGACGTTCTGCTGCGTCAACTGCCTGCACGTCCTCGACGAGCTGCGGGAGCTGGAGGAGAAGCACCGGGACACCGTGGTGATCGTCGGCGTGCACTCGCCCAAGTTCGTGCACGAGGCCGACCACCGGGCCGTGGTGGACGCGGTGGACCGCTACGAGGTGCACCACCCGGTGCTGGACGACCCCGCGCTCGCGACGTGGAAGCAGTACGCGGTGCGGGCCTGGCCGACGCTGGTGGTGATCGACCCCGAGGGCTACGTGGTCGCCCAGCACGCCGGCGAGGGGCACGCGCACGCGATCGCCCGGCTGGTCGAGGAGCTGGAGGCCGAGCACGCGGCGAAGGGCACCCTGCGGCGCGGCGACGGCCCGTACGTGGCGCCCGAGCCGACCGCCGGGGACCTCAAGTTCCCGGGCAAGGCCGTCCTGCTGCCCGACGGCCGCTTCCTGGTCGCGGACTCCGGCCACCACAGCCTCGTCGAGCTGGAGGCCGACGGCGAGACCGTGGTGCGCCGGATCGGCGACGGGGTCCGCGGCCTGGTGGACGGCACCAGCCCCCGGTTCAGCGAGCCGCAGGGCCTGGCGCTGCTGCCGGAGGGCACCGCCGGGTACGACGTGATCGTCGCCGACACCGTCAACCACGCGCTGCGCGGCGTCCGGCTCGCCGACGGCTCCGTGACCACCCTGGCCGGCACCGGCCGGCAGTGGTGGCAGGGCTCGGCGACCGGGGGACCGGCCCGCGAGGTGGACCTCTCCTCACCCTGGGACGTCGCCTGGTTCGACGGCCGGGTGTGGATCGCGATGGCCGGCGTCCACCAGCTGTGGGCGTACGACCCGGCCGCCGGCACGGTCGGCGTCGCGGCGGGCACCACCAACGAGGGCCTGGTCGACGGCCCCGCCGCCGAGGCCTGGTTCGCCCAGCCCTCCGGCCTGGCCGTCTCGGCGGACGGCGAGCGGCTCTGGGTCGCCGACTCCGAGACCTCGGCGCTGCGCTGGGTTTCACGTGAAACCAAGACCGTGCACAGCGCCGTCGGCACCGGTCTGTTCGACTTCGGGCACCGGGACGGCGCCGCCGGGCAGGCGCTGCTCCAGCACCCGCTGGGCGTCACCGTGCTCCCGGACGGCTCGGTGGCCGTCAGCGACACCTACAACCACGCGCTGCGCCGCTACGACCCGGCGAGCAGCGAGGTCAGCACGCTGGCCACCGACCTGCGCGAGCCCTCCGGCGCGGTGCTGGCCGACGGCGACATCGTGGTCGTCGAGTCCGCCCGCCACCGGCTGACCCGGCTGCGGCTGCCCGAGGAGGCCGTCCGGGTGGACGCGGTGGCGCACCGCACCCAGCGGGCCGCCACCGAGGTCGCCCCGGGCGCCCTGCGGCTGGACGTGGTCTTCCGGGCGCCCACCGGCCAGAAGCTGGACGAGCGCTACGGCCCGTCCACCCGGCTGCTGGTCAGCGCCACCCCGCCCGAGCTGCTGGTCTCCGGCGCGGGCGCGGACTCCGCGCTCTCCCGCGAGCTGGTGCTCTCCGACACGGTCGCCGAGGGCGTGCTGCACGTCTCCGCGATGGCGGCGTCCTGCGACGACGACCCGGAGATCGAGTACCCGGCCTGCCACGTCCACCAGCAGGACTGGGGCGTGCCGGTGAAGCTCACCGCCGACGGCGCGCGCCGGCTGCCGCTGGTGCTGGCGGGCCTGGAGTAGCCGGCCCGCGGCCCGCGCGAAGGGGCCCGGCGAGCGCGTGCTCGCCGGGCCCCTTCCGCGTCACCGGGGGGCTCAGCCCTCCAGGAACGCCTTGATCGCGCTCGCCAGCAGGTACGGGTCCTCCGCGCCGCACAGCTCGCGCGCCGAGTGCATGGAGAGCGCCGCGATGCCGCAGTCCACGGTCTGGATGCCGAGGCGGGCCGCGGTGATCGGGCCGATCGTCGTGCCGCAGGGCATGGCGTTGTTGGAGACGAAGGTCTGCCACGGCACGCCGGCCTTCTCGCAGGCCGCCGCGAACACCGCCCGGCCGACGCCGTCGGTGGCGTACCGGTTGTTGACGTTGACCTTGAGGATCGGCCCGCCGTTGGGCAGCGGGTGGTGGCCCGGCTCGTGCCGCTCGCTGTAGTTCGGGTGGACGGCGTGGCCCATGTCGGAGGAGAGGCAGACGGTGCCGGCCAGCGCCCGGGCCCGGTCCTCCAGGCCGCCGCCGCGCGCGTACACGCTGCGCTCCAGGACGTTGCCGAGCAGCGGGCTCTGCGCGCCGGTGTCCGACTCGCTGCCGGTCTCCTCGTGGTCGAAGGCGGCCAGCACCGGGATGTACGGCAGGGCCGCGCCGTCCGTCTCGGCGGCGGTGGCCACCGCGGCCAGCGCGGCGGTGGCCGCGTGCACCGAGAGCAGGTTGTCCAGCCGCGGGCCGGCCAGCAGCTCGCGGTCCCGGCCCAGGTAGGAGGCGGGCTGGACGTCGTGGGTCATGAGGTCCCAGCCGGTCACGTCGGCCGCGTCGACCCCGGCCCGCTGGGCGACGTAGGCGATCAGCGAGCCCTCGTCGACCGGGCCGAGGCCCCAGATCGGCGTGAGGTGGCGCTGCTTGTCCAGCTTCATGCCGTCGTTGACCTGGCGGTCCAGGTGGATCGCCAGCTGCGGCACGCGCAGCAGCGGCTCGTCCAGCTGGACCAGCCGCCGGCTGCCGTCGCGCAGGGTGAGCCGGCCGGAGAGGCCGAGGTCCCGGTCGAGCCAGGTGTTCAGCGGCACCCCGCCGTAGATCTCCACCGCCACCTGCCGCCAGCCCGCCGACCCGGTGTCGGGGATCGGCTTGACCCGGAGATTGGGCGAGTCGGTATGGGTGCCGACCACGCGGAACGGTGTCTCCGGGCCCGCGCCGGCCGGCACGTACCAGGCGATCAGCGCGCCGCCGCGGACGACGTACCGGCCGCCGGCCACCCCGTCCCAGGCGTCCGTTTCCAGCACCTGCCGGAAGCCGGCTTTCTCCAGACGCTCGGCCGCGCTCGCGACCGCGTGATAGGGCGACGGCGAGGTGCCGAGGAAGGCGATCAGGTCATCGGTGTGCGTCCGGTCGAAGAAGGCCTGGCGGGCGGCGGTCGACATGCTGCTCCTGGGTCGAGGGAGGGCCGAGGCCGAAATGGGGGATCGGCTTCGCACCTTGAGCATATGCCCGTACACGGACATGACACTCGGAGCGGCCCAACGGATGCAGAACGCAGACAGAAACGTGAACTGACGCCCCCTCCGGCCCCGCTGGGCCCCCGGGCCGCCGGACGCGCCGAAGGGCCCGGTCGGGAGGACCGGGCCCTTCGGCGCGAGGGTGGGGTCAGGCGGTCGGTGCGGGCGGGATCAGAACGCCTCCTCCGCCAGCTCCATGATCTCGTTGTCGATGCCCTCGGCGATCAGGCGCTGCGAGGCGACGGTCGGCAGCACGTTCTTGGCGAAGAAGCGGGCGGCCGCGACCTTTCCGCGGTAGAACGGCACGTCCTTCTCGGAGGCGCCGGCCTCCAGCTTGGCCAGGGCCACCGCGGCCTGGCGCAGCAGCAGCCAGCCGACCACGACGTCGCCGGAGACCATCAGCAGGCGGGTGGTGTTCAGGCCCACCTTGTACATGTTCTTGACGTCCTGCTCGACCGAGGAGAGATCGGCGAGCAGCTTGCCGACGATGGCCTCCAGGTCGCCGGCGGCCTTGGCGAGCAGCTCGCGCTCGGCGGCCAGGGCGTCGCCGCCCGCGGCGGAGCCGAGGAACTTCTGGATCTGCTCGGACAGCGCGGTGAGCGCCTGGCCGCCGTCCTTGACGATCTTGCGGAAGAAGAAGTCCTGGCCCTGGATGGCCGTGGTGCCCTCGTAGAGGGTGTCGATCTTGGCGTCCCGGATGTACTGCTCGATCGGGTACTCCTGCAGGTAGCCGGAGCCGCCGAAGGTCTGCAGGGACTGGGCCAGCTGCTCGTAGGACTTCTCCGAGCCGTAGCCCTTGACGATCGGCAGGAGCAGGTCGTTGAGGCGCTCGGCGGCCTCGTCGCGCTCGCCGCGCAGCTTGGCGGCCGCCATGTCGTCCTGGGTGGACGCGGTGAACAGCACCAGGGCGCGCATGCCCTCGGCGTACGCCTTCTGGGTCAGCAGCGAGCGGCGCACGTCCGGGTGGTGGGTGATGGTGACGCGCGGGGCGGTCTTGTCCAGGAACTGCGAGATGTCGGCGCCCTGCACGCGCTCCTTGGCGTACTCCAGCGCGTTCAGGTAGCCGGTGGAGAGGGTGGCGATGGCCTTCGTGCCGACCATCATCCGGGCGAACTCGATGATCTTGAACATCTGGCGGATGCCGTCGACCTTCTCGCCGAGCAGCCAGCCCTTGGCCGGGTGCTTGGCGCCGAAGGTCATCTCGCAGGTGTTCGAGGCCTTCAGGCCCATCTTGTGCTCGACGTTGGTGGCGTAGACGCCGTTGCGCTCGCCCAGCTCGCCGGTCTCCCAGTCGAAGTCGTACTTGGGGACGATGAACAGGCCCAGGCCCTTGGTGCCCGGCTTGCCGCCCTCGGGACGGGCCAGCACCATGTGGACGATGTTCTCGGACATGTCGTGCTCGCCCGAGGTGATGAAGCGCTTGACGCCCTCGATGTGCCAGGAGCCGTCCTCCTGCTGCACGGCCTTGGTGCGGCCGGCGCCCACGTCCGAGCCGGCGTCCGGCTCGGTGAGGACCATCGTGGAGCCCCACAGGCGGTCGGTCATCCGCTTGGCGATCTCCAGCTGGGCCTCGGTGCCCTCCTCGGCGATGACGCCGGCGAAGGCCGGGCCGGAGGAGTACATCCAGATGGCCGGGTTGGAGCCGAGGATCTGCTCGGCGAAGGCCCAGACCAGCGAGTTCGGGGTGACCTGGCCGCCGATCGACTCCGGGATGCCCAGGCGCCACCACTCGGCGTCCATGAAGGCCTGGTAGCTCTTCTTGAACGTCTCGGGGATCGGCGCGGTGCTGGTCTCCGGGTCGAAGACCGGGGGGTTGCGGTCGGTGTCGGCGAAGGACGCGGCGAGGTCGTTCTCGGCGAGGCGCGCGATCTCGCTCAGGATGTTCTTCGCGGTCTCGACGTCCATCTCCGCGAACGGTCCGGTGCCGTACACCTGCTCGCGGCCGAACACCTCGAAGAGGTTGAACTCCACGTCCCGCAGGTTGGACTTGTAGTGACCCATGGCCGTTATCTCCGGTTCGTCGCTTCCGGGACATCTCCGCGTTCGGGCGCCCGTACCCACCAGTAGGCCTCATGATGCTACCCAGCGGTAACTTGTTTCAAGCCCCCGTCGGTGAATCCTCTGCGGATTACCGTATGAACGTGGTCACGTCCCACAAGGCGGGACGGTCCGCTCTTGTCAGGATCGACGCCCGCGCGGGGCGCCGCGCTCCCGATAGCCTGTCCGTGTGTACGGCTATGAGCAGAACGCGTACCCGGGCGACCCCTACCAGCAGGCGGGGCCGCAGCCCGGCATGAACGGCATGCCCGGCCCCGGCCCGTACGGCGAGCAGCCGCCGAGCGCACAGCAGTCCCTCTACCCGGAGCCCTCGCCGCCGTCCCTCGCGGACGCCGTCCGGGCCTTCACCACCGGCTCGATGGCGGTGGAGGACTTCCAGGCCATCTTCATCACCTCCAAGGTGCACTGCCCGCGCGGCGACCGGCCGGGCTTCCTGGCCCTGCACAACACCCCGACGCCGGTCATCCCGATGTTCAGCTCGCTGAAGGAGCTGCGCCGGTACGCCGGCAAGGACTCCAAGCACTTCACCGTCACCGGCGCCGAGGTCCTCGACCTGCTGCCGACCGGCTACGGCTTCGCGCTGGACATGGAGGGCGAGCACCGGATGGTGTTCGACGCCAAGGCGGTCGAGCAGATGGTCGACTTCACCATGCGCCGGATGTACGGCTGACCGAGGATGGACGGGGGCCCTCCCGGCCCCGCCCGCCGGTCGGCCCGCGCAGATTTGGTTCAACTTTCAACTTGCTTCTTGTTGAGGATTGAACTAATCTCGTGGACACAGGCCAGAGGAGCATCCACCGAAGGAGGCCGACATGCCCGCCGTGACCGTCGACAACCCGCTGACCCTCCCGCGCGTCACCACCCCCGACCCCACCGTCACGAGCGCCCGCCCGGTCCTCACGGTGGCCACCGCCCCCGAGGGCTTCGAGGGCGAGGGCTTCCCGGTCCGCCGCGCCTTCGCCAAGATCAACACCAAGTACCTCGACCCGTTCATCATGATGGACCAGATGGGCGAGGTGGACTACGCGGCCGGCGAGCCCAAGGGCACCCCGTGGCACCCGCACCGCGGCTTCGAGACCGTCACCTACATCATCGACGGGACCTTCATCCACCGGGACTCGCACGGCGGTGGCGGCACCATCACCGACGGCGACACCCAGTGGATGACCGCCGGCTCGGGCCTGCTGCACATCGAGACCCCGCCGGAGTCCCTGGTGAGGTCGGGCGGCCTGTTCCACGGCCTCCAGCTGTGGGTGAACCTGCCCGCCTCGGACAAGATGATCGCCCCCAAGTACCAGGACATCCGCGGCGGCAGCGTCAAGCTGCTCAGCACCGAGGACGGCGGCGCGCTGCTGCGCGTCATCGCCGGTGAGCTGGACGGCCACCAGGGCCCGGGCACCACCTTCACCCCGATCACCATGATCCACGCCTCGGTCAGCCCCGGCGCCCAGATCACCCTGCCCTGGCGCTCCGACTTCAACGCCCTCGCCTACGGCCTGGCCGGCAACGGCTCGGCCGGCACCGAGCACCGCCCCTTCCACCGGGGACAGGCCGTCGTCTTCGGCGACGGCGACTCGATCACCATCCGCGCCGACGAGAAGCAGGACTCCCGCGACAACAACTTCGAGGTCGTCCTCCTCGGCGGCCTGCCGATCCGCGAGCCCGTCGCCCACTACGGCCCGTTCGTCATGAACAGCCACCGCGAGCTCCAGCAGGCCATGGAGGACTTCCAGGCCGGCCGCCTCGGCACCGTCCCGGCCGACGGCCACTGATCAACCGGCCGGCCGGGGGACCGGTGGATCGGCCAGGTCCCGCGGAGCGAGCGACAGTTCGCTCCGCGGGACCTCTCGCGTTCCCGGGGCCGGGGCGGGGACGGGCGCAGGGATCGGAGCGGGGGCGGGGACGGGGGCCGGGGCGGGGGCCGGGGCGGGGGCCGGGGCGTCCTGGTGGACGAACACCCACCGTTGCAGGGCCCAGTACCGGAACACCGTCGCGAGCAGCGTGCCGAGGACCATCCCGCTCAGGAAGTCGGCGGTCTCCTGGGTGAAACCGCTGACGTACGGCTCCCGCAGGTCGAGCACATAGCGCGACACCAGCATCGGCAGGTCGTTGACGCCCACCGCCAGGACGCTGACCACGGCGAAGGGCACCGCCTCGCCGTGGCCGCCCCGCGATCGGAACGACCAGCGGCGGTTGAGCAGGTACGAGGCCACCGTCGCCACCGCGATGCCGACGGTCTGCGCCCCGACCGGGTGGGCCCGGAGCACCGTCAGCTTGAGGACGTAGTTGATCGCCAGCGTCAGCAGGAAGCAGCTCCCGCCGACCGCCAGGAACGCGGCCAGTCGGCGGTGACGGACCACCGCGGACCGCAGGCGGAGGGGGGTGCGGGCGAGCAGGCGCCGGACGGGCGAGGGCATCCGTGGACTCCGGGTGGGCGGGGTGGAGGACACGCGGGCGGGCGGGTCAGACGTCCCGGCGGCCGATCACGAACACCGCGAGCGCGAGGACGACGGCGGGGTGGAGGAGCAGGCTCGCCCACGCGCCGCCGGCGGACGGGCCGAGCACATCGTGGTGGTGGGTCGTCAGCCGGCGTACGGCGCTCTCCAGCAGGACCCGGTGCACCGTCAGCGTCCAGCCCTCGGAGCCGCGCAGGAAGGCCGGGGCGACGAACAGCACCGCGAATCCGGTGACCACGCCCCCCGCGGTGCTCCGCAGCAGGGCCGTCAGCGCCAGGCCGACCACCGCCACCGCCCCGAGCCGGACGGCGGTCGCCGCCACTCCCGTCAGCAGCTCCGAGGAGAGCAGCGGCAGGCCGACCCCGTGCTCCGCGAACAGCGCCTGGGCGACGCCCGCCGAGAACAGCGCCGCCGCCCCGCCGACCGCCAGCCCGAGACCTCCGACCAGCGCCGCCTTCGCCAGCAGCACCCGGCGGCGGTCCGGCACCGCGGTCAGGGTGGTGCGGATCAGACCGCTGGAGTACTCGCCGCCGATCGCCAGCGCGCCGATCACCAGCACCGCCAGTTGCAGCAGCAGGAAGCCGCCGAAGGACCCGCCGATCGGGTCGAACGAGGCCCGGGACTCCGGCGACATCCGGTCCCACCGGCTCATCGCGGAGTCGGCGAACAGCAGGGTGACACCGACCGCCCCGACGACGCCGAGCACACCGGTCAGCACGGTCGAGCGGACGGAGGACAGCTTGATCCACTCGGCGCCGAGCAGATCGCCGGCCCGGACGGACGCACCGGCCGGTGCCCCGGGAGTGACGACGGCCATGATCAGCCCCTCTTTCCGGGCAGGGCGCCGCCGGCGCGGTGGTCCCCGGCCTCGGCCGTGAGCTCCATGAAGACGTCCTCCAAAGTGGCCGACCGGTCGGTCAGCTCGTGCAGGGCGATGCCCTCCGCCAGGGCGATGTCGGCGATCCGCGGCGCGCCGAGACCGGTGACGTCCAGGACGTCGCCGGACCCGGCGGCGACGGTGGCACCGGCCGCGAGTAGGGCCCGCCGCAGGTCGGCGGCGGCCGGCGTCCGGACCCTCACCGCGCCCGGGCCGCCGCGGGCGACGAACTCCGCCAGGGCGCAGTCCGCGAGCAGGCGCCCCCGGCCGATCACGATCAGGTGGTCGGCCGTGTGCTCCATCTCGCTCATCAGGTGGCTGGACACCAGGACCGTGCGGCCCTCCCCGGCCAGCCGCCGCAGCAGCAGCCGGATCCACCGCACGCCCTCCGGGTCGAGGCCGTTCACCGGTTCGTCGAAGATCAGCACGGGCGGGTCCCCGAGCAGGGCGGCGGCGATCCCGAGCCGCTGCTTCATCCCCAGCGAGTAGCCGCCCGCGCGCCTCCCGGCGGCGTCGGCCAGTCCGACCTCGGCGAGTACCTCGGTCACCCGGGCCCGGCCGATGCCGTTGCTGCGCGCCAGCGCCGCCAGGTGCCGGCGGCCGCTGCGGCCGCCGTGGACGGCCGTCGCGTCCAGCAGCGCGCCGACCCGGTGCAGCGGGCGCCCGAGCGTGCCGTAGGGCGCGCCGTCGACCAGGGCGGAGCCGCTCGTCGGCGCGTCCAGTCCGAGGATCATCCGCAGGGTGGTGGACTTGCCCGCGCCGTTGGGCCCCAGGAACCCCGTCACCCGGCCCGGCCCCACCTCGAAGCCCAGGCCGTCGACCGCCGTGGTCGGGCCGTAGCGTTTGGTGAGTCCGGTGACGGTGATCATCTGTGGCCCTCGTGTCCAGCCGGCCTAGCGCCGAGCCCGCGTCCGGCCCGCCCGGCCGAGGGCACGGCCCGGTCGTCGGCGCCGGTCGGCGCTCGGGAGGAGGGGATGCCCGTCCGGCGGCGGATGCCGGCGTTCCGGTGCCCAGTCTGGACAACCGGACCCGGCCCGCGCATCTGTCTGGAGACAGATGCGCGGGCCGGACCCTCCGTCTACGATCGCGCCGTGGACCAGCCGCTGCACCCGCCGCTCACCAGACGCCTGGGGCGCTCCCACCTCGTGGGGGCGGACTGCGTGCTGGCGGTGCTGTTGGCGGTGCCGTTCCTGCCCGTCGTCGCGCGCGACGGCCGGCCGGTCGACGCGGTGCTCCTGGCGCTCTCGGTCGTCGGCACCGCGGTGCGGCGCCTCCTGCCCCTGCCCGCACTGGCGTTGACCGCGGCCGCCGCCTCGGTGGGCGTGTTCGACCGGTCGGCGAGCTTCTCGATCCTGGCGATGGTGCTGGCCGGGTACGTCGTGGCGGTGGAGCGCCCGACCCGGGTGTCGGCCGGAGCGCTGGCCGCCACGGTGGCCCTGCTGTGCCTGGTCGGGACCGTCGCCCACTCCCGGCAGATCCACTACCAACTCGGGCCCGGTTACCTGGTGGAGGCCGTCGTCGCGGCCGGAACCGCCTGGGCGCTGGGCTGGTCGGTGGGGCGCGGCCGGGCGTACAGCGAGGGGCTGCGGCGGCAGGCGGAGTACCGGGCCGAGACCGAGGCCGACCTGGCCCGCCGCACCCTGGTCGAGGAACGGCTGCGGATCGCCCGGGAGTTGCACGACGTCGTCGCGCACAGCATGAGCGTGATCGCGGTGCAGGCCGGCGTCGGCCACCATGTGTCCGCGACCCGGCCCGAGGAGGCCGCGAAGGCACTGGCCGTCATCGAGACCACCAGCCGGGCCGCACTGGGCGAGATGCGCCTGCTGCTCGGGGTGCTCCGCGACGGCGACCCCGCCGAACTGCTGCCGGGCGGGCTCGCCGATCTGCCCGAGCTGCTCACGCAGATCGAGCGGACCGGGGTGCGGGTGCGGCTCTCGGTGAGCGGGACGGTGCGCCGGCTGCCCCCGGGCGTCGACCGGGCCGCCTACCGGATCCTCCAGGAGGCGCTGACCAATGTGGTCCGGCACGCCCGGACGGACCGGGCCGAGGCCGCGATCGGGTACCGGGAGGGCGGAATCACCCTCACCGTCACCGACGCCGGGGCGGCCGCTCCCGGCGAGCCGACGGCGCCGGGCAACGGCCTGATCGGCATCGCCGAGCGGGCCGCGCTGTACGGCGGCGAGGCGGCCAGCGGGCCGCTGCGACCGCACGGCTTCCGGGTGGCCGTCACGCTCAGGGACGCCGCCGCCCCGGGCGGCGCCTCGGCCACCGAGGCCGCGGGCGCGCCGGGGGCGGCCCGATGACGATCCGGGTGGTGCTCGCGGACGACGAGGTCCTGGTGCGCGACGCGTTCCGCGCCCTGATCGACGGCGATCCCGGCCTCGCGGTGGTCGGCGAGGCCGGCTCCGGCGACCAGGCCGTCCGGCTGGCCCGCGAACTCCGGCCCGACGTCGTCCTGATGGACATCCGGATGCCGGTGCTGGACGGGATCTCGGCCACCCGGCAGATCCTCGCCCAGGACGACGCCGGGCCGGTCCGGGTGATGCTGCTGACCACGTTCGACCTGGACGAGTACGCCTTCGAGGGGCTGCGGGCCGGTGCGGCCGGCTTCCTGCTCAAGGACACCCCGCCGCGCGAACTGCTGTCCGCCGTCCGGGTGCTGGCCTCGGGCGAGGCGCTGCTGTCGCCCCGGGTCACCCGCCGGCTGATCGAGGAGTACCTGACCGGCCCGACCGTCCCGGCCGGCGCGGAGGAGCGCCTGGAGAGCGTGACCGTGCGCGAGCGCGAGGTCCTGCACCTGATCGCCCGGGGGCTGTCCAACCTGGAGATCGCCGGGCTGCTCAACCTCACCACGGGCACGGTGAAGACCCATGTCAGCCGGCTGCTGATGAAGCTGGACGCGCGCGACCGCACCCAGCTGGTGATCGCCGCCTACGAGACCGGCCTCGCCGACGCACACCGGCGAGGCCGCTGACACCCTCGCGGGCAACCGCCCCGCCCCGCTCCGCGCCGCCCTGCCCGCCTGCCCTGAAATCAGTTATTCAGCACCTGTGAAACGGATCGCCCACTCGCCAAACGGTGGTGGGCGATCCGTTTTTTCATTCCCCCGAAACAGCCGTTTCGCCCTCGGCCGCCCAGTTGTCCGAAATTACCGCAATAACCGATCGGAGTAGGGGGGAGTGAAATGGTCACTGTGATCAATCTCACTTCCATATGCATACATACCAATCCGAAACCACCGCCGGATCGGCGTTTTGCCCGGCCTGCACGAAATGGCCGACGGGAAATCACTCTTGACCGCCGGCAACATCGCCTGGCTACTCTTGGATCGTGTCCGAATTCGCCGGAGGAGAAATACGCGAATTCACTGGACCGCCTGGCCTTGCACTTTGCCAGGGACTTGCAAGGAATCCCGCGTCCCATCCACGGAACGAGAGAGGATCAACAATGTCCACGTCCCTCAACCCCGAGGACATCACGGTCGTTCAGTCGGCCGGCCCGGTGTCGTCGGCGCACGACAACAGCAAGGGCTGGTACGACGACAACGACTACAACAACAGTGGCGGGGCGGACTTCTGGGCGAAGGCCACCGGTGGCTACTGGGGTCCGATCGACGACCACGACTGATCGGTCCGTTCTCGGTGCCCCGCCCTCCCGGGCGGGGCACCCGCGGTCCGCAAGGGCACGGTCACGGCGCCGGCATTCCTCCGCACGCACAAAGGACTCTCCGCATGACATCTCCGCACAACGGGACCGATCACCGCAGCGGTCCGGACGACTACTTCGGGCTCGCCCGGCTCCTCCACCCGTTGAACGTCACGACCTTCCGGGAGGAGAACTACGAGAAGAAGCCGCTGCTCATCCGGCGTGACGACCCCTCGTACTTCGCGGAGCTGCTGACCCTCGCGGACGTGGACCGGGCCCTGCACACCTCGGGCAACGACCTCAGCGACTTCCGGGTCGTGGTGGACGGCAAGGAGACACCGGTCGCCGAACTCGGCGCCGGCAGTACGCTGACGGCGGTCGAGCGGATCTACGACCGGTACCGCTCCGGCTCGTCGCTGGTGCTCAACGGCATCCAGGACCGCTTCCCGGCGCTGAACCAGCTGATGCGCGCGCTCGGTGCGGAGATCTCCGCGCGGATCAACATCAACACCTACCTCACCCCGGCCGGCGCCCGCGGCTTCAAGCCGCACTACGACATGCACGACGTCTTCATCGTGCAGGTCCACGGCACCAAGCGCTGGCAGCTCTTCGGGGCGCCGCTGCCGCTGCCGCTGCGCAGCCAGCCGTACGACCGGAGCGCGCCCGAACCCACCGAGCCGGTCTCCGAGTTCGAGCTGAACGCCGGCGACGTGCTCTACCTGCCGCGCGGCACCGTGCACGCCGGCACCTCCACCGACGAGGCCTCGCTGCACCTGACCATCGGCATCCACCCCATCCTGTGGAGCAACGTCGTCGCCGAGGCCCTGCAGTCCCTGTTCGAACGGGACGTCGCCTACCGCGAGGCGCTGCCCTTCGGCTTCCTCGGCAACCCCGAGCTCGAACAGCAGGTCGAGGAGCGGATCGCCGCGCTGATCGCCGAACTGCCGCGGAAGGTCTCCGCCGAGGAGGAGCTGCGCCGCACCGTCAAGGCCGGCGTCGCGCTCAACCCGCCCTCCCTGGAAGGGCACCTGGACGACCTGGAGCGGCTGGAGCGGATCGACAAGGACACCGAGGTGCGCCGCCGGCTCTCCCTGCAGTGGAGCATCGAGACCGGCGCGGAGGCCGTTCAGCTCCACTTCCACGGCAAGACGGTGCGGCTGCCCGCGCACGTCACCGACGAGGTCCGGTTCACCGCCGAACGGCGCAGCGGTGTCTTCACCCCCGCCGGCATTCCCGGCGAGCTGGACGAGCCGGGGCGCGTGGTGCTCGTCCGGACGCTGGTCAAGGAAGGCTTCCTGACCGTCTGCTGACCGTCCGCCGACCGGCGCTCGCCCGGTTCCGCCGCAGGCCGGCCCTGTCGTCCGGGGCCGGCCCGGGGCGCTGCGGGCAGCAGCCACGCCACCGACCGGGGAGGGGAGAGGGCACGAGTGAAGAGGCAACCGGCGGGACCGGCCGCGATCCGCCCGCGCATCATCCGGCTGTTCGCCCCGCACCGCGGGCGGCTCGCCGTGGTCGCCCTGCTGGTGCTGCTCTCCGCCGGGGTCGCGACCGTGCCCCCGCTGCTGACCCGGCTGATCCTCGACGACGCGCTCCCGCACGGCCGCACCGGACTGCTCACGCTGCTCGCCCTGGTGATGATCGCGCTGACCGCGGCGAGCACCGCCCTCGGGGTGTACCAGGCCCACCAGTCGATGATCGTCGGCCAGCGGATCATGAGCGGTCTGCGGACCGAGGTCTACGCGCACCTCCAGCGGATGTCGCTCGGCTTCTTCACCCGCACCCACACGGGCGAGGTGCAGTCCCGGATCTCCAACGACATCGGCGGCATGGACACCGTGGTGACGAGCGCGGTCACCACGGTGCTCGGCAGCGGCGCGACGGTCCTGGCCGCCCTGACCGCGATGACGCTCCTGGACTGGCGGCTCGCGCTGGTCTCGCTCACGCTGCTGCCCGCGTTCGTCTGGGTGAACAACCGGGTCGGCCGCGAACGCCGCGAGATCGTCCGCGAGCGGTACGAGAGGGTGGCCGCGCTGACCACCCTGATCGAGGAGTCGCTGTCGGTCTCGGGCTTCCTGCTGGGCCGTCTGCTGGGCCGGTCCCGGGCGGTGACCGAGGAGTTCGCGCGGCAGTCGGCGGAGCTGGGCGAGGTCAGCGTCCGCACCACGATGGCGGGGCGCTGGCGCCAGGCGGGCCTCCAGGTGGTGGTCGCCGCCATGCCGGTGCTCATCTACTGGGCGGCCGGTCTGCGCGGAGAACCGGTCACCGTCGGCACGCTGGTCGCCTTCGCCGCGCTCCAGCAGTCCCTGCTGGGTCCCGCCGTCCAGCTCACCCAGGTCGGCGCGCTGCTCCAGAGCTCGCTCTCGCTGTTCGAGCGGGTCTTCGAGTACCTGGACCTGCCGGTGGACGTCCCGGAGCCGGCCTCCCCCACGCCGCTCACGGCCGCACGGGGGCACGTCCGCTTCGAGCGGGTGCACTTCGGCTACGGCGACGAACCGGTGCTGCGGGACATCAGCCTCGACGTCCGGCCCGGCACCCGGCTCGCGGTGGTCGGGCCGACCGGGGCCGGGAAGACCTCGCTGGGCTACCTGCTGCTGCGGCTCCACGACGTCACCGCCGGCCGGATCACCATCGACGGCGTCGACGTGCGCGAGCTCGACTTCGAGACCCTCGCCCGGACCGTCGGGGTGGTCTCCCAGGACTCCCACCTGCTGCACGCGACGGTGGCCGAGAACCTCCGGCTCGGCAAGCCCGGGGCCACCGACGAGGAACTCGTCGCGGCCGCCCGGATGGCGCACGTCCACGATCTGGTCGCGGGCCTGCCCGACGGGTACGCGACGGTGGTCGGCGAGCGGGGCTACCGCTTCTCCGGGGGCGAGAAGCAGCGGCTGGCCATCGCCCGGACGATCCTGCGCGATCCGCCGGTCCTCCTGCTGGACGAGGCCACCAGCGCGCTGGACACCCGGACCGAGCGAGCCGTGCAGGAGGCCCTGGCACAGCTCGCCAGGAACCGGACGACGATCACGATCGCGCACCGGCTCTCCACCGTGCGGGACGCCGACCAGATCGTCGTGCTCAACGGCGGCCGGATCGCGGAACGCGGCAGCCACGCCGAACTCGCGGAATCGGGCGGGGAGTACAGCTCGATGCTGGCGGGGACGGCACCGGTCCGGACCGAGGAGTGGCGATGACGGGGACGGATTCGACGGCGGGGGCCGCGGGCGGACGGCCCGGGTTCCCCTGGCCGGTGGCCGAGCACCGGCTCGCCAACGGCCTGCGGGTGGTGGTCTCCCCCGACCGGCCCGCCCCCGTCGCCGCCGTGAACCTCTGGTACCGGGTCGGCTCCCGCCACGACCCGGCCGAACTGCCCGGACTCGCCCACCTCTTCGAGCACCTCATGTTCGAGGGGTCCGAGCAGGTCGGCCGCGGGGAGCACACCGCGCTGCTCCACGCGGCCGGCGCGGACGGCGTCAACGCGAGCACCACCCTGGACCGCACCGAGTACCACCAGACCGTGCCGGCCGGCGCCCTCGACCTCGCCCTGTGGCTGGAAGCGGACCGGATGGCCGGGCTCCGGTGGTCCGGGGACGTCCTCCGCAACCAGGTGGCCGTCGTCCGCAGGGAGCACCACCAGCAGCACCTGGGCACGCCGTACGGACGCTGGCAGGAGTTCGCGCTGGCCTCGGTGTATCCCGGCGGCCATCCGTACGGTCATCCGCCGATCGGCTCGGTCGAGCGCCTGGCCGAGGTCGACCAGGGCACGCTGGCGGCGTTCCACGGGCGCCACTACGCGCCGGACAACGCGGTGCTCACCGTCGTCGGAGCGGTCCGCCCGGACGAGGTCTTCGCCAAGGCGGAGCGGTACTTCGGCGGCGTCCCGGCCGGCCCCGCGAGTCCTCCGGAGCCGCCCGCACGACCGCCGGAGCCGCTGCCCGGTCCCGTGCTGCGCCGGGAGACCGAGGAGCGGGCCGACACGGACCGCGTCTACCTCGTCCACCGGGTACCGCCGGCGCCGGGTCCCGACCACGACGCGCTGACCGTGCTCGCCGCCCTCCTGGGCCGGGGCCGCGGAGCGCTCCTCCACCGGCGGCTGGTGGTCGAGCGGCCGCTCGCCCGGGCCGAGGAACGGGCCGCCTTCGCCTGGGGGCTGACCCACGGCTCGTCGCTCTTCACCGTCGGCCTGACCGCCCTGCGCGGCACCGGCGGCGACCGGCTGGCCGCCGCCGTGGAACCGGTGCTCGACGAGATCGCGGCCGGCCGGATCGACCCGTCCGACCTGGAGCGGGCCCGGGCCGTGCTGCACGCGGCGTGGCTGCGCTCGCTGACCCCCTTCGGCTCGCGGGCCGACGAACTGGCCCGGCACGCGGCCCTGCACGGCCGGGCCGACGGCATCGGCGACCGGCCGGCCCGGCTGGCCGCGGTCACCGCGGCCGACCTGGCCCGCGTCGCCCGGACACACCTCGGCCGGGAGAACCGCTTCGCCCTGGTCTTCACCGGCACCACCAAGGAGAACCGCGGATGAGCCCGTTCCTCGTCCCCGGCCCGCCGCCCGTTCCGGTCCGCGCGCCCTACCAGTTCCCCCCGGTGACCCGGTCGGGCGCCGTGCTGGCCGCCGACCTGCCCGGGTGCCCCACCGCCTTCGCCGCGGTCCAGTTCGACGCGGGCATCCGGAGCGAACCGACGTCCCGGGCCGGCCTCGGCCACCTGCTCGCCGCGGTCCTGCGGGAGGGCCCCGGAACACGCCCCGCCGAGGAGTTCGCCTCCGCCCTGGAGGGGCTCGGCGCCGCGTGGACCACGACCCTCGGCGAGGACAGCCTGCTGCTGTCCGCCACCGCTCCGGCCGACACCGTCCTCCAGGTCCTGGAGCAGGTCGCGCGGGCCGCCCGGTTCCCCTCCTTCGAGGACGGACCGGTCGCCCGCCTGCGCGACGCCCAGTCGGCCCAGGTCCGGGCGAACTGGGCCAGGCCCGGGACCGCGGCCGCCGAGGCGCTGGGCCGCGCCCTCTACCGGACCGGCCGGCCGACCGTCCTGCCGCACGGAACCACGCGCACGCTGGGCGGGCTCTCCGCGCAGGTGCTGCGCGACCACCACGGCGCGCTGCTGGCCTCCGGACCGCGCGTGGTCCTGGTCGGGGACCTCCGCCGGATCGCCCTCGACCGGGCGGCGGGGACGGCGGCGCGGCTGGTCCCCCGGCCGCCGGACCGCCAGGCCGCGGAACCGGTCGGGGCCCCGCCGTCCACGCCTCCCGAGCCGCGGACCCCGGCCGGGCGCGACATCGTCGTGGTCGACCGCCCGGGGGCGGCGCAGGCCGTGATCAGGGTGGCCCACCACCTCCCGCTGGTGGCCCGGTCCGAGCACAGCGCCCTGGCGATCGCCGTCCACGTCCTGGGCGGCACCGTCCACTCCCGGCTGACCCGCGACCTGCGGGACGACCGCGGTCTCGTCTACGCGGTGCACGCGGCCCTGCAGCTCACCCGGGACACCGGTGTGTTCGGCGTGGCCACCCAGAGCGCGCCCCGGCACGCGGGCACCGTCGTCGCACGTGTCCTCGACCGGATCGACGAACTGCGCGAACACGGGGTGGGTGAAGGGGAGTTGGCGAGCAGCGTCGACCTGGTCACCGGGCGGCTGCCGATCGACCTCCACACGCCCCGCGCGGTCGGCCTCGCGCTCTGCGCCCTCGCCTCCACCGGGGCCGCCGACGCGTTCCACACCCGGCGCCACGCCGAGCTCGCCGGCCTCGTCCCCGGCGAGGTCCGGGACGCCGCACGGGAGTTCCTCGGGACCGAGCGGTCGGCGGTGGTGGTCGAGGGCGACGCCTCGTCGGTCGTCCCCGCCCTCGATGCCGCGGGCCTGGGCCCGGTCCGCCTCGACGCACTCGGCCACGCCTAGCGGCCGTCGGGCGTCGGGCGTCGGCGGGGCCGTCCCCGGTGGCAGCGCGGGGGATCCGGCCCTACCGTCGGACCAGGAGTGGATCTGTCGGCCGAGGGTGAGGAGCGACGGATGTTCTGGCAGTTCATCGTGCTGGTGGTCGCCTCGTTCGGCTTCCCGACCGCCGCGCTGCTGTTCTTCATCGGCGGACCCCGTTTCCCCGACGAGCAGCGCGAGGACCGGTAGCGCCCCGGTCCCGGCGCGCTTCAGCGCACCGGGACCGCCCAGGCCGGGTCGCGGCCCAGCAGGGCCAGCGCGCGCTCGAACGGGCCGGCCGGGCCGTCGGCCGCCCGGACGGCGGCGAAGGCCCGCCCCGGCGCCCGGTCCGCCGGGCCCGCCGGCACGGCCTCGGCCACCGCGAGCAGGGCCCCGGCCAGCGCCGGGTCCTCGTCCACGGCGGCCACCAGCCGGGCCGGCGGGCCCAGCGCGACCGCCACGTCCCAGGCGTGCACCAGGGTGTCGAGCAGGTGGAAGCCGACCGCCCGCTCGAACGGGACCGGCCCGGCGTCGTGGATCTCCGGCAGCCGGAGCGGGGCGGGCCCCGGCGCGGCGGCGGCGCGGGCGAAGGCGGCGGTCAGCCGCGCCGCCGAGTGCCGGAAGGCGCCGGCCGGATCGCCGTGCACCGGGACGTCGCGCCAGAGCGCGAGGTCCGGCCCGGCCCCGTCGGCCGCGGCGGCGAAGCCCCGGTGCTGCCCGACCAGGTGCTCCAGCAGCCGCCGCAGCGGCCAGTCCCCGCAGGGCGTCGGCAGCACCAGCTGCTCCGGCTGCACGGTGTCCACCACGGCCGCGGCCAACTCCAGGGATCGGGTGTGCAGTTCGAGCAGGCTCATGCCGCACCCGCCGCCCCGACCGCCGCCTCGGCCGCCGGCGCCGGGCCGGGAACCGGATCGGGTACCGGGGCCGGCACCGGGTCGGCGGACAGGAAGCCGATCACGTTGTCGATCACGGCCGGCTCGGTGAGGATCCGCCGGTGGCCCAGCCCCCGGGTGACCAGCAGGTCCAGCCGGTCCCCGTAGGCGGCCCGCAGCCGGCGGGCCTGGGCGAACGGGACGACGTCGTCGTCCTCGTCGTGCGCCACCAGGATCGGCGGGGCGATCTCCTCGGGGCTGCGGGCGGCGTCGAAGTACGTCCGGACGTCCGCGACCCCGGGGAACATCGCTCCGCTCTCCGCCCGGCGCCGCAACTCCCGCTCCACGGTGGCGTTCAGGCCGAGACGGGCGCAGAACGCGGCGGGCATCCAGGACACCTCGGCGACGCCGGCCAGGGCGACCAGCCGCTCGGCCGCCAACCCCTCGCGCAGCGCCAGGAAGGCCGCGTTGACGCCCAGCGAGTGGGCGATCACCGCCTCGAAGGGGCCGTACTCCTCCTGGAGCCGCAGCGCGATGGCACGGTGGTCCAGCACGGTGGCGGTCCGGCCGCCGGAGTCGCCGTGCCCGGGGGCGTCGTAGCCGACGGCGGTCAGGCCGAGCGCGCGCAGCCGGGGCACGAAGTCCGCGAAGCGGGAGGCCCGGGACCGCCAGCCGTGCATCAGCAGGACGGGGCGGGTGCCGTCGCCCCAGCGGTGGACGACCACCGGGTCGCCGAGGTGGCGCAGCCTCCGGGTGGCGGCCCGGTCGTGCACCTCGCGCTCGCGGGTGCGGACGCGGCCGCGCCGCAGGGGGTGGCGGTAGAGCTCGAACGCGGCCCGGCCGGCGAGGCCGGGGGCGGCCCGCGAGGCGGCGTTCAGGGTGGTGCGGATCAGTGCGACGGCCGGGTCCATGCGGAACTCCCTGGGATGCCGAGGGGCAAGAGCCGAACTGGGAGAGATATTAGCACGACCGTTCGTGCATTTTTCTGGGCGGCCGTCCGCCCCGCTACCCTGGCGGCACGGACCGATGCCGGAGAACTGGGGTGAGAGCGGTGGCCGGAGCGACCACGTCCCGCACGGACGGACGGGTGCTGCGCGGTGAGGAGACCCGCCGGACGGTGCTGCGCCGCGCCGTGGAGATCGCCTCGGTCGAGGGCCTGGACGCGCTGTCGATCGGCCGGCTCGCCACCGACCTCGGGCTCAGCAAGAGCGGCGTCTTCGCCGGCTTCGGCTCCAAGGAGGAGCTCCAGCTCGCCACCCTCCGGGCGGCCCGGCGGATCTTCTCCGACGCGGTGCTCGACCCGATCGCCGCGGAGCCCCCCGGGCTGCGCAAGCTCCGCCTGCTCTGCGAGTCCTGGCTGGCCTACTCGCGCGCCCGGGTCTTCCCCGGCGGCTGCTTCTTCTACGAGGTCAACGCCGAGTACGACGCCCGCCCCGGCCCGCTGCGCGACGCCCTCGCGGCCAACTGGCGGGAGTGGCACGCCACCGTCCTCGGCCTGGTGAACGGGGCCGTCGGCACCGGCGAACTGCGCGCCGACGCCGACCCGGAGGACATCGCCTTCACCCTGATCGCCCTGTTGGAGAACGCCAACCCGCAGGCCCTGCTGTTCGACGAGGACACCCCGTACGAGCGCGCCCACCGCGCCGCGCTGCGCCGGCTGCGCTCGGACGCCGTCGACCCGGACACCCCCGCGCTGCTGCCGGACCGAGCGGACCGGGCGGGCTGAGCGGACCGGGCCGGACGGCGGGCGCTCAGACGGCGTCGAGCACCCGCTCCAGGACCACCGCCTGGGCGAGCAGCCGCTCGTCCGCCCCGGCCTCGCCGACCACCTGGAGGCCCAGCGGCAGACCCTGGTCCGTCACCCCGGCGGGCAGGCTCAGCGCGGGCAGCCCGGCGCAGCTCCACGGCAGCGACATCACGGCGCTGCCGGTGCTGTCCAGCCCGAACGGGGCCGGGCCGGTCGCCGAGGGCGCCACCAGCAGGTCCACCCCGGCCCGCCGGCGCCGCTCGGCGAGCAGCGCGCGGAAGTCCGCGCGGGCGGCCAGCGCCGCCCGGTAGGCGGCCGGGGCGACGTTCCGGCCGTGCCGGATGCCCGCCGCCGTCTCCGGCCGGTAGAGGCCGCCGAAGCGGTCGAACCACTCGGCGTGGGAGGCGGCCATCTCGAACCGGTTGATCGTCTGCAACTGCCGCTCCAGCTCGGCGAAGTCCGGCAACAGGTCGACCTGACGGACCATCAGCCCCCGGGCGGCCAGCCGCTCCAGCTGCCGCCGGAAGGCCAGCAGCGCCTCCGGTCGGGCCCGCTCCAGGTACGGGCCGACCGGGACGCCGAGCACCGGCACGTCGTCGTCCCGGGTGCTCCGGTACCCGCTGTCCCAGTCGTCGCAGAGCAGCGGGGCGGCCAGCGCGGCGCCCGCCAGGTCGGCGGTGAACAGGCCCAGGGTGTCGAGGCTGGGCGCGTTCGGGATCACGCCGGCCGTCGGGATCCGCCCGTGCGTCGGCCGGAAGCCCACCACACCGCAGTAGCCGGCCGGGCGGACGACCGAGCCGACCGTCTGGGTGCCGATCGCCAGCGGCACCAGCCCGGCCGCGACCGCCGCCGCCGAGCCGCTGCTGGAGCCGCCCGGGGTATGGGCCGGGTGGTGCGGATTGCGGGTCGGGCCCGGGGCGCCGCCGGCGAACTCGGCGGTCACCGTCTTGCCCGCGACCAGCGCGCCGGCCGCCCGCAGCCGGTCCACCACGGCGGCCTGCGGCCCGGCCAGGACGCCCGGCGGCAGCACCGAGCCGGCGTGCGTGGGCAGGCCGTCCACGTGCACGATGTCCTTGACCCCGACGGCCACCCCGTACAGCGGCGGCGCCTGCGCCGGATCGGGGTGGCGGGCGGCGAGCGCCCTGGCCTCGGCGTGCAGCCGGTCGGCGCGGCCGGGCTCGGGGACGAAGGCGCGGATCAGCGGGTCCACCTGCTCGATCCGGGCGCAGAGCCGGTCGACGTGGACGGCCAGGGCGGGTACGCCCGCGCGCAGCGCGGCGGCCTCGCGGGTCAACGACCGCGGCCGGACCGGGGATTCCTCCATGGCGACCACGGTAGCCCCGGCCCCGGGGCGGCCGTCCACCGCACCGCCGGTGCGGCGTTCAGCCCGACGGCCAGGCCGTCTCCGGCTGTTCGCCCGGCGGGCCCGGCCGGTGCTCGTCGGCCAGCCAGGGCGCCTCGCGCAGCAGGTAGGCCCCGCAGGTGTGGCAGCAGAGTTCGGGGGTGCGCCCCCAGTCCACCGCCTCCCGGGCGGGCGCCCGGGCGTCCAGCTCCCGGCCGCACATCGCCACGCTCCCGCCGCCGCGGACCATGTGCCACAGCCGCACCGCGGCGGAGGCGCCGCCGTCGGCGTACTCGGCGCGCATCCGGTGCATCATTCCCCCATCGTCCGGCGGCCCGCCCGGCCCGGCAAGCGGAGCCGGGCCGGGCGCCGGATCCCGCGCGCCGGGCCGGGCGCGGTGCCCTCAGACCAGCCCGCCCCACAGCCGCAGCCGGGCGATCCCGCCGTCCGGGAAGACGTCCAGCCGGACGTGGGTGGCCGGGCGCGGCGCGTCGATCACCAGGCGGTGCACGGCGTCCGGCTGCAGCCGGGTGCGCGGCACCAGCGCGAACCACTCCCCGGGGTCCGCGCCGTGCTCGTCCCGGCCGGACAGCGCCGCCCAGCCGGCCGCGTTGCCGACGTAGTAGCCGGTGTCGATCTCCACCGCGCGGACCGCGCCCCGCCCGGCCAGCCGCAGCCGGACCCAGTCGTGGCCCGCGTCGCGGCGCCGGCGGTTCTCCCAACCGTCGCCCATCGCCCGGGACCTGCCGGGCAGGACGAGGCCGACCGGGGCCGAGTAGAAGCGGTCCGAGGCGTCCTCGACGGCGCCGCCGTTCTCCACCGCCGCCAGGTCGAAGGTGCCGAGCGCGGCCAGCCAGGCGGTGTCCGGCCGGGCCTCGCCGTGCACCCGGAAGCGCGCGATACCGCCGTCGGGGTACTGGCTGAGCCGCAGGTGGGTGAAGCGGCGGCGGTCGGCGACGGCGAAGCCGTTGGCGGCGTGGCCGCGCACCGGGGAGCGGGGGACCAGCGGGTGCCAGACCGCCTCCGGGGCCAGCAGTTCCTCCGGCCCCGGGGTGCCGGGGAGTTCGGCGCCCTCGACGGCGATCTGCCGCGGGTGGTTGCCCCGGAAGTGGGCGGTGTCGACGACCACGCCGTGCACGACGCCCGGCACGCCCAGCCGGACCAGGGCCCAGTCGTGGTCGCCGTCGGCCGGGTGCGGGTGGCCGGCGTCGGCGCCGCGCCGCCGCCGGGTCTCCCAGCCGTCCATGATCTGGCCCTTGTTGCCGAAGGTGTGCGGGCGGAACTCGGCCGGCCGGGGCAGCAGCAGGTTCTCCCGTTCGGCGAACAGCTCGTCGTTGGCGGCGAGGACGGCGCCGCCCAGCCGGCGGTCGGCGAGGTCGACCAGCGCGGTGAACGGGAACTCGGCGGCGCGGTAGTCGGCGTACGGGTCGCCGCCCCCGTACGGAGGGGCGGCGGCGTCGGACAACTGGGCGGGATTCGGGCGGGAGTTCGCGTCGGCGGTCATGCGCCCACCCTCGCGCCGGACGACCGGTCAGGTCCATCACCGGGAACCGGGCAGACCGGCCGGCCGTCCCGAACGGCTCCGGCCACCGCCGCGGGGCCGCCGCCCGGGCGGGACCTCGCGCTCCGGCCGGGCGCAACGAGACCCGGCGCTACGAGGCCGGCGCTACGAGGCCCGGCGCAACGAGACCCGGCGCTACGAGGCCCGGCGCAGCAGGGCGCCGTCCTGCCACTTGAGGATCTTTTGATCCACACAGGCCCCTGACCTGTGGGTTCGACCAGAAAAGTGCCGCTGACCAGGCGAAACTACCTTCAGTAGTTCGCACTGGTCAGCGGCACTTTCGGCCCTCATGTGCCCCAGATGTGCCCTGCGGGGCACCAATCACCGCCTACCTGGTGGCACCAGCAACGACTCGCTCAGCGCGTTCCCGCACCACGCGGACTCGCTGGGGGTCAGCCATCCACTGGTCTCCATCTGCCTCCCAGGGCGCAAAGTACAGTTCGAGCGCCTCGTTGCCATGTGTGGCAGCGAGGCGAAGCCTGTACAGAGAGTCCAGCGATCGTGGAGCGGCTCGCATGGGGAGCCCAAAGCGCACATCAGTGAGCGCAGCGGCAAGTTCTTCGATGCGTGGCGGAAGGTCTGGGTAGCAAGCCAAGTCGAACTTCCACAACAGCTCGCTGGCCAGCCCCCGCCAGCCATCAGCAGCCCATGGAATGGCGGTGGTGTGGAAGAGGGCGATTCGACGAAGCAGCCCGCTGGCCAGCCAGGCGCCACGGCGGGCGAGCCCGGTGTACCAACCTTCGTCATCCCTCTCCTGCAAGTGCTCCACCTCGGTCCAGGCATCAGGGTGAGTACGCCAGCAAGCCCAGTAGCCGGAATCCTTGAGGTCGTCCACAACCTGCTTCTCAGCCCGGCGCCAGACGGCGCGCGGCGCGCCGGCAAGGCGGACAAGCGTGTGCTGACCTGGGCGGTGAAGTTCCAGGCCATCGTCCCGCCAGCGCAAGATTCGCAAGCCCTCGACGCCCTGAACCTCTTCCCCTTCTCGGTCCGCACTCGGCAGCAAGTCACGCAGCATGTCGAGAACCAGGCGCTCGGAGGCGTCGATCACGAGCACAAGGCTCTCGGGATAGGGCCGCGTCTGGGCGATGCGCAGCGGATGCAGGCCAAAGCGGTACGGCTTCAGGATGTGCGCGAAGATGGCCGCTTCGAAGAGTTCTTGGTCTCCCTCTGCCGCCGGGAGCGGGCAGGAGCCGGGAGATAGCTCGCGAATGGCTTGAAGCGCGTTGCGGTAGCGCTCGTTCGTGTAGAGCATGCGCTGCCGGGCGAGGTCACCGAGGACACTGTGGGGCACTGGAACTCCATCGCCGCGCCGCCGACCAGAGCGCGGAGTCGTGTGCGTCCGCAGAGACCGTGTGGTGGGTGATGATCTCCCTCCTGGGAGGGGCGGATGGGGCCAAGCCCCTTGCCTGCCCTGCTGGCCCTGTAGGTCGGCGGACCACGAGCCGGAGTCGGCTTCCGCGAGCCGACCTGATCGAGCCTAGAGGATGACTCCGCCGATGCTCTGCGGCGCGCCGGGGCAGCCGACACAATCAGGCGGGGTGGTGCGGCGTGGGCAGGCTCAGGAGAGCAAATGGGCGAGCGCTCCGGTGACCGCAGCGGCGAGCTTGAGGGAGGCAGCGAAGGTGGTGGCAGCGCGCATGAAGGCGGCAGGGTATGTGGCGCCGTCGAGGCGGGCGAGTAAAAGATCCACCGCGTTCTGCTGGACCGGGCTCGGGCCGCCGACCCGAAGAAGCCATTCGACGCCTGCTTGAGTTACAAGGCGCTCGGCCAGCAGATCGACCCAGATGGGGTCAACACCGGCATGAGCCGTACACCTTTCCGTGGGGGATGTTTCCGGCCCTTGGCCACGTCAGCATGTACGAGGTCGAGCACGGCCAGCCAATGCTCTCAGCCCTTGTCGTCATCGAAAGCTCACGAGTTCCGGGGCCGGGCTTCACCAAGCTGGCTCGCCACCTCAACCTCAGGGTCGAAAACGACGAAACCTTCTGGCAGGAAGAGCTGGACCGGACACTCCGATTCTGGTCGGCGCAGGACCCGCTCCTCGTCTTGGACGCCGCCATTGATCGCCTGATGGGCGAGTTTCGGGCGATCAAGAACGCTGTACGGAAGCTCCAGTAGTTCGCCAGATGAGCGGAGCGCCGGGAGCATGACCTACTTCATCGCTGCTCCCGGCACTGATGCGCCACAAGGTGCTACGCAGCGAAGATTGTGATCGGCACAGTTGTGTCGTCGACGATCGTCCAGCCAGTGCTGATCTGAACTCGAGGATCAAGCGGAGGAATGCGAGCGAGATAGTCGCCTTTCAGCGACACCCCTGGTGGGAAGGTCGAAGAATTGGCGAGAACTGCGTCAAAAACGTCGCCAATGGCGTCCGAAATCTCCACCGAGTTGTCAACGGCCGGGAACACGACAGAAACACCACTGGCATGGCGAACGATAAGATGGACCAGCAGCTTGCGCGCGTGACGGTCCAGGTAGGAGTCACGCCAAAGGGCGGGGATGTTCAGGTGGCGACCGCGCATGATGAAGTCGACTCGCCACAGGTAGCCACGCGATCCACTAATTGGGTCACCAGAATCGAGCGGCCCAGCCCACGGGCGTTTGGTATACGTTACCCGGATGTCCGTGTCGTACTGACGCTGCGCGTGATCTATGAGGCGCCGAGCCGTACGGTGGTTACCAGCGATCCATGCATCAGCTACTGGATCTTGAAGGTGCTCGTCAATGTACGCTTCACGATTGTAGGACGCTAGTGCCTCAAACGCCCCCTTCTCCAAGTCTCGCAACGTTTGTTCGAGTCGGCTCAGGTCATCAGCGTGGGGGCGGCGGAGATGGCCAATTCTGTTTCGGATCGCCAAGAGCTCATTCACTCGCCCCTGAAAAGCAGACTGTTCAAACAGGCTTGGCCCTACCAGGTCCCATGAGTTATCCAGCAAGGGGAACAGCTTGCCCACATCGAGGTAAGCCAGCGGGTCGTCCCAGTCTGGACTAGCCATGTATGTCCGAAGCTTGTCCTTTTCCTGCCGAGACAGAGCACCTTGGCCAATATGTGACGCCCAGTCCACTCCATGAGCGGCCCTGAGTTCGACATAGAGCAACGACCGTAGCCAGGTCTCAAGCTGCCACCAGCGGGCGTACAGAGCCAGCGCTGCGGTGGGGAGACCTGCGCTACCGACGGATGCGCCGATGGCGCGTCGCTCTTTCGCGGGCATCTGTTGCCACACGCTGCGGGACCGGGTTGTCATAGCGGGAGCATAGAAGGCGCTGGAAGAATCGGCGTCTGAATTCGCAACGTCGATCACCTACCTGGCGCCGACAGCGGTGAGCTGCCCGGTACTCAGCGCCAGCCTGGCAGCGAGCATGGCCTCCCGGACCCGCGCGGCTCCAGCGGCAGCCACGGACGCCCCACCGCCTGCCTGGACCGTTCGCCCACCAATGCCCAAGCACGCGGCACAGATGCCTGGCTGCGGCACTGGGTCGTGGCACTTGGCGCACTCGACATACCGGGGCTTGGAGGGCTGCTGCGGGGCTGGGACGGGCGGCATCTTGCGTTGCAGGCGGCTACGAAGTACGCCGACCGGAGAGTGCAGGGGAACAGGCAGGCCGGGCAGCAGGGCATGGGCCAGTTCCTGGGTGGTGCTGCCGCGCTCCAGCCACTGGGCGACAAGTGGCGCCAGCTCGGTGGCCTCGGCCTCGCCCAGTCGCAGGCGCGGCTCGGGGCGGATCACCCGGAACAGTGTGGCGACCGCCTCGCGGACCTGCTCGTCCGGCAGCGCCGGGGCGTCCATGTCGTCCTGGTGGTATTCCTCCCGTCCTCCCAGCTCCTCGCCCGCCTCGTCGGCGGTCGCCTGGCCGTCGGCGAGCACGGCAAGGAGGGAGGGTTCTTTCACCAGGTCCTTTACAAGGGCGTCAGAACCGCCGGTGGTCGCTTCACCGGAGACCGGACGGGTGGCACCCGGCAGCGCGATCTGCGGGATGTCGTAGACGTGGGTCTCGGTGCGGATGGTGCCGTCGGGCATGCGGTTCTTCTCGACGCGATAGAAGCCGGCCTCAGTCAGCTCCTTCAGGGCCTTGCGGATCGCGCCGCGCCCCTGCGGGCTGGTGTCGGCCATGTGCCGACCGTCCTCGCGCCAGCCGTCGGGGCGGGAGAGGAGGTCCGCAAGGAGGCCACGGGCGGTGTAGGACAGCTGCCGATCCTGCAGCATGCAGTTGGGCAGCACGGTGAAGTTGCGCACGTGGGCGCTACGATGGACACGCATCGGGAGTGTCAGCTCCTGTTGCCGGACCCCGGAGCGTTGGCGCGCTGCCGGGGTCGCCTATTCTCGATTGGACCACGGAACGTACCACGTCCCGCCGGACACCAAGGGCCTTTTTCCGCAGCGGCCTTGATCACATTCCATGTGTGTCGGTGGTGAGGTTCGGCGATGCTTGAACCGGCCCCGTTCGTGCTTCCGCTCCGCTAGCCTGCGTGGGGTGACGGAAGTAGCTTTCGACGGCCCAAGTGGCACCCGGTACAGCGAGATCGCAGAGGACCTACCGCTTCTCGGCGAGGTCTTCAGGCTGGGTAAAGTTGGGGCGTGCCGCTTCCTGTCGGACGGGTTGATGAACGGGAACTGGCGGCTGGATTCGGCCGAGGGCTCGTTCGCGTTGAAACGGATCATGGATGTGCCGCTGCCGCTGGCACGTCGGAACCTGGCTGTCCTAGCGAAGCTGGCTGATGATGGCCTGCCGGTGGGAAGGACACGGCTCTCCGCAACCGGGGATGCGGTGATCGAGGTCGCCGGCCGCGGGTACTGCTTGATCCCGTGGATGGAGGGGAGCCATCTGCCGGGTACGGCGCTCTCGACTGAGCAGGCTGCTGACCTCGGCGTTCTCCTTGGTCGGATCCACCAGAGCTTGAACGGTGAGCAAATGGCTGGCCTGCTGCCTCCCGGGCCGGAGCAGGTGACCGTCTCGGTGACCACGCCCGCCGAGGCTCACCAGGAGGCGGACCGCTTCCTCGCCCTTATCGCGGGGCTGGAAAGCCGGACGGTGTTCGACGCCGAGGCGGCCTCGGCGCTAGTCGAGCGCAAGGTGCTGCTGGAGAAGTACGGGCACGAGCGCCCAGCCGACGAGGTGACGGTCGGCCCGGTGGGGTGGACGCACGGTGACGTGCAGCACCGGAACGTGCTGTGGCGGGACGGCGGGATCGTCGGGGTGATCGACTGGGACCGGATCCGGGTGCGGCCGTTCGGCGAGGAGGTCGCCCGCACCGCCACGGTGCAGTTCGGCGGTGAGGACGGCTTCCTCGATCTTGAGCGGTCGGCCGCGTTCGTGGCCGGCTACCGGTCGGTGGTGCCGATTCCGGTGCCGGCCCTGGCGGACGCGGTGGAGCGGCTATGGTGGAAGCGCATGTCGGACTACTGGCAGCTGGTCTTCCACTACGACCGCGACGATCCCTCCTGCGACCACTTGTTTCTGCCTGCCGAGCGCTTCCTGGCCTGGTGGACAGAGCGGCGCGGGGATGTGCAGGAGGCGTTCGCGGCTATGCCGTGAGCACCGTGCGGGACAGGACGGCGGCGAGGGCTTCGGCCACCTGCTCCATGTAGTCCGGGGCGAGGACCTGCGGCACCTTGAGGACGATCATCTGGCGCAGAGCCTTGTAGTAGTTCGGCAGCGCATCCCTGCTCGGCGGCTGGTAGGGGCTGTCGGCGAGGTGGGGCCAGTAGCGGGCGGCCAGGTCGAGACGCTGCAGCAGCGGTGTCTGAGTCCAGTCCTCGTACTGGGAGCGGACGGGGATGCCGGCGGCCCGGCACTTCTCGTGGAGAGTCTTCGGGTCGGGCACGCGGACGTTGATCGCCAGCGGGGTGCCGTACCAGCCGCGGACGGAGAGTTCGCCGATCTCCGGCCAGGCGACGGGTGCGTCATACTCCTCCAGGGCCTGGCGCAGGGTGGCCAGGTTCTGTTCGGCGGCGAGCATCCGGTCGGGCAGGGAATGCAGTTGCTGGCGGGCGATGACGGCGGAGAGGGCGGGCATCCGGTACTTGTAGGCGGCTCCGGTGTCAGCGAGCGGCAGTTCGGGGAGGGTGAGTTCGGCAGCGAGCCGGGCGGGGTGGTGGCCGAGGGTGAGGGCGCGCTCGTAGACCTCCCGGTCGGAGGTGGTGAGAACGCCGCCTTCGCCACCGGAGACGGACTTGGACTCCTGGAGGCTGAAGCACCCGGCGGCGCCCCAGGAGCCGACGGCCCGGCCCTGGTAGTGGGCTCCGTGGGCGTGAGAGCAGTCCTCGACGATCGGCAGGTCGGTGGCCTGGGCGAGTTGGTCCATGCGGGCGGGGATGCCCCAGGTGTGGGTGGCGAGGACGGCGGAGCACTCGTCGGCGACCTGGGCGACGGCGGTGGCGGTGATGTTCGGGCTGTCCGGGTCGATGTCGCAGAAGACGGGGTAGCTGCCGGCCTGGAATACGGCGGTGATGGCGGAGATCCAGGTCATCGGGGAGACGGCGACGCCGGCTTCGGGGTTGGCGCCGACCGCGTGGAGCGCGGCGTGCAGGGAGGCGGTGCCGGAGTTGAACGACAGCGCGTGGCGGGTGCCGGTGAGGCGGGCGAAGGCGGCTTCGAGGGCGTTGGTGGCCGGGCCGCGGTTGATCTCGGAGAGGTGTCCGTCGTCGAGGAGCTTGAGGGCGGCGTCCTTCTCGGCCTGCCCGTACTTGGGCTCGCGGGGGAACGGGAGGGTGACCTTGGGGTCGTTCATGGCGTCCTTCCAGTCGGGGCTCGGTTGCCTACGGGCGTCGGTGTCCGGCGGAGTGCTCGTTGGGGGTGATGCGGGGGACGGCGGTGAGGTGGCCGTGGTCGAGGTCGTCGAGGTCGGCCTGGATCTGGGCGGCCCGCAGCCGCACCATGTCCTGGTCGTCGAAGGCGACGTGAACGTGGAGGAGCGAGACCGCGATGCGCAGGCGGAACAGGACGAGCGGCAGCAGGCTCTCGGCAGGCAACGGTCCGTCGAAGTAGCCGGCGAGGAGGGCTTCGGTCATCGGGGCTGGTTCGCGCAGGGACCAGCCGGCGAGTTCGGCCAGTGGGTCGCCGCCGCGGGCGCTCTCCAGGTCGACGACTCCGGTGATGTGGTGGCCGTCGGTGAACAGGTGGCGGCCGACCCAGTCTCCGTGCAAGAGCTTGGGCGCCGTTACCGGGAGGCGGTCGGCTCCGGCTTCGAGGACGAAGCGGGCGCGGTTCAGAAGCCCGGGCAGGTGAAGGCCACCCAGGCTGGGAGCGCGGCGGTCGGGTAGGGCGAGGAACCAGCCCTGGATAGTGGAGTGTTGGCCGACGCCCTGTCCGTCGAGTTGACCGAAGCTGCTGACCTCGATGGTGTGCAGGCGACGGAGGACTTCGCCGGCTCGGACGGCGGCGTCCAGGTCCTGCGGCTGCGGCGGCTCCGCTTCGATCGCTTGGCCCGGGCACCGGACCTCGACGCAGGCCTCTCTGCTGTGCCAGAGGACGCGGGCGGCGGGGATTCCCGCTTCGCGCATCCGGGCGGAGGCCCAGACGGCGGTTGGGTAGCGCGAGCGGCTGCCCGCTCGGCGGACCTTGATGACTAGCTCGTCGCCGTCGCGGGTGGTGGCGGCGAAGGGAAGGCTGTCGGTTCCGGACCGCATAAGCGTGAAGCGCGCGCCGGTGGCGTCGAAGCCTGCTTCGGTGAGTGCGTCGAGCAGCAGCGGATGCGGGCGGTTGATCACGGTGTCAGGGGCGGACATCGGGCACCTCCGGCACCGGGACGGGGCGGCGGCTGGTCGCCGATTGGAGGGCGGCGTCCAGCAGGGCGATGGAGCCGAGGTTGCCAACGGCCGGGACGGGTGCGGCGCCAGGCTGGTGGAGGGCGTCCACCATGGCGGTGATGCAGCGCTGGTACGCCGGCGGGCCAGTTTCGGCCGACTTGGGGCTGCTGGCCGGGTCAGGTGCCCAGCGGGTGGCGAAGTCGTGGGCCTCCACCCGCCAGTCGCCGTTGGCATCGGTCCGCAGGAGCGGGTCCGCGATATACCCGCCCCGGTAGGTGAACAGGGAGCCGTCGGCGAACCGCATGGTGATCATGGCGATCGCGCTGTGCGGGGTGAGGAAGCCGGTCGGCGTCTCGGTGCAGGTGACCTCGGTCGGCGGTGCGGTGACCAGGGTGCGGACCTGGTCGAAGGCGTGCACCACGAGGTCGGTGGTGACGGGCAGGTGCTGGCTGCTGCGGAATCCCGGGCAGGGAAGGGTGACGAGGGTGTCAGCGGTGACCACGAAGGGCGGCTCGGCGCTGAGGTGGACGTTGTCGCGGAAGGCGAGGAAGCCGGGGTCGGTACCGCGGTTCTGCATGACGGCCAGCAGTAGGCCGCGCTCGCGGGCGAGGTGGACGAGGTCGAGCGCGTCGGGCAGGTTGAGGGCCAAGGGCTTCTCGGTCAGGACGTGGAGGCCGCGGGCGAGGGCGTCGCGGCTGACCCGGTAGTGGTGGTCGGGCGGAGTGAGGTTGACGACGACAGCGACCGGGGCCAGCGCGAGCGCCTCGTCGAGCGTCGTGGCGAACTGCGGGCTCAGCTCGTACCGGTTCGCGAGGGCTCGTGCCGCCTGCTGGTCGGGGTCGACGAGGGCAGCGATCTCGATGCGGCCATCCGCGAGCAGGGAGCGGACCCAGCGGCTGGCGATGGCGCCGCAGCCAATCAGCGCGGCCTTCACGATGCCTCCCGCAACGTGTGCTCGCCGAGGTGGCGGCGGAGGTGGTCGAGGGTGCGTTCGGCGAGTTCCTCGGGCGAGCCGGTGGTGGTGTCGAGACGGACGACCACGGAGGCGAGCGGGTGGTCGAAGTAGCCGTTGAAGTGCTCGCTGAAGTGGCGGTCGTAGAAGATCGTCGGCATGCCCTTGCGCAGACGGGCCCGGCGGGCGAGCACGTCCGGGTCTGCGGTGAGGACGACGGTCAGGTCGGGCATCGCCACGGCCCTGCTGGTGACGGCGTGCTGGGCCTGGTCGTCGCAGTCGAAGCCGTTCATACGGCCGACGGCGTGCGCGTGGGCGAGGAGGGTGTCCACGGTGCGGTCGAGGATCACGTCCCGGCCCTCGGCGAGGGCCTGTCGGGCTCGGGCGAGCCTGAGGTCTTCGACGTCGAGGAACCGGGCGATGTTGGCGAGTTGGTGGTCCGGGGTGAAGGGTTCGGGGGCCGGCAGCCGGGTGGGGTCGGGGCTGGCGTGGAAGTAGCAGGGGATGACGGCGGGCCAGTTGAGGTGAGGGGTGAGCATGGCAGCGAGCGTGGTCTTGCCGACGCAGCTGACGCCCTCGATGCCGAGGATCACGGTGTCTCCCTGTCCTTGATGCGGCGGTTGCTCTTGGGGGCGAGTGCCGAGTGCCTGGTGCCAGTGGCGGCCCAGCGGCCGAGGGCGGTCATCGGGCCGATGCTCTTGAGCAGGAGCCCGGCCAGCGTCTCCGCGCTCTGCACGGCGGTCTCTCGTACGGTCAGCGGGCGCCCTTCCGCCTTGGCGAATTGGCAGACCGGTGCGACAGTGGCCGTCCAGAGCGCGGCTGTGGCCGCTGCCCGGACCGGCGGGCGCGTGCGCGGTCCGAGCACGAGGGCCAGGCAGGCGGCCGTCGCGGGCGAGACCAGCAGCCAGGCCATGCCGCGGTAGGTACCGATGGCGAGCGCAGCGGCGTGGTCGAGGCGGCTGCCGTGGCCCTGGGCGTGCCAGCGGGCGGCACACTGCGGGTAGTCGAGGTAGTTCTGGAACCAGCGATCGCTCTGGGACAGCAGCTCGGGCAGGTACTCGGCCGCCGACACGGTGGTGGTGAAGGGGAGGCTGTCGACCGGGATGCCGTCCAGGGTGAGCCGGTAGCCGAAGGCGACGTCGTCGAGGATCGTGAAGGTGGGCAGCCCGCCGACCTGCCGGAAGACGTCGGTGCGGACGAGCAGGCCGTGCCCGACAGTTTGGGCGAGGCCCCGAAGGCCGGGACGCGTGCGGTGGGCCGATTCGGCGTACCCGCGGAGGTTAGGGATCTCGCGACGGAGAGTCCACAGCGTCTGGGCACGGGCAGCACCTCGGCACAGGGCCCGTTCCCACCAGGTGTCGGCGGCGCCTTGGGCGGCGAAGCGGGCGGACTGCTGGACGACACGGGGCAGCTCGCCGTCCTCCGCTCGTCGGTAGGCCAGGAACTCGGCGGTGCGTTGCAGCAGCTCCAGGCTGGGGCGGGAGTCCACGTCGTAGACGGCGACGTACTCCTCGGCGGAGTCGGCCGCGAGCTGTTCGACGGCGGCGTTCACCTGCGCCGCCTTCCGCCCGTCGCCCTCGTAGTGGACGTGCCGGACCACCGGCTCACGGAGGCCCGCGATCCCGCTCGCGATGACGTCCGCCGTCGTGGGGAAGGCCGACAGGGCCTCGGCGGCCGTCGCCAGGGTGAGCACACGCCCGCCGGTCTTGGCCAGGGCTTCGGCGAGGGCGGTCAACTCCTCACTGGTCAGCTGCGGGAAGCGCTGCACCGTGAGGTCGTCTGCCGTCGCCCCGGCGAGCCGGCCGACGAGGTGTGCGCGTTCGCGCTCCTCGCGCGCCGTGGACACCAGGGTCAGCGTCGAACCCGGGAAGTCACGGAGGAGCGGCACGAACCACGCCAGGGCGCCGCTGATGTGCTGCTGCTCGCGCAACACCGGAATGACGACATGCAGCACCATCGGCTCCACCGACACGGCCTGGGCGGGCCGGTCGACGTGGGCCAGCGTTTGGCGGACCTGCCGCAGCCCGTTCACGTTGCGAGCGGCCACAGCGGCGGCGATCCACCAGGACGGCCGCCGCCAGAGCGGCTTCCGGCCGTTCACTCGGCTCCTCGCGAGTCGACGTAGTCGTGGAACAGTCGGTAGGTGTCCCGGAGCTGGCCTTCCGGGTAGCCGTCCTGCCAGGGCTTGTCGGGGCCGGCGAAGTGCAATAGGGCGGCGGTCTGCTCGTCCTCCAGGAGCTGGGCGAGCGGGCTGTCCGCCTCGGCGTAGTGGATGAACCCGGGCTGAGCCGCCTGCGGGGACATGGCGAAGGTGTTCCAACGCCGCTCCAGCCGGTGCCAGTTGTCGTCGACGGCCCAGTTCAGCGCGTCCTGGTCCCAGAACCGGACCTTGTCCGGGTGCTCGGACAGGAACTGCCGCGACCGCTCGAAGACGCCGAGCCGCCGGCAGCGGTCGAGGTCGATGAGCATGACGCCGCTGTTGAAGTAGTCCCTGCCGTACGGGACACCGAGCTTCTCCCAGCCCGGCAGCTGGATGCCCCGGCCGATGACCGGGTTCTGCGGGTCGCGCACCGCGCCGATCAGGCGCCCGCCGAGGGAGTGCCGCAGCAGCGGGCGCAGGTCCCCGAGCACCAGGGTGTCGGCGTCCAGGTACAGCATCCGGCGCTCGTCGGGGATGACCTCCGGGATGGCCAGGCGAACGTACACCGCGCCGCTCACCCAGTCCGAGACCGGGTAGCGCGGGTCGGTCATGGGCGCCGGCCGCAACTCGGTCCGAAGGCCCGTGCGGTCAGCGTCTCGCCGGATCGCCTGCCGGTTGGCCTCGCTGATCTCCTGGTCGAGGACGATCAGGCGGAGCTCGTCGACGGCGCCCGGGTGGGCGGCGGCGATTGAGTGCATCAGCGTCCGCAGCGGGCGGGCGTATCCGTCGTCGACCCCGCAGACGAGCGCGGGCAGCGGGTGGGAGGCGGTGTTCACGAGGCGCTCCTTCCGGTGGTGGCGGTGGCGGTCTGGCGGGGGAAGTGCTGCTCGGCCCAGTCGAGGGTCCGGCGCAGGCCGTCGCTCAGGTGGGTGGTGGGCTCCCAGCCGAGGTGGGCGCGGGCCGAGGTGATGTCGGGGCAGCGGCGCTTCGGGTCGTCGGCGGGCAGCGGCACGAAGGTGATCGCGGACGGGGAGCCGGCCAGTGCCCGGATCTCCTCGGCGAGCCGGAGCATGGTGATCTCGTGCGGGTTGCCCAGGTTCACCGGTTCGGTGTGCTCCGCCACGGCGGCGGCGAGCAGGCCCTCGACGGTGTCGGCCACGAAGCACAGGGAGCGGGTCTGGCTGCCGTCGCCGGCCACGGTGAGCGGCTCGCCCGCCAGCGCCTGCTGGATGAATGCGGGCACCGCGCGGCCGTCGTCGGCGCGCATCCTCGGCCCGTAGGTGTTGAAGATCCGCACGATGCGGGTACGGGTGCTGCCGGAGCGCTGGAAGCACGAGGTCAGAGCCTCGGCGTACCGCTTGGCCTCGTCGTACACACTGCGAGGGCCGACCGGGTTCACGTTGCCCCAGTACCGCTCCGGCTGCGGGTGCACGAGCGGGTCGCCGTACACCTCGGAGGTCGAGGCGAGCAGGAACCGGGCCCGCTTGGCCTCGGCCAGCTCCAGGGCGTTGAGGGTGCCCATCGCGCCGACCTTCAGGGTGGCCAGCGGGTGGCGGGCGTAGTCGAGCGGCGACGCGGGCGAGGCCAGGTGGAAGACGAAGTCCACCGGCCCGGCCACGGCGAACGGCCGGGTGACATCGTCGGTCTGGAAGCGGAAGCCGCCGGCCGAGCGCAGGCCCGACAGGTTGTCGAGGCGGCCGGTCAGCAGGTTGTCGACGCCGACCACCTCGGCACCCAGGTTGAGCAGGCGCTCGCACAGGTGCGAGCCGATGAACCCGGCGGCCCCGGTGACGACGGCGGTGCGGCGGGCGAAGGCGCTGGCCACTGCCGTGGGCGGCGGTATTTCTTGCGGGTAGGACACGGTGCTTCTCCTCCAACTCGCTGGTGGGTGGCGGGCTGAGCACGGAGCCGTGGCTCCTCAGGCGGTCGGCTCCCGATCCGGGACGGCGTGTTCCGGCGGTGCCGCGTACTGGTGCTCGGCGCCGAGCTGGTGCTGGGCGACGGTCCCGAACAGCACCAGCGCCGCGACGTGACCGAGCCCCCACAGCACCGTGAACCGGACTCCCAGCGGGTCGCGGTGCGCGCCGCGGTGGCGGCCTCGCTGTGCGCTCGCGGCTCTGTCCATGGGCCCTTGCCTCCGCTCTCCTCGGACGACGGCCGGTCCAGCGTCACGGCGAGGCGGAGCGTCGCGGAACGTTTCCAGGGGGTTTCTCTCCGAGAGCACCCTGGCTGCGACGGGTAGCAGTACGCTCACCAACAGGGCCTCAAAAGCCGGGGGTTGAGATGGTCGAAGGCACGCTGGCGGTCCACCCGCTCACCTACCTGCTGCAGTCGCGCGGGTGGGGAAAGAACCAGTTCGCGGGCATGATGCGCGACCGCGGCGCCGCCCTGAAGATCCACCTGGCGACCAACCGAACGCTGGTCTGGAAGTGGGAGCAGGGCCAGGAACCCGAGCCGGACGCCCAGTACGTTCTGGCCGACCTGCTCGGCGTCAATCCCCGTACTCTGGTTGCCAATCCGTGGCCGGGGTGGCTTCCTGTCTGGGAGGTGACCGGCGTCACGGCGCCGTGGACGAAGGCCGGTACCGTGGACGTACTGGTGGAACTGGTCAGGAGTGGTCGTATGGATCGGCGGGGCTTTCTCACCATCTCCGGGGCCGCCATGGCCACCGTCGCCGCGAGCTGGGCCTCGGCCTCGCCCGCCTTCGCCTCCGCCCTGAACGGCGACCAGGTGACCGACTCCATGGTCGACACCCTCGAAGCCCGTGTCGCCACCCTCCAGACCCTGGACGCCCAGATGGGCGGCGCCCGCCTCATCGAGCAGGCCCGCGGCGACCTGGCGATCATCACCACCCTGCTCAAGCAGGGCCGCCACACCGAAGCCGTCGAGGCCCGCCTGTACGGCCTGGCCGCCCAGGTCAACTACATCTCCGGCTGGATGGCCTACGACAGCGGCCTGCGCTCAGTCGGCCAGCAGTACTACCTCGGCGCCCTGCGCGCCGCCAAGACCGTCGGCGACGACGCCCTCGGTGCCTTCCTGCTGGCCGAGATGGGCGTCCACCTCTCCGACGCCGGCAACCCGGCCGAGCGCGTCGCCCAGGTCGAGACCGCGCTCGCCAACACCCCCTCGACGATGCAGCCCGGCGTTCGCAGCTACCTCGAACTCCACCACGCCGAGAGCCTCTCCCGCGACGGCCAGCATCAGAAGGCCGGCTCCGCCCTCAACCGCGCCCACGACCTCTGGTCCAGGAACGGCGGCGACCAGCTCCCGCCCTGGCTCTCCTGGTACGGCGACGCCCAGCTCAGCTCCACCGAGGGCAAGATCATGCTCCGCGCCGGCCAGGTCGAGCGCGCCACCAGCGCCCTCGCCTCCTCCATCGCCCAGGCCGTCCCCCGCGACCAGGCCGTCCGATCAGGCCGCCTCGCCACCGCCCGCCTCGCCGGCAAGGACCTCGACGGCGCCCTCGACGCCGCCAACCGCGGCCTCGGCCTCCTCGAAACCAAGGTCCACTCCGTCCGCGCGGTCAACCGCCTCACCAAGTTCGGCAGCTACCTCAAGCCCTACACCGCCGAGCCCGCCGTCGCCGAGTTCCGTGAGCGCCTGCGCGCACTGCCGGCCATGGCGGCCTGAGCGTCGTGGTGCTGGGTCTCCTTGGCGGAAGTGAGCCCACGAGTCGAGCCGAGATCACAGAAGCCGCTGCAACGATCACACCGAGGTGAGTCCGCCCGCCGCGCGGGCATAATCACCGACGGCGGGCCGTCGCGGTTCACCGCGCCGAATCGAGGGGACGAGGACGCCATGGTGTCGAGCATGAACGAGCCCGCAGCTCGCGCACGGCTAGGTCGTTTCTTTCGGATCATCTCGCTGACCAGATGAAGATGGCGGCGATGTGGAGTCCGGCGAGATAGATGGTGGCGGTCTTGTCGTATGGCCGACCCTCCGGGAACACCGTGACCTGCCGGTGAGGCCGCGGGCGCTGGCGCTGGTCGCGGTAGTCCCCCGTGCTCGTCGCGGGAGGGGCGGCCTAGGCTTTCGGGTCCGAGCAGTGCCGTGACCCCGGAGGCCCCCAAGTGCGTTTCATCGTCCAGCCCGACCGATGGGTTCCCTCCGATGTCGGCCCCCGCGCCGCCATCCTCGTGCCGGACAGCTGGGACGACTTCGGCTTCAGGACCAGTTACGACCTGTGGTTCCGCCCCACCGAGGACACCAGTCCGGTCGACGTCGGCCGCGTCAAGATCGCGCTGGCCAGTCAGCAGCCCGGGCCGAGCCCCGTACCGCAGGGTGATTTCCCCGACGGTCTGCCGACGGACGAAGGCCCATGGATCTCCGTCGGCCAGGACGCCCTCTACTACGACACGCTCAATTCGTTCGGGCGGGCGGGGCAGGAGATCCTCCGGGGCCTGGGCGATGTCACCACCATGGAGAGCCCCGCGCGCGCGGAGGGAAAGCTGGAGGACTTGGCGAGGTCGAGCACCGTGTTCCGCACCTCGCTCCTGCGCAACGTCTCCGTCAGCACGATTCTGCAGCAATGGATGCGCATCGCCACCGGGGGCCCACGGCGCACCGAGTACCGGTTCAGCTACCACTTTCCTCCAGCGGCCGGCGAGATCGCCCACCCCCCGCTGGAGTTCGAGGTCCGTCCCGCATCCGTACCTTCCAGCAACATCCACGTGCTCATCGGCCCCAACGGGGTTGGGAAGACCACGCTCCTGCGCTCACTGGCCACGGCCGCAGTACACCCGAGCCGTATGCCGGTGCCCACCGAGGGAAGCCTCACCTACAACAACGATGTCGGCTTCGCCAACGTCCTGCTCGTCACCTTCAGCGCATTCGACCCCTTCGTCGGCGTGGACCCCGAGCCCGGGGTCAAGTTCCAGCACGTCGGCCTCACCGCACACGGAAACGGTAACGAGCCGGGCGGAACTCACGTGTCCCGGTTGAAAGAGCGTGAGGAGTTGGCGGGCGAGTTCATCGATAGCCTCAGATCGATCGCCACCTCCGGGCACTACGGTCAATGGGTCAACACCCTGCACACCTTGGCAAGCGATCGCCACTTCAGTGCCGCGGTCATCGGCGACGACTACGGAGACACCCCTCTCGGGGACACCCCGATCGGACAGCTCAAGAAGATCGACGACAAGCTGACCAACGGTGCGGACCGCCCATGGCGTGACATCTTCATGAGCCTCAGCTCCGGCCATGCCCTGATGCTGCTCACCCTCACCCGGCTCGTGGACCTGGTCGCGGAGAGGACACTCGTCCTCCTCGACGAACCCGAGGCGCATCTTCACCCCCCGCTCCTGTCCTCGTTCGTCCGCGCCCTGTCCGAGCTTCTGACCAATCGCAACGGTGTCGCCATCGCCGCGACGCACTCGCCCGTAGTGCTTCAGGAGGTCCCCCGGTCCTGCGCCTACAAGATCCGCCGCTCCCGAGGGCGCGCCCGGCGGCCTAGGATGGAGACGTACGGAGAGAACGTCGGAGTGCTCACCCACGAGATCTTCGGCCTCGAAGTGAAGAAGTCCGGCTTCTACGCCGAGATCGAGAACGCAGTCGAGCGGCTCGACACATACGAGGAGGTCCTCGACTCCTTCGGCGGCCAGCTGGGAGACGAGGCCAAGGGCCTGGTCCACGTCCTGTTCGCGGACAAGTGGGCGGAGGGTCGCTGATGTGGCCCTCCCAACCCGTGACACAGGTGAGCGCCAGAGCCAGCTGGGACATCTGCACGGGAGTGTCGCGCGATACGGTGAACAACCAACAGCTGGGCAGCAAGCTCCGTGACGCCGCCCCGGCGGTGGAAGAGGCCGCCGAGACCTATCGGGCGGCTGCTCTCACCAGTACCCTGCACACCCTCAAGGCGCAGGACTTCCAGATCACGGGGGTTCCGAGCGGTAAGGTCTCGGACATCGTCTACGAGAGCGGCATGCGGGGCGGCCCCGGCCGGGTTATCTACGAGGCAGTCATGGAAGGCCGTGACGAGGACCTCTGCCCCATGTGCCGGCACAGCGACGTGTCCGAGCTCGACCACGTCCTGCCCAAGAAGGCGTTCCCCGCGCTGTGCGTCGCCCCTGACAACCTCGTCGGGATCTGCGAGTTCTGCAACTCCAAGAAGGGCGACTTCACCTCGGACGACGCACGAAGAGTGCTGTTGCATCCCCACTTCGAGAACGTCTCCACAGGCGCCTGGCTCGCCGCGAAGGTCATACCCGGAACCAAGGGAGCCCTCAAGTACTCCGTGGATCCGCCACCCCACTGGGGCCCCGTGCTCGCCGACCGGGTCCGCAACCAGTTCAAGTTCATGGAAATGGCGACGCGCTACGGCAGCAGGGCCCAGCAGACCCTCAGCGGCATGCGTCAGATGTTCGACACCCAGTTGAAGAAGAGCGGCGCGACCGGACTCAGGGTCTACCTGAAGGACCTGGCCGCGAGCCACCAAGCCAACGACCTGAACGGCTGGGCAGGGGTGGCGTACGACGCCTGGGCCGAAAATGACGACTTCTGCCGCGGATCGTTCAACGGAACGGGGATCCCGGCGGCCAGGGGGAGAAACCTCGGCTTGCCGAGCTACAAGATCACATGGGTGCAGAACAACTGCCGCCAAACGTCTGCGGTCTGCTATAGCGCGGCGGCGGTCGGGGATTACGCCGACCTCAAACGGGCGAAGGAAGGCGTCAGCGACGTCCGGATCGTCCCGGCCAGGTAGTCGGTCACCCGGCAGCACCGTCCGTGCGCCTGAAGCCAGCAGGGAGCGCCCCGGACCCTGCCCCGAGACTTCTGACGATCAGTCGGCCGCCCGTGGTCTTCCTGGACGGCCGACCAGTCGGGTCACCCACGTCTGAGGGGCACGAACGAACCAGGCCTACTAGGCCGTTTGCTTCAGATCATCGGATCGTTGGTTGATGTGTGTCGTTGACTGAGCCTCAGTGGACGCGGATCGAGCCGTTGCTGCCGGACCGGGCGCCGAGGCGGGGCGGTCGGTGGCGTGATCACCGGCAGGTGATCGGCGCGATCGCGTTCAAGTACCGCATCGGTACGCCCCGGGTGGACCTGATCTGAACGCCTGGCCCGGCCTCGTGCCCGCCGCTGCGGGGTTCCGCGAGCACCGGCGCGCACCCTCTGTGTCGGCGTCCTGGACCACGCCCACCCCAGTGTCGACACGGCTTCATCCGACTCCGATGCTTCCAGCTCAACGGGAGGCACCAGACTGTCCTCGGCACCGCGAACACAGCAATCACTGAAGCGCTTGTGCAAGATCTCAGACATCAACTAAAGTGCTCTTGACCGTGATGCGCTTCGGTGGAAAGTGCTGACCTCAAGGAGCTCTGACGCGTGGACGTTCCGCTCTCCCCCTGGACGACCGAGCTGTTCGGCAAGCAGTCGCTCGCCGTCCGCACCGGCTTGGGACAAGCCCTTCGCAACATGCAGGCCAACGCTCAGGCCGTCCAGGAGCAGGCGGATGTCCGGACGAAGCATCCGTTCGGCTCCGCGCGCTGGGCTGGTCAGTTCGAGCGGGTTCACGAGGAGCTCAAGGACCTTCCCAACGCCAAGCCGGTGAAGCCGCACCGCTTCCCGTTCGAGCTGATGCTGGTCGGCCGCGGCCTGATCTTCCCGTTCATGTACTCGAAGACCCGTTCCGACATCCGGACCGCGCACGTTCCCAGCGACTCCGGGATGGTCCGCGAGCTGTTCACGTTCGCTCCAGCTCCGGCAAGCGTCCAGGGCGTCTTCGACTTCGAGTTCGCCGGGTCGGCTGAGGAATCTGCGGTCGAGTTGCACGGCGGTCTCACCACCGTGCCTCCGGACACCTGCCTGGTCCTGGTTCCCTTCGCCTGCAACTCATCGGAGCTGCTGGAGGCACACTGGGGCACCGCCGCCCCTGGCGCCGACGGGCTGTTGGACTGGGTTGCCGGACCCGACGAACTTCCGCTTCCGGAGACTGTCACCTTCCACGGGAAGCGACTGTCGTCCGTTCCGGCTCAGCCCGGACCCGCCGTCCTGGAGCACACCAGCTTCGACCAGGGCGAGACGCCTATTCTTACCCTGTCGTCCCGTTCGAACGTGGATCGAACGCTCAACGTGACGCCATTGACCGAAGCGGAACCAGCCAAGCCTCAGACCAACGAAAACGATGCGACGAACTAGGCAAGACCTCATCCCGGGACTGGAAGAACGTGGGATCACCCCTCGTGCCGTCGTTGACGGTTTCGACCCAGCCCGGCTCACCCAGGCCCGCCGACTAGCGGAAATGACCAAGAAGGATGTCGCCAAGCGGCTTGGCGTCACGCCGGCCGCTGTCGGCCAGTACGAGACGGGCGTCTCGAAGCCCAGACCCGAACTGGTGCCCAGTCTTGCGGACATCCTCAGTGTGCCGCTCTCGTTCTTTCTGGCCGGACGGCCGAGCAGCCGACTCGACGCCTCGATGGCTCACTTCCGAAGCCTTCGCAGCACTCCGAAAGCCCAGCGCGAGCGCGCGCTGGCCTTCGCCGAGCAGGTCTGGGAACTCACGTACGCGCTGGAACTGCGTGTGCAACTGCCGATCGTGGACCTGCCCGGGTTCGCCGGAGGGGAGGTCCACCCTGGCGAAGAACTTCCGGCTGAGCCTGCGGCGGCGGCGCGAGAGCTGCGGCGCCGGTGGGGTCTGGGGGATGGACCAGTCACTCACCTGGTGAGACGCATGGAGTCTCACGGCATCATCGTCGTCACGCCGCCAGCGGGCGATACGTCAGCCGCAACCGTCGACGCCTTCTCCTCTCGCACCGCCCGGCCTCTTGCGGTCCTGACCTCCAATCGCGCTGATGACGTCTACCGGCACCGCTTCACCGCCGCACACGAGCTTGGTCATCTGGTGCTTCACGGAGATGCCACCGGGGACAGCCGCCAGGAGAAGGAGGCGGACGCTTTCGCGGCTGAGTTCCTCACCCCCCAGTCCAGCATCCTGCCGCTCCTCCCTCGCCGCATGGACCTCGCGCGCCTGGCAGAGCTAAGGCGGATCTGGGGTGTCTCTATCCACTCGTTGATCTACCGCTGCCGCGAGCTCGGGCTGATCTCTGACGCGACGGCCAGCCGGGCATACCAGCGGCTGCGTGCGCTCGACGGGCAGCCGGGGTTCACTTCGGAGTCGGTCAACAGCTTCTCCGGCGAACAACCTGCCCTCCTGCGCCAGGCCTTCGAGCTTGCGGCCGAAGAGGGCCTCACGGTCGAGAAGCTCGCACGTGAGCTCGCATGGAAGCCTGAGCGCGTCTGCGAGCTGCTAGGCGTACGGAATGAACGGCCCGTGCTTCGCCTCATTAGTAGTCAGGCATGACGCGACGTCCCGGCACCTTGGCGCACTGATGGGGGATCGGCATGACGCCGATCCCCCATCATCGCGCTGTGCCCCGCTATCCGAGGTAGGTGCACCGGAAGAGACCATCGAAGCCGAGTCCGCAGTACATCTGCTCGAACGACTCCCACACACGGTCCTCTCCGATGTCGCCTCGGGCTGCGGTGACGTCGGCGGTCTCCAGGTCGTGTTCGCGCCACTCGTGGGCGCAGCGACAGCGGACGAAGACCAGGTCGGGTTGGACGTGGATCAGGAGCCAGTCGCGGGCGGCGTCGCACATGGCGCAGGTGATGGTGATGCTGCGGGGGTTGAGGGGTTCGGGGTGGGGGACGGCGAGGACGACGTTGCGGTGAGGGTTGCGGTTGGCGTCGGCGCGGTTGGTCAACTGTGGTGCCCTTCCGTGGTGTGACGGGTTCAAGCACCACACGACGACGGAGGGGCTGGGATACTTCCCGATCGCGCAGGAAGACATCAAATCGACACCCCGGCCGGGTAGTTGCCCGGCCGGAGTGCGGTGGAGGGTCAGTCCTCGCTGGGGATGAAGAGCCAGTCGCTGTCGCCGACGATGGCGTAGAGGCGGTCGAACTCGGCCCGGTCATGGTCAGACATGGCGTTGATGGCGTCGCCGGCGACGCTGCCGGCCGGGAGCTTGGCGAAGTACCGGAGCAGGAGGGCGACGAGGGCCTGGGTAGCGTCGTCCGTCATTCGTGCGTGCGCGACCTCGCGGTTGTGCCGGGTCATGCACGCATCGAGCTCTTCGCGGGTGGCGCTGTCGGCGAGGGCGCGCTCCTCCGTGGTGAAGGGACGCCCGTCCTTGTGGAGCAGGGTGTTGGTGCTGCGGTACTGCGAGAAGTCCGCGTTGCACAGCAGGTCGATGACGTTGGGGCGGATGCTGGGCTGGGTCATGAGTCTCCTGGTGGAAGGGGATGGGTATGCCGAAGGCAGCAGAGGTGGGGGCGGGCGGCCGAGCTGGTTGCCGGCCGCCGTCAGAAGAGGTCGAACCGGCGCCTGGCCAGGCGGGCCTCTCGACGGCGGCCCGAGCTGTGCCCAGGGAAGCCTGGCGCCAAGGAACAGGAGAAATCCTCCTGCGCGGATGGGACGGGCCTGCCCTGGAGTTTCAGCGCCTGCGGTGCTGCGAGCCGGGGCCGGGCCGAAACGAAGGCGAGGGCTGTGCCGTGTCGCGGCCGGGGGTGGTGAGCCTGGTGGTGCGGAGGCGGGCGGCGTCGGCGGCGCGGTTGGGTGGAGGGTTGCGGCTGGTGTGCTGGATGCGGCCGAGGAGGACCTTGGCGGGCTGGCGGGCCGTGGAGAGTTCGCGGCGGGCGGCTGCCTCGGTGAGGAGTTGGCGGGGCTGGTGGCCGCCGGCTTCGGCGTCGGCGAGGGCGGTGGCGAGGGCGGGCGGCCACATGGGGTCGGTGAGGATGCGTGCGGCGTGGTCGGGGACGGCGGCGCGCAGGTCGTGGGCGAGGTCGTTGATCGTCTCCTGGGCGGGCTGGCGGTGGGTGAGGGCGGCGAGGTGTTCGGCGGCGGCCTGGTCGTAGGCGGCTTGGAGGTGCTGGATGGCGAGGTGGGTGGCGTGGGCCTGCTGGTGGTGGCCTCGGGCCTGGTGCCAGCGGCCGGCGAGGACCGCCGCCCAGACGAGGGCGGCAATCAGTGCGGCGAGGGTGCTGCCGCCGGGTCCGTCAGCGGCGTGGAGGATGTCGCGGGCGGCCCGTCGCAGGTCGGCGGCGGCCTGGTGATCGGCGCGTATCTGGGAGCGTTGGGCGCGGGCGTACACGCGGGTGGCGGCTCGTAGTTCGGCGCGCAGCTCGTGGGGTGCGGCCTGGGTGGTGGCGTTGATGATGTCGCCGAGGGCGGTGATCTGGGCCTGCGCGAGGGCGTCGGCCTCGGTGTCTCCGTCGGTTTCGGCGAGGTGGAGGGTGTCGAGGGTGTCGGTGGTGCGCTGCCAGCTGGTGCTGTGGCGGTAGCGGCGGGCGGTGGGGTGTTCCTCCGGGGTGCTGGTGGAGAGGAGTGCTTGGAGCTTGGGCAGGGAGAGGTCGGGGGCGATCTTGCCGCCGGAGAGGTAGTTGGGTGTGCCGTCGGCCTTGAGGTCGCCGGGCCGGGCGACGGAGTATCCCCGCAGGTCGCCGGAGGGCAGTCGGCGGATGTTGACCTCGACGCCGTCGGCTTGGAGGTAGGCGAGGAACTCCTCGATATCGGCGGCGTGGGGGATGGCGTCGCGGATGCGGTCTTCGAGCCAGGCACGGCTGGTCTGGTTCCAGCCGAGGCGCTTGGCCTTGTGCATCTCGGCCTGGGTGGGGCGTTTGGCGGCGGTGCCGTCGCCGGGCTTGAGCCGGCGCAGGCCGTAGTCCTTCTCGATCTGGCGGCAGGCTTCGGCGGCGCGTCGCCCGCTGCCGTGGAGCTTGGGACGGCGGCCGTCCTCGCGGACGGTGGTGGCGACGATGTGGATGTGGTCGTCGGCGTGGCGTACGGCGATCCAGCGGCAGGCGAGGTCGTCGCCGTCGGGGGCGATACCGGCGGTCCGCACGATGCGGTGGGCGATGTCGGCCCACTCGGTGTCGGAAAGGTAGCGGTCCTCGGGGGCGGCGCGGACGGGGCAGTGCCAGACGTGGTTGGTGAGCTTGAGACCGACTTCGCTGTTGCGCAGGTGGACGGGCTCGTCGAGGTAGCGGGCGAGCTGGGTGAGGGTCGCCTGCTCCTCGCGGCCGGGGTCGGGCATGGCGAGCATCGCGAAGCCGGCGACGATGTGCGGGTCGCGATGTTCGTCATGGCGCCCGGGGCCGTAGAGGTAGGCGAGCAGGCCTCGGGTGTTGGAGCCAGGGTCCTTGATGGCGGCGATCACGGGCGGGGCGGAGTCTCCTGGGTGGGGGACGGGCGAAATGCGTGGGCGATCTCGGTCTGGAGGCGGAGCAACTGGTCGATGGTCCGGGGGCTGTCGTCCGGCCGGTCGTAGCCGCCGTTGTCGGCGCGGGCGATCTGGTTGAGGTTGTTGCCCAGCCGGTCGTGCTTGCGCAGGAAGACCGAGCGGAAGTGGTGGGTGGCCCGCCGCTCCTCGGCGAGGGGGAGGTCGATGAAGAACCGTCCGTCGATGAACGCCATGACGACGTCGGCGGCGAAGCCGGACACGCCGTTGTAGCCGTGGGCGAGGGCAGCCGCTTGCAGCCTGGCGTGCTCGTCGGGCTTGAACCGAAGCGGGCCGACGCGTTCCTCGCGCTTGACGCCTTCGAAGCGGCGGTTGCGCGGTTCGGCTCCGCCGGCCTCGGTGGCGCTGTCATGCCGGCGGCGGTCGGTGAGGATCGCCGTCTGCACGGTGTGGAGTTCGTCCGGTTCGGGGCTGCCCTCGGCCTCGAAGCCCTGGCCCGGCGCGCCCTCGCGCCGGGACCGCTCCGCCACCCCTGGGGCGGAGCCTCCCCGTGTCCGGCCGCGAGTCGGACTCGGGGTACTACTGGCTCCGCCAGGGGCATCCAGGCCGAACGCCCGCCGCAGATCACGGGCGAACGCAGGCGAGTCGAGAAGCGCTTCCAGACCGACATCGGGGCTTTCGGCACGCTCGGGGTCGTACTGGTGGTTTGTCAGGAGAACTCCTGGGGGCGGACGGGAGCAGTGGAGTGGACCGGACCGGACGGAGACCGGACCGCAGGGCGGCAAGGCCGGCTCCTCGCGGGACGGGTTCGGACGAGGTGCCCGGGGTGAGCGGAAGTACGCAGATCAGACGTCGGCGGGGCCGTGGTCGTCCGGTTCGTCCGGGCGGACCATCGTCATGACCGTGGTGAGGCGCTCGTCGGAGAGCGTGAGGCCTTGGGCGCGGACCGCGTCCCGGACGACGGACCGGCTCAGCCTCCCCTTGTCCGTCCACGCCTGGACGGCAATGTCGGCCAGTTCGTCCAGGGAGGCGCCCGGCGGACGGCCGGCGGGCTTGGACTCCTCGGGGTGAGCGGTACTTCCGCTCGGCCTCTGGCCTGAGGCTTTCCCGTCCGTGCTGTCGCCGGTCCGGGCCGTACGGTCCCGGTCCGTCCGCATAAGGCACTCACCGTCGGTGGGGCGATCCGGGTGGAACTGTTCGTCCGGGTCCGGTCCCGGGTGACCGCCTCCGTCCGGTCCGGTCTGCCGAACCGCCGTGGTCTGGTCCGGTCCGGCGGGCCCGTCCACGGTCCGGTGGTCCGGTCCGGTTTGCCGGACTGTCACCATCTGGTCTGGTCCGGCGGACCGCCAGGTGTCCGCGGACCGTCCGTCCCCAGGCACCGGGACCGGTGCTCCGCCATCCGTCCGGACCGTCGGTCGGATGTGGCGGATTGTGTGGATACCGAGGTGGACAGCTCCGGCGAGGGCGAGCGGGGAGATGGCGGACAGGACGGCGACGGGGGAGTTACCCAGGTGCAGGCCGCTGGTGAGGGGCAGGGCCTGCTGGTTGAGGCGGACGGCGTGGAGGGTGTTGGCCCAGATGCTGGCCGCAGTGGAGAGGCCGAACAGCAGCCATACGTAGGAGCGGGCGGTCAGCGGGGCCGTACGCAGGAGCAGGAGGGCGCGGACGCTGTAGGCGACGAACCCGTCGATGATGAGGGGGAACAGGTAGGCGAGCTGGTCGCGGATGTGGATGGCGAGGGCCATCTGGCGCAAGGCGTCGTAGGAGAGGGCGAAGCCGGTCGCGGCGAGCAGGCCGATCGCGGAGTAGTCCCAGGCAGTCACATGGCTGGTGCGGGCCGTGCGGTCCGTGGCGGCGTCGGACATACGGGTGGTGGTCCTCCGTAGGGTGGTCGGGGTGTTGGAGGTGGTGGGCCGTCGCATCCGTCTTCGGGCGTCCACGGCCCTTGCTCGGCTTGGCCTGTGGCACCGCTGGAACCGTCCCGCCCGCCGTCCTGGGCGGCGCGCCCGGAGCATGGCGGCGGGTCGGCCGTGGGACGGCTGGTGGGGTGTGGTGTCCCCGTGGCGGCGTGTGGGTCTTGGGATGCGACGGCGGGGACGGCATCTACCGTTTCGGGCGGAAGTGTCAGGAGCCGGCGGTCGTTCCGGTGGGACGCGGGTGGACCTTGGGGCAGTAGCGGCGCCAGGAGTCGACGAACTTGTTGAAGGTGTAGCCCTTGCGCTGGGTGCCGTCGGGCAGGCGGATGTTGGCCGAGGAGATCTGATAGTCCTTCAGCAGCCCGGCCAACGCGCGGGCGGTGAGGCCGCCGCGCCCGTGCTCGGCCCACGGCGCCTCGGGGTCGTCGTTCAGCGCCGCGAGGACGGCCGTGGTGGGCAGGGTGTCCGGATCGCCGTGAGCGAAGAAGATCCTGCGGATGTCGGCGAGGATCCTCGCCCCGCCGCAGTTCTCCTCCTCGATCTCCTCCTCGGCCGCGACCATGCGGACGCACGCCCGGCGGGCCCGGCCCGGCCACGAGCCTCCGGCGAGGTCGGCGACCGCGACCAGGGGCTCCCAGGTATCGGCGGCCCGGTCCTCGACGGGCATGTCCGGCTCCATCACCTGGGCCTGCTCGGCAACCTCGGAGGCCCAGAGCGCGAGCTTGGCGCGGGTCTCCCGCAACAGGACACCGTCACGGCGGTCCCGCAGCGGCGCGACGACCTCGCCGTCGGCGCGCCGACGCATGCGGATCGCGATCGACCGGTCCATGATCGTGTCCGGCAGGTCGCCGATGCCGGCGAGGGCAGCCATGGCGAAGGTGTCGAACTCCCGGGCCTGGTGGTCGTTGCCGACGGCCCGGGTCACCGGGCGGTTGCGCTGGTGCCCGGCGTTGAGCAGACCGCGCAGGTCCTCGTACTTCTCGGCGGTCCGGGGATTGCCGAAGATGGTGTCGACCTCGTCGACCAGCAGGGTCCTGGGCCGGTCGCTGATCGTGCGGTAGATCGCCGCCGCGCTGGTGTTGACGGTGATCAGCGGGTCGTGGACGGTCTCGACCAGGACATCGAGCAGGCGGGACTTGCCGCACCGGCGGGCCGGAGCCACGATCGCCAGGCGCGGCGCGTGGTGCCACACCGCCTGGAGGTGCGTCGCGGCCGCCCATAGCGTGACCGCGTCCAGCGCCTCGGCAGAGGGCAGGACCGCGTACCGGCGGATGTGGGCGTGCAGCTCCGTCAGCAGATCGGCACCCGGTGACTGCGGCATCGCGTCGAGGGCCGGCGTGCCGTCTGCCGCAAGGTCGTCGTCGTGCGCGGCCGACTCTCCACCAGCTGTGGATTCGGCCAGGGGCTGGGCGTGGAGGCTGGCGTCGGGCCGGCCCGGGTTGACGACCGGCGGCCAGGCGGCCTCGGGCAGGCGGGGCGTGGAGGTGATGGTGGGGACTCCAGACTGCGGTGCGGCGGCAAACTGCCGCACCGCGAAAGGGGAAGAGGATCACAGGAGATGGGGGCGCCGCAGCGTGAGCCTTCGACAGGCGTGAGCAGTGCGGCGGCGAGCGCGAACGGTAGGACCGCTCGGGGCCGGGATCCATCGCGGGGCGGCAAGATCAGCCGACGGCGGACGAAACGGCTTCCGGGCTTCGGCGCGGTGGTGGGACGAGCGGGATCAGGCGGCGGCGTGGTCGGCGCGCTGGCCGTCCAGCCAGGCCTCCACCTCCGTCCAGCGGTAGCGCAGATGCCGACCGACCTTGATCGCGGTTGGGCCCTGGCCGCGGTGCCGCCAGGCGTACACGGTACCCAGCGGGACACCGAGGTACGCGGCAATCTCCTCCGCGGTGGCCAGTGGCCGGCGATCGGTGGTGGCGGCGCGGAACGTCTTGGGCAAGAGGTCTCCAACGGGTAGGGGATAGGGGGTGTGCGGGCACGCCGAAGAATCCCCAAGAATGGGGCGTCCCGAGGCCGCGAGGAGGGAAGTCTCCATGCAACCCGGCTCGGAACCTAAAATGGGCCCGAGGCTGGCTTGCTGGCCGCCCGACGGGAGTGTGGAGGTTCCACTTTCGCGGCGGCCGTTGAAGACGCTATCTGCTGGCATAGCTCCCGAGCCAGGAATTCGGCGGTTTCCCCGAAAAAAATCTTGATCAGCCCCGTCACAGGCGTCCCACCAGGGCGGAAGGGGCGACACCCCGGGCTCCCGACCTTCCCTTACCGGCTCCCAGGCTTCTGTGCGAACCCACCCGAAAAGCACCCTGGAAGCCCGGGACGATTCGGAACGATCGGACACCATCCAGTCTTCCCGGGACGATCCGGCGACTTCTCCTTGACAAAAGGCTGCCGGTCGATAAACATCCAACACCCGCCCCGGGAGAGCAACTTTCGTGCGCCTCCCAGTGCGCCGCCTATCAGGCGTCGCGCCTCACGTCACCACTTCACCCAACCGCCGGCCACAGGCCGCGCCCTCCCATGCCCCCGACCGAAGGAGCCGAATGGCGACCGTCTACGACACCTGGCACAAGACCTACCCCCGCCCGACCGACAAGCCCTGCCGCGAGCACAAGGGCAAGTACCCCACCACCGACCACGGCAAGGGCAAGCGCTGGCAGGTTCGCTACCGCGACCCCGACGACGTCCAGCGCAAGGAGGACTTCGAGCTCAAGACCAAGGCCGATGACCGCGCTGCCGAGCTCAAGGTCATGCTCAAGGACGGCACCTACGTCGACCCGAACGCGGGGAAGACGACCGTGGCCGAGTACGCCGAGACGTGGCTGGAGGCCGTCACTCCCGGCCCGACCACCTTGGAGCGCTACGACGGCGTGGTTCGCAACCACATCGCGGCCCGCCTGGGGACGTTGGAGCTCCGGGCGCTCAAGCCGACCACGATCAAGCGCTGGGTGAGGCGGCTTCAGGACGAAGGCTTCGCGCCGTCCACCATCGGCTGGTACGGCTCGGTCCTGATCATGATGCTGGATTCCGCAGTTGACGACGGAGCGATCGCCACCAACCCCTGCCGGGCCAAGTCGGTGAGCTTCCCGAAGGTGGAGAAGGAGCCGGTCGTCCCGTGGTCCGTAGAGCGCGTCCACGCGGTCATCAACGGCCTACCGGAGCGCTTCCAGGCCGGCGGCTCGGTCGCGTTCGGCTGTGGGTTGCGACAGGGCGAGGTCTTCGCCCTGTCCGTCGACGACATCGACTTCCGCCGCCGCATGGTGACGGTGCGACGGCAGGTCCGCTTCGTGGCGAAGAAGATGGTGTTCGCGCTACCGAAGGGCGGCAAGGTCCGGCAGGTACCACTGCCCGATGGTCTGGCGCGCGCGTTGAAAGCCCACATGAAGAGGTTCCCCCCGACTCGGGTCACGCTCCCCTGGCGCCTCGCCGATGGTGAGGCCCACACGGCGAACCTGCTCTTCACCGATGACAGCGCCAAGCCGTACCACCGCAGCGTCTTCAACGCCGGCGCGTGGAAGCTGGCGCTCGTCGCGGCCGGGGTGATCCCGCCGCGCGAGAAGGGGGCGAAGTACTTCCAGGCGGCCCCGGACGACGGCATGCACGCCCTGCGGCACGCCTACGCCTCGGTGCTGCTGGATGCCGGCGAGACGATCAAGGCGCTCGCTGCCTACCTCGGCCACAGCGACCCAGGCTTCACGCTCCGGACCTACACCCACCTGATGCCGACCAGCGAGTCGCGGACCCGTTCCGCGATCGACAGGGTGCTTCCGGGTGCGGGCGCGGGGCACACCCCGCCGAAATCCGAGGGCATGTGCCCTACGTGTGCCCTGGCGGCCTGATCTCTACCTCGCCCCCACCGGGACCTCGACACCAATAGTGGCCATTTGCACAGGTCAGAGAGCCATGAGCGTTACGACGCCCGGCGCAGCAGGGCGTCGTCCTGCCACTTGAGGATCTTGTCGAAGCTGACGATCGCCCCGCGCAGCGGGTGGTTGCGGAGCTGGACGTGGTCGGTGAGGGCGTGGATGAGGAAGAGGCCGCGGCCGGACTCGGCGGTGAGGTCGGGGAGGGCGTCGAGGTCCAGCGGCCGCAGGAAGGGCAGCGGCACCGGGTCGGCGGCCGTGGGCAGGACGTGGGTGTCGTACGGGCGGCCGTCGCGGCGCGGGCGGTGCGCGGTGAGCAGCGGCCCGGGCACGGTGGCCCGGCCGCGCCGGGAGCGGCGCCGGGGCTGCGCCCGCCCGGCGGGCCGGGCGGGCGGGGACGCCGGGGCGGGGACCGGACGGCGGGCCGCCGGGGCGGCGGGGCCGGGCAGGCCGGGGCCCGAGTCGGTCACCTCGATCCGCAGCAGGTCGCCGCTGATCGACGCGGTGACCTGGTAGCCGTCGTCGGGACGGCCGCCCGCGCCGTGCTCGACGGCGTTGGCGCAGGCCTCGCTGAGGGCGACGCCGAGGTCCTGGGCGATCTGCGGATCGACGCCCGCGGTCGCCATCGCGCCCAGCAGTATGCGGCGGGCCAGCGGCACGCTGGCCGGGTCGCGCTTGAGGTGCAGAGTCCACCAGATGTCCACGGGAGGTCCCTCCTGGCTGCGGCTCCACATATAACGAGGTATCTCCGGACGGTGCGCAGGTGAACCGTGCCGGGGGTCCGCTACCGCCCGTTCGGCGGATGGACGGGGGGACGGGCATGTGCCGGGCGGCGCGCGTGCGGGGGGTGCGCGGGGCGGCGCGCGGGGCCGATCGGGGCATTCGTAGGGATTTCCCACCCTGCCGGTCCGGCGGCCGTACGCGATGAGATGATGGCCCGGCCATGACTGCCCCAGCCGCCGCCCCGCACCCGGGCGCCCCCGCACCGGACGCGCCGGTGGGGGCCGCCGCCTGGGACCTGCGGCTTGCCCGGGCGGTTCCGTTCGCCCTGGTGAGCACGCTGATCGCGGCGGCCGGGCACGCGCTGGCGGGCGGCGGGGACGTCGCCCTTCCCGCGCTCTCGGCGGGTTTCACCGCCTCCCTGCTGCTCGCCGCCGCCTTCGGCCGGCGGGAGCGCTCGCTCGGCGCGATCGCCGGGGCGCTGGCGGCGGTCCAGTTCGGGCTGCACTGCCTCTTCCACTCCTTCGGCGGCCACGCGGCCGCCGCGGCCGGTGCGCACCACGGCGGTCCGCCGGGCTCCGGCCCGCTGACCCTGCCGCAGGTGGCCGGCCGGCTGATCTGCAACGAGTCCCGGCCCGGCACCCTGGTCGGGCTGCCCGGCAGCCCGACCGCCGAGCAGCTGGTCGCCGGTGCGGGGCTGGACCCGCAGGCGTACGCGGCCGCGCCCTGGTGGCAGGGCGGGGTGCTCGGGATGACGCCGACGATGCTGGCGGCCCACCTGGCCGCGGCCCTGGTGGCCGGCTGGTGGCTGCGGCGCGGCGAGGCGGCGCTCTGGCGGCTGGTGCGGATCGCCGCGTCGGCCGCGCGCGCCCGCGGCGCGGAGCCGCTGCGCACCGCGTGCGCCCTGGCCGCGGTGCTGCTGCGCGGCCTGTTCGGCCTGCCGGCCGGCCCGGTCCGCCGGTCCGGCGGCCGCGGCGGGGACGACCCGCTGCCGATCGGTGCCGCGCTGCGGCACAGCGTGGTGCGGCGCGGCCCCCCGCTCGGGGCCCTCGCGTACTGACCCGCCCCCGGTCCCCCGGTCCCCCACCGGTTTCGGCCCGACGGCGGACGGGTGTACGCGGCAGCCGAGCCGTACCCGCCCACTCGTGCGGTCCTGCGGCCTCCCCCACCTCGTCCCCACGCCGCGCGGCCCCGCCGCGGCACGGATCCTCCCGTGCCCCGGAGCGGGCCCCCGCCGAGCCTCCGAACGGAGACACGAACCCCATGCGTTCCCTTTCCCCCCGCCGTACCGCCGCCGTCGCCCTCGCCGCAGCCGCCGCGGTGGTGGCGCTGGCCGGACCCGCCTCCGCGCACGTCACCGTGAACCCGGGCAGCGCCGAGCAGGGCGGCTACACCGCCGTCGACTTCCGGGTCCCGAACGAGAACGACACCGCCGGCACCGTGAAGGTGGAGGTCAACCTCCCGCTGGACCACCCGCTGGCCTCCGTCCGCACCCAGCCGCTGCCGGGCTGGACCGCCGTGGTCGAGAAGTCCAAGCTGGACAAGCCGATCAAGGTGCACGGCAACGACGTCAACGAGGCCGTCTCCAAGATCACCTGGACCGCCGACGCCGGCGTGAAGATCGCCCCCGGCCAGTTCCAGGAGTTCCGCGTCTCGCTCGGCCCGCTGCCGACCGACGCCGACTCGCTGGTCTTCAAGGCGCTGCAGAGCTACGAGAACGGCGACGTCGTCCGCTGGATCGACGAGGCCAAGGACGGCCAGCCGGAGCCGGCCAAGCCCGCCCCGGTGCTGAAGCTGACCAAGGCCGCCGCCGGCGACGGCCACGGCGTGACCGCCACCGCCTCCCCGTCGGCCGCCTCCGGCGACCACGCGCACGGCGACGCGGCCAAGGGCGGGAGCGCGGCGTCCGACGACAAGGCCAGTGACTCCACCGCCCGGGTGCTCGGCGTCGTCGGCATCGTGGTCGGCGTGATCGGCACCGCCGTCGGTGTCCTCGGTCTGCGCCGCAGGAGCGGCGGCTCGGCCTCCTGACCCCCGCACCGGCGGGGCCGCGCCCGGCACCCGCGGCGGGCCCCGCCCGCCTCCGGGCGCGGCCCCGCCGGTGATCCACCGCACACGATCGGACCTCTCCCATGCCCCGCTCCGCCCGCACCCCCCGCACCGCCCGGCTGGCCGGCGCGGCCGCCGTCGCCCTGGCCGCCGCGCTCACCCTGACCGCCTGCGGCTCCGACGGGGGCGGTTCCGGCTCCCCCGCCAAGGTCGTCCAGCAGAAGGCCGACTCGCCCTACGAGGGCACCGTGCTCGGCAAGAACTTCGAGAAGCCGGACCTCCAGCTGACCGACACCTCCGGCCAGCCGTACGACCTGCGCCAGAAGACCAACGGCAAGACCACCCTGCTCTTCTTCGGCTACACCAGCTGCCCGGACGTCTGCCCGACCACCATGGGCGACATCGGCGTGGCGATGAAGAAGCTCTCCCCGGAGGAGCGGCAGAAGGTCAACATCGTGTTCGTCTCCACCGACCCGCAGCGCGACACCCCGCAGGTGCTGCGCACCTGGCTGGACTCGATGGGCAGCGACTTCATAGGCCTGACCGGCGACCTGGAGAAGGTGAAGGCGGCCGCCAAGACGCTCGGCATCCTGATCGAGGACCCGGTGACCAACGCGGACGGCACCGTCACCTCCACCCACGGCGCCCAGGTGCTGGCCTTCCTGCCCTCCGACGACAAGGCGCACCTGCTCTACCTGAGCGGCACCGAGGTGCAGACCTACGAGCACGACCTGCCGCTGCTCGCCAAGGGAGTCGCCGCGTGAAGGGCGCCCTCGGCTTCCGCCGGACGGCACTCGCCGGGGCGGCGCTGGCGACGGCACTGGGCGCCGGAGCGTTCCTGGTCGCCTGCGGGGCCGGCGACACCTCCGGCGGCGGGGCGGCCGAGCTGAGCGTCGCGGACTCCTACATCCCGCTCCCGCCGGCCGGCGGGATGGCGGCCGGCTACCTGACCGTGCGCAACGACGGCGGGCAGGGCGACGAGCTGGTCAAGGTCTCCAGCCCCGGCGCCTCCTCGGTCACCATGCACCGCTCCACCGCCAGCACCATGGAGCAGGTCGACAAGCTGGACGTCCCCGCGCACGGCGCGTTGCAGCTCTCCCGCGGCGGCAACCATCTGATGATCATGGGGTGGGAGAAGGCGCCCGCCCTCGGCGACGAGGTCGAACTCGACCTGACCTTCACCAGGACCGGCACCATCTCGGTGAAGGTGCCGGTCAAGGAGCTCACCTACCGCCCCGGCCAGCAGTAAGGGACCCGCACGATGCTCATCGCACCGGGACTGGCGGGACGGCGGATCGCCGGGCTGATCGGCGTGCTCGGCGCCGTCCTCGCGCTGCTGCTGGGCGGCGCCGGACCGGCCGCCGCGCACGCCACCCTGCAGTCCACCGACCCCGGGCAGAACGCCGTCCTGCCCGCCGCGCCGCCGTCCGTCACCCTGACCTTCAGCGAGGCCGTCTCGCTCTCCTCGGACTCGGTGCGGGTGCTCGACCCGGCCGGCAAGGCCGTGGACACGGGCAACCCGGCGCACGCCGACGGCAAGGACAACACCGCCCGGGTCGGGCTCGGCAGCGGCCTCGCCAACGGCACCTACACCGTCGCCTGGCGGGCCGTGTCCGACGACTCGCACCCGATCGGCGGGGCGTTCACCTTCTCCATCGGCGCGCCCTCGGCCACCACCGTCTCCACCACCGCGCTGCAGGGCGCCGAGGCGGACGGCCTGGTCGCCGCGCTCTACGGCACCGGCCGGGCGGTCGCGTACGGGGCGTTCGCGCTGCTCGTCGGCGCGGCCGCCTTCGTCCTGCTCTGCTGGCCGGCCGGGGCGGCCCGGCGCCCGGTGCAGCGGCTGCTGATGAGCGGCTGGGTGGCGCTGCTGGTGTCCACCGTCGCGGTGCTGATGCTGCGCGGCCCCTACGAGCGGGGCTCGGGGATCGGCAAGGCCTTCGACCTGTCGCTGGTCCGCGCCACCCTGGATGAGCGGATCGGCACCGCGCTGGCCGCCCGGCTGCTGCTGCTCGCAGCGAGCGGGGTGTTCCTGTCGCTGCTGGTCGGCCAGCTCGGACAGCCGACCCGCCGCACCGGGGACGGCACCCGCGCCGACGGGGCCGGCCCGGCGGACGCCGACGCCGAGGAGGCCGAGCTGCGGGAGCTGGAGCGGCGCGCCGCCGAACGCCCGCAGCGCGAGGCCCGGCTGGGCCTCGGGGTGGCCGGGCTGGTGCTGGCCGTCGCGCTCTCGGCGACCTGGGTCGGCGCCGACCACGCCTCGGTGGGCATCCAGGTCTGGCTCGCGCTGCCGCTCGGCATGCTCCACCTGGTCGCGATGGCGTTCTGGCTGGGCGGCCTCGCGGCCATCCTGGTCGGACTGCGCGAGGGGATCGGCGCGGACGTCGCCGAGCGCTTCTCGAAGGTCGCGTTCGGCGCCGTCCTGGTGCTGGCCGGCACCGGCCTGTACCAGTCCTGGCGCGGCCTCGGCAGTTGGGGCGCGCTGACCGGCACCGACTACGGGCGGCTGCTGCTGGTGAAGACCGGCTGCGTGATCGCCATGCTCGGCGCCGCCTGGATGTCCCGCGGCTGGCTGGCCCGGCTGCGGGCCGCCCCGGAGGAGGCGGCCGAGGTCGTCCCGGCGGCGGTCGCCGTCGCGGCCGGCGGCTCCACCGGCGCGGACCTCGGCAAGAGCGGCAAGAACGGCAGGAGCGACGAGGGCGACGAGACCGCCGAGGGTGCCGACCTCGGCAAGGACGGCGCGGACTCCGACGACCCGGTCCGGCGGGCCCAGCTGGCCCGGCAGCGGGCCGCCCGGGTGAACGCCGACCGGGCCCGCGGGCTCACCCCGACCCGCGCCGGGCTGCGCCGCTCGGTGCTGGTCGAGGCGGCCGTCGCGGTGGCCGTGCTGGTCGCCACCACCCTGCTCACCAACGCCCCGCCCGGACGGGTGGCGGACGAGGTCGGGGCCGGGGCCGCCAACGGCACCGCCCCGACGGCCGGCGGAACCGGCGGCGGCGCGTCCGCCCCGCAGACGGCGCCGGGCCGGACGGTGGAGCTGACGCTCCCGTACGACACCAAGGGCCGCACGCCGAACGCCAAGGGCACCGCGACGGTCACCCTCAACCCGGCGGGCACCGGGTCGAACGAGGTGCACCTGAAGCTGGACGGCACGGACGGGCAGCCGGTCGAGGTGCCGGAGGTGCAGCTCGCCTTCACCCTGCCGGACCGCGACCTCGGCCCGCTCACCGTCCCGCTGACCGGCGAGGGCACCGGGCGCTGGACCGGGACGGCGCAACTGCCGCTCTCCGGGAACTGGGTGGTGTCGGTGGTCATCAGATCCTCCGACATCGACCAGGCCACGGAGATCAAGCAGCTGAAGATCGGATAGGGCGGACCATCCCCATGGAGACCAGCACCGACAGCGCGGGCCGGCACGACGCCACCACCGGGAGCCCCGCCCCCGGCTTCACCCGGCGGGCCCTGCTGGGCACCGCCGGGGCGGGCCTGGTGGTCGGCGCGGGCGCCGGCGCCGCCGCGGCCCTGACCGCGGGCCGGCACGACCGGCCGGGCCCGGCCGGCGACGGCCCCGCGCCCGGCCCGGCCCACGGCCTCGGGCCCGCCCGGGTGGCGTTCCACGGCGAGCACCAGGGCGGGATCCTCGAACCCCAGCAGGCCCGGGTCCAGCTGGCCGCCTTCGACCTGGCCGGCGGGGCCGGCCGGGACGGCCTGCGCGCGCTGCTGAAGCGCTGGTCGCGGACGGCCGCCCGGATGGCCGCCGGCGAGCCGGCCGACGAGTTCGAGAACCAGGTCGCCCTGGACGCCGGCCCCTGCTCGCTCACCGTCACCTTCGGCTTCGGAGCGGGCCTGTTCGACAAGGCCGGCCTGGCCGACCGCCGCCCGGCCGGGCTGGAGCCGCTGCCCGCCTTCCCGGCCGACGCGCTGGACCCGGCCCGCGGGGACGGCGACCTGTTCGTGCAGATCGGCGCCGACGACGCGCTGGTGGCCGTGCACGCCCTGCGGGTGCTGCAGCGCCAGGCGGCCGGCACCGCGGCGCTGCGCTGGCAGATGTCCGGCTTCGCCCGGACGCCCGGCGCCACCGCCCGCCCGATGACCGGGCGCAACCTGATGGGCCAGATCGACGGCACCAACAACCCGCAGCCCGCCGAGGAGGGCTTCGCGGCCAAGGTGTTCGTCGCCGCCGGGGGAGAGCAGCCGGCCTGGCTGGCCGGCGGCTCGTTCCTGGTGTTCCGGCGGATCCGGATGCTGCTGGACAACTGGGAGGCGCTGCCGGTGGACCGCCAGGAGCGGGTGATCGGGCGGCGCAAGTCGGACGGCGCCCCGCTCGGCGCCCCCGCCGAGGCGGGCGAGCGGACGCCGGTGGACCTCGCCGCCCAGGGGGCGGACGGCACGCCGGCCATCCCGGCGGACGCGCACGTCCGGGTCGCGGCGCCGGCCGCCAACGGCGGGGCGGCCATGCTGCGGCGCGGGTTCTCGTACCACGACGGGCTGCTGGCCGACGGCTCGCCGGACGCCGGGCTGCTCTTCCTCGCCTTCCAGGCCGACCCGCGCCGGGGGTTCACCCCCGTGCAGCGCAAGCTGGCCCGGGGCGACGGGCTCTCCCGCTTCCTGCGGCACGAGGCGAGCGGCGTGTACGCCGTCCCGCCGGGCGCGCCGCAGGGCGGGTACGTCGGGCAGGCCCTGCTCGACTGACCCCGGCCCCGCCTGACCTGCCCGGTCCGGCCGGATGTCCACCGGTCGTCCGTCCTCCTCCCACGGAGCGGAACGCGGTCACGGGAGGAGGACGGAGTGGCTAAGGTGACTCCTTTCGGCGGTCCGCCGTTCTTTCCCACAGGTCCCGTTCCCCTTGGAGGCGTCATGTCGGCAACCCGCTACACGTACCTCGGGCCGGCGGGCACCTTTACCGAGGCGGCCCTGCGCACCCTGCCGGAGGCGGCGACCCGGGAACTGGTGCCGATGTCCTCGGTGCAGCTGGTGCTGGACGCGGTGCGCGGCGGCGAGGCGTCCGGCGCGTTCGTGCCGATCGAGAACTCGGTCGAGGGCGCCGTCACGGCGACCAACGACGAGCTGGCCTCCGGCGCGCCGCTGATGATCTACCGCGAGGTGCTGCTGCCGATCACCTTCGCTCTGCTGGTGCGGCCGGGCACCGCGCTGTCCGACGTGAAGACCGTCACCAGCCACCCGGTGGCCCAGGCACAGGTGCGCAAGTGGCTGGCCGCCCACCTGCCGGACGCGCACTGGGAGTCCGCCGCCTCGAACGCGGACGGCGCCCGGCTGGTGGCCGAGGGCCGGTACGACGGGGCGTTCGCGGGCGAGTTCGCGGCGCCGATCTACGGTCTCGACCCGCTGGTCAGGGACATCGTGGACGCGCAGAGCGCGACCACCCGGTTCGTGCTGGTGGGGCGGCCCGGGCGGGTCTCCTCGCCGACCGGGGCGGACAAGACCTCGATGGTGGTCTGGCTGCCGGACGACCACCCGGGTGCGCTGCTGGAACTGCTCCAGGAGTTCGCGGTGCGCGGGGTCAACCTGATGCGGATCGAGTCCCGGCCGACCGGGGAGGGGCTGGGCAACTACTGCTTCCTCATCGACTGCGAGGGGCACCTCAGCGACCGCCGGGTGGGCGAGGCGATGATGGGGCTCAAGCGGACCTGTCCGCAGGTGCGGTTCCTCGGTTCCTATCCGCGCGCCGACCAGCAGGCGGCGGGCCACGGTCGGCCCGGTATCTCGGACGCCGATTTCACCGCGGCCTCGGACTGGCTCTCGCGCTGCCTCGACGGCCGCGGGGACATCTGAGTCCGTCCGGACCCTCCCGGGTTCACCGGACATCCGGGCGCCATTCGGCGGCCATCCGCCCTTTTCGAACCGTTTTCCACCCCGCCGGGCGGCCGTCCACAGGGCGGCCGCCCCGCTGCGGGGCTTGTCCACAGGGGTGGGCGCTGTCCACAGGTCCGGGTTATCCACAGGCCTGGGGATGAGTCGACAAACCGGTATAGCCACTGCACGTTTCGGTCGGATCATCGGTTTGCGTCGCAGAGATGACCAATCGGACCAGAGTCACCCGGGTGCCAGCAAATCACCCGTCCGAGTGCTTCAATTCGCTCACCCGAGAAGGTCAATTCAGGTTTGAAACCTGAATTCCATGGTTCGCTTCCCGGCCCGCCGACAGCTCCCCGCGATCCACAGCCCACGCCCCGAACCTGTGGATAACCGGCCCCGGGGCGGTTTCCCACCGCGGTTATCCACAGGCCGGCGCGAGTTATCCCCAGGGGAAAACCGGTACCGGTGGACGGGCCCCCGCCCGGTAGGCTTGCCCCGTGATTGACCTTCGCCTGCTCCGTGAGGACCCTGACCGAGTGCGCGCCTCGCAGCGCGTCCGTGGCGAGGACGTCGACCTGGTCGACGCCCTCCTCTCCGCCGACGAGCGCCGCCGGTCCTCGGGCACGCGCTTCGACGAACTGCGCAACGAGCAGAAGGGCCTCGGCAAGCTCGTCGCCAAGGCCCAGGGCGAGGAGAAGGCCGCCCTGCTCCAGCGCACCAAGGAGCTGGCCGCCGAGGTCAAGGCCGCCGACGCCGAGCAGACCGAGGCCAAGGACGAGGCGGAGCGCCTGCTCCGCTCGCTGGCGAACCTCATCGACCCGGCCGCCCCGGTCGGCGGCGAGGAGGACTTCGTCACCCTGGAGGAGATCGGCACCCCGCGCGACTTCGCCGCCGAGGGCTTCGAGCCCCGCGACCACGTCGAGCTGGGCCAGCGGCTGGGCGCGATCGACACCGAGCGCGGCGCCAAGGTCGCCGGTGCCCGGTCGTACTACCTGACCGGTGTGGGCGCGCTGCTGGAGCTCGCCCTGGTCAACATGGCGATCGCCCAGGCCACCGCCGCCGGCTTCACCCCGATGATCACCCCGGCCCTGGTCCGCCCGGCCGCCATGGACGGCACCGGCTTCCTCGGCCAGGCCGCCGAGAACGTGTACTTCCTGGAGGGCGACGACCGCTACCTGGTCGGCACCAGCGAGGTCCCGCTCGCGGCCTACCACATGGACGAGATCCTCGACGCCGACAAGCTGCCGCTGCGCTACGCCGGCTACTCGTCCTGCTTCCGCCGCGAGGCCGGCACCTACGGCAAGGACACCCGCGGCATCATCCGCGTCCACCAGTTCGAGAAGGTGGAGATGTTCGTCTTCACCACGCCCGAGGACGCCGAGAACGAGCACCGCCGCCTGCTCCAGTGGGAGAAGGACTTCCTCAACGCCCTCGAACTGCCCTACCGGGTGATCGACGTCGCCTCCGGCGACCTCGGCGCCTCGGCCGCGCGCAAGTTCGACATCGAGGCCTGGATCCCCACCCAGGGCAAGTACCGCGAGGTCACCTCGACCTCGAACACCACCGAGTACCAGTCGCGCCGCCTCGCCATCCGGATGCGCGAGGAGGGCAAGGTCCGCCCGCTGGCCACGCTGAACGGCACCCTGGTCGCCGTCCCGCGCACCATCGTGGCGATCCTGGAGAACCACCAGCAGGCCGACGGCTCGGTCGTCGTCCCCGAGGCGCTCCGCCCCTACCTCGGCGGCCGCAGCGTTCTGGAGCCCGTCCAGTAGGACCACCGGCACGAGCCGGCACCGCGGCGACGCGGACAGCAGTGACGAAGCAACTCCCGGGAGACCACGGCCCATGAGCACCACCAGCCCCAGCCCCGTCTCCCTCGCGGACGGTGGCGGCCTGCCCTTCAAGCTGGTCGCCACCGACCTGGACGGCACCCTGCTGAACAGCACGGAGGGCGTCTCCGCGCGGACCCGTGCCGCGCTGGCCGGTGCCACCGCGGCCGGGGCGCTGCACATCATCGTCACCGGCCGCGGCGCCGCCTGGGCCCGCCCGGTCTTCGACGAGATCGGCTACCGGGGCATAGCCGTCTGCGGCCAGGGCGCCCAGGTCTACGACGCGGGCTCGCACAAGCTGCTCACCTCGCTCACCCTGGACCGCAAGGTGGCCGCGCTCGCGATCGAGCGGATCGAGGAGGAGACCGGCCCGCTGGCGATCGCCGCCAGCCAGGACGGCCTGGACGGCGACGTGCTGGCCGGCCCCGGCTACGAGCTGCAGATCGCCTCCCACCTGCCGGTCGTCCGGGCCGCGCGGGACGAACTGCTCGCCGCCCCGGTCAGCAAGCTCTACATCCAGCACCCCGACCTGAGCGACGACGCCCTGGCCGAGGCCGCCCGCCGCGCGGCCGGCGGCCTGGTCGGCGTGGTGATGGCCGGCGCCGGCATCGTCGAGCTGCTGCCGCTCGGCCTCTCCAAGGCCACCGGCCTGGCCGTCGCCGCCCACCGGCTCGGGGTGAAGGCCGCCGACACCATCGCCTTCGGCGACATGCCCAACGACGTGCCGATGTTCGGCTGGGCGCGGCACGGCGTCGCGATGGCCAACGCGCACCACGAACTGCTCTCGGTCGCCGACGAGGTCACCCTGAGCAATGACGAGGACGGCGTCGCGGCCGTGCTGGAGCGGCTGTACCCCGCCGGGGTCTGACGGCTCCCGCGCCCCCGGCACCCTCCGGCACCGCCTCCGTCCGCCGGCCCCTCCGCGGCCGGGTGAACCCCGTTCCGGCCCCCTCCGGTTCAACCGTTGGAGTGACCCTGCGGTGAGCCCGTACGGCGAAGCCGCGGGTCGGCGGGGGTGCGGCCGTTCCGGGCCGCCGGGCGGCACCCGAGGAGTTTGTATGCTCCCAGGGTTGCCCGCTTCCGCCCCTGAGAGGTGCGCGCCATGTCAGTCCAGTGGGACCAGAGCCCGCCGGATCCGGCGGGGCGGCGGCGTGCCGACGGCGGCCTCCGGACCGACCCCCCCGAGGACGCCCCCGGCCGGGTCCCGGTGCCGCGCACCGGCGGCCGGGCCGAGGCCCGCCGCGCCGCGCAGAACCGTGCCGCCCGGAACCCCGCTGTCCCAAACCCCGCTGTCCCGAACCCGGCTGTGCCGAACCCCGCCGGCCCGAACCCGGCCGACCGGAAGCGCGCCGCCCAGGGCCGGATCACCCAGACCCGCCGGCGGGCCGCCCCGCAGGGCCGGCCGCGCGGCGCCCGGGGCGGCGCCCGGCGGCTGATCGCCTGGTCGGTGGCCGGGGTGCTGGTGGCCCTGGCCGGAACCGGCGGAGCGGTGTACTACCGGCTGAACGGCAACCTCCGGTCCTTCGACCCCGACGCCATCGCCCCCGACCGCCCGCCCGAACCGTCCGCCGACGCGCACGGCCACCGGCCGGTCAACCTGCTGCTGATCGGCTCCGACTCCCGCGCCGGGCGGAACGGCGACCTCGGCGGCGGCGACGAGGGCGGCGCCCGCTCCGACACCACGATCCTGCTGCACGTCCACGCCGACCACCGGCACGCCGTCGGTGTCTCGATCCCGCGCGACGCCCTGGTGACCATCCCCCGGTGCAAGCTCCCGAACGGCACCTGGACCCGGGAGCAGCCCGGACAGATGTTCAACTCCGCCTTCTCGGTCGGCAATTCCGAGGCCGGCAACCCGGCCTGCACGCAGAACACGGTGGAGAAGCTCACCGGGATCCGGGTCGACCACACCATCGAGGTCAACTTCGCGGGCTTCGCCGCGATGACCGGCGCCGTCGGCGGGGTCGACGTCTGCCTGCCGAACGCCGTCCACGAGGGGAACATCAACCCCAACCTGGGCCGCAAGGGCAAGGTGGTGCTCGCCAAGGGCCGCCAGCGGGTCTCCGGGCAGCAGGCGCTGGACTACGTCCGGCTCCGGCACGGCATCGGCGACGACTCGGACGTCGGCCGGATGAAGCGTCAGCAGGCGTTCCTCGCCTCGCTGCTGGCCCGGATCAAGAGCAAGGGGCTGAACCCCGGCACACTGCTGCCGCTGGCCGACGCCGCCACCCGGTCGATGACCGTCGACCCGGGCCTCGACTCGCCCGCCAAGCTGGTGGACTTCGCGCTGACGCTCAAGGACATCGACCTGCACGAGGTCAAGTTCCTGACCACGCCCTGGCGCTACAGCGGCGCGCGGATCGACCTGGTGCACCCGGCGGTCGACACCCTGTGGCGGACCCTGCAGGCCGACCGGACCATCGACGGCCAGGACGCCACCGGCCGGCAGCCGGACGCGACCGCCGCGCCGTCCCCGCCGGCGCCCGCGCCGCCCACCCCGTCCCCACCGGTGCCGCCGGGGCCGACGCCCGGGGCCGACGGCGCGCCGATCAGGGTCACCGTCCACAACGGCACCGGCACCCCCGGCCTGGCCGCCCGGGCCGCCGAGACGCTCCGGGCGGCCCGGGTCACCGTCGCCGCGACGGCCACCGCGCGCGGCACCGCCCGGGCGGCGACCACCACCGTCGAGTACGGGGCCGGGCAGCGGACCAACGCGCAGCGGGTCGCCGCACTGTTCCCGGGCGCCGCGGTGGCGCCCGGGAGGGGCGCCGGGATCAGCCTGCGGCTCGGCCTGGACTACGCCGCCGTGGCCGCCCCGGCCGCCGCCGCGCCGGCCGGGGCGCCGGGCGCGGCGGTCGGCGGCGGGGTCGCCGGGGCGGCGGCGCTGCCCGCCGAGGTGGTCAGCGGGGCCAGGTCCGCCGACGACGACATCTGCAGCAACGTCTCCTACGGCTGACGGCCGGCGCCGGGGCCGGGACAGCACCGCCCCGGTCCCGGCGCCGGAGCCTCAGAGCGCGGCGCGGATCCAGCCGTCGACCAGCTCGGTGAGGTCCTCGCCGGCCTGGCCGTGGCCGACCACATGGGTGCGGATCACGTCCCCGCCGCCGCCGAACAGGCCGCCGCGGCGGTCCGCCTCCAGCACCACCTCGACCTTGTCCGGGGTGGTCACGAAGCTGACCTCCAGCGAGTTGCAGGCGTGCGCGTACTGCGGCGCCGAGGAGTACTCGATCTCCTGGTAGAACGGCAGCGTCTGGCCGGTGCCGCGGATGTGCCCGGCCTCCAGGTCCGCCGAGCGGAACCGGAAGCCCAGCTGGAGCAGCGTCTCCAGGATCCGGCGCTGGACCGGCAGCGGCTCGACCTCCAGCGGGTCCGAGTCGCCCTTGTCCAGCGCGCCCGCGATGTCGACCTCGGTGCGCACCCCGAGCTGCATGCCGTGCAGGCGCTGCCCGGCGACGGTGGTGACCGGCGCCTCCCACGGCACCTGGACGGCGAACGGGATCGAGCGGTTCTCGCCCGGCGCCAGCTTCAGCGGCGCGGTCACCGAGAAGCGCGCGAACGGGTACAGGCCGGTGCTCTCGCCGTCCTCGTGCTCGATCTCGACCCGGGCGACCAGGGTCAGCGTGATCCCCCGGATGTCCGCCTCCACCGTCCCGCCGGTCAGCTCGACCGTGCCGGCCATGGTCCCGCCGGGCTGCACGACCGGCGTGCCCAGAACGGTGTCGACGCCGGGACCGCCGACGCCCAGGGCACCGAGCAGCTTCTTGAACACCATGCGGACGCTCTCCTCGCATCAAGGGGTGTGGGCCGGGTTCCGTCTCACCGGATCGCCGGTCGTCCGAAGGAACGCCAGGCCGCCCCGGACGGTTCCCGCGCTGTTCATCCCCAGTTGTAGGATGACCGGGCAAGCAGTTGTAGGATGACCGACGACCGGGGCCCCGCACGGCCCGGACACCGCCCGAACACGACCCGCCCCGGGGAGGAGAGCCCGCCATGAGCAGCACGCACAGCGGCCACGACACGCTGCAGACCGCCGGGCGGCGCTCCCTCGTCGACACCGCGATCGAGCAGCTGCGGGAGCAGCTGAGCGCCGGCGTCTGGCCAGTCGGCTCGCGGATCCCGACCGAGCACGAGCTCGCCGAGCGCCTCGGCATCGGACGCAACACCGTCCGCGAGGCGATCCGGGTGCTGGTGCACGCGGGCATGCTGGTCTCCCGGCAGGGCGAGGGCACCTTCGTGCGCTCCACCAGCGACCCGGCCGCCGTGCTGCGTGGCGTGCAGCGCTCCGGGGTGCGGGACGTCCTGGAGGTCCGCGCCGCGCTGGAGACCGAGGCCGCCCGGCTGGCGGCCCTGCGGCACACCCCCGAGGACATCCGCCGGATGCGGGCCGCGCTGGCCCGCGAGGCCGAGGTGATCGCCGCGCACCCCGAGCGGGCCGGCCGCGAGGCGACCGTCGAGCACGACCTGGAGTTCCACACCGCCGTCGTCGAGGCCGCGCACAACCCGGCGCTGACCGAGGTGTACCGCTACTTCGGCGCCTCGGTGCGCGAGTCGATGCGGACGGCGTTCGGCGACCACGAGATGCCCGAGGTGGTCGTGGCGACCCACCAGGCCCTGGTCGACGCGATCGAGAGCGGCGACCCGGAGCGGGCCGAGCGGGCGTGTCGCGCGCTGCTCGCCGAGCCGACCGCCGCCGTCGAGCAGCTCCTCGCCGCCATCGCCGCCCGGAAGTGAGCGGGCCGAGGCCCCCGTTCCCCGCTCACCCGGTGTGCCCCCGCACGCCTCGGACTCCACGAAAGCAGCACCACCCATGGCCGTCACCCGTGCCCAGCAGCCGGTTGCCACCACCGCCGCGGGCTCCGTCCCGCTCCCCGTCCGCAGCCGGCTGGCCCACCCCGCGCTGCTGCTGACCGGCATCGTGCTGGTCGCCCTGAACATGCGCGCCTGCCTGGCGGCGGTGTCGCCGATGGTGGCCGAGATCCAGCGCACCTTCGGGCTCTCCGCCACCGCGAGCGGGCTGATCACCACCGTGCCCGTGCTCTTCCAGGGCGTCGGCGCCCCGCTCACCCCGCGGCTGACCCGGCGGTTCGGCACCGAGCGGGTGGTGCTGGGCGCGGTGCTGGTGCTCGGCGCGGGCGTGCTGCTGCGGGTGCTGCCCTCGGTGGCGGCGCTGTACGCCGGGTGCGTGGTGATCGGTGTCGCGATCGCCGTGCTGAACGTCTCGATGCCGGGCCTGGTCAAGCGGGAGTTCCCCGGCCGGGCGGCCGCGATGACCGGCGTCTACTCGACCACCATGCTGGTCGGCGCGACGATGGCGGCCGGTCTCTCGGTGCCGCTGGAGCACGCGCTCGGCGGCGGCTGGCAGGCCTCGCTCGGCGCCTGGTCGGTGCTGGCGCTGGTCGCGGCGGTGGCCTGGCTGCCCCAGGTGCTGCGGGCGAGGGCCGGTGCCGCCGCCGGCGGCACCGCGGGCCCGGCCGCGCAGGCCGCCTCCTCCCGGCCGATCGAGGGCATCTGGCGCTCGCCGCTGGCCTGGCAGATCAGCCTGTTCATGGGCATCTCGTCGCTGCTGGTCTACACCCTGGTCGCCTGGATGCCGACCATCCTGGCCGACCACGGCATGGACCGCGGGGAGGCCGGCCTGGTCTTCGCCTTCTCCAACCTGGTGCAGGTGGCCGGTGCCTTCCTGGTGCCGCTGTTCGCCGGCCGGATGACCCGCCAGCGGGCGCTGGCCGTCTCGATGGCCGCGCTCAACGGGCTCGGCATCGCCGTCCTGCTGATCGCCCCGGTGTCCGGCGCCTGGGTGGCGGCCACCATCCTCGGCGTCGCCCAGGGCGGCTCGCTCGGCCTCGGCCTCGCCTTCATCGTGCTGCGCACCGACAGCGCCGCCGGCGCCGCCCAGCTGGGCGGCATGTCGCAGGCGGTCGGCTACCTGGTCGCGGCGGCCGGCCCGGTCGGCGCCGGCGCCCTGCACCAGCTGACCGGCGACTGGACCGTGCCGCTGGCGCTGATGCTGGCGCTGGCCGCCGTGGTCGCCGCCGCGGGCTGGGGCGCCGGCCGCAACCGGACGCTCTGACGACCCCCTCGCACCGACGAGGCCCCCGCCGGTGGCTCACCGGCGGGGGCCTCGTCGACGGGGTTACTCGTCCGAGGCCAGGGTGAGCCCGGCCAACTGCACCGAGGCCAGCGCGGTCGCCGCCACGGCGGCCACCAGCAGCAGCGGCACGGCCACGCCGAGCGAGACCGCCGAGGTGAGCGAGCCCTCGGCGGCCACCGACTCGGCCACCGCCAGCCCCCACTGCTGCACGCTGAGCGTCCGCGCGCCCTCGACGAAGTTGCCGACCAGCGACTCCCACACCAGCGCGTACGCCAGCCCGGCCACCACCGCGTGCCGCGTCACCACGCCGAGCAGGAGGAACAGCGCGCTGTACGCCGCCCCGGAGACCAGCGCGGCCACCGTGTAGGCGAGCGCCAGGCCCTCCTTCGTCCCGTACAGCAGCAGCCCGGAGAGCAGCATCGGCAGGGCCGCGAAGGCCCAGGTGGTGCCGATCGCGACCGCCAGTTTGGTGGTGACGATCTTCCAGCGCGGCAGCGGCTTGGCCAGCAGGTAGACGATCGAGCCGTCGTCGATCTCGGTGGCGATGGCGCCGGTGCCGACGACCAGGCCGAGGATCGGCAGCAGGGTGCCGAGGCCGAGCTTGCCGAGCACGTTCACGACGAGGTCGTGCTTGTCGCCGCTCGACCCGGCGGCGAGCGCCGAGATCGCCAGCAGCAGGACGGGGACCACCAGCAGCAGCAAGCCGCGGCGGCGGCCGAGCAGGCCGCGCAGCGTCAGCCTGGCGACGGTCGGGTTCATGGTGGGTCGGCCTTCCTGGGGTCCTGGTGGTGGGTGCCGGTCTGCGGGGCGGTGCCGTCGCTAGGCGGAGACGAGGTAGGAGAACACGCTCTCCAGCGACTCGTCCGCCGGGGCCACGGTGTAGAGGCGGATGCCGGCCCGCTGGGCGACCCGCGGCAGCAGGGTGGTGAAGCCCTGGAAGTTCACCGCCTGGATCCGCAGCGCCTTCTCCTGCCAGTCCAGCTCGATGCCGGCGGTCGACGGATCGGCGATCAGCGCCGCCGCGAGCCGCCGGTCGTCGCTGGAGCGGACCAGGTAGCGGTGCGGACGGTCGGTCATCAGCCGGCGGATCCTCCGGAAGTCTCCGGAGGCGGCGTGCCGGCCGGCCACCACGACCTCGATGTGCCGGGCCAGCTGCTCGACCTCCTCCAGGATGTGCGAGGAGAACAGCACCGTCCGGCCGTCCGAGCCGAACCGCCGCAGCAGCTCCATCAGCTGGAGCCGCTGGCGGGGGTCCATCCCGTTGAACGGCTCGTCGAGCAGCAGCACGGCCGGGTCGTGGACCAGCGCCGAGGCCATCTTGACCCGCTGCTTCATGCCCTTGGAGTAGGTGCCGGTCCGCCGCTCCTGGGCGTACTCCATCTCGACCAGGGCGAGCGCCTTGCGGGCGGCGGCGCCCGGGTGCGGCAGGCCGTGCAGTTCTGCGTTGGCGAGAACGAACTCCCAACCGGTCAGGTAGTCGTACATCGACTCCCGCTCGGGGACCAGGCCGATCTGCCGGTACACCCCCTGGTTGCGCCAGATCGGCGCGCCGTCCAGGGTCACCGTGCCGGTGGACGGCGCCAGGAAGCCGCTCATCATGTGGATGAGGGTCGACTTCCCGGCCCCGTTCGGCCCCAGCAGGCCGGTGATGCCGGGGCCGATCGCCATGCTGACGTCGTTGACGGCGACCACGTTCCCGAACCAGCGGGAGACCTTGTCGATGGTGATGGTGGCCATGACGCCCTCTCAAACGTTGCGGTAGCGGCTCAGCAGCAGCCGGTACGAACCGGCCACCATCGCGGCGGCGACGGCGGTGAACACCAGCAGGCCGAGCCCGCCCGGCGCGTGGATCCGCTCGACGCCGGTGCCGAGGTCGAACAGCTGGTTGGTCAGGCTCTCCACCATCGCGATGGGCGACATCAGCGCGGCCCACTGCGCGGAGTCCGGGAGCGCCTCGCCGGGGGCGGCGTCCAGGCTCATCCCGACCACGACCCCGAACACCGTGGCGCTGACCGCGAGGTAGCCCATGATCGCGGCCACCCCGAAGCCGCGCCGCGGCGTGGCGGCGGCGATCACCACCGCGACCGAGGTCGGTACCAGCGCGTAGAGCACCGCCGCCACCAGGCCGTAGAAGAAGTGCTCGGTCTGGTCCCCGAAGTCCAGCTTGATCAGCAGCGCGCCGACGTACAGCACCACCAGCGGCGCGATCATCAGCAGCAGCTGCGCGCAGACCATCGCCCCGAACTTGGCCCGCACGTAGTCGGCGCGGGTGATCGGGCGGGAGAAGTACAGCGGCACGGTGTGGTGGCGCAGGTCCCGGGAGAACAGCACCGCCGCCTGCGAGGCGAGGAAGATCGAGACCACCAGCCCGATCGAGCCGAGGTACTGCGTGTAGTCGACCGGGAGCTTGTCGGACGCGGTCATCACCGCGACCGCCACGATGATCAGGGCCGGCGCGGTGGTCACGCCCAGCACGATCATCGGCAGCACCTTGGACTTGCCGGACCGCCCCAGGCCGTACGCGGCGCGCAGGCTCTGGGTGAACAGCGAGCGGGTGGCGTACCCGCGGCCGAGCCGGGGGCCGCCGTAGCCGCGGTAGCCGATGTCGTGGATGACGCCGGTGTCGGCCGGCCGGAACTCAGAGGGCAGCGACATCTGCGGTACCCCCTTCGTTCTCCGTCGTTCCCGTCGTCCCCGCCGGCTCCGCGCCCTGCGTGAACAGTTCGGCGACCCGGTGCCGCCGCTCCTCCAGCCGCACCAGTCCGAGCCCGAGGTCCGCGACCGCGTCCCGGATGGTGTCGTACGTGTCGTCACCCGCCAGCCGTACCAGCAGGATCCGCGCGCCCTCGGTCTCCACCGAGAGCCCCGCCCCCGCGAGCCGCTCGCGCACCGCGGCGCCCGCGTCCAGGGCGTGGTCCTCCGGGTGGTCCGTCACCTCGACGGCCAGGGTGGCCGTCGTCCCGGTGAAGGAGGCGGTGGACGAGGAGCGCAGCAGCTTGCCGCCGTCGATCACCACCAGGTGGTCGCAGGTGCGCTCCAGCTCGCCCAGCAGGTGGGTGGTGACCAGCACCGAGATGCCGAAGTCGGTGTACACCCGGCGGATCAGCGCCAGCATGTCGTCCCGGCCCACCGGGTCGAGACCGTTGGTGGGCTCGTCCAGCAGCACCAGCTTCGGGTCGTGCACCAGCGCCTGGGCCAGCTTCACCCGCTGCTTCATGCCCGTCGAGTAGCCGCCCATCGGGCGGTAGCGCTCCTCGTACAGCCCGACGTGCCGCAGCGTGTCGGCGGTCCGCTCGCGCGCCGCGGCGGCCGGCAGCCCGGCCATCCGCGCCATGTGCACCACGAACTCGGTGGCCGAGACGTCCGGCGGCAGGCAGTCGTGCTCCGGCATGTAGCCGACCTGCTCGCGGATCTCCGACCCCTGGGTGGCGATGTCCAGCCCGAGCACCCGCCCGGTCCCGGAGGTCGCCGGGGCCAGCCCCAGCAGGATCTTGATGAGTGTGGACTTGCCCGCCCCGTTCGCCCCCACCAGACCGACCACCCCGGGCTCGACCTCAACGGTCAGCTGATCGAGGGCGGTCACCCGGGGGAACCTCTTGGTGAGGCCGTCCGTCTTGATGACAGTGGACACGTTCCTCAACGTAGTCCCCGCCCCCGCGGCGGGTCATGAGCTGCGATGACGACCCCGCCTGCTGCTGCGGTATGACGGCACCGCCCCCTTCCCCTAGGGGATCACCGTGCCCGCCCCCGGGGGCGGCGGCCGCGGCGCGCCGCCCCCGGGCCACCGTCAACCCAGCTGGGCGAGGCCCTCGGTGGCGATCCGCTCGAAGACATCGAGGTCGTTCTCGAAGACCGAGTCGGGGACCGGCCAGTGAACCACCAGCTCGGTGACGCCCAGCTCCCGGTACGTCCCGGCCCAGTCCACGAAGGCGTCCAGCGAGGCCAGCGGCCGCTCCGCCGTCGAGCCCTGGAGCAGCATCTTCTCCAGGGTCGCGACATCGCGGCCCTTCTCCTCGCAGGCGGCCGTCAGCTTCTCGATCTGCCGGGCGATCACTCCGGGCGCCTGCTCGGCCGGCACGTCCGCCGGGCCCTTCGGGTCGCCGTAGGTCACCCAGCCCTGCCCGTACTCGGCCGCCAGCCGCAGGCCGCGCGGTCCGGTCGCGGCGACGTAGAACGGCACCCGGGGCGTCTGCACGCAGCCGGGGATGTTCCGGGCCCCGACCGCCGAGTAGTAGGTGCCCTCGCGGGTCGTGGCGTCCTGGGTCAGCAGCTCGTCCAGCAACGGCAGGAACTCGTCGAAGCGGTCCGCCCGCTCCTTCGGCGACCACGCCCGCTGGCCCAGCACGGTCGCGTCGAAGCCGGTCCCGCCGACCCCGATGCCCACCGTCAGCCGCCCGTCCGAGACGTCGTCGATCGTGAGCAGGTCCTTCGCCAGGGTCACCGGGTGCCGGAAGTTCGGCGAGGTCACCAGTGTGCCCAGGCGGAGCCGCTCGGTGGCCGCGGCGGCCGCCGTCAGGGTCGGGACGGCCCCGAACCACGGCTCGTCGCGGAAGCTCTGCCACGAGAGGTGGTCGTAGGTGTACGCCGCGTGGAAGCCGAGCTCCTCGGCCCGCCGCCAGATCTTCTGCCCCTCGCCCCACCGGTGGATGGGGAGGATCACGGTGCTCAGTCGCATGGCCCCGACCTTACGCGGGCCCCGGGGGGCGGCGCGGCGGGCGACTCGCCGGGGGCGGTCAGGGGTGGGGGCGCTGGGCGGGGAGGTGCAGCGGGTGCGCGGGGGTGGTGCGCCGGGCGAGTTCGGCGAGGGTCTCGAAGAGGATGTCGCCGATCAGGACGGGCTCGCGGGACGACGGTGGGGCCTCCTCCTCGGGGAGGGGCGCGGGCTCGATCTCGATCTCGTCTGGGACCTGGCGAGTTCGCATGGCTCTTCCTGCCGACGGGGTGGCCGAGGGAGTCCTGCCCGGTCGGAGGCGGTGGAACACCCCGGAAGCGGGCGGTTCGGCCGGAACTGGCGCAGCGGGGGCCGAAACGCGCCGCAGTGATCGCTCCGGAGCGGTGCACGGGGAGGGTAGGGAGTGCGGCGCCGGTGGGCGAAGATGGAGCGGTGACCACACCCCGCACCGCTCCCCCCACCCGGCTGATCGCCACCGACCTGGACGGCACGCTGCTCTGCTCCGGCGGCACCGTCACCGAGCGCACCGCCGCCGCCCTGGCCGCCGCCGAGGCCGCCGGGATCCAGGTGGTGTTCGTGACCGGCCGCCCGCCGCGCTGGATGCAGCAGGTGAGCGCGCACATCGGCGGCCACGGGGTGGCGATCTGCTCGAACGGCGGCGCCGTGGTGGACGTGCGGCGCGGCGCGCTGCTGGAGTCCTTCCCGCTGGCGTCCGAGGACGCGCTCGCGGTGGTGGCGCGGCTGCGGGCCAAGCTGCCGGGCACCGCGTTCGCCTTCGAGTACCCGGCCGGGTTCGCCCGTGAGCCCGGGTACGAGGTGCGGATGTGGGGGCAGGACGAGAACCACCCGGTCGGCCCGGCCGAGGAGCTGCTCGGCCCCGGCGGCCCGGTGAGCGGGCTGTTCAAGCTGCTCGCCAAGCACCCGGACCTGGACCCGGACAAGCTGCTGGCCGAGGCCCGGGAGGCCGCCGGGGAGCTGGCCGAGATCACCCGCTCGGCGCCGATACCGCTGCTGGAGATCAGTGCGCCCGGCGTCACCAAGGCCAGCACGCTGGCCCGCTGGTGCGCCGGGCGCGGGATCGACCGGAGCGAGGTGGTGGCCTTCGGCGACATGCCGAACGACCTGGAGATGCTGGCCTGGGCCGGCACCGCCTACGCCGTCGCGAACGCCCATCCGCAGGTGCTGGCGGCGGTGCCGCTGCACACCGTGAGCAACGAGCAGGACGGCGTCGCCGCGGTGCTGGAGGAGATCCTCCGGCACCGCGGCGAGTGAGGGCGGGCGACGGGACCGGTCAGCCGAAGCGGCCGTTGACGTAGTCCGACGTCCGCTGGTCGAACGGGTTGTGGAACACCTGCTCGGTCGGCCCGGCCTCGACGATCCGGCCGGGGGTGTCGTGGGTGGCCAGGAAGAACGCGCAGCTCTGCGACACGCGCTGGGCCTGCTGCATGTTGTGGGTCACGATCACGATGGTGAGCCGGCCGCGTAGCTCGGCGATGGTCTCCTCGACCCGGCGGGTCGAGGTCGGGTCGAGCGCCGAGCAGGGCTCGTCCATCAGCAGGATGTCCGGCGAGACGGCGAGCGAGCGCGCGATGCACAGGCGCTGCTGCTGGCCGCCGGAGAGCGAGCCGCCCGGGGCGTCCAGCCGGCTGGCCACCTCGTCCCAGAGGCCGGCCTGGCGCAGGCTGGTCTCCACCAGGTGCTCGCGCTCGTCCCTGGAGACCTTGATGCCCGCGAGCTTGAGCCCGCTGGAGACGTTGTCCTTGATGGACATCGCCGGGAACGGGTTGGGCCGCTGGAACACCATGCCGATCCGGCGGCGCACCTCGGCGGGACGCCGGCCCGGCCGGTAGACGTCGTCGCCGTCCAGCAGCACCTCGCCGGAGAGCGCGGCGCCGCGGACCATCTCGTGCATCCGGTTGAGGATCCGCAGGTAGGTGGACTTGCCGCAGCCGGACGGGCCGATCAGGGCGGTCACCTCCCCGGCGGGCATGGCGAGCGAGACCCGCTCCAGCACCTTGCGGGAGCCGAACCAGGCGGAGACGTCGCGGGTCTCCAGGCCGGCCAGGACGGGCTCCTGGTCGTAGCCCTCGTAGTGCGCGTCCTGGGGGTACAGCAGCTGCTGCCCGTCGTGGCCGACGGCGGGCAGGGTCATCGTGGTCTCGTCGGCCACCGGGGCCTGGTTCGGCGGCAGGTCGGTCATCGGTGCATCCGTCATCGGTACGGTCCTCCGGGCGCGCTTCAGTAGAGGTTGGGCAGCAGGGCGGCGGCGTTCTCGTAGACCGCCCAGAGCAGCGCGCCGATCACCGGCGCGAGGCTGAGGTAGGCGGCCGAGCGGTGCCAGTACCGGGCCAGCACGACGACGGCGACCACCGAGCCGAGCAGTCCCAGCGACCACAGCTGCAGCGTGGCCAGCGCGCCCTTGTCGGCGGCCAGCGCCTTGTCGTACGGCACGGTGGCGGGGCGGCCGCCCGGGTTGGCCACCGGGTCGCCGTCCAGCCGGGCGCCGATCAGCACCGTCGAGCTCGGGATCCAGTTGGAGTCGCTGGTCACCAGCACCAGCCGGTTGCGCACCGGGTCGACGATCGGGTGGTCCCCGTCGCCGTACACGTTGACGGTGTAGGTGAACTTGCCCTGCCCGGTGGTGGCCTCGATCTTGTCGCCGACCCGCAGCTTGCTGAGCTCGCCGAACGGCGCCCCGAAGGTCGCCCCGCGGCCGAACACCACCGCCACGCCGGTCTGCCCGGGCAGCGCGGTGTCCCGGCGGTGGCCGGGCCCGCGCATGAGGTCCCGGCCGGTGGTGCCCTCGACCACGACCGCCTGGTGCAGCCCGATCGCCGGGATGTCCAGCAGCGCGACGGGGGCGCCGTCCGGCGCCTTGCCGGTCGGCGCGATCGCCTGGGCGAGCTGGTCCTGGAAGGACTTGTAGGCGGTCGACTGGAAGTGCTTCTGCTGCACGTGCGAGAGCGTGAACAGGTAGCCGACGAAGCCCAGGACGAGCACCGCCAGCAGGCTCACCGCCCAGGCCGCCTGCAGGAACCGGACCCGCTTGGCCGTGCGGCCGGAGCCGCCGGAGCCGGGCCCGGCCGCGGCGGGCTCCGGCGCGGCGGGGGCCGCCGGGACCGGCGCGGACTGCGCCGGCCCGACGGGCTTCTCCAGAGCGGGTGCCGTCATGACCGGCCGCCCGTCTGCGAACGGCGGCGCAGCAGGCGGCGGCCGAGCAGCGGCGGGACGATGACGACGGCGAGCAGTTCGAGCGCGGTGAGGGTGCTCAGGGTCCAGTCCTCCGGACGGCCCGCGACCTCCACGACGTCCGCCGCCACCTCGGTGGCACCGCCGCGGCCGCGCGCGACCACCTGGCCGGTCTGCGGGTCGACGACGTCCTCGGCGGTCTGGCCGTCGCCCTCGCCGACCGCGTTCGGGTCGGCGGCGGCGTTGGGGTCGGCCGCACCGGCCGCCGGGGCGTTCGGGTCGGCCGCCCCGCCGGTGCCGGCGGCACCGCCCGCGGAACCGGCGCCGGTGCCGCCGCTGCCGGCGGCACCGGGGGACTTGGTGGTGGTGGCCTTGCCGGTGCCCGCCTTGCCGGTACCGCCGGTGCCGCCCGTGGCGCCGGCACCCCCGGTGGAGCCCGCACCACCCGTGCCGCCGGAGGACGCGCCGCCGGAGCCGCCCGAGGACGCGCCGCCGGAGGACGCGCCGCCGGTCGAACCCGGCTTGCAGTCCAGCGGAGCGCCCTTCTTGTCGCAGTCGCTGGGCTGGGGGGCGTTCTGGAGGACGGTCAGCACCTCACCGGTGAAGGTGGGGTTGGGGCAGTTGGCCAGGGTATTGGGGTCGACCGGGCTGGCGTTGCCGGGGATGTGCGTGGTCTGCAGGACGCCGCCGCGGACCAGGTTGCGGGGGATCGGGGAGTAGCCGAGTTCGTCGGCCTTGCCCTGGCCGGCGCAGAGCACGTAGGAGATGAAGCGGCTGAGCGCGTTGCCCTTGTCGTCGTTGAAGCGCGGTGGCACGGGCAGCTCCACGCCCTTGCGCGGCACGATCAGGTAGCTGTAGCTGGAGACCGGGTAGGACCGCGGGTCCGCGTTGGTGTAGACGTCGTCGAGGTTCTGCTGGAGGTAGTTCGGGTCGCTCGGCGAGGTGCTGTCGTCGACGCCGCGGATCTTGGCGGCGGTGAGGGCCACGGCCACGTTGGAGGCAGTCGGCAGCGTGTAGTACCCGCCCGGGTTCAGCACCTTGACGACCGGCCAGTTGCTGGACTTGGCGAAGGCGTACTCGTCGTAGCCGATGGTGCCGAGGCCGGCGGAGCCCATGATGTAGTTCGCGACGACGTCGGAGCCGTTCAGCGCGGTCATCCGGCCGGACTTCGGGAAGAACTCCGTGTAGTCACCGCAGGGCACGTTGTTGACGCTGCGGCAGTAGGCCTCCCAGTCGGACTTGTGGGTGTGCTGCATCCAGCGGGTGAACTGCGCGGTGGCGCCCGAACCGTCCGAGCGGATCACCGGCGTGATCACGATCGACGGCAGCGCCTTGCCGTAGTCCTCGGTGATCTTCGGGTCGTTCCAGTTGGTGATCTTGCCGGTGAAGATGTCCACGATGGTCTTGGGCGAGAGCCGCAGGTCGCGGATCTGCTTGCCGCCGATGGACAGGTTGTACATGAAGGCGGTGCCGCCCGCGGTGATCGGGACGTAGGAGTACCCGTAGACCGGGTTCTCGACGTTGCCCGCACCGCCCTCGTGGCCGCCCTGGCCGAGACCGGTGTCGACCTGGGTGCGGAAGGGCACGTCGGAGGCGGTGAAGTCGTTCTGCCCGATGGCCCACTGGGCGCGGCCGGCCGCGGAGCCGGTCGCACTGAAGTTGATCTTGATGCCCATCGGGTTGACGTCGTTGCGCCACTGGTCGATGGCCGGACCGGCCCAGCTCGACCCGTCGGCGTTCAGCGAGGTGGCCGCGAAGGCCGGGACGCTCTGCCCCAGCAACAGCGTGGCCGCGGTCAGGCACAGGGTGACCAGCATGGCGGCGGTACGTGCCACGGGGCGGCGAGCGGCCTCCCACGACATGGGAACTCCTCTGGTACGGAGGGTGGTTGTTACGGACATCAGTGCGCTCCCGCCACGACGGGGGCGGCGCTCCCGGAGGTACGGCGGGCGTCCGCCGCGGCGGTCTCGGCCGCCCGGGCCGCGCGGTCGATCCGGCGGCGCTGCCGGCGGGTCAGCTGGCCGGGGCGTCGACCGCCGACCACGCGCGCGGTCACGAAGAGGATCAGCACCACGGTCATCAGGGTCAGACCGGCCGCGAAGGCCCGGGCGACCATGTCCGGGTACGGCGTCTTGACGTAGTTCCAGATGTACAGCGGCAGCGACACCTGGCGGTCGCTGAACGGGTTGGCGTTGAACTGGGTGGTGAAGCCCGCGGTGAGCAGCACCGGGGAGGTCTCGCCGACGCCGCGCGCCATGCCGAGCACCACCGCGGTCACCAGGCCGGGCCGGGCGGTCGGCAGCACGACGTTCCACACGGTGCGCCACTGGCTGCCGCCCAGGGCGAAGGACGCCTCCCGCAGGGTGCCCGGCACCAGCCGGATCACCACCTCGGCGGCGCGGGTGACGATCGGCATCATCATCACCGCCAGGGCCAGCGAGGCGGCGAAGCCGCTCTTCTCGAAGCCCAGGGTGATGATCACGACGCCGAGGACGAACAGGCCGGCCACGATGGACGGCAGCGCCGTCATCGCCTCCACCAGCGTCCGCACCGGGCGGGCCATCCGGCCGCCGACCTCGGACATGAAGACCGCCGCCGAGATCCCCAGCGGAACGGCGAACAGCGTCGCCAGGCCCAGCTGTTCGAGCGAACCGACGACGGCGTGGATCGCGCCGCCCGAGGTGATCGGCGAGAGCGCGGAGGTGGTCTCCATCGACTCGGTGAAGAAGTTGAGGTGCTGCGCCGCCTCGTAGCCGCGCATCGCGATGTAGCCGATCTGGTCGGCGATCAGGGCGAGCACCAGCAGGCCCGCGCTCCAGGCGACCACCGACACCAGGCGCTCGCGCACCAGCACCGGGCCCCACTGGAGCCGGCCGAGCAGCGTGTACCCGGCGAGGAAGAGCGCGTACCAGCAGAGCAGGAAGCCCAGCGCGCCGCTGAACGGCATGACCCGCTCGTACAGGATCCAGTCCAGTGCGAGCGAGCCGGTCAGCGCGCCGAGGATGGTCAGCACGTCCTCGCGGGTCACCCCGCCGATCCGGATCTTCCGCTCCGGCGGCGGCGCGGTCTTCGCGGGGGTGGGCGCCGACGCGGGCGCGGTGCCGGCCGACAGGTCGAGGGTGGTCATCGGGTCGTCCCTCCAGGACGGGGCGGCAGCGGACGGGAGCGGAGTGAAGGGTCCACGGTCAGTCCGCCGTGGCCGCGCCGGAACGGGACCGGCTGATCACGAAGCCCGCCGCCACGTTGACCAGCAGCGTGAGCGCGAACAGCACCAGGCCGGCCGCCATCAGCGCGGAGAGCGAGAGCGGGTCCGACTCGCCGAAGCGCAGGGCGATGAGCGCGGAGATCGAGTTCGCCCCGTTCTCCAGGACGTGGGTGATCTGCTCGAAGTTGGGCGAGATGATCAGCGCGACGGCGATCGTCTCGCCCATCGCACGGCCGAAGCCGAGCATCACGGAGCCGATCACACCGCCCTGGCCGAACGGCAGCACCACCGTGCGCACCATCCCCCAGCGGGTCGAGCCGAGGGCGTACGCGCCCTCCCGCTCGCCCTGCGGGGCCTGGGAGAACACCTCGCGGCTGAGCGAGGTGACGATCGGGATGATCATCAGCGAGACGACCACACCGGCGATGAAGGTCGACGAGGTGTAGGAGGTGCCGATGTCGCCCGTGCGCACCTTGAGGAACGGAATCGTGTCGCCCAGGTGGTTGGACAGCCAGCGGACGAAGCCGATGATCCGCGGCTGGAGGAAGAACAGGCCCCAGAGGCCGTAGATGATGCTGGGGATCGCGGCCATCAGGTCGATCAGCGAGATCAGCGTCGCCCGCAGCCGGACCGGCGCGTACTCGGAGATGAAGATCGCCGTGGCCAGGGCCACCGGCACGGCGATCACCAGGGCGATCACCGCGATCAGCAGGCCGTTCGGCAGTACCGAGGCGATGCCGAAGTTGTGCGCCTGGGTCAGCCACTTCTTCTCGGTGAAGAAGGAGAAGCCCACCGCCCGCAGCGCGTCGGCGCCGCGCAGGATGAGGAAGAAGGCGATCAGGCCCATGATCGCGAAGACTGAGAGCCCGGCCGCGCGGAGGAAGCCGCGGAACACCCGGTCACCGGGCGTGGACGGGGCGGTGATGGTGCGGGGTACATCGGGATCCGGCTGGCCTGGAGTCTCGGCGAACGGTGTCGCGGGCTCGGCGGCGGCTGTCATGGTCTGCTCTCCGGCGCGCTCGGTACGGGGACAGGTGCGGGGGACCTGGCGGGAAGGGGAAGGGACTCGGCGGGGCCGGGACAGCGGCCCCGCCGAGTCGGAAGGTGCGGTCGTCAGGCGCCGCGGCCCGGGCGCAGGCGCGCCCAGACACCGGACGCCCCGGCGGCGATCCGCGCACCGGCCGGAGTACCGGCCAGGACGAGCGCCAGCGGGCCTCCCGCCAGCAGCACCGCACCGGCGATCAGCGCGATCGGCAGCAGCAGCCGCGCGCCTCCGGAGCGGTCGGCGATCGGCGTGCCGGCGGCGACCGGGGCCGCGGCGAGCGGCCCGGAGGTCGCGCCCGGGGTCGCGCCCGGCTTGGCCGCCGCGGCGGGCGCGCCGGCCGCTCCGGCGGCGGCCGCCGGCGCGGTGCCACCGGTCAGGCCGTCGGAACCGCCGGTACCGAGCGAGCCGGAGGAACCGAGCGAGCCGGACGAACCGGTGCTGCCGGAGCCGGTCGAACCGGTGCCGCCGGAGGAACCGGTGCCGCCGTCCGTGCCGGTCGAGCCGGTCGAGCCGGTGGACCCGGTGGATCCGGAGGAGCCGCCCGCGGTGCCGGACCCTCCGGTGGTACCGCCGTTGTCACCCGTCCCGCCGGACTGACCGCCGTTGCCGCCCTCCGGCGGCTTGGGAGCGGTCTGGTTCCCGGGGTAGGTGCCGTCCTGCGCCGTCACGTGCGCCACGGCGGACTGCGCCTGGGAGCGCTGATCCTGCGTCAGACCGAGGAAGCCGGAGGCGAGGTGGCCGGGGCCGGAGCCGTAGCGCTGGCCCTCGCCGAGGTCGGTGACCCGCCGCAGGAAGTCCGAGGCCGCCTTCGCCTTCTCCGTGGAGAGGCCGCCGGTCGGCACCATCGCGTACTGCACGACGGACAGCGGGTAGGCGTTCGCCGACTTGGCGAACTCCGTGCCGGCCTGGCCGTACGGCAGCTTCTGGGTACCGGTGGCGGGGTCGACCGGCATCGCCGAGACGGCCGCCTGGAGGCTCTCCAGGGTCGGCTTCACGAACTGCCCGGCCGGGTTGCGCAGCGCCGCCTCGGGCATGCCGTACGCCTTCGCCTGGCCGCTGTCGAGGATCGCGAACAGGCCGCGACGGCCCGGGTCGACGATCGGGCAGGCGGGGTGCTTGCCGTCCGGGTCGAGCGTGGGCAGCTGGCAGGTGGGCTTGTTGAGCAGGAGGTTGCGTGCCACCTGGGCCAGGCCGTTGTTGAGCGGGTTGATCTCGTACTGCTTCCAGCCGCCCGGACCGGAGTAGTCCTGGACCCGGATCGCGTCCACCGGGTAGCCCTGGAACTTCGGCCGCAGGTAGGCGGTGTTCACGTGCGCGCCGTACGGGTCCGGCTCGCCCTGCAGGAAGCGCGCGGCCTCGGGGTCGCCCGCGATCCACGAGGTCAGCTGGTAGATCAGGTCGGTGGTGCCGCCGAGCACGATCGGCGCCGAGTCGGCCAGCCAGGACTGCTCGGTGCAGGCCGGCCAGCGCTGGTCGCTCGCCGGGTCGAGCTGGTTGATCGCGAGGAACTCCTTGTCCTCGAAGATGCAGACCGGGTTGCCGGCCACCGAGTCGATCGTGCTGCCGATGGCCATCGCGTAGGACTGCGTCAGCATCTTCGCCACGAGCCGCGGGGTCAGGTTCAGCTGCTTGATCTGCCCCGAGTTCTTGAAGTCGTCGACCACGTAGGCCACCGAGATCCCGGTGGTGGCGAGCGGGGCGTAGACGTAGGGCCGGTTGGCGGGTTCGCCCTCCGGGAGCGCGGTGAGCGCGATGTCCGGCCCCTTCCCGCTCCGGAAGGCGGCCCGGGCCTGCGGCTCACCGGTGTTCGGGACGTACGAGACCCCGAGCGGCTTCTCGCCCTGGCAGAGGCCGGAACGCCACTGCTGCACCGCCCGGTTGGCCATCGCCAGGCCGCCGACCTCCAGGTCGATGGCGCTGCTCTCGCAGTCGCTCGCGGTGGGCGCGAAGGTGATCGGGATGACCGTCCGGTTCTCCCAGGCGCAGGCCTCGCCCGGGTTCCAGCGGTCGTCCGCCGCCGCGCTCAGGTTGAACGCCTGCTCCGAGGCCAGCGCGAAGTAGCCGCTGATCGCCGGGTTGTCCAGCGAGTGGTCCTTGCAGTTGAGCGAGAAGTCCTCGGTGCTCCAACCCAGCGAGTCGCCGCCGTAGTTGGCCTCGACGACGATCGAGCAGGGGTGGGTGGCGTCGCAGCCGAGCCGCTGGCTCTCCTGCGAGGTCCACACCTCGATGTCCGCCTCGCCGCGGCCGTCCGGCCCGGTGACCCGGACCCCGCCGTTGAAGGGGAACTCCGGTGTGATGGTGCCCGGCGGGGGCGCCGGCTGCAGGAAGCCCTTGGACGGGTCCGCGTCGAACTTGGTGCTGCCGTAGCAGTCGAACACGGTGGGGTTCTTGCCGCGGCACTGGTAGATCCGGACGGAGTAGAGCTCGTTGCCCGACGTGCTCCCCAGCTTGACGAACTTCACCGGCCGTCCCTGCGGGTCGACGGTCGGCGTGAACCCCTCCCAGGAGACGTGGACGACCTCGTTGGTGAGGTTGCTGGTCGAGGAGACGGTCACCTTCCCCTTGGGCCCGTAGGTCCCGGTGGCCGGGTTCCAGACGGCCGGTCCCTCCACGCTCGTCGGCGTGGCGGCCGATGCCTGCGACACCGTTCCCGCGCCCAGCGGGAGGATCGCCGAGACCCCCACGACGGCCCAGGCCGTCCCCAGCGCCAGCAGCCCCTTTCCCCACCTCCCCAGGGCTCTCGAACCCGGTGGACGGACTCTCATGACGTGCACCTCCAGGGACGCGCTGCGCGCGTAGACGGGGAACCGGCCGGACCCCGGCGCGAGTGGCCAGATGCCGCCGATGGTCCGCCACCATTCGGCCAGCCGTACATGGACGCCGTGGATCGCCAGGGTGTACGAGGCCACAACACGCCTGCGAACCGCCCTGGTTGATCTCCCGTCACCGGCTGTTTCCCCGGCGCGCGGAACAGCGGGGCCCGGACATCCGGACCCCGCCGCCGTTGCCTGGTGCGTGTCAGCTGCCGGCCTTGAAGGTGAGGTTGAGCGATCCCACCGACTGACCGGCGGCGAAGAAGGTGGTGTTCAGCTTGGTGTCGAGGAACTTCGCACCCTCCTCGTCCACCTGGAGGTCGCTGGCCGTCAGCGAGCTGGCGGCGGCGTTGCCGGAGACCGAGGTGTCGCCGGCCGGGTCGAGCAGCGCGACCGGGGCGGTGCCGCCCTGCGGGACACCGGTGATCTGCCAGGTGCCGACGCGGAAGGCCAGGTCCTTGAAGACGGCGGACTTGCCGGTGCGCAGGTTGATGAAGAGCAGCCCGCCACCCAGCTGGATGTCACCGTAGTAGGCGGCGAGGTTGGCGGAACCGCCGGTCACCGGGAACGCCGCGGACAGGCCGGTGGCGCTGTCGTAGGAGCCGGTGGCCGTCGGGAGGGCGAAGACCATAACGCCCGCCGAGAGGGAGTTGATGAGGAAGGTGTTGCTCTCGTTCACCACGGCGCTGCCGGTGGCAGGGGTGGCGGCCTCGGCGGTGGCCGAGGTGGCCGCGCCGGTGGTGGCGAGCACGACAGCGGTGGCAACGGCGGCGAGACGGGCGCTGGTGCGGGACATACTGCTCTCCTAAGTGCGCAAATGGAACGGTTCGGCCGTGAGGCCGTGGGTTCGTGCTGTGCGGTGGTGCCTTCACTCGGTGGTGCGGTGGTGCGGTGGTGCGGTGGTGCGTCACCGGGCCGGCGGTCGGTGCTGTGCCGGTGCGGCCCGGCGTGGCCCGGCGGCCAGGGGCGGGAGCCCCTGGCCGCCGGAAGTACGGGGTGTTCGATCAGGCGTGGGTGGTGCTGCCGCAGGCGCCGACCGGCAGGGTGCGGAAGCCGTAGCTGGTGATGTCGGCGGCGGCGGTGGCGTTCTTGCAGACCCAGCCGTTGGTGCCGAAGATCGCGCGCAGCGCGGTGGCCTGGGTGTCGCCGGCGTTCCAGTTGGCCTCGCGGACGACGTTGTAGACCACGCGGCCGAAGGTGGTGTCGGAGAAGGTCTTCGTCAGGACGTGGGCGGCGTCGATCGGCGCGATGCCGTCGATCGAGCGGACGGTCACGGCGCCGGCCTGGTCGGTGCCGCTGCCGTGGCCGTTGTAGACCTGGCCGATGTAGTGGGCGACGGAGTAGGGGACGATCGCGTCGGCGTCGGCCAGCAGCGGGTCGGTGCCCTGGTTCTCCTGGACGGCGGTGGGCTGGACGCAGGTGCCACCGGCGGCGAGGCCCAGCGCCGACAGGAAGAAGGACAGGGTGCCCGAGCCGGTCTGCGGGAGGTAGGCCTTGATGGCGCCGCCCACGCCCGTGTAGCCCGGGATCTGGTTCCAGTTGGTGTAGGTGCAGTTGTAGATCTTGGTGAGGGCGTCCTTGGTCAGGTCGACCGGAGCGTGGCTGCCCGTGGTGGCGGTGGCGTAGGAGACCGCGTCCTTGGCGAAGGCGACGAACAGGTCGCTCGCCGGGTCGCCGGCCTTCGGGCCGCGCGAGGAGCGGGCGAAGTCGACGGTGGTCTTGGTGTTGGCGTTCAGCGCGGAGATGCCCGCGCCGGAGCCGTTCGGACGCGCGATCGAGGTGGCGCCGGTCTTGGTGGTGATCGGCGAGGTGCCGATCGCGTCCCAGCTGTACAGGCGCGGCAGGGTGCTGCTCGCACCGAGGAACGCGTTGTAGTCGGTGGAGAACTGGTTCAGGACGGCCTGGGTGGTGTCCGAGCCGACACCCACGATGTCCTGGGCGGCGGGGGTGACACCGGCGGCCGGGTCGGCAACGGCGGTGCCGGTGGCGACGGTGGCGACCGAGGTCGCGATGGCGACGGCGGCGAGCAGCTTGGCAGCGGTCTTGCGCATGTTCGTCTTCCTCCGGTGGGAGAGATGTACATCGCTTTTCCCGGGTCCTGCTGGTCAGTCCCGGGGCCGGCGGCCACGTCCGCGGTGGCCGTTTCGGCAGTGCCGATCCTGTCGGTCGGCGCGGTTCCGTCGGAAGGGCGGACCGTCGCCGCGGGCAATTGTCGATTTCTCGGTTCGGAGAGGTTTAGCAACAGGTCAGCCCGGCTGCGGAGGGGTGGAAAGCCGCAGGTCAGAGGCCGGTGACGTTCTTCTCCAGGTGGCGGCTCGGGGGGTTGCCGGATACCTGCGCTTCACCGGAAGAGGGGGAAACGGGGTCGCGGCCGGGGCCAACGCGAGAAGCCGCCCGAAGGCGGCCGGCGGAGCGGGGTTGACGTTGCGTCAGAAGGGCCAGGCGTCGTCCCGTCCGGGACGACGCAGGTCCTGCCCCAGGCGCTGGAGCCCGGCGAGGAAGCCGGTCACGCCGGCCTGGCACTGGTCGCGTCTCAGGTAGCCGCGGGCGCTGCGGGCGACCGGGCCGGCCGCGTCGGCGGCGCCCGGGCGGGTGGTGCGCACCGGCAGGTACGCCGTCCACACCCACAGCCTCGCCTCGGACTGGCCGACGGTACATCGCAGTGCGGCCCGTTCGATGATCAACTCGCGGACCGCGTCAGCGAGTTCCGACTCGCCGCGGTAGGTGCGCACGCCGACGCCGAGCTGCCGCCCGTTGGCCGCGCGCAGCGCCCAGGACAGCGAGCGGTCACCGACCGGGACGGTCAGCAGGCGCGGCCCGCGCCGGTCAGCGGACATCGGACGTTCTCAACGAGGGCCCCCGTTCGGAGAGATCGGGCAGTTCCAGGGCGGGCTGCTTGGCCAGCAGCACGACGAACCGCCGGAAGGCGTTCTGACAGGTGGCGTACCGCTCGTAGGCGCGGCTGGACCGCACCTCCGGCAGGGTGCGCGATCCGGGGACCACCCAGATCCAGCCGATGCCGTCCCGGACGTGCGTGATCCGGGCGGTGAGCCCGTCCGCGACGGCCCGTAAGCCGTCGAAGCCGCGCTCCGCCTCCCCGGCCGTCTCGTACGCGGCCGGGGTGACCGCGACGACGCGTCCGTTCGGTGCCTTCAACTGCCAGCGGTACCGCCCGTCCGGTGCCCGTTCGGCCCGGAACCCCCCTCGACTTGCCCCTGCTGCGGTGTGACCGCGGCTCGACGCGTCCACTGCTCCCCCACAGTCCGGTTTGCTCTCCGAGACGGGAGTAAAGCTATGTGTGCACACGAGAGCGCCGGAAGGCCGCGAAATGCACAACTTGCTCCGTTGGCCGGGAAGTTCTCTCTCGTTAAACTTTCACGGAGTACACACGGTGTGAGCGCCAACCGACCCCGGGACGGCTCCCCGTCGTTTACAAACCGTTCGAAGCCGCCCGAGGTCGGCCCCACCGGTCGGACGGGCGTTCACAGCCGGGCCGTCCAGCGCACCCGGGTGCCCCGGCCGCCCGGGCCGGGCTCGTGCCAGGCTTCGCCGCCGAGCGCCTCGGCGCGCCGCGCCAGGTTCCGCAGGCCGCTGCGCCGCCCGCCCTCGGGGATGCCGACGCCGTCGTCGGTGACGGTCAGCAGGACGCCGGGCCGCCCGGCCCGGTCCAGTGACTCCGGGTCACCGCCGACCGGTCGGCCGCAGCGGTCCAGGTGCACGGTGGCGTCGATCTCGACGCCGACCCGGGAGGCCCGCGCGTGCCGGGCCGTGTTGGAGAGCATCTCCCGCAGCGCGGCGAGCAGTTGACGGCCGGTCTTCTCGCCGACCAGGCTCTCCACCGGCCCGACGAAGGAGACCGAGGGTTTGAAGCCGAGTGCGGCCGCCGCCTGGCTGCACTCGCGCAGCACCCGGGTCCGCAGGGTGTCCGGCTCGTCGCCGTGGTCGTCGTGCTGGAGCGCGTAGATGGTGGTGCGGACCTCCTGGATGGTGGCGTCCAGCTCGTCCACCGCCTCGCCGACGCGGACCTTCACCTCCGGGACGACGGCCCGCCGGGCCGCGCTCTCCAGCATCATGCCGGTGGCGAAGAGCCGTTGGATGACCAGGTCGTGGAGGTCCCGGGCGATCCGGTCGCGGTCCTGGAAGACGGCCAGCCGCTGCTGGTCGCGCTGGCCCTCGGCGAGCCGCAGCGCGAGCGCGGCCTGCGAGGCGAACGTCTCGGCGAGCTGCTTCTCGGCCTCGGAGAACGGCACGGCGCCGCGCGGGCGCCAGACGCAGAGCCCGCCGAGCACCCGGCCGGCGGCGACCATCGGCACGGCCAGCGAGGGGCCGAAGCTGCGGGCGAGCCGGATCACCACGGTCGGATCGGTGGACATGTCGTCGAGGTGGACGCTCTCCCCCTTGAAGAGCTTGCCCGCGACGCTGTCGGAGGGCATCAGCTCGCCCCGCAGGAACTCGGCGGCCTCCCCGGACGCGTGGGCGACCCGCATCTGGCCGTCGACGGTCGGCAGCAGGATCATGCCCAGCGCGGCGTCCGCCAGCTCCCTGACCTGCTCGGCGGCCACCGTGAGCGCCACCTCGGCCTCGTCGGTGGAGAGCAGCGCGGTGGTGACGGCGGCGGCCCCGGCGATCCACCGTTCGCGGCGCCGGCCCTCCTCGTAGAGCCGGGAGTTCTCGATCGCGACGCCGGCCGCGGCGGCCAGCGCGTGCACCACCTGCTCGTCCTCCGGGGTGAAGGCGCCGCCGCTGCGCTTCTCGGTGAGGTAGAGGTTGCCGAACACCTCGTCGCGGATCCGGATCGGCTCACCGAGGAAGGTCTTCATCGCCGGGTGGTGCGGCGGGAAGCCGTACGAGCGCGGGTCGGCGGTGAGGTCGGTGAGCCGCAGCGGCTCGGGCCGGTCGATCAGCGCGCCGAGGATGCCCCGGCCGACCGGCAGCTCGCCGATCTCCCGGACGGACTCGTCGTCGACGCCGACGTGGATGAAGTCCTGCAGCCCCTGCCCCCCGGGCGCGACCACCCCGAGCGCGGCGTACCGGGCGTCCACCAGCTCGGCGGCGCCGGCGGCGATCCGGTGCAGGGTGGCGTGCAGGTCCAGCCCGGCGCCGACCGAGACCACCGCCTCCAGCAGCCGCTGCATCCGGTCGGTGACGGCGGCGGCGGACTGCAGCCGCTCCGACACCTCGGTGACCAGCGTGTCCAGCCCGAGCGAGGAGATCTCGGGCACCCGGTGCGGCGCCGGGTCGGTCTCCGGCTCCGGCGGGGTGAAGTCCGGCAGGTCTGGCGTGGGGTCCATGGTGAAGAGCGTAGTTTGTACGGTTTTCGACAGAAGGAACGACGCGGCGGCCCCGCCCCTGTTAGCCGACCGCGAGCGGCAGCCCGTCGGTCTCCCGCTCGCGGTCGTGCATCGCGCGCAGGCGGCCGGCCGGGCGGGCGAGGAGCTCGGACCAGCGGCCGCGCTCGACGACCCGGCCGGCGTCCAGGACGAGGACCTCGTCGACGGTGGTGTCGTCGAGACCGGCCAGCCGGTGGGTGATCAGGACGGTGGTGCGGCCGGCGGTGGCGGTGAGCAGGTCGGCGGTGAGGGCGTCGGCGGTGGGCAGGTCGAGGTGCTCGGCGGGCTCGTCCAGGACGAGCACCGGGAAGTCGGCGAGCAGCGCCCGGGCGAGCGCGAGCCGCTGGCGCTGGCCGCCGGAGAGCCGGGCGCCGTGCTCGCCGACCATGGTGTCCAGGCCGTCCGGCAGGGTCTCGGTGAAGTCCAGCAGCCGGGCGGCGGCGAGGGCGGCGCGCAGCTCGTCCTCGCCGGCGTCCGGCCGGGCGAGGCGGAGGTTCTCGCGCAGCGAGCTGTCGAAGACGTGGGCGTCCTGGGCGCAGAGCCCGATCACCCGGCGGACGTCCTCCCCCGCGAGCTCCCGGCTGTCCACAGCCTGTGGACGACCGGCGGCGAGCAGCACGCTCCCGGCGTCCTGGTCGAGGAAACGCAGCAGTGCCTGGGCGAGGGTGGTCTTGCCGGAGCCGGACGGGCCGACCACGGCGACCCGCCGGCCGGCGGCGAGGTCGAGGTCCACGCCGGACAGCGCGTCGGTGCCCTGGCCGGGGTGGCGGGCGGTCAGCCCGCGGACGGCGATCGGCAGCGGCTGCTCGGGCAGGGCCTTCTGCGCGTCCGGTTCGGCGACGGCGGCGGGCGCGTCCAGCACCTCGGCCAGCCGCGCCGAGGCGGCCAGGCTGCGCCGACGGGCCTGGACGGCGAGCGGCATCCCGGTGACGGCCTCGAAGGCGGCCAGCGGGGTGAGCACGACCACCGCCAGGCAGACCGGGGCGAGCGCCCCGGACTCGACGCCGCGCAGGCCGACGGCCGCGGCGGCGGCCACGGTGAGGCCGGTGAGCAGGGTGATCAGCCCGGTGCCGAGCGCGGCGGTGGCGGCCGAGCGGGCGGCCAGCCCGGTCAGCGCGGTGTCGGCGGCGCGGACGGCCGCGAGCCGGCCGGGCAGCGCGCCGGCCACGGTGAGCTCGGCCGTCCCGCTGAACGCGTCCAGCACGGTGGTGGCGAGCCGGCCGCGGGCCGGGGCCTGACGGCGTTCGGCGGCGGCCGACCAGCGGGCGGTCAGCGCGGGCACCACCAGGCCCGCGAGCAGCAGGCCGGCGCCGAGCACCAGCCCCGCGGCGGGCAGGAAGGCGCCCATCGCGAGGGCGGCGGCCAGCGAGACCACCGCGGCCACGGCGGCCGGCAGGCGCCAGCGCAGGTAGTGGTCCTGGACGGCGTCGACGTCGGCGACCAGCCGGGAGAGCAGGTCGCCGCGCCGGAAGGCGGGCAGCGCGGCCGGGGCGAGCGCGGTGAGCCTGCGGTACACGGCGGCGCGCAGCGTGCCGAGGGTGCGCAGCACGGCGTCGTGCGAGACCAGCCGCTCGGCGTAGCGGAAGACGCTGCGGCCGATGCCGAAGGCGCGTACCGAGGTGACCGCCATCATCAGGTAGAGGACCGGAGGCATCTCGGAGGCGTAGGAGATGAGGTAGCCGGAGGTGGCCATCAGCGCGACGGCGCAGCCGAGCGCGAGGGCGCCGAGGAGGACGGAGAGGGCGAGGCGGGGCCTGACCGCGTCCGGGCCGGACGACGGCTCGTCCGCCGGCGCCGGCGGGGTGGGCCGGCCGCGGTGCGCGAGCGCCGGGACGGCCGCCGGGGAGGCCGGGGGAGCGGCCGGGCCGGCCAGCCGGACCCGCCGGTCGGCGGCGGCCAGCAGCGCGGGCCGGTGCGCGACCAGCAGCACGGTGCGCGCCGGGTCGGCGGCCAGCGCCCGGACGGTGTCGACGACGGCCGCCTCGGAGGCGCCGTCCAGGTTGGCGGTGGGCTCGTCGAGCAGCACGAGCGGACGGTCGTCGGCGAGCAGCACCCGGGCGAGCGCGAGCCGCTGGCGCTGCCCGGCGGAGAGCCCGGCGCCGTCCTCGCCGAGGAGGGTGTCCAGCCGGGTGACGAAGTCGAGGGCGTGGGCGGAGCGCAGCGCCGTCCACAGCTGCTCGTCGGTGGCCCCGGGCCGGTAGAGCCGCAGGTTGTCGGCGACGGTGCCGGCGAACAGGTGCGGGTGCTGCGGCACCCAGGCGATCTGCCGCCGCCAGCTCTCCGGTTCCAGGTCGGCCAGGTCGTACGTCCGCCCGTCGGCGGCGGTGATCCGGACGGTGCCGGCGTCCGGGGCGGTGAGGCCGAGCAGCACGCCGAGCAGGGTGGACTTGCCGGCCCCGGACGGGCCGGTGAGCGCGACGGTCCCGCCCGGGGGCAGGGTCAGCGCGGCGCCGTCGAGGGCGGCCGCGGTGCGGTCGGGGAAGCGCACGGTGAGGCCGTCGGCCTCGACGGTGGCCCCGGCGAGGTCGGGCGCGGGCACCGTGCCGGCGGCCGGGAGCGGGGTCTCCAGCACCTCGAAGATCCGGTCGGCGGCGGTCAGGCCCTCGACGCTGGAGTGGTAGAGCGCGCCGACCTGGCGGATCGGGAAGTAGACCTCGGGGGCGAGGATCAGGATCAGCAGCCCGGTCTCCAGGTCGAGGCTGCCGTTCACCAGCCGGAAGCCGATCGAGACGGCGACCAGCGCCACCGAGAGGGTGGAGAGCAGTTCCAGGGCGAAGGAGGAGATGAAGGCGATCCGCAGGGTGCGCAGGGTGGCCCTGCGGTAGTCGGCGGTGATCCGGGCGATGGTGGCGGCCTGGGCGCGGGCCCGGTTGAAGACCTTGAGCGTGGGCAGTCCGGCGACCACGTCCAGGAAGTGGTGGGAGAGCCGGGACAGGGTGCTCCACTGGCGGTCCATCCGGGCCTGGGTGGCCATCCCGATCAGCACCATGAACAGCGGGATCAGCGGCAGGGTGCCGGCGATGATCGCGGCCGAGGTGGCGTCGGCGCCGACGATCCGCAGCAGCACGGCGGCCGGGACGACCACCGCGAGCGCCAGCTGCGGCAGGTAGCGGGCGAAGTAGTCGTCGAGCGCGTCGACGCCCCGGGTGGCGAGGGCGGTGAGCTCGCCGGTGCGCCGGCCCGCCGGGTGGGCCGGACCGAGCGCGGTGGCGTGGTCGAGCAGCCGGCGCCGCAGGGTGGACTTCACCCGGGCGACGGACCGGTGCGCGGTCAGTTCGGTGAGCCAGCCGACCAGCCCGCGCCCGATCGCGGTGAGCACCAGCAGCGCCAGCGGCGCGGTGAGCTCGTCGAGCCCGGCCCGCTGCTGGAAGCCGCGGACCACGAGCTCGGCGATCAGGCCCGCCTGGGCGACCACCAGGGCCGCGTTCGCCGCGCCCAGGAGGACGGTCCCGGCGAGGAAGGCCCGGGTGGTGCGGGCGTACCCGAGGAGTCGGGGGTCGACCGGCTTCACGGCGTCAGGCCTGGTCGAGGGCGGCGGCCGGGTCGTGCCCGGGGATGTGCTGGACACCGATCCGCTTGCGGAACACCCAGTACGTCCAGCCCTGGTAGAGCAGCACGAGCGGGGTGAAGACCACCGCCACGATGGTCATCAGCTTGAGCGTGTAGGCCGAGGAGGCCGCGTTGCTCACGGTCAGGCTCCAGGCCGGGTCGAGCGTGGAGGGCATGACGTCGGGGAAGAGCGAGAGGAAGAGCATGGCCACGGCGGCCACGATCGTCGCGCCCGACAGGACGAACGCCCAGCCCTCGCGGGCGACCTGGTTGGCGGCCAGCGCGCCGACCAGCGCGAGCACCGCGATCACCAGGGCGGCGAGGCTCCAGCCGTTGCCGTGGTCGACCTGGGTCCAGATCAGGAAGACCGCGGCGAGCACCGCCGTCGCCAGACCGGTGCGCAGGGCGGTGGCCCGGGCCCGGTCGCGGATGTCGCCGACCGTCTTGAGCGCGGCGAACACCGAGCCGTGGAAGACGAACAGGACGAGCGTCACCAGGCCGCCGAGCAGCGCGTACGGGTTGAGCAGGTCCCAGAAGCTGCCGACGAAGTTCTTCTGCGCGTCGATGTCGACGCCGCGCACGATGTTGGCGAAGGCGACGCCCCAGAGGAAGGACGGGATCAGCGAGGTCCAGAAGATCGCCTCCTCCCAGCTGCGCTGCCAGCGCGGCTCGGGCCGCTTGGCCCGGTACTCGAAGGCGACGCCGCGGACGATCAGGCAGACCAGGATGATCAGCAGCGGGATGTAGAAGCCGCTGAACAGGGTGGCGTACCAGTCCGGGAAGGCCGCGAAGGTGGCGCCGCCGGCGGTCAGCAGCCAGACCTCGTTGCCGTCCCAGACCGGGCCGATGGTGTTGATCAGCACCCGCCGCTCGGTGGTGTTCCTGGCCAGCGTCTTGGTCAGGACGCCGATGCCGAAGTCGAAGCCCTCCAGGAAGAAGTAGCCGATCCAGAGGACGGCGATCAGGACGAACCAGACGTCGTGAAGTTCCATGGTGTGTCGGTCCTATCGATCCTCAGAGGCCTCAGTAGGCGAAGGCGAGCGGCTTGTCGGCGTCGTCGTCGGAGGCCGGGCCGCGCAGGGACGGATCCTTGGCGGGCGGCTGCTCGTCGGTGGCCGGGCCGGCCTTGGCGTACTTGACCAGCAGCTTGACCTCGATGACGGCGAGGATCGCGTACAGCGCGGTGAAGGTGCACAGCGCGCCGATCTGGGTGCCGACGCTCACGTTGGGCGAGACGGCGCTGGCGGTGGTCATCAGTCCGAAGACCGCCCAGGGCTGGCGGCCCATCTCGGTGAAGATCCAGCCGAAGCTGTTGGCGATCAGCGGGAAGCCCATGGTGAGGATGCCGATCCGCCAGCTCCACTTGGTGAGGAACGGGCCCAGCTCCCGCTTCGGGGTGAGCATCAGCCTCGGCACCTCTTCGTCGCCGGTGCGGAACTCCGGTGCCAGGAAGCGCTTCTTCCGGGTGGTCCAGAGTCCGATCAGGCCGGCCACGAAGGAGGTCATCCCGAAGCCGATCATGAGGCGGAAGCCCCAGTAGGTGACGAAGATGCTCGGGATGTAGTCCTTGGGGTCGCCGCCGTACTTGGCGGCCTCGGCGGCGGCGGTGTCGTTGATGCCGGGGACGGAGGAGCTGAAGTCGCTGTTGGCGAGGAAGGACAGTGCGGCGGGGATCTCCAGCTCGACCGAGTTGTGGCCCTTGCTGACGTCGCCGACCGCGAAGATCGAGAACGGCGCGGGCGCCTTGGTGTCCCAGAGGGCCTCGGCGGCGGCCATCTTCATCGGCTGCTGGCGGAACATGACCTTGGCGAGCTGGTCGCCGCTGAGCGCGGTGCCGAGGCCCGCGATGACGGCGAGGACCAGGCCGAGGCGCAGCGAGGTGCGCATCGCGGCGACCCGCTTGGGGTTGGCGGTCTCCGGCTTGCGCTTGGCCTTCCAGAGGTGGAAGGAGGCGATGCCGACCACGAACGCCGCGCCGGTGAGGAAGGCCGCGGTCAGGGTGTGCAGGACGACGGTGACGGTGGTGTCCTGGAACAGCACCCGCGCGATGTCGTTGAGCTGGGCCTTCCCGGTGGCCGGGTCGATCGCGTAGCCGACCGGGTGCTGCATCCAGGAGTTGGCGGCCAGGATGAAGTAGGCGGAGAGCACGGTGCCGAGCGCGACCATCCAGATGCAGGCGCAGTGCAGCTTCCGGGGCAGCTTGTCCCAGCCGAAGATCCACAGGCCGATGAAGGTCGACTCGAAGAAGAAGGCGATCAGCGCCTCCATCGCGAGCGGGGCGCCGAAGACGTCGCCGACGAAGCGGGAGTAGTCGGACCAGTTCATGCCGAACTGGAACTCCTGGACGATGCCGGTGACCACGCCCATCGCGATGTTGATCAGGAAGAGCTTGCCCCAGAACTTGGTGGCGTGGAAGTACTTCTCCTTGTCCGTCCGCACCCACGCGGTCTCCAGGCCGGCGACGATCGCGGCCAGGCTGATGGTGAGCGGGACGAAGAGGAAGTGGTAGACGGTGGTGATGCCGAATTGCCATCGCGCGATGGTCTCGTGAGCGATTGCCAGTTCCACGTCGCCCTCTCTCCAACCGACCCTGTCGAGGTCACATTTCCGGACAAACTTCATCTATAGCGGGAGACCGCTGCTCAAGCGCGCAAGCTTGTCCGCTTGTGAACGTGAACACGTTCACAAGCATCAGTATCCACCACCCTTACAGGTGATTCACCGGCGGGGTGGGGTTTGACCGGCAGCGATGCCGTGCGCACAGTCTGCGAAGGGGGTCGTCGGACCACAACGAGCGGGCGGGCGCGCGCCGCGGAAAATCTGGACGATCCGTCCATTGACAGCCGTCGGATCATCCAGGACGGCGGATTCGAGGACGCCCCGGTCGCCGACGCCCCGGTCGTCGGCGCCGGGGCCGCTCTCCGGGCCTGCCGACGCCTAGGCCCGGCCGAGGAGCTGGGTGCCGGGGGCGGAGGGGGCGCGGGCGGTGAAGAAGTCGACGAAGCCGCGCAGGAACTCGGCCGCCGTGATGACGCCGTCGCCGTCGGTGTCCAGCCGGCGGAAGCCGTGCGAGAGTTCGGCCGGGTGCACCCGCCGGCCGCCGAACAGCACCCGGTACTCGGCGAAGTCCAGCAGGCCGTCCCCGTCGGCGTCGGCCGCCGTGAACACCGCCCGCAGCGCGGGGAGCAGGCCGCCCTCCAGGTAGGCCGGGTCGCGGTCGCAGCCGGCCAGCGTCGCGGCGACGTACTCGTCCCGGCCGATCCGGCCGTCGCCGTCGGTGTCCATGGTCGACCGCAGCTGCTCCCACCACGCCTCGAACGCGGCGTGCACCCGGTCCTCGCCCTCCTCGGAGAGCTCCAGCTGCCAGCAGACGTTGTGCGCCATCGCCTGCAGGTCGCGGGCCGTCAGCAGGCCGTCGCCGGTCTGGTCGAGGACCTCCCGGAAGAACCGTTCCAGCCGGGGCGGCCGGGTGTCCTGGCGCGGCATCCGCCGGGGGCCGGACGGCGGGCGGACACCGGGGGCGCGGTACCGGTAGCGGTCCGGCAGCCCGGTCAGCACGGCCCGGCCGCCGCGGTGCAGCACCCGGGAGAGCAGTGCGCCGCGGCGGGTGCGGACCAGGCCGAACCGCTCGCGGTACACCGCCGGGAGGTCCGCGACGGTCAGCTCGGTGACCGTCCGGGCCACCACCGACCGCAGCACCCGCCAGCCCACCGGCCCGAGGAAGCGCAGCCGGCGCGGGCAGGGCGCCTCGTGCAGCATGTCGTACAGCAGGTGCCGCACCGTCCCGGTGAACTCCAGCCGCTCGGCGGCCGTCCGCCGCAGGTAGCCGGGCAGCTCGGCGGCGGTCGCGGGCAACTCCCCCGGCGGCAGCCCGAACACCGCCGCGATCTCGGCGAACTCCTGGTAGAGGGCGTCGAGTTCGTCCGCCGTGTACGGATCGCCGCTCAACTCCCGCATGGCGGCCACGGCTTCGAAGAGGGTGAGCAGCACCCAGGCCCGGGTGGCCGGGTCGTGGGCGTCGTACGACCGGCCGTCCTCGGTGGTGCCGCGGATCCGCCGGTGCGCCCGGTCGAGCCGCTGGACCTCGCGCCAGAGCTGCTCCTGGTCGGCCTGGAAGAGCCGCCGCCCGCTGCCGAGGGTGTGCTCGATCCGGCGCCAGGGGTGGCCGCGGTAGGTGGAGTGCTCCTCCATCCCGGCCGCGACCACCGGGTGGGAGGCCTGGAGCACCAGCAGCCGCCAGGCGACGAGCACGATCCGCCACTCGGAGAGGTCCCGGCGGAAGGACACCCCGGGACGTGCTGCCGACGCTTCCGACGCTGCTGACGCTGCCATCCGGGAATCTCCTGGGAGTTGCGGGACCTTCGCGTACGGGCGGGGCCCTTCCCGGCCGTCCGGCGGGGAAACCCGGCGCCGGATTGATCAGACGGTCCTAGTTGGCAGGAGCTGTCAGTTCTGCGAGCTCGGCGAGGTCCGCCGCGTCCAGGCGCAGCGCGGCGGCGGCGACGTTCTCCTCCAGGTGCGCCGGCGAGGAGGTGCCGGGGATCGCCAGGATCGCCGGGGAGAGCGCCAGCAGCCAGGCCACCATCACCTGGGCCCGGGTGGCGCCGTGCCGTTCGGCGACCGCGCGCAGGGCCGGGTGGTCGGGCACACCGGTGCCGCCCAGCGGGTAGAACGGCACGAAGGCGATGCCCCGCCGCGCGCAGTCGGCCAGCAGCCGGTCGTCGGCCTCGTCGTGCTCCAGCACGCTGTACCTGTTCTGCACCGCGACCACCGGGGCGATCGCCTCGGCCTCGGCGAGCCGGGCCGCGTCCACGTTGCTGACGCCCAGCCGTCGGATCAGGCCCTCCTCGCGCAACTCGGCCAGGGCGGCGAAGGGTTCGGCGATCGAGGACTGACTGGGCAGCCGGCGCAGGTAGACCAGGTCGAGCCGCTCCACGCCCAGCTCGCGCAGATTGCGGTGGACCGCCGCGCGCAGCCCGTCCCGGTCGGCCGGGTCCATCCACGCGCCGTCCGGTTCGCGGCCGGGGCCGACCTTGGTGGCGATCACCAGGTCGTCCCGGTAGGGGTGCAGGGCCCGCCGGATCAGGCCGTTGGCGGAGACGTCGCGGAAGAAGTAGAACCAGGCGGTGTCGATGTGGTCGACGCCCAGCTCCACCGCCCGGCGCAGCACCCGCAGGCTCTGCTCGGGGTCGCAGGCGGGGCCGCCCCAGTCGCGGGAGGGCAGCTTCATCGCGCCGAAGCCCATCCGGGAGACGGGCAGCCCGCCGCCCAGGGGGAAGGTGCCGGCGGCGGAGGCATGAGGAGTCGTCGTCATGGCGTTCAGCCTCACCCGGGCTCGCCGGGGCACCGTCCGATCTGGCAGCTTGCTGCCATGAGTACTGATCAGATCATCACCCTGCGCGGCGAACGTGAACTCGTCCAGCGGGCCGGCCACCTCTTCCTCGGCTCGCGCGAGGAGTTCCTGGTCGCCGCCGCCGATCTGATGACCTGGTCGCCGGGCGTCAACGCGGCCTTCCGCGAAGGGAAGCGGCCGCACGTCGTCCCCGGTCTGACCATGCGCAAGCTGTACACCCGGCGCGCCCTCGCCGACCCCGAGCAGCACCGGCGGCTGCGGCGGATCGCCGGCACCGGCATCGAGGTCCGGATCTCCGACGGGCCGATCGCCCGCGAGGCCGTCGTCATCGACCGGCGCACCGCGATCCTGGCCGGCCCACCGGTGCGCGGCGTCCGCTCCTACACCGTGGTGCAGACCCCGGAGGTCGTGGACGGCGTGCGCTCGCTGTTCCGCGCCAGCTGGGAGACCGCCACCGACCTCGCCGACTGCGCCGTCCCGCCGCCCCCGCTGGACGAGCGGGCCCGCCACATCCTGCGCACCCTCGCCGCGGGCCACACCGACGAGGCCGGGGCCCGCCTGCTCGGCGTCTCGCTGCGCACCTACCGCCGCCGGGTCGCCGAGCTCATGACCGCCCTCGGCGCCACCTCCCGCTTCCAGGCCGGCCTCCTCGCCCGGGGCCTGCTGGACGAGGAGGCCGCCCCGGCCGGCCCCCGGTGAGCCCGGCCGGGCTCAGCGCTGGTGGGGGAGTTCGAGGCGGAAGGTGGCGCCGGTGCCGGGGGCGGTGTGGAGGGTGAGGGCGCCGCCGTGGGCGTGGGTGAGGGCGGTGGCGATGGCCAGGCCGAGGCCGGCGCCGCCGCGGCGGTCGTGGCGGCTGCGGGAGGCGTCGACGCGGTAGAAGCGGTGGAAGACCAGGGCGGCCTGGTCGGCGGTGAGGCCGGGGCCCGAGTCGGCGACCTCCAGGAGGCAGAGGCCGCCGTCGGTGCCCACGCCGATCCGCACCGGGGTGCCGGGCGGGGTGTGCTTGACCGCGTTGCCGACCAGGTTGGTGACCACCTGGCGGAGCCGGGCCTCGTCGCCGAGGACCGGCGCGGGACCGGGCGGGCCGCTGCCGGCCGGACCGGTGAGCGCGACCGGGCGGCTCGGGTCCAGCGCGGTGAGGTCGTGCAGGGCGTCGGCGGCGAGCGTGCGCAGGTCCATCGGGGCGAGGTCGAGCGGGCGCTCCTCGTCGAGCCGGGCGAGCACCAGCAGGTCCTCGACCAGGGCGCCCATCCGCACCGCCTCGTTCTCGATCCGGCCCATGGTGCGCCGCACGTCGGCCTCGGTCGGCAGGGCGCCCATCCGGTACAGCTCGGCGAAGCCGCGGATGCCGGCCAGCGGGGTGCGCAGCTCGTGCGAGGCGTCCGCGACGAACCGCCGCATCCGGGCCTCGGACTCCGCGCGGGCGGCGAACGCGGACTCGATCTGCGCCAGCATCCCGTTCAGCGCGATGGAGAGCCGGCCGACCTCGGTGTGCGGCGGGAGGGCGGGCATCCGGTGCGAGAGCTCGCCGGCGGCGATCCGCTGGGCGCCCTCCTCGATCTTGCGCAGCGGCCGCAGCCCGGTGCGGACGGCGAAGAAGCCGAGCGCGGCGATCAGCACCAGGACGGCGCCGCCGATGCCGAGGAAGGCGGTGCGCAGCCGGGCGACGGTGCCGTCGATGTCCTCCCGGGAGACGGCGACCATCACGTACGCGGAGCTGGGCGCGGGCGCGGCGAAGACGCTGGCCGGGGCGCTGGTCTGCCGCTGGACCGGCAGCACCAGCGCCCGCCAGCGGTGCCGGCCGCCGCGCTGGTCGGGCAGGTCGAAGGGGGTGTCGGGGTCGACCCGGGCGGGGTCGAAGCCGGCCAGCTGCGGCGCCGGGTCGTTCTCGGAGACCGGCTGGCGCACCACGAACTGCACCTTGCCGTCGGCGGACAGGTACTGGACCAGGTACTGGCTGGGCAGGGCGGCCAGGTACTGCGGCGTGGAACGCTTGCCGCCGACCGCGGGCAGCTGCTGCTGCTTGGCCTCCGGCCAGTTGAGCCGGGACGGCGCGCGGCGGGCGAGCGGCTCGCCGTAGCGCTCCAGCTGTTCGTCGAGCCGCTGCGCCAGCTGGTGCCGGACGGTGCCGAGCACCACGGTGTCGCTGACCACCAGCCCGGTGGTGACCAGCGCGAGCACCAGCACCAGCAGCCGGGCGCGCAGCGACACCCGGCCGCGGCGCCGCCGCGGGGCGGGGGCCGGCTCCGCGGCGGTCGATTCTGCGGTGGCCACCTGCGGGCCGCTCAGCCCTGCGGCGGGCGGCGCAGGGCGTAGCCGATGCCGCGCACGGTGTGGATCAGCTTGGGCCCGTGCGCCGGACCGGAGTCGAGCTTGCGGCGCAGGTACGAGATGTAGGACTCGACGATGGAGAGGTCCCCGCCGAAGTCGTAGGCCCAGACGTGGTCGAGGATCTGCGCCTTGGAGACCACCCGGCCGACGTTGGCCATCAGGTAGTGCAGCAGTTTGAACTCGGTCGGGGAGAGCGCGACGACACTGCCGCCGCGGGTGACCTCGTGGGCTATCGGATCCAGGACGAGGTCGGCGACGATCAGCCGGCCGTCCTCGGCCGGTCCGCCGGAGCGGCGCAGGATCGCGCGGATCCGGGCGATCAGCTCCTCCAGGCTGAACGGCTTGGTCACGTAGTCGTCGGCGCCGGCGGCGAGGCCCTGGACCTTGTCGCCCACGCCGTCCTTGGCGGTGAGGAAGAGCACCGGCAGGTGGTCGCCGGCGTGGCCGTGGGCGGGGCCGGCGATCAGGCCGCGGCTGGTCTGCTCGCGCAGCCGCCCGACGAGGGTGAAGCCGTCGAGGTCGGGCAGCATCACGTCGAGGACGACCAGGTCGGGGCGGTCCGCGGCGATCAGCCGGAGCGCCTCGGCGCCGGTCGCGGCGGAGGCCACCCGGAAGCCCGAGAAGCGGAGCGAGGCGGACAGCAGTTCGCGGATGTTCGGTTCGTCGTCGACGACGAGGAGGAAGGCCTCCCCCTGCCCGCCGCTGTTCACCGCCGAGGTTCCTGGTGTCGACACAGTGCCTTGCACGGGGGTTCCGCCTCCCGGTCGGACGATGGCGTTCAGCTTGAGGCTAGCCCGGGGAGGCTATGGGCCATCGATGAATGTTGGATTAACACCTTATCGGGCGGTTTTGTCCGTGTGGACCCGCGGGGGGCGGGCCCGGGTGGTGTGCGCACGGTTCCGGCGGCGGGCGGGTGCGCGGCGGCACGCGGTGGCGCGGGAAGGGTGCGCGGCCCGGCCTCCGGAGGAGACGGCCGGGCCGCGCGGGCGTCCGGGGCGGCCGGGTCAGCCGCCGGACGCGGTTCGGGAGGGGGCGGCGGCGGGCCCTCCGCCGGAGCCGGCACCGCCGGCTCCGCCCGCCCCGAAGCCGGCGGTGCCCTCGACCAGCTGGGTCGCGGCGTAGCCGCCGTCGCCGGAGGGGGTGCCCATCACCGTGACGCTCCGGCCGGGCTGCAGGTCGCCGACCTTGCCCTCCTTGCTGAGCTGCACCTTGGTGCTGTCGGCGGTGGTCACCTTGATCGTGTTGCCGTTGGCGTCGGTGAGGTAGACCGTGGTGCCGTCCACGGCCTTGACCGTGCCCCGGGTGAAGCCGCCCTGAGCGCCCTGAGCGGTACCGGTCCCCTGGCCGCCCTGGCCGCCCTGGCCGTTGCGGCGGCTGCCGTTGCCCGCGCCGGGGAAGCCGGTCGCCCCGGCGCCCCGCGGCTGCTGCGCCCCGGAGGCGGTCGTCCGGCCGGAGCCGCCGGCGCGGTCGGAGCCCTGGTCCTTCTGGTACCCGACGCCGCCCGCGAAGGCCGCCGTGGCGATCACCGCCCCGGACAGCACGAGCGGGACCCAGGGCAGCCGGCGGCGCGGCGGGGCGGCCAGCTCGCCGCCGACGTCCCGGGCGTCCGGCGCGGTGGAGAGCAGGGCGACCTGCTCGGCGGGGGTGCGCGGCTCGATCTCGTTGCTCATGGTCCGGTCCTTGGTCACTCGTGGCGGAGGGCGTCGATCGGGCGCAGCGAGGCGGCCCGGTTGGCGGGGTAGCTGCCGAAGAACAGGCCGATGGCGACGGCGATGCCGAACGCCCCGAGCACCGACTCGGGGATCACCACCGGTTCGATGCCGACGATCCTGACGTGCGCGCCGGCGATCCCGACCAGCACGCCCAGCCCGGCACCGACCACCGACAGCAGGGTGGCCTCGGTGAGGAACTGCCCGAGGATCACCCCGCGCGGGGCGCCGAGCGCCTTGCGGATGCCGATCTCCCTGGTCCGCTCGGTGACCGTGACCAGCATGATGTTGGTGATGCCGATCCCGCCGACCAGCAGCGAGATCGCGGCCACCGCGCCGAGCAGCACCGTGAAGGTCTTCGTGGTCGACTCACGGGCGCTGAGCAGCGAGGCCTGGCTGCTGATCCGGAAGTCCGCCTTGCTCGGGTCGGCGATGGCGTGCGTGCCGAGCAGGACGCGGGTGATCTCGGACTGGGCCGCGGCGGTGCTGTCCGCCGAACCGGCCTGGACCAGGATCTGGTTGACCGAGCCGAAGCCGGTGAACGCGTTCTGCACCGTCGGCAGCGGGGCGATCAGCACGTCGTCCGGGTCGGTGAACCCGGTGCCGCCCTTGGCCCGCAGCACGCCGACCACGGTGAACGGGGTCCCGCCGACGGTGATCGACCGGCCGACCGGGTCGGCCCCGGCGAACAGCTGCCGGGCGGTGGTCGCTCCGAGCACCGCCACCTTGCGGGAGTTCAGGACGTCGTCCTCGGTGAAGTACTCGCCGTGCTCCACCTTCTGGTTGGCGGTCTCGAAGTACGCCGGGTAGGTGCCCACGATCGAGCCGGGGCTGTAGGAGATGTCCCCGTACAGCGCGGTGCCGCTCGCCGTCACCACCGGCGCCACCGACCGGACGGCCTCGGCGTCCGTCCCGGTGGCCAGCGCCTTGGCGTCGGCCACGGTCAGCTTCCTGGCGGTGCCGGCCGAGCGGGCACCGCCGGTGGCGGAGCCGGACGTCACGGTGAGCGCGTTGGTGCCGAGCGAGGTGATCGACTCCTTGACCGCGACCGAGGAGCCGTTGCCGACGGCCAGCAGCAGGATCACCGCGGCGACGCCGATCAGCACCCCCAGCATGGTGAGCGCGGAGCGCACCTTGTTGGCGGCCAGGCCGCCGGCGGCGAAGCGGAGCGTCTGCCAGAGGATCACGCCGGCACCCCCGCCCGGAGCAGGGCGGGCGGCGGCCCGTCCACCGGGGCCTGCCGGACGTCGGCGACGATCGCGCCGTCGACCAGCCGCAGCACCCGCTTGGCGTGCCGGGCGACCTCGTCCTCGTGGGTGATCAGCACGACCGTGCGGCCGGTGGCGTTGAGGCCGTCGACGAGCGCCAGCACCTCCTCGGTGGAGCGGCTGTCCAGGTTGCCGGTGGGCTCGTCGGCGAGCAGCATCGCGGGCGCGGTGACCAGCGCCCGGGCCACCGCGACGCGCTGCTGCTGGCCGCCGGAGAGCTCGCCCGGCTTGTGGCCGGAGCGCTCGGCCAGGCCGACCAGGGAGAGCGCGGCGAGCGCCCGGCGGCGGCGCTCGGCGGACCGCACGCCCGCGTAGGCGAGCGGCAGCTCGACCTGGGCCAGCGCGGTGGTGCGGGGAACGAGGTTGAAGGACTGGAAGACGAAGCCGATCTTGCGGTTGCGGACCAGCGCGAGCTGCTGCTCGTCGAGGTGGCCGACGTCGATGCCGTCCAGCAGGTAGCGGCCGGAGGTCGGCACGTCGAGGCAGCCGAGGATGTTCATCAGGGTGGACTTGCCGGAGCCGGAGCTGCCCATCACGGCGACGTAGTCGCCCTGTTCGACGTCCAGGTCGACGCCCGGCGGGGCGCCGGTGGCCGGGTCGACGGGGCCGCGCAGCGCGTGGACGGTGGCGTCGCCGTGGCCGTAGGACTTGGTCAGGCTGCGGATCCTGATCACCGGGGCCGGGGCCTCGGGGCGGGCGGGGAGGCGGTGCGGCATCAGCGGCCACCGACCCGTCCGGCGCCCGCGCCGCCGGCGCCGCCCGCACCGCCCGTGCCGCCCGTGCCGCCGCCGATCCCGGCCACGCCGGCGCCGGCCCGGTTGCCGCCGGTCCCCGGGAAGGAGCCGTTGGGGAAGCCGTTCGAGCCGCTGGTGGAGGCCAGTTCGACCGTGTCGCCCTCGGCCAGCCCGGAGAGCACCTGAACGGTGGTGTCGCCCTCGACGCCCACCTCGACGGTGACCCGCTCGGTGCCGCCGTCGGCGTGCACCACGGTGGCGGTCCGGCTCGCGCCGGTGCCGGACAGCGCGGCGGTGGGCAGCGAGAGGGCGTTGTCCGCCTCCCCGGTGACCACCGAGACGGTCGCGCTCAGACCGGTGCGCAGCTTGCCGACGTCCCCGGAGAGCTGCAGCGTCGCCGCGTACTGGACGGCGGACGACCCCCCGCCGGAACCGCTCACCGGCAGCGGGCTGACCGACAGCACGGAGGCGTTGAACGTGCTGTCGGACTGCGCGTTCAGGGTGACGGTGGCGGCCTCGCCCTTCTTCAGCTTGAGCGAGTCCAGCTCGGAGAAGTTGGCGGTGACCTGCATCCCGGTCGGGTTGGTCAGCACGATGAAGCCGCTCGGGGCGGTGGAGGAGCCGGTCGAAGACTTGGTCCCGGACGAGGCCGAGGAGGAGCCGCCGCCGGTCGAGCCGACCGTGTCGCCGGCCTTGCCCGCCACCGAGGCGACCGTGCCGTCCACCGAGGCGGTGAGCGTCGTCCCGGCCAGCGCCGCCCGGGCGTTGGCGAGGTTGGTCTGCGCGGTGGCGAGCTGCTGCTCGGCCTGGGCGACCGCCGCGTCGTCGACCTTGGTGGTGCTGATGGTGGTGGTCTGCGGCTCGGGCACGGTGTTCTGCGCCGCCGGGGCGGTGGCCTGCGCGGACGGGCCGGTCTGCGCGGAGGGGTCGGACTGCTGGGAGGGGCCGGACTGCGCGGAGGGGTCGGACTGCGGGGCGGACGTACTGCTCCCGCCCGCCCCGCGTCCGCTCGACCCGGCCGAGCCGGACGAGCCGCTGGACTTGGCCGGCAGCTGCTGGACGGTGGTGGTGGTGACCCCCGCCCGGGCCTTGGCCAGGTTGACCGTGGCGGTGTTCAGCGCGGCCTGCGCGGCGTCCACCTGCTGCTGGGCCGAGGTGGTGTCGACGGTGGCGAGCACCTGTCCCTTGGCCACCGTGTCACCGACGGCGACCTCGACGGCCGTGAGCCGCCCTCCGGTGGTGAAGTCCTGGGCCGCGTCGGTGGGCGAGGCCAGGGTGCCGGTTCCGGACACCGTGGCCAGGACCGTGCCCCTGGCCACGGTCGCCGTCCGGACCGGGGCCTTGGCGGCCGCCCTGTCCGTGCCGTCGTCCAGCACCGTGTACGCCAGCGCGGCGGCACCGATCAGGGCCACGCCGAGCGCGGAGTTGACGAGGACCGCGCCTCGCCGTCGCGGGAACACCTTCATGGCGGACAGCATCCCGGGGCGCTCTTGCACCGCCCTGGACACCGCCTGGGAGATGGCTGACCGCCCGAACCGGGCATATGTCCACGGTTCGCCCGCCGCCGGGCGCCGCCTTGGCGGCCGCCGGGTCCGCCGTTGACCGACCTCCCAGCCGCCTCCCAGGAACCCCCAGGCACTCCTGATCCACCGGGCCCTGGTCCACCGGACCCTGATCCACCGGGCCCTGGTCCACCGGACCCTGATCCACCGGGCCCTGGTCCACCGGACCCGCCGCCGGCCCCCGGAAACGCCGCGGCGGAGCAGGCCGCCCCGTCGGGCCGCCCGCTCCGCCGCGTGCCGGAGCAGGGGTCACAGCTCCTTGCGGAACGCCTCCGCCACCGCGAGGAAGATCGAGTTGCCCTCGACCTCGCCGATCGAGATCCGCACGCCCTCCGGGAACGGCCGGACGATCACCCCGGCCTCGGCGCACGCCGCCGCGAAGTCCTGCGAGCGCTCGCCCAGCTCCAGCCAGACGAAGTTGGCCTGCGAGTCCGGGATCTCCCAGCCCTGGGCGCGCAGCCCGGCCACCACCCGGGTCCGCTCCTCCACCAGCGCGTCCACCCGGACCATCAGGGCGTCCTCGGCGCGCAGCGAGGCGACGGCGGCGTCCTGGGCGAGCTGGGTGACGCCGAACGGCACCGCGGTCTTGCGCAGCGCGCCCGCGACCGGCTCGTGCGCGATCGCGAAGCCGACCCGCATCCCGGCCAGGCCGTAGGCCTTGGAGAAGGTCCGCAGCACGCAGACGTTCGGGCGGTCCCGGTAGAGGTCGATGCCGTTGGGCACCTCGGGGTCGCGGATGAACTCGATGTACGCCTCGTCGACGACGATCAGCACGTCGGACGGGACGGCGTCCAGGAAGCGCTCCAGCTCGGCGCGGTGGATCACGTTGCCGGTGGGGTTGTTGGGGTTGCAGACGAAGATCAGCCGGGTCCGCTCGGTGACGGCGGCGAGCATCGCGTCCAGGTCGTGGTCCCCGCCGGCGGTCAGCGGCACCGGGACCGGGGTCGCGCCGGCGATCTGGGTGATGATCGGGTAGGCCTCGAAGGAGCGCCAGGCGAAGATCACCTCGTCGCCGGGGCCGGCGGTGGCGAGGATCAGCGACTGGGCGACGCCGACCGAGCCGGTGCCGGTGGCGATGTGCTCGGCCGGCACGTCGAAGTGCTCGGCCAGCACGGCGGTCAGCTCGGTGGCGGCCATGTCGGGGTAGCGGTTGAGCTTGCCGGCCGCCGCCACCGCCGTCTCCAGCACGCCGGGGAGCGGCTCGTAGGGGTTCTCGTTGGACGACAGCTTGTACGCGTCGGCGCCGGCGGGCTTGCCGGGCTTGTAGGTGGGGATGCCGTCCAGGGTCGGCCTGAGGCGGGGGCCCTGTGCTGCGGTCACGGTCGGTCTCCTTCTGTCTTTCCCGCTGCGTTCGCCCGCCACGGTCGGGATCGCCGCCGTGCCCGGGATCTGGGAACGCACCCGGTCCACCCCGGTCGGGTGCCCTGAACGATACCGATCAGCACTCACCCGTAGGAGTGAGATGCCCGGTCGGGCTACAGGTGCAGATCAGCCATTCTGCCGGGTTCCTTTGGCACATGTCAGAGGTAAACCGGCTGGTTTCGTCCGGGGATCGAAGGGGCGCGCGCGGGCTCACTCATGGAGAAACGTATCTCCACAGGCTCCCAATGCGCCGGTCACAGACCCTTGTCAGGAGCCATACGATCGGTCCGCCATGACAGCAGCAGCCAACCAGAGCGGTCGGCGTCCCACCACCTCACGGCGTCTGGAGCGGGCCGGCATCCGGGATGTGGCAGCAGCCGCCGGAGTGTCGATCACCACCGTCTCCGACGCGCTGAACGGGAAGGGCCGCCTGCCCGACGAGACCAGAAGCCGGGTGCGCGAAGTCGCCGAGCGCCTCGGTTACCGCCCCTCGGCGGCCGCACGGACCCTGCGCACCGGACGGTCCGGCCTGATCGGGCTGACCGTCACCACCTACGGCGAAGAGCCGTTCACCTTCACCGAGTTCGCCTACTTCGCCGAGATGGCCCGGGCCGCCACCAGCGCCGCCCTGGGCCGCGGCTACGCGCTGGTGGTGCTGCCCGCCTCCTCCCGCCACGACGTCTGGGGCAACATCGCCCTGGACGGCACCGTGGTGATCGACCCGCCCGACCAGGACCCCCTGGTCAGCGAGCTGTACCGGTCCGGCGTCCCGGTGGTCAGCGACGGCAAGCCGGGCAACTGCCCGGTCACCGCCTGGGTCGACAACGACCACGAGGCCGCCGTGCTCGGCATCCTCGACCACCTCTCCGAGGCCGGCGCCCGCCGGATCGGCCTGCTCACCGGCACCAGCACCGACACCTACACCCGGCTCTCCACCGAGGCCTACCTCGGCTGGTGCGCCAAGGTCGGCCAGGAGCCGGTCTACGAGACCTACCCCGCGCACGACCCGGCCGCCGGCGCCGTCGCCGCCGACCGGCTGCTCGCCCGACCCGACCGGCCGGACGCCGTCTACGGCCTCTTCGACCCCAACGGCACCGACCTGCTCGCCGCCGCCCGCCGCTACGGGCTGCGGGTGCCCGACGACCTGCTGCTGGTCTGCTGCAGCGAGAGCGACGTGTACGCGACCACCGAGCCGCCCATCACCACCCTGTCGCTCAAGCCGCGGCGGATCGGCACCACCGTGGTCAACCTGCTGATCGACGCCATCGAGGGGGTGGACTCCGGCACCGGCGTCGACATCGCCCGGCTCTTCCCGCCGCGGTTCCGCACCGCCGGAACCGGCCCGCCGCCCGGCACCCTGATGCCCACCGAACTCATCGTCCGGGCCTCCTCCCAACGGCGGAGCCCGCGCACCACGGTCAGCCCGCCCCGCCCGCCGGGCGAGGTGTGACCCCGGGCCGCACCCCCGGGTGTGTGGCCCACCCCCCTGCCGAGTCGGGACAAATCGGACCTGACGGACCGACCGGCTGACGCTCCGGAGGATTGGATACCCACCAGGTGACGACGCCGGGAGAGTGGTCTTCCTATGATGGGCGAATGACACCCGAGGACCGCTTCCCCGGGCCTGAACACCCGGACTCAGGCCCACGCCACCAGCCGGACCTCGACGTGCTGCCGTACGGCACCTATTACGAACCCGAACCCGTCGCCGACTACTCCGGGGGCGGCTACGAGGCCGAGACCTACAGCGGCTACGGCGGCGCCCGCTACCTCGAACAGCACTGGCCGGCCGCCGGCCCCGAGCACGGCCACACCGTGCACGCCCAGAGCGGCGGCGACGACCCGCCGACCATCGAGCTCGGCCCCCCGCTCACCGAACCCGCCCTGCCCTACCACCCGTACCCGGCCCCCGGCCCCGGCGAGCCGCCCGGCCCGCTCTACGTGGTCGGGGACGTGCACGGCTACCTCGACGAGCTCCGCGCCGAGCTGCGCCACCAGGGCCTGATCGACGCCGACGGCCACTGGTCGGCCGGCCGCTCCCGGATCTGGTTCCTCGGCGACTTCACCGACCGCGGCCCGGACGGCATCGGCGTCATCGACCTGGTCATGCAGCTCGCCGCCGAGGCGGCCGCGGCCGGCGGCTACTGCCGTGCCCTGATGGGCAATCACGAACTGCTCTTCCTGGGCGCCGCCCGGTACGGCGACGAGCCGGTCCAGTCCACCGCCGGCACCGCCTCCTTCCTCGCCGCCTGGCGGCTCAACGGAGGCCAGCAGAACGACCTGGACCGCCTGGAGGCGCACCACATCAGCTGGCTCTCCCGGCTCCCGGCGGTCGCCCTGGAGGACGGCCACCTGCTGCTGCACTCCGACACCACCGCGTACCTGGAGTACGGCGAGTCCATCGCCGAGGTCAACGACGCCGTCCACGACCTGCTCGCGGACGAGGGCGTCGACGAGTGGTGGGACTGCTTCCGCCGGTTCACCAAGCGCTTCGCCTTCCGCGGCGACGCCGGCCCGATGGCCGTCCGCGAGCTGCTGGACACCTACGGCGGCGCGCGCGTCGTGCACGGGCACAGCCCGATCCCGTACCTCACCGGCGCGGTGCACGCCGACGACGGCATGCCGCCGCACGTCCCGGGCCCGTACGTCTACGCGGACGAACTGGCCGTCGCCATGGACGGCGGCGTGACGATGGAGGGCCGGCTGCTGGTCTCCCGCCTCCCGGTCTGACCCGCGGGGCCCGGCCCGCCCCGGGGCTGCTCCGGGGCTACTCGGGGGCCGTCACCGAGTCGGCCGCCGAGTCCGCCGCCGCCCGGACGAACGCCCTGTGCACCCCTCCCGTCATTCAGTCCGGCTCAATGATCGTTCACCGACCGCCCCTTGATGGGACCGGCCGCCCGGCGGATCGTGGAAGACGTCACCCGGCAGCCTCCCTCCCGACTGGAGCCACCATGACCGCCCTCCGCGTGAAGGCCTTCGACCACCTCGTGCTCAACGTCCGCGACGTCGAGCGCTCGCTGGAGTTCTACAGCGGGCAGCTGGGCCTGGAGCCGGTCCGGGTCGACGAGTGGCGGGCCGGGAAGGCCCCGTTCGTGTCGGTCCGGATCACCCCCGAGACGATCATCGACCTGACCGACCGCCCGCGCGGCGAGTCCAACGTCGACCACATCTGTCTCACCGTCGACCCGCTCGACTGGCAGGAGGTCATCGCCGCCGGCACCTTCACGGTCCTGGAGGGCCCCGTCCAGCGCTACGGCGCCCGCGGCAACGCCACCTCCGTCTACGTCCAGGACCCGGACGGCAACACCGTCGAACTCCGCTGGTACCCCGAGGACGCCGCCTGACCTCCGGCGCCCCCGGGCGCCGTACCGGGCGAGCCCGTCAGTACGGAAGCAGAACCGCGGTGTCGAGGGTGAAGCCGAACGGCTCCGGAATGTGGACGGCCTCCCCGAAATCGTCAAGGACGACTTCGGCCCGAAGGCGGCACCTTCACCGGCCCGTCGGCCCGGGGCGGGTGCGGGCCGGGGCGAGCAGCCGGCGCAGCGCCGTGGGGGTGTGTCCCACGTGCTCGCGGATGGTGCGGGTCAGGTGCGCCTGGTCGGCGAAGCCGAGCTGTGCCGCCAGGTCGGCGAGGCCGGGTTCGCCCTCGGCGATCCGGTCCATGGCCCGGGCGACGCGCACCCGGTTGCGGTAGCGGGTCAGCGGGACGCCCGTCTCCCTGGAGAACACCCGGCTCAGCCGGTAGGGCGACACCTCCAGCAGCGCGGCCAGTGCGCAGAGCCCCGCGGCCTCCGGGGCCTCTTCGATGATCGCCTCGCGCGCCGCCGCGGCCAGTGCCCGGTCGGCCGGCCGGGAGCGGACGGTCGGCCCGCCGGCCGCGGCCGCGACGAGGCGGAGCAGTTCCTCCGCCAGCGCGTAGTCGATGTCGCCGGTGCCCGCGGCGGCCACCAGACGGCGGTGGGCGAGATCGACGCGCGCGTCGACGTGCACCGTCGTCGCGGCGGGCGGGCGCCCGAGGAGGGAGGGCTCGAAGCTGACCGACGTGCAGACGTCGCCGCCGGCCGGGTGCGCGAAGCGCTCCTGTTCGCCGGGCGTGCCCACGTAGGCCGTGGTCCGGTCCAGATCGGCGTCGGCGCCGTCGGCCGACCGCCGGAACCTGCCGCGTCGCACCAGCACCAGCCGGTGGTCGTCGCGGGTCTCCGGCCGCGACCACCGGGCGTGGTCGGAGCGGCACCCCACCACGGTCACGGTGAACTCCGGCCGGGCGGCGAGGGTCGAGGCGGACAGCATGCCGCGAACGGTACCCGCCGGGTAGGACAGGACGGCCCGCAAGGATCTTCAAGACCTCCGGCGCCACCGCCCCGGATGCTGGGGCTCACGTGATGACACGAAGGGAACCGTCCATGGCCTCGATCCACAAGGAAATCGTCATCGATGCCCGCCCCGAAGCGGTGTGGTCGGTGCTCAGCGACTACGGCGCGGTGCACGAGCGGATGGCACCCGGGTTCGTCACCGGCACCCGGCTGAGCTCGGACACGCGCACCGTCACCTTCGCCGACGGCACGATCGTGCTCGAACGGCTCGTCGACCTCGACCACGAGGCGATGCGGGTCGCCTACACGGTCGTCGGCGGAAGCCTCCACCCGTCCCACCACCACGCGTCCATGCAGGCCCTTCCGGAGGCCGGCGGCCGGACGAGATTCGTGTGGCACATCGATGTCCTGCCCGACGCCCTGGCCGCACCGATCGCCGAGTTCGTCGAGCACGGTTCGACGGTGATCCGCCGCACGCTGGAGGCCGCTCCCTCGGCCCCCGCCCGGACCGGTGCCCGCCCCGACCGCGACCCGGCGAGCAGCCGCGACGTCGTCCGGGCCGCCTGGAAGGCGTTCGCCACCCACGACGCCGATGAGATCTCCGCGGTCTTCACCGAGGACGCCGAGTGGCTGGCACCTCCGGGGAACGCGACGGCCACCGCGCTGGACCGCCCCAGCCACATGGTCGGAAGGGCGGCGATCACGCGCTTCCTCGCCGAGGACTTCTCCCGCCTGTTCGCCGGTGACGTCGACGTCGCCTTCCACGGCTTCCACGCCGACGGCGAGCGCGTGGTCGTGGAGGAGACCATGACCGCGACGCTCGCCGACGGCCGCCACTACGCCAACGACTACTGCCTCGTCTTCGAACTCCGCGACGGGCTGATCCACCGCGTCCGCGAGTACCTGGACACCGCGCGCGGACACCGCATGGTCTTCGGCGGCGCCGAGGAGTAGCCGGGGACGGCACAGCGCCGCCCCGGGGCGACCGGGGCGGCGCTCGGGTGTCGCGGGTCAGTCGGCCAGGGGGAGGTAGACCTTGTTGCCCTGGGCGGCGAACTCGGCGGACTTCTCGGCCATGCCGGCCAGGGCATCCGCGTCGTAGCCGGAGCCGACCGCGGTGGAGCCGTCGCCGTGCTCGTCGCGGATCTTCTGGGAGATCTTCATCGAGCAGAACTTCGGACCGCACATCGAGCAGAAGTGGGCGGTCTTGGCGGGCTCGGCGGGGAGGGTCTCGTCGTGGAAGTCGCGGGCCGTCTCCGGGTCGAGGGCCAGGTTGAACTGGTCCTCCCAGCGGAACTCGAAGCGGGCGTCGGAGAGGGCGTCGTCCCAGGCCTGGGCGCCGGGGTGGCCCTTGGCGAGGTCGGCGGCGTGGGCGGCGATCTTGTAGGTGATGACGCCGGTCTTCACGTCGTCGCGGTTGGGCAGGCCCAGGTGCTCCTTGGGGGTGACGTAGCAGAGCATCGCGGTGCCCCACCAGGCGATCATCGCGGCGCCGATGCCCGAGGTGATGTGGTCGTAGCCGGGCGCGACGTCGGTGGTGAGCGGGCCCAGGGTGTAGAAGGGGGCCTCGTCGCAGATCTCCTTCTGGAGATCCATGTTCTCCTTGATCTTGTGCATCGGGACGTGGCCCGGCCCCTCGATCATCACCTGGACGTCCTTGGCCCGGGCGATCCGGCCCAGCTCGCCCAGGGTCTGCAGCTCGGCGAACTGCGCCTCGTCGTTGGCGTCGGCGATCGAGCCGGGGCGCAGGCCGTCACCGAGGGAGAAGGTGACGTCGTAGCGCGCCAGGATGTCGCAGAGCTCCTCGAAGTTGGTGTAGAGGAAGTTCTCCTGATGGTGCGCCAGACACCAGGCGGCCATGATCGAGCCGCCGCGCGAGACGATGCCGGTCTTGCGGCGGGCGGTCAGCGGCACGTAGCGCAGCAGCACGCCGGCGTGCACCGTCATGTAGTCGACGCCCTGCTCGCACTGCTCGACGATCGTGTCGCGGTAGACGTCCCAGCTGAGCTCCTCGGCCCTGCCGTCGACCTTCTCCAGCGCCTGGTAGAGCGGGACGGTGCCGATCGGCACGGGGGAGTTGCGCAGGATCCACTCGCGGGTGGTGTGGATGTTGCGGCCGGTGGAGAGGTCCATGACGGTGTCGGCGCCCCAGCGGGTGGCCCAGGTCATCTTCTCCACCTCCTCCTCGATCGAGGAGGTGACGGCCGAGTTGCCGATGTTGGCGTTGATCTTCACCAGGAAGTTGGTGCCGATGATCGCCGGCTCGACCTCGGGGTGGTTCACGTTGACCGGGATGACGGCGCGGCCGCGGGCGACCTCCTCGCGGACGAACTCGGGCGCCAGGCCCTCGCGCAGGGCCACGAACTCCATCTCGGGCGTGACGATCCCGCGCTTGGCGTACCCGAGCTGGGTGACCGCGGCACCGTCGCGGCCGCGCAGCGGGCGGCGCGGGCGGCCGGGGAAGACCGCGTCGAGGTTGCGCAGGTCGCCGCCGCGCGGCGAGGTGTGCCGGATGCCGTCGTCCTCGGGCCGCGCCTCGCGGCCGTCGTACTCCTCGACGTCGCCGCGCTGGCGGATCCAGGCGTCGCGCAGGGCGGGCAGGCCGCGCCGCACGTCGGGCTCGTAGGCGGGGTCGGTGTACGGCCCGGAGGTGTCGTAGAGCGGGACGGTCCTCCCGTTGGTGAGCACGACCTCGCGGTACGGCACGCGCAGGTCGGGGCGGGACCCCTCGCGGTGGGCCTTGCGCCAGGCCGGGGTGGGGTAGCCGGTGCCCGCGCTGGTGACGGCGGCTCCCGGGCCGGACCGGTCCTGGTCCTGGTCCTGGGCCTGGGCCTGGGCCTGGGCAGACTGCGGCTGTGCATCGAAGGTGGTCATCGGACCTCAAACTCCCTACGCCGGCATTACCCGGTCAGGTTCCTGCGGTCGACGCAGCCGCCGGTCCGTCCGTCGACGTCCCGTTCAGCGCCCTCTCAGCCCGGTGCTCCGAGCTCCCGCGTCCGCAGGCGGTGTTGCCCGCGCATGACGTCCAACACCGTAGCGAGCCGATCGCCGGAGGTCCAGAGCGGGTCGGGGAGGGGGAACGTCGAGGTCCGGACGGTGAACGGGGGGCGCGAGGCCGCCGCTGCGGGCAGACTGGCCCCGTAGCGGACGAGGCGAGGAGGCCGGCGTGGTCGGGAGCACGGGGCGGGTCACCGGGGCGGTTGGCGCGGGGCTGGTCGGCGAGGTGATGGTGCACGTGCCGGAGCGCCAGGGCACCGAGGCGTTCCTCGCCTACCTGGCGGTGCCCGGCGAGCGGCTGACGGTCGGGACGCCGGTGGTGGTGATCGAGTACCAGCCGCCGCGGACGGTGTACGTGGCGCCGATCGGCCCGTGACACTCCGATGACCCTCCGGTGACGACCTTGTGACGGTGGGTCATGTCACTTCCCTTTTCCCGGGACCGGCCCGGGCGGACAATCCGAATCGGCGCATCTGCTGCGCCGGAAGGGGGAGTTGAACCATGGGAATCATCATCGCCTCGGCGGCCGCCGGGGCAGTGATCATCGGGATCACGCTCTTCAAACTCATGTGGCGGGTGGCCGAGCCGAACGAGGCACTGATCATCTCCGGCTCCCGGCACCGCACCGAGGGGGTCGGCGACGGTCTGGGCTTCCGGATCGTCACCGGGCGCGGCACCCTCGTCACCCCCGGCCTGCAGGGGGTGCGGCGGCTCTCGCTGGACCTCAACGAGGCCGAGCTGAACGTCGAGTGCGTCACCACCCAGGGCATCCCGGTCCGGGTGAAGGGCGTGGTGATCTTCAAGGTCGGCGACGACGACGTCTCGATCGCCAACGCCGCCCGCCGCTTCCTGGACCAGCAGAAGCTGATCAGCCAGCGCGTCCACAACGTCTTCGCCGGCCACCTGCGCTCGATCGTCGGCGGGCTCACCGTCGAGGACATGATCCGCGACCGCGAGCGGCTCACCGGCGAGACCAGGGCCGCCTCCGGGCTGGAGATGGAGAAGCTCGGGCTGATCATCGACACCCTGCAGATCCAGGAGATCATCGACCCGACCGGCTACATCAAGAACCTCGCCATCCCGCACGCCGCCGCCGTCCAGCGGGACGCCCGGATCGCCCAGGCCGCGGCGGACCGGCTGGCCACCGAGGCCGAGCAGGAGGCCGCCGCCCGCAAGGCCGAGGCGACCCGCAACAGCGAGATCCAGCAGTCCTCGTACCAGGCCGAGATGGACACCGCCACCGCCCGCGCCCGGCAGGCCGGTCCGCTCGCGGACGCCGCCTCCCGGCAGGAGGTGGTGGTCCAGGAGACCCGGGTCGCCGAGCTGGAGGCGCAGCGCAAGGAGCAGCAGCTCCAGATCGACGTGCGCAAGCCCGCCGACGCCCGCGCGTACGACACCCGCACCTCCGCCGAGGCGGCCCGCGACGCGCGGATCTCGGCCGCGCAGGCGCAGGCCCGGGAGACCGAGCTGGCGGCGGCCGCCGAGGCCAGCCGGGTGCGCATCGCGGCCGAGGCGGACGCCGAGGCCACCCGGGTGCGCGGGCTGGCGCAGGCCGAGGCGACCACGGCGACCGGGCAGGCGGAGGCGTCGGCGGCCGAGGCGCGCGGTCTGGCCGACGCGGCGGCGGCGCGGGCGATCGGGCTGGCCCGGGCCGAGGGCATCAAGGCGCGCGCCAACGCCCTGGCCGAGAACCAGGACGCCGTGGTGGCGCAGGAGTTGGCGGAGCAGTGGCCGCAGATCGTCCGGGCCGCCGCGGAGTCCTTCGGCAACGTCGAGCACATGGTGCTGCTGAACGGGGCCGACGGGATGGGCGAGCTGTTCGCCAAGGCGCTCGCGATGGGCGGCACCGGGCTCGGGCTGGCCCGGCAGCTGCTGTCCACCGTCGGCCCGGACGGCGCCGGCCCGGGGGCGGGACCGGCGTCGGCGGCGCAGGCGGCCGTCCCGGTGCCGCTGGACGCCGCACCGGTGGACGCGGGGCCGGTGGACGCGGTGCCCGCGGGCTTCGCCGAGCAGGCCCCCGACCAGGACTGACGCGTTTGGGTAGCCCGGTCGCGGGGGGCGGGGGGGGGGGGGGGGGGGGGGGGGGGCCCGGGGGGGGGGGGGGGGGGGGGGGTGGCGCCCCCAGGCCCCCCCCGCCGGCGGGGGGGTTTGGGCGCCCGGGGGGGCCCCCCCCCCCGCCGGGCCCCCCCCCCCCCCGCGACCGGGTGCGCCGGACGATGAGGGCATGCATCCAGCAGCCACCGCGCGGATCGGCATCACCGCCGTCGGATCCCACCTCCCCGCCCGCCGACTGACCTCCCGGCAGCTCCAGGACGAGATCACCGCCGGCGGCCGGCTGCGCCTGCCGGAGCGGACCTTCGAGAAGGCCACCGGCATCGTCACCCGGCACTTCGCCGCCGACGGCGAGTACGCCTCCACCCTGGCCGTCGGGGCCGCCCGGCGCGCCCTGGACTCCCGCGGACTGCACCCGCTCGACCTCGACCTGCTGCTCTTCGCCTCCGCCACCCGGGACGTCGCCGAGCCCGCGACCGCCCACCTCGTCCAGGCCGAACTCGGCTCCCGCGCCCACGCGTTCGACGTCAGCAACGCCTGCAACAGCTTCCTCAACGGGATCGACCTGGCCCGTGCGATGATCCTGGCCGGCCGGGCCCGGCGGGCCCTGGTGGTCACCGGCGAGACGCCCAGCCGGGCGATGCGCCGCGACCCGCGCGGCGCGGAGGAGTTCCGCGACGGCTTCGCGGGCTACACCTTCGGCGACGCGGGCGCCGCCGTGGTCGTCGAGGCGGTGGAGCGCGGCGGCATCCTCGACGTGGACACCGAGACCGCCTCCGAGCACTGGGAGGTCGGCGGCATCCCGGGCGGCGGCTCGCGCCATCCGCGCGGCGACGAGTACAGCTACTTCCGGGGCGGCGGCACGGAGTTGCGTACGGTCTTCGAGAAGATCGGCGCGGACATCCTGACCCGGACGGCCGCCCGCACCGGCCTCGGCTGGGACGACTACGCCCGGGTGCTGGTGCACCAGGTGACCGTCCCCTACCTGGAGCGGTTCGTCGAGGCCACCGGCGTCCCGGAGGAGAAGCTGGTGGTCACCGTGCCCGAGCTCGGCAATGTCGCCAGTGCCACGATCGGCGTCCAACTCGACCGAATACGCTCGACGTTGGTTCCGGGTGACAAGGTGCTGATGGTGGGCCTCGGCGGCGGCGCCAGTCTGATGACCATGGTCTGGGAGGCGTCGTGACCGCGCTGTGGGTGATCGTCCCCGCCTACCAGGAGGAGGCCCGGATCACCGCCACCCTGGACGCCCTCGCCGCCCAGCGGGACCGGGACTTCACCCTGCTGGTCGCCGACAACGGCTCCACCGACGGCACCGTGGACGCCGTCCGCGCCTTCGCCGCCCGGGCGCCGTTCCCGGTCGAGGTGCTGGTCGAGCCGGAGAAGGGCGTGGGCTCCGCCGTCGACACCGCGTTCCGGCACGCGATCGCCCGGGGCGCCGCCCTGCTCGCCCGCACCGACGCCGACTGCCTGCCCGAACCCGGCTGGACGGCCGCCGCCAGGGCCGCGCTGCTCGCCGGCGGCGGCCTGGTCTGCGGCCGGGTCACCGCCCGCCGGGACGAGCACGGGCCGGCCGGGCGCGCCGTCTTCCTGGTCCTGGTCGCGCTCGGCGCCCTCTTCGGCCGGATCCGGCCCGCGCACCGGCGCCGGCACGGCTACCTCACCCCGTACCGGATGCACGCGGGCAACAACATGGCGATCACCGCCGAGCTGTACCGGGCGGTCGGCGGCATGCCGCGCCGCCCCTCGCCGACCGACCGGCTGTTCATCAACCGGGTCCGCCGGCACACCCGCGCGATCGTCCGCCGCCGCGACATGGTGGTGCAGAACTCCACCCGGCGGATCCGCGCCTACGGGGTGGTCGGCACCGCCCGCTGGTACCTGGACCGCGGCGCCGGCGCCCGCGCCGTCGACGTCCGCTGACCCCTCCCCCCGCCCGTCCCGCCCGTCCCGCCCCGCCGAAACCCGAGGACCCGCCGTGCTCGACCGGCTCGCCCACGCCCTGCGCTCCGTCCACCCCGACCGCCCGGCCGTGCTGCGGCACACCCGGCTCGGCACCACCCGGGTGGGGATCCGCCGCGGCGAACTCGCCGACCTCGCGGACAACCACACCGTCGCCCTGAGCGCCCGCGGCCTGCGCGACGGCGACACCCTCGGTGTCGCGGTCCGCCCCGGCCCGCGCGCCCTCGCCGTCCTGATGGCCGCGCACCGGCTCGGCCTGCGCACCGCCGTCCTCGACCCGACCGCGGGCCCCGACGTGCTGGCCGCCCGGCTCGCGCTGGCCCGGCCCGACCTGGTGCTCGCCGACGCCGCCGCCCAGGCGGTGGCCGGCTGGGCCGGACCGCTCGCCCGCCGCGCCGGCCTCGCGCTGCCCCCGCTCGACGCCCTCGGCCCGGTCGCCACCCTGGGGCGCCGGCTGCCCGGCTGCGCGCCCCGGCTGCGCACCAACCCCTTCGGCGCGTCGGTGCCGAGCATCCCCGGACGCGACACGCCCGAACGCGACGGCGACGCCGTGATCGTCTTCACCTCCGGCACCACCGCCCGCCCGCGCGCCGTCGTGCACTCCCGCGACGGGCTGGCCGCCGGACTGCGCACCGTCACCGAGCTGGTCGACCCGCGGCCCGGCACGGTGGTGCTGGGCGGCACCTTCTTCGTGCTGGTCCCCGCGCTCGCCGCCGGCGCCGCCGTCGCCCTGCCGGCCCGCGAGCCCGCCGCACTGGCCCGCCAGCTCGGCCGGCTCGCCCCCGCCCACAGCTACCTCACCCCGCCGCAGCTGCGCGCCGCACTCGCCGCCGGGGCCCGGTTCACCGGCCGGGTCTGGACCGGTTCGGCGCCCGCCGACGCGACCCTGCTGCGCCGGGTCAAACAGGCCGGGGCCGAGCAGGCCTGGGGCGTCTACGCGCTCACCGAGCTGTTCCCGGCGGCGGCCGTCGAGGAGGCCGAGAAGAGCGCCTTCACCGGGCCCGGCGACCTGGTCGGCGCCCCGCTGCCGGGCGTGCGCGCCGAACTCGGCACGGACGGCGAACTGCTGCTCGCCGGCCCCGGCGCCCGCCACCGCCACCTCGGCGAGGAACCCGAGCCCTGGGTGCGCACCGGCGACCGCGCCGCGCTCGGCCCGGACGGCCGGATCGTGCTCGCCGGCCGGCTCAAGGACATGGTGCTGCGCCGCGCCGAGAACATCTACCCGGGCCTGTACGAGCCGACCCTGCACCTGCCGGGCGTCGAACTCGCGGTGCTGGTCGGCGTCCCGGACGGGCAGGGCGACGAACGGCTGGTCGCCCTGGTCCAGCCCTCGCCCGGCACCGACCCGCGGCGGCTGCGCGGCGCGCTGGCCGGCCCGCTGGAACGGATGGGCTCGGCCCGCCCGGACGCCCTGCTGTTCGGCGAGGTGCCGCTGGCCGGCCGCTCCCGCAAGCCCGACCGGGCGGCCGCCTCGGCCCACTGCGCCCGGGAGTTGGCGCTGTGAACGGCGCGACGCGACCGGAGCCGGCCCGGCACCCGGGCGCCCGCCGCCGGGACCGCCGGGTCTATCTGCGCAGCCACCCGCTGCTGTTCGCGCTGCTCGCCGCCACCCGCCGCCGTCCGGTGGCCCGGCTCGGCCGCACCGTGCTGGTGCACGGCCCCGAGGCCTACCGCGAGGCGCTCACCCGGATCCCGCTGGACCGCACCGCGCCCGGCACCACCGGCGGAGCCGCCGCCGAACTCACCGACGGCGGCGTGCTGTTCGACCAGGAGGGCGCCGGCCACCGCACCGCCCGCCGGGAGCTGGCGGCCGCCCTGGACGCGGCGGCGGTGGACCGGCTCCGCCCGCGCTGGCAGGCGGTGCTCGCCGACCGGATCCCGGCGCTCGCCGCCGGGGAACTCGAACTCGTCGCGCTGTCCCGCGCGTTGGCCGGTGTGACGGCCGCCGCGCTGACCGGCGCAACCGGCTGCCCGCAGGCCCTGGCCGGCGCCGCCGCCGAGGCCGCCGCGGCCGCCGCCCGCGACCACCTGCCCGGCCCGCGCCCGCCCGGCGCCGCCCGGACCGCCGCCGCGCGGGCCGCCGAGCTGGCCGCCCTGCTGCCCGACCCCCGGGACGCGATGGTCGCGGTGGCCACCGTCAACACCACCGTCGCCGCCCTCCCCCGGGCCGCCGCCTGGTGCGCGGACGCCGGGCTCTGGTCCTCGGCCGACGCCGCCGGCGCACCCGCGCTGGCGGCCGAACTGTTCCGGCTCACCGCCCCCTCACCGCTGCTCCCCCGGGTGGCCGCCGCCGACGCCGAGCTGGCCGGCCGGGCCGTCCGCAAGGGCGACCGGCTGATCCTGGTCGCCCGGCACGCCGCCGGCGCGCACCGCCCGGCGCCGTCCCCCGGACCCGCCGCCGCCCAGGCGGTCTTCGGCGCGGGCCCGCACGCCTGCCCCGGCGCCGGAGCGGCCCGCGCCCTGCTCGCCGAGCTGCTGCTCGCGCTCGCGCCGTACGCCCCGGTGGTCACGGGCGCCCGCGCCGACCGCCGGTCCGCCCTGCCCGGCTGGTCCGCCCTCACCCTGCGCGCCACCCGCACACCCGCCTGACCCCCACCCGCTCCCACCCGAACAGCACCCCCGAGGAGACCTCCGATGCGGATCGCCGTCACCGGCGCGAGCGGCTTCTGCGGCTCGCACGTCGTCCGGGCCGCCGTCGCCGCCGGCCACGACGTGCTCTGCTACGGCCGCCGCCCCGGCCCCGCCGGGCACCACGTCCGCTGGGACGCCACCGCCGGGGAGCCCGACTTCACCGGCGTCGACGCGGTGGTGCACTGCGCCGCCGCCGTCGCCGACCTGCCCCCGGGGGCCGCGGCCGAGGCCGCCCAGCACGCCGTCAACGTCACCGGCACCGAGCGCCTGCTGCGCGCCGCCGGGGACCGGCCGCTCGCCTGGGTCTCCAGCGCCAGCGTCTACGACCCCCGGTCCGACCGCGAGTCCGTCCAGGAGCACCACCCCACCGAGGCCGGCCACCTCAACGCGTACGGCCGCACCAAGGCCGTCGGGGAACGGCTCGCGCTGGCGGCGGGCGCCGTGGTGCTGCGCCCGCGCGCCGTCTACGGCCCGGGCGACCCGCACCTGGTGCCCCGGCTGCTGGAGCGGGTCCGGCACGGCCGGCTGCTGCTGCCCGGCGGCGACGTCCGGCTGAGCCTCACCGCCGTGCAGAACCTCGCCGACGCCTGCCTGTCCGCGGTCGGCGCGGGCCGCACCGGCGACCGCCCCTGGACACCGGTCGCCTACAACATCGCCGACGCCCGCCCCTACCGGCGCGACGCGGTGGTCCGCGCGGTCCTGGCCGCGCACGGGGTGAGCGCCCGGATCCACCACGTCCCGGCCCCGCTGGCCCGGCTGGCCGCCCGCACCGGACGGCTCCCCGGCCTGACCCCGTACGCGGTGGACCAGCTCTCCCGCAGCGTGGTGCTGGACCTCGCCCGCGCCCGCTCCCAGGGCTGGCGGCCGCAGCGGGACCTCGACGCCTTCCTGCGCGGGCCCGCCGTCTGAGCGCCCCCGGGAACGCCCGACGCCCGCGTCCCCCCGGAGGGGCGCGGGCGTCGGGCCTCGATGTCTGCTCCCGGTGTCCCGGGTGTCCTGGTGTCCTAGTTCTTGGCGGCCTTCTTCACCAGCACCACCACGGCGGCGGCGATGCCGACCACCACCAGCGCCTTGACGGCGAAGGCCAGCAGCGCGCCGACCACCCCGAAGACGAACGTCAGCAGGTTCCACGCCAGCACCAGGACCAGCACCGGCACGACGATGTTCCGCACCCACGAGGGCAGCGACTTCCAGAGCTCAGCCATGTCCGTTCCTTCTCTCCCCAGGGGGTCGGCTGCCGTCCGGTGCCGCATCCCGTTCACTTTCGGTACTTCGATCGTACGGTGACGCGAGAGGCGGAACGAGGCCCAACGGCCCCGAGAGAACCCGGAGATCCCCCCGACCCCGGCCCCGGGGTGAACCCCCGCCCCGACCTCGGGGAACACCCCGGACAGGACCCCCGGCACGGCCCCGCCACGGCCCCGGCGCGGTCCTGCGGCGGGGCTCAGACCGGCCAGGACTCCCCGCGCCAGGCGGCGTCCCAGAACATCCACTCGTAGCGCGAGGTGGTGACGAAGTGCTCGGTCACCCGGCGCCGTTCGGCCGGGGACATCTCCTCGCCGAGGCGGTCGGTCAGTGCCAGCACCCGGCGCACCACCGACTGGAACGCCTCGTCGCCGTAGGTGGAGATCCACTTCGCGTACAGCGGGTCCGGGGAGCCCTCGGCGAGCAGCCGGTCGCCGACCCGGGCGTAGATCCAGTAGCAGGGCAGCACCGCGCCGACCGCCTCCGCGAAGGAGCCGCCGTAGACGGTGGCGAGCAGGTAGCTGGTGTACGCGCGGGTGGTCGGCAGCACCGGCTCGGCGGCGGCGCCCTCGGCGGTGTCGCCGAAGGCGTCCAGGAACTCGGCGTGCATCCCCTGCTCGGCGGCCAGCGCGCCGATCGCGTCGTCGGCGAAGGCCCGCACCTCCTCCTCGCCGGGCGCCTTGGCCGCGCAGACGGCCAGCGCGCGGGCGTAGTCGCGCAGGTAGTGCGAGTCCTGGACGACGAAGTGGCGGAACGCCTCCCGCGGCAGGGTGCCGTCGGTCAGGCCGGCGATGAAGGGGTGGGCGAGGATCTCGGCGTAGACCGGCTCGATCGCCGCCCAGAGTTCTTCGGTCAGGCTCAGGCTGCTCATGCCCCGACCCTAACCGGCCCTGCTCGGGGGCCTGCCCGGAGCCCTGAGCGCCCTAATCCTCCGGCGGCGAGAAGACCACCAGCACCCGCAGTTCCTCGGTGACGTGGTGGAAGCGGTGCGGCGTCCCGGCCGGCACGTAGACGACGGTGCCCCGGCCCACCGTGGCGGTCTCGTCCCCGACGGTCAGCTCGGCCCGGCCGCTGATCACCTGGTAGATCTCGTCCTGGGCGTGCGCGGTCTGGGTGTCGGTGTCGCCGGGGGAGAGCGCGTACAGGCCGGCGGACATCCGCGGCTCGCGCAGGAAGCGCAGGTACGCGCCGTCGTTGGCGGCGCGCTCGGCGTCCAGACGGTCCAGCCGGAACAACTTCATCGGGGCACCCCTCCTCGTGCGGCTTCGGCCCACCGGCATTCAACACCACCGAGCCGGTCAGGACATGGCCCCACCTTGACCGACCTGGGACGCTGGCCCCATGAAGGGTTTCGTCATCAAGACACTGATCAACGCGGCGGCCATCTGGGTCGCCGCCTGGATCGTCACCGGGATCACGCTCACCGGGGACGACTGGCAGCACAAGACGCTCACGGTGCTCGCCGTGGCGCTGGTGTTCGGCGTGGTCAACTGGCTGATCAAGCCGGTGGTGCAGCTGTTCTCGCTCCCCCTGTTCATCCTCACCCTGGGCCTGTTCACCTTCGTGGTGAACGCGCTGATGCTCTGGCTGACCTCCTGGGCCTCGGACAAGCTCGACCTGGACTTCCACGTCGAGGGCTTCTGGTCGGCGCTGCTCGGCGCGCTGATCGTCAGCCTGGTGTCCTGGGGCCTCAGCCTCGCCCTCGACGAGGACTGAGCGCCTCCCGTGCCGACCCGCACGGAAGGGGCCCGTACCCGGTGAACCACCCGGGTACGGGCCCCTTTCGATGCGCGTCCGGTGCCCGCCGGCGGCTCACCCGGCGTTCTCGTGGCCGTGCAGGATGAGGGCGAGCTGGGCGTCGAGGTCGCCGGCGGCGGCCTCCTCCCCGATCGGCACCAGCCGGTCGGTGCGGGCCAGGAAGGCGATCAGCGGCGGCGCGGCGCCGTGCAGCACGGCGTCGCCCTCGGGGGAGCGCAGCACCAGGCAGACCTCGCCCAGCTCCCCGCCGACCGGGTGGATGTGGACGTCGCCCTCACCGGACGGCCGGGCCAGCCCGTCGAGCAGCAGCTCGCGGGCGAAGACCCAGGTCACCGGCTCGTCGCCGGGCAGGTGGAAGGTGAAGCGGACCGCGTAGGGGTCGGCGGGGTCGTAGTCGAGGTCGACCACGATGCGGAAGGTGAGCTCCTCCGAGACCACCAGGTTCATGGTCAGGTGGCCCTGGACTGTGCTGTGCTGCATGGCACCGACACCTCTCGTTCTGCCCGGCCGCGCGTGGGTGAGGGTTCGCGGGTACCCGGACAAGGCTGTTGGCTGACAGGGGGAGGAATTGCGTGCGCTACGTCCAGCCTCATCGTCCCCGCCCGGGGACGTCGTGGACAAGATGTGCTTTTTCAAATGGTGAACGAGCGGGATTGCCCGGTCCGCGGCCGGACCGGTCGGGTGCGGCGGGGCGGTCAGAGCACGAACGAAGGCGTCATCGCACCGACGCCGCGCCGCAGTTGGCCCGCGACCACGGCGAGCCGGTCGGCCTGCTCGACCGGCAGCGAGACCGCCATGGTGGCGACCACCGAGCCGACGGTGATCGGCACGGCCGCACAGACGGTGCCGATCGCGTACTCCTGGCGCTCGACCACCGGCATGGTGTGCCGCACCCCGGCGATCCGGCGCAGGACGGCCGACTCGTCGGCGAGCGTGGCCGGGGTGAGCCCCACCGGGGGGTGGCGCGCGAGGTGGTCGCGCCGGTCCTCCTCGGGGAGCTGGCTCAGCAGGCACTGGCCGATCGCGTGGGCGTGGGCGGTGGCCCGGAAGTCGGCCCACGGTTCGACGGCCGGCTGGTGGGCGCCGTCGACGGTGTCCACCACGGTGACCTCGCCGTCCTGGTAGAGGGCGAAGTAGACGGCCGCGCCGAGTTCGTCGCTTAACCGCTCCATCCGCACCCGCAGCCCGTGCCGTTCGGCCTGCTGGTCGTCGGCCCGGACGATGCCCTCGACCGAGTCGCCGTAGAAGAAGCGGCCGTCGGCCCGCCGCAGGTAGCCCTCGTGGGTCAGGGTCCGCAGCAGGTGGTACGCGGTGCCGAGCGGGAGGCCGGCGGCGCGGGCGAGCTGTTTGGCGGTGGCCCCGTGCCGGAACCCTCCGACGGCCTCCAGCAGGTGCAAGGCCCGCTGGACGGAGGAGATCAGGGTGGGCTGCCGCTCCTTGCGCGAAGCGCGCGCCGGCCGCGTCGGCGGCGCGGTACGCTCTGCGATCCGATCCATGGCCACAGCCAGCCCCCAGCCCGAGTCGTTGCAGAGAAGAGCATGCGGAGTGAATCACTCCGATTTGCCCGATAGTCGCCCATTGCAGCACAGGCGCGGCGCGGCTGCAATGACTCTGACACGGTTCACTCGGTAAAATCCTTCGAATCAAAGGTCATCAAAGCGTAAAACCTGGATTCCGAAGATCTGTTCAATGTTCATCTTCGCTATCCAAGATCTATCGCCGCAACGAACCCATCACGGACGGACGCACCGGTCGGCAAGCCGCGTTTCGGGCACGCCGGGTCGCGGGAGACTCCCGCACAACGCTCCAGCCCCGGAGGTCGCCATGCGCACCCCGCCCCGTCCCGTCGTCCAGCGCACCGCCCGGGCGATCCTGCTGGAGGTCGACCCGGACAACCCGTACGGACCGGCCTCGCTCGTGCTGATCAAGCGCACCCGCCCCGGCTCCCCCCATCCGTACTGGATCACCCCCGGCGGCGGTGTCGAGCGGGGCGACCGCACGGTGGTGGAGGCGCTGCACCGCGAGGTGGACGAGGAGCTCGGCGGCAAGGTGGTCGACGTGGTCCCCGCCTTCGTGGACACCATCAGCCACACCCACCACCCCGACGGCACCCTGCTCCACCCGCACGGGGTCAAGGTCCAGCACTTCTTCGTCTGCCGGCTCGCCTCGATGGACCTCGACCGCCGGCACGGCCCCGAGGTCGACGAGCCCAACGGCGGCTACGAGGTCGTCCGGGTGCCGTTCACCCGCGAGGGCGTCACCTCGGTCAACGTGGTGCCGCCGACCCTGCGGGCGTACCTGGCCGCCAACATCGAGGGCATCCGCGCGCTGCTCGCGCCCGACCTCGGCTGACGCCGGCCCCGCCCCCGGCTCCCGGGCCCGCTCACCGCGCGGCCAGGTCGTGCCGGATCCGCTCGGCCGGCACCCCGGCCCGCAGCAGGACCCCCGTGGTCCGCCGGACCATCGCGGGCGGCCCGGCGAGGTACGCCGTCCGCCCGGTCCACGGCCCGAACCGGGCCACAGCCTCCGGGAGTTCGCCGGTCAGCGGGCCGGTCGTGGCCGCCCCGGCCGGGCCGGCCCCGGGACCGGACAGCACCGGCCGGACGGTCAGCCGGCCGTGCCGCTGCGCCAACTCCCGCAAACCGGCCAGCTCGTACAGCTCCTCGGCGCGCCGGGCGCCGTAGAACACCTCCACCGAGCGGCCCGCCGCGCCGTACTCCACCGCCTCCTCGACCAGCGCCCGCATCGGCGCGATCCCGGTACCGCCGCCCACCAGCAGCAGGTCCGCGCCGTCGGTGTGGTCCAGGGTCATCCCGCCGGCCGCCGGACCGAGTCGCAGCACGTCCCCGGGCGCGGCCCGGTGCACCAGCGCGTTGCTGACCCAGCCCGCCTGCACCGCCTTGACGTGGAAGGTCAGCAGACCGTCCGGCCGGGGCGCCGAGGCGAACGAGAAGTACCGCCAAACCCGCGGCCACCAGGGCGTCTCCAGGCTCGTGTACTGCCCGGCCCGGTACGGGTACGCCTGGTCGGGGCGGACCGTGAGCACCGCGACGTCCGGGGTGCGGCGCTGGTGCGCGACCACCTCGCCCTGCCACCAGGGCGGCGAGGTGCGGGCGTCCTCCTCGGCGGCCTCGATCATGATCGAGGAGATCAGCCGGTAGGCCCGGCGCCAGGCCAGCTCGGTCTCGGCGGTCCACCGGCTGCCCGCGTACCTGGCCAGCGCCGCCACCAGGCAGTCGCCGACCGGGCCGTAGTGGCCGGTCAGCGTGCCGTACCGGCGGTGGGCGCAGCCCAGCGCCCGCAGGTACGCGCGCAGGCCCGCCGGATCGCCGGCGCCGCGGGCGGCCAGCAGCAGGGCGCGGAAGAGGCGGTCGCGCTGGACGTCCATGGCGGCCGGGAAGAGCGCCCGGACCTCGGGGTGGCCGAGGAAGATCAGCGCGTAGAAGTGCGCGGTGGCCCGGTCGGCGACCGGCTCGACCACCGCCAGGCTGGCCCGGATCAGTTCGAGGTCCCGGGCGGTGGGCGGCAGATCGGCCGCCGCGCGCGGGTCCGGCCCGGGCGGCGCCGGCGCGGGCGGCACCGGCGCGGGTGCCGGGGCGGCCCAGTTGAGGCCGGGGGCGCTGGTGAACAGCGGTTCGGGCACGGGCCCCGGCACGGCGGCGTCCGGGCGGCTCGGCGCCGGGACCGCGGGCGGGTCGACCGGCCGCGGCGGCACGACCGGCGGTGCGGCCGCCGGTGCCGCGGGCGGGACGGCCGGCGGCAGGTCCGGCGGGTCCAACGGCACCGGCGGCACCGGTCGGACGGCCTGCGCGGCACCCGGAGCGGCGCCCGGCAGACCGGGCACGGCCGAGGCCGCCGCCGAGCCGTGACCGGTCCGGACCAGGAGTGTTCTGCGGGACTTCACCGCAACGTTTCGAGTACCCAAGAGAATCGTTTCGCCTCCGGCCGGCCTTCGCCACCACCTGGCTTGTCTCTGCTGACGCCCAGGAAGCGTGCCACGCCCGGACTGCTCATCCGACGAATCGCGCGAAGCCCGGACACCCGCCCCCGGGACGCGCTACTCTCGCTCGATCCGTGTCGCCCTGGGTGGCGGCTCCGCCACCCAGGGCGACCCTGCTCCGGCCCGGCCCGCTCAGAGCTGCCGCAGCAGCGTGCCCGGCTGCTCGACGCAGTCCGCCACGAACCGCAGGAACCCGCCCGCGGTACCGCCGTCGCAGACCCGGTGGTCGAAGGTGAACGACAGCTGGGTGACCTCACGCACCGCCAACTCCCCCTGGTGAACCCAGGGTTTGGCGACGATCCGGCCGACGCCGAGCATCGCCGCCTCCGGGTGGTTGAGGATCGGGGTGGAGCCGTCCACCCCGAACACCCCGTAGTTGTTCAGGGTGAACGTGCCCCCGGTCAGCTCGGCCGGGGCGATCGACCCGGTCCGCGCCGCCTCGGTCAACCGGCCCAGCTCGACGCCGAGTTGCTCGGTGGTCAGGCGCTGCGCGTCCCGCACCACCGGGACGACGAGCCCGCGCTCGCCCTGGGCCGCGAAGCCCAGGTGCACCGCCGGGTGCCGCAGGATGCCCGAACCGTCCGCGGTCACACTGGAGTTGAGCTCGGGAAAGCGCTCCAGCGCAACCGTGCAGATCCGGGCGAGCAGCGCCAGCACGCTCACCTTGGGACCCGCAGCGGCGTTCAACTGCCGCCGCAGCGCCATCAGTCCGGTGGCGTCGGCGTCCACCCAGCAGGTCGCAGCGGGGATCTCCCGGTGGCTGCGGCCGAGCTTCTCGGCCACCGCCTTGCGCAGCCCGCGCAGCGGGACGACCTCCCCGGCGGCGGCCACCGACGGTGCCGGCGGCACCTGCGCGGTCGCCGGTGCGCCGACCGGTGGGAAGGCCCGTCCGGAGACCTTCGCCGCGACCGCCCGTTCGACGTCCGCCCGCATGATCAGGCCGTCCGGCCCGCTGCCGGTGACCGCCGCCAGGTCGACCCCCTGCTCCCGGGCCAGCCGGCGCACCAGCGGCGAGATCACCGGCGGCACGGCCGACGCCCGCACGGCCGGCGGCTCCTGCACGACCACCGGGGCCACGGGAGCGACCGGAGCCGCGGCCGCGACCCCGACCCGGCGCCGCCGACCGCTCCGCCCCGGCTCGGCGACCCCGTACCCGACCAGCGGCCGCTCCACCTCCGCCGCGGGCTCCGCCGGCACCGCCGCGGCCGCCACCGCCACGAGCGGCTGCTCGCCCTCGCCCGGCGACACCGCGACCGTCACCAGCGGCGCGCCGACGGCGACCTCCTGGCCGACCTCGCCGAACAGCGCGGTCACCACCCCGCCGTACGGGCAGGGCACCTCGACCACCGCCTTGGCGGTCTCCACCTCGACCACCGGCTGGTCGACCGCGATCACCTCGCCGACCTCGACCAGCCAGCGCACCACCTCCGCCCCGGTGAGCCCCTCACCGAGGTCGGGCAGGGTGAACTCGCGCACGACGGGCATCATCCTCAGTCCTCCCACTGGAGCCGGGCGACCGCGTCCAGGATCCGGTCCACCCCGGGCAGGTGGTGGTGCTCCAGCATCGGCGGCGGGTACGGGATGTCGAAGCCGGTGACCCGCAGCACGGGCGCGGCCAGGTGGTGGAAGCAGCGCTCGGTGACCCGGGCGGCGATCTCCGCGCCGGTGCCGCCGAAGCCGCCGGCCTCGTGCACCACCACGGCCCGGCCGAGCGAGCGCACCACCCGGCAGACCGTCTCGTCGTCGAACGGCACCAGGGTGCGCAGGTCCAGCACCGCGAGGTCCCACCCCTCGGCCTTCGCCACCTCGGCCGCCTCCAGGCAGACCGGCAGCGAGGGACCGTAGGTGATCAGCACCGCCGAGCTGCCGGTCCGCCGCAGCACGGCCCGCCCGACCGGCTCGACCGGGGCGGCCGGGTCGAACTCCGCCTTGCCCCAGTACATCCGCTTGGGCTCCAGGAAGACCACCGGGTCGTCCGAGGCGATCGAGGCCCGCAGCAGCCCGTACGCGTCGGCCACCGTCGCGGGGGTGACCACGTGCAGGCCCGGGGTCGCGGCGTAGTACGCCTCGGAGGCGTCGCTGTGGTGCTCGACGCCGCCGATGCCGCCGCCGTACGGGATCCGGACGGTGATCGGCAGCGGCAGCCGGCCGGCCGTGCGGTTGCGCATCTTGGCGACGTGCGAGAACAGCTGCTCCAGCGCCGGGTAGGCGAAGGCGTCGAACTGCATCTCCACCACCGGCCGCAGCCCGTACATGGCCATGCCGACGGCGGTGCCGAGGATGCCCGCCTCGGCCAGCGGGGTGTCCAGGCAACGGTCCGGACCGAACTCGGCGGTCAGCCCGTCGGTGATCCGGAAGACGCCGCCGAGCGCGCCGACGTCCTCGCCGAGCACGTGCACCGTCGGGTCCTCGCGCAGGGCGTCGCGCAGCGCCGAGTTGAGCGCCTGCGCCATGCTGGCGGTCCGGGCCCCGGCGGCTGCGGGGGTGGATGAGGCCGTCGTCATCAGTGCTGCACCTCGGCCTCGGCGGCCAGCTCCTCGGCCAGCCGCGCCGCCTGCTCGCGCAGCTGCGGGGTCGGCTCGGCGTACACGTGGGTGAACAGGGACATCGGGTCGAGCTCCGGGTCGGCGTGGAACTCCGCGCGCATCCGGGCGGCGAGCGCCTCGGCCTCGTCGGCCGCCTCCTGCACCAGGGCGTCGTCCAGCACTCCGAGCTCGCGCAGCGCCCGCTCCATCAGCAGGATCGGGTCGTGCTCGCGCCAGGCCGCCACCTCGGCCTCGGTCCGGTAGCGGGTGGCGTCGTCGGCGTTGGTGTGCGCCTCGGCCCGGTAGGTCAGCGCCTCCACCAGGGTCGGGCCGCCGCCGGTCCGGGCCCGCTCGACGGCCTCGGCCAGGACGCCGTGCACGGCGGGCGCGTCGTTGCCGTCCACCAGTCGGCCGGGCATCCCGTAGCCGACGGCCTTGTGGGCGAGCGTCGGGGCGGCGGACTGCGCGCTGAGCGGGACGGAGATGGCGTAGCCGTTGTTCTGCACCAGGAAGACCACCGGCGCGCGCAGCACGGCGGCGAAGTTCAGCGCCTCGTGGAAGTCGCCCTCGCTGGTGCCGCCGTCGCCGAGCATCGCCAGCGCGACCACCGGGTCGCCGTTCAGCCGGGCGGCGTGCGCCAGCCCGACGGCGTGCGGCCCCTGGGTGGCCAGCGGGGTGCAGAGCGGGGCGGTCCGGCTGGCCCGCGGGTCGTAGCCGGTGTGGGCGTTGCCGCGCAGCAGGGTGAGCGCCTCCAGCGGGTCCACCCCGCGCGAGACGACGGCCAGGGTGTCGCGGTAGCTGGGGAACAGCCAGTCGCGCTCGCCGAGCACCAGCGCGGCGGCGACCTGGCAGGCCTCCTGCCCGGTCGAGGCCGGGTAGACGGCGAGCCGGCCCTGCTTGGTGAGGGTGGTGGCCTGCTGGTTGTACCGGCGGCCGACGACGAGGCGGCGGTACAGCTCGCGGAGCAGGGCCGGGTCGTACTTCTCCAGCGCGGGGGTACCGAGGACGCGGACCGGAGCGGGGTCCGGGAGCAGCGGGGACGGGTCGGTGCGGGGGGCGGTGGCCCCGGGCAGCCAACCGGGCACCGCCGTGTGGTGTCTGTGGTCGAGAACGGTCATCTCGGGGCACCTCCAGGGGTGGCGGGGGCTCCCTACCGATTGTTCGGTCGTCTGTTCATCTTGACCAGAAGCGTGCGAAGGTGGTGGACAATCGGCCCGGGTGGCGGTCGACTGGTGGCAGTGCGTCCAATCCGTGGGGGTGGGGGGTCATGTCGGCTGAACAGATGTCCAGACTCGACCGGGTCGACCGGGCGATCCTGCGGCTGCTGCAGCAGGACGGTCGCGCCTCGATCCGCTCGGTGGCCGAGCGGGTGCACGTGTCCCGGGCGAATGCGTACGCCCGGATATCCAGGATGGTCGAGGACGGCGTCATTCGCGGCTTCACCGCCCGGGTGGATCACGAACGGGCAGGTCAGGGCGCGTCCGCCTACATCACCCTGAAGATCGTGCAGAACTCCTGGCGCACCGTGCGGGAGCAGCTGCTGGCCCTGCCGGGGGTCGCGCACATCGCCCTGGTCGGCGGCGACTACGACGTCCTGCTGCTGGTGCACACCGCCGACAACCACGCCCTGCGGGAGCTGGTGCTGAACCGCATCCAGTCCATCCCGCAGGTCCTCGGCACCCGCACCATGCTGGTCTTCGAGGAGACCGACCAGGTCCCGCCCGACTAGCTGGAGGCCCCTGGGCTCAGCGCGCCCGCAGGCCGTCGAAGGCCAGGTGGACCACCGCGTCCGCGACCCCGTCGGCGGCCTTGAGGCCCGGCCGGTACCACTCCACGATCGAGTTGATCATGCCGAAGAGCAGCCGGGTGGCCAGCCGCGGTTCGACGTCCGCCCGCAGCGCGCCGTCCGCCACGGCGGCCCGCAGCAGCTCGGCCACCTGGTGGTCGAACTCCCGGCGGCGCTCCAGCGCCCACTGCTCGGTGGCCGTGTTGCCGCGCACCCGCAGCAGCAGGGTGACGTAGGGCAGCTCCGCCAGCAGCACCTCGGCGGTCCGCCGCACGACGTGCTCCAGCCGCTCCACCGCCGGGCCGTCCAGCGCGGCCGGCTCCGCCAGGATCGCGAACAGCCCGTCCAGCGCCCGCCCGACGGCGAGCCGCAGCAGTTCCTCCTTGCCGCGCACGTGGTGGTAGATCGACGACTTGGAGATCCCGGCCGCACGCGACAGGTCCTCCATCGAGGTGCCGTCGTAGCCGCGCTCGTTGAAGACGTCGACGGTCACCGCGAGCAGGGATTCCACGGTGTAGGCGGTACGCGTGGTGTGATCGGCCATCCTCCGAGTATCCCCGCCCGCCCCGGTACGGCGGCGCCCGGGTGCCCTGGTCCACACCAAACAGCGGCGGCAGACCCTAGACTCGGCGGACGATCCGTCCATGAGCAAGCAGGTGGGGAAGTCGCATGAGCGCAATACCGGCAGTCGAATCCGATCTGCCCGAACAGCGCCACGGCGAATCGGCGGCCGAGTCCGCGGCCGACTGGCGCGAACGCGCTCGCGAGCTGGTCCTGCGCTTCGGCCCGGCCGTCTGGTGCTACGCCGTGCTGAAGCTGGTCGGCTTCACCGTCTTCATGAAGCTCCTCTCCTTCTCCGGGGACTACCTGAAGAAGCACCCCCGGTTCGGCGGCGGCGCCAACCCCTGGGACGTGCTGGCCAGCTGGGACGGCTGGTGGTACCAGCAGGTCGCCCAGTTCGGCTACCACCCGGCCCTGGTACCGGTACCGGGCGGCACCCCCGGCTTCACCATCGAGCAGAACTCGGCCGCCTTCTTCCCGCTCTACCCGGGCCTGATGCGGCTGGTCTCGGAGATCAGCCCGTTCGGCCTGTACGGCGCCGGGATGCTGGTCTCGGTGGTCGCCTCGCTGTTCGCCGCGGCCGGCATCTACGCCGTGGTGGACCGGATGGCCGGTCCGCGCGCGGGCGTGATCGCGGCCGGGCTGTGGGCGATCGCCCCCGGCTCGGGCGCCGAGTGGGCGCTCTACTCGGACTCGCTGTTCATCGCGCTGGCCGCCTGGGCCTGCTACTTCACGATGGGCAAGCAGTGGGTGGCGGCCGGGGTGATCACCCTGATCGCCGGCCTCAACCGGCCCACCTCGGCGGCCCTGATCGGCGCGGTCGGCCTGGCCGCGCTGGTGGAGCTGTACCGGCGGGAGAGCGGGGTGCTGCGCCCGCTGACCGCGATGCTGCTGGCCCCCGTCGGACTGCTCGGCTACGTCGGCTGGGTGGGCTGGCGGATGGGCGACTGGGGCGGCTACTTCACGCTCCAGCGGGACGCCTGGCTGCACTACTTCGACTGGGGCCAGGGCACCTGGTACGCGGTCCGCGGCGTGCTGCTGGGCCGCAACGACTACCCGTTCGCGTACCACACGGCCGACATGCTGGCGACGCTGCTGGTGCTGAGCCTGCCGGTGCTGATCGTGCTGCTGATCCGGCTGCGCCCGCCGCTGGTGCTGACCGCCTACACGCTGGCCACCATCGTCTCGGTGCTCGGCAGCCTGGGCATCTTCGGCAACACCTCGCGCTACCTGCTGCCGGCCTTCCCGCTGCTGATCGCGCTCGCGGTGGCGATGCGCAAGCTGAGCTGGCCGGTGCTGGCCGGCGTGCTCGGCACCGGCGCGATCGCCTCCGGCTGGTACGGCGGGTACGTGATCTTCGAGCTGGGCATCCCGTAGACCGTGCCGTAGACCCCGGCTCCCACCACCTGGAGGGGCGCGTCCTGATCCGGACGCGCCCCTCCGTCATTGCCCGGTTCGCCCTCTTGAGCCGACCGATCGTTCGGTTACTCTGTGACGTGTCCCGTCCTCCCCTCTGAGGAGCGCACACCATGTCCGCAGCGGTCACCCACCCCCACGTCGCCGAGCTCGTCGAACGCCACCGGGCCACCCTGGAGGCCGCCGTCGACGCCGCCGCCAAGCGCGACTACTGGTCGCCCTACCCCGAGTTCCCCAAGGCCTACGGCGAGAGCGCCGCCGCGGACGGCAAGGCCGCCTTCGAGTCCCTGCTGAACCGGCCCTTCGAGCTGCCCGGCCACCCCGCCGACGGCGACCTGGTCGGCGGCGAGGCCTCCCCGTACGGCCTGGAGCTGGGCATCGGCTACCCGCACGCCGGCCCGGACGCCCTGATCGCCGCGCTGACCGCCGCCCGCCCGGCCTGGGCCGCCGCCGGACCGCTCGCCCGCGCCGCCGTCTGCCTGGAGATCCTGGCCCGGATCAACGCCCGCTCGCACGAGTACGCCAACGCCGTCATGCACACCACCGGCCAGGCCTACCCGATGGCCTTCCAGGCCGGCGGCCCGCACGCCCAGGACCGCGGCCTGGAGGCCGTCGCCTACGCGTACGCCGAGCAGACCCGGCTGCCCGAGACCGCCGGCTGGACCAAGCCGCAGGGCAAGCGCGACCCGCTGGTGATGACCAAGGACTTCACCGTCGTCCCGCGCGGCCTGGCGCTGCTGATCGGCTGCAACACCTTCCCCACCTGGAACGGCTTCCCCGGCCTGTTCGCCTCGCTGGCCACCGGCAACCCGGTGCTGGTCAAGCCGCACCCGCGCGCCGTCCTGCCGCTGGCGCTCACCGTGCGGATCGCCCGCGAGGTGGTCGCCGAGGCCGGCTTCGACCCCGACCTGGTCTGCCTGGCCGCCGAGCACGAGGGCGGCACGGTGGCCGCCGTCCTGGCCGTGCGCCCGGAGATCAAGCTGATCGACTACACCGGCTCCACCGCCTTCGGCGACTGGCTGGAGGAGCACGCCCGGCAGGCCGAGGTCTACACCGAGAAGGCCGGCGTCAACACCGTGGTCGTCGACTCCACCGGCGACTACAAGGGCATGCTGAACAACCTGGCCTTCTCGCTCTCGCTGTACAGCGGCCAGATGTGCACCACCCCGCAGAACCTGCTGATCCCGCGCGGCGGCATCGACACCGACCAGGGCGCCAAGTCCTACGACGAGGTGGTCCGCGACCTCGCCGCCGCCATCGAGGGGCTGCTCTCCGACGACGCCCGCGCCACCGCCGTCCTCGGCGCCGTGGTCAACCCGGGTGTGCTGCAGCGCTCGGCCGCCGCGGCCGGCGGCGAGTACGGCGAACTCGCCCTCGCCCCGCGGGCGGTGGAGCACCCGGAGTTCCCCGGCGCGACGGTCCGCACCCCCGCGCTGGTCAAGCTGGACGCCGACAAGCCGGACGACCGGGCGGTCTACCAAAGCGAGTGCTTCGGCCCGGTCTCCTTCGCCGTCGCGGTCGAGAACACCGCCGCCGCCGTCGGGCTGCTGCGCGACACCGTCCGGGCCCAAGGCGCGATGACCGCCTCCGGCTACACCACCTCGCCCGAGGTCGAGGCCGCCCTGGTCGAGGCCGCCCTGGACGCCGGCGTCTCGCTCTCGCTCAACCTCACCGGCGGGGTGTACGCCAACCAGACCGCCGCCTTCTCCGACCTGCACGGCACCGGCGCCAACCCGGCCGCCAACTCCGCGTACTGCGACGGCGCCTTCGTCGCCAACCGGTTCCGCACTGTGGAGATCCGCCGCCACAGCTGACCGTGCCCTCCTCCGGTCCCCGGCCACTCGCCGGGGACCGGAGATTCACAACGCCGCTCCCGGGCAGCGATGATGGTGGCGGGGAAACGCCACACCCGGCGTCCAGCCACTGTTCGAGCACCGGGAGCTGACACATGACCGAGAAGCAGACCGTCACCGACGTCATCGTGGTCGGCGCCGGACCGACCGGCCTGCTGCTGGCCGGCGACCTCGCCGCCGCCGGTGTGGGCGTCACCCTGCTGGAGAAGCGCACCGAGGATTCCGGCCTCACCCGGGCCTTCGCCGTGCACGCCCGCACCCTCGAACTGCTCGACGCCCGCGGCCTCGCCGACGAGCTCATCGCCGACGGCCGCCCGGTCACCTCGCTGCTCGCCTTCAACCGGGCCAGGATCGACCTCGGCGGCCTGCCCACCCGTTTCCCCTTCGTCCTGATGACCCCGCAGTACCGGACCGAGCGGCTGCTCCTCGACCGGGCCGTGAAGGCGGGTGCGGTGGTCCTGCGCGGCGCCGAGGTCACCGGCCTGCGTCAGGACGCCGAGGGCGTCACCCTGGAGACGGTCGAGGACGGCGCCCCCGCCGTCCACCGGGCCCGCTACGCGGTCGGCACCGACGGCGTCCACTCCACCGTCCGCGACCTGCTCGGCCTGCCCTTCCCTGGCGAGTCGGTGATCGAGTCGGTGCTGCTGGCCGACGTCCGGCTGGAGCGCGAGCCCGAGGACGGCCTGGCCGCGGGCGCCGACGACGACGGCCTCGCGCTCCTGGTCCCGTTCGGCGACGGCTGGTACCGCGTCCTCGCCTGGGACCGCAACGAGCGGCTCCCCGACGGCGCCGAGCCCGGGCTCGACCTGCTGGCCGCCATCGCCCGGCGCGCCCTGGGCGAGGACTACGGACTGCACGACGTCCGCTGGAGCTCCACCTTCCACAGCGACGAGCGGCAGGCCCCCTCCTACCGCTCCGGGCGGGTGCTGCTGGCCGGCGACGCCGCCCACTGCCACTCCCCGGCGGGCGGCCTGGGCATGAACACCGGCCTCCAGGACGCCGCCAACCTGTCCTGGAAGCTCGCCGCCGTCCTGCGGGGCCGGGCCACCGACGCGCTGCTCGACAGCTACCAGGCCGAGCGGCACCCGGTCGGCAAGGCCGCGCTGCGGGTGTCCGGCGCCATGATCCGGGTGGCCGTCGCGCAGTCCGCCGCCACCCGGGCGCTGCGCGGCGCGCTGGTCTCGGTCGCCGGTCACCTCGACGCGGTCGTCGAGCGCGGCGCCCGCACCATCTCCGGCATCGGCATCGCCTACCCGGCGCCCAAGGACGCCCACCCGCTGGTCGGCAAGCGCGTCCCCGACCTCCGGCTGACCGGCCTGGAGCCGCCCCGCGAGGGCGGGCCGGCCGCACCGCAGCGGCTCTACGAGGCCCTGCGGGCCGGGAAGTTCGTCCTGGTCAGCAATGACGAGGTGGCGGCCGCCGCCCCGTGGGCGGACCGCCTGGTCACCGCCGCCCCGGCCGACCCGCACGGCAAGCTGCGCGACACCGTGCTGCTGATCCGCCCGGACGGCTACGCCGCCTGGGCCGCCGTCGACCCGGGCGCCGGCGAGCTGCGCGCCGCGCTCACCGAGTGGCTCGGCGAGGCCTGACCCCCCGGGGCGGCCCCGGGGCGGACGGACCGTCCCGGGGTCAGCCCTTCGCCTTCTCGTAGTGCCGGGCCGCCTTCGCCCGGTTGCCGCACACCGCCATCCGGCACCAGCGGCGGCGGCCGTTCTGCGAGGTGTCGAAGAAGTGCAGGATGCAGGCCTCGTGCGCGCACTTCTTGATCCGCCCCGGCCCCTGGGCCAGCAGCCCCAGGAAGTCGTCCACCACCAGCCAGGCGGCCAGCCGGTGCGGCTCGTCCACCTCGACCCGGTCCACCGGCCCGGCCGCCGAGGCCTCCCGCCGGACCCGTCCGTGCCGCAGCACGGCGTCCAGCCCGGCCAGCGCGGGCGCCCCGGGCAGCCGGCCCGCGTCCAGTTCGCGGACCGCCGCCGCCAGCGCCTCGCGCGCCTCCCGGAGGGCGGTCAGCCCGGCCTCGTCCGCCGCGCACCGCCCGGCCAGCCCGGCCGAGGAGAGCCAGATCCCGTGGCCGTCCGGCGCGGCGAGCAGGTCGTTGACCGGCACCCCGGCCCACCGCGTGTTCAACAGGTCCAGCGCGAGCGGCTCTCCGAGCAGCGGGCGCGGGTCCCGCGGGTCTGCTGTCCGCTCCGTCATCGGCACTCCCTCGCTCTCGAACGGTCCCCGAGTCTACGTCCGGCACCGCCCGGGCGGTTCCTGGCCGGAACCGGACAGTCGACCGGCCGGATCCCGCCGCCCGCCCGGGGAGCGGGCGGTCTGTTTCCGTACTGTTTCAAGATCGCTCACCGGGCGGTCCACCCCCCGTGACCACTGTCATACGCACGACTGATGACGTAGCCTCTCGACCGTGCATAGGGTTCCCCACAGCTCGGCGAGGCCATTGACGGCGCGTTCCGGCGCCGTACCGGGTCTGCCGAACCCGCTCGGTGGGGAAGGTAACCACATGGCCTCACAGCACCCCCAGGACGCACGACTCAGACTGGTCGGGCCGCGCCAGGACGCCTCCGCGCCCGCCCCCCGGCCACCCGCTCCGCCGCTGTCGCCCGCCCCGACGCCCGGACGCCCCAGCCCCACCGGCGGCTTCGCCGACACCCTGCACGTGGCGATCGAGGCCAGCGGCCTCAGCCTGGACCGGATCCGCGCCGCACTCGCCCAACGGGGCGTCAGGGTCAGCGTCACGACGCTGAGTTACTGGCGGCGCGGACGCAGCCAGCCCGAGCGGGCCAGCTCGCTGCGCGCCGTGCACCTGCTCGAGGAACTGCTCGGGCTGCCGCACTCCACGCTGTCCGCGCTGCTCGGCCCGCCGCGCCCGCGCGGCCGCTGGGCGGCCAACGCGAGCACCAGCCATCTGCGGCTGGAGGACGTCTGGCCGGGCGAGCAGGACATCTCCGAGGTGTTCGCCGAGCTGGACGCGCCGCCGGCCGGCGAGCTGGAGCGGCTCTCGGTCCACGACTCCTACTACGTGGACGCCGACCGGCGCGGCAACCTGCTGAGGCTGCGCCAGGTGGTCCGCGCCACGGTGGCCGGGGTGACCCGCTGCCTGGTGGTGCACAAGGCCGACGAGGAGGCGACCGGCTGTCCGGAGATCACCGGCGTGCGGCACGGCCGGCTCGGCCGGGTGCGCCGCCGCCCGGACGCCGGACTGATCGTCGGCGAGGTGATGCTGGACCGCCCGCTGGGCCTCGGCGACAGCACCGTCTTCGAGTACGAGGTGGAGATCCCGTCCGGCGGGGCCCAGACCACCGAGTACAGCCGCCGCTTCGCCACGCCGGTGCGCGAGTACGTGCTCCAGGTCCACTTCGACCCGGCGACCGTGCCGGTGCACTGCGAGCGGTACGACCGCGACCCGGGCGCGGACGTCGACCGCCGCCGCGAGCAGCTCTGGATCGGCGCCTCGGCGAGCGCCCACGTCCTCGCCCCCGACCAGCAGCCGGGCCACATCGGCGTCCGCTGGGAGTGGGAGTAGCCGCACCGCGGCCCGGCGCCCGCGCGCCGCCTCCTCCGCACGCCCTCCCGCCATTCTTGTCATGGCGCAGCCATTCCCGAAAAATCTAACCATTGAAATCGACAGTACCGGTTGACCCCCTTCCTTTCTAACCCCTACGGTCGATCACAACGGTTAAGGACGGCGCCCCGAGGCGCCCGACCACGGGAGTGATCAGGCATGTCCGGCACCATCAGCAGCACCCTGCAGACCGGCCACGTGGGACTGAACGTCACCGACCTGGCCCGCTCGACCGCGTTCTACCGGCGCGTCCTCGGCCTGGAGCTGGTCAAGGAGGGCACCGACCCGGAGCAGCCCTTCGCCTTCCTCGGCCGCGACGGCCGCCCGGTGCTGACCCTCTGGCAGCAGAGCGAGGGCTCCTTCCCCGTCGGCGCGCCCGGCCTGCACCACCTCGCCTTCCAGGTCGACTCGCTCGACGAGGTCCGCGCCGCCGAGGCGCTGCTGCACGAGCTGGGCGCCTCCTTCACCCACGAGGGCGTCGTCCCGCACGGCGAGGGCGCCGACTCCGGCGGCATCTTCTTCACCGACCCGGACGGCATCCGGCTGGAGATCTACACCCCGACGGGCGTCCGCGGCACCGGCGCCGAGGCCCCCACCCCGTCCGCCCCGACCTGCGGCTTCTTCTAGGCCGCGGCACCCCCGAGGGAGGCACCCGCGATGACCGCCGCCACCCCGCACCACCCCGGGCCCTACCACCCCGGCGAGCGGGCCGTGCAGCACCGGGCCGGCCGGACGGACCGCGCCGACCACTCCGGGCGCGCCGTCGGCGGCACCGTCCCGGCCGTGGCCGCCCGCTTCCTCACCGAGCGCCGGGTGCTGGTGGCCGGCGCGGCCGACGCCGACGGCCGGCTCTGGGCCACCCAGCTCAGCGGCCCGGCCGGCTTCCTGCGGGCCACCGGTGAACGGACCGTGGCGGTGGCCGCCCGCCCGGCCGAGGAGGACCCGCTGGCGGCCGCCCTGGCCGGCCCGGCCGAGGTGGGCACCATCGCCCTGGACCCGGCCGGACGGCGCCGGATGCGGGTCAACGGCCGCTCCGTGCCGGACGGCCGGGGCGGCCTGGTGATCAGCGCCGACCAGGTGTACGCCAACTGCCCGAAGTACATCCAGCGCCGCCACCCGGTGGACCGCCCGGGGGCCGGCACCCCGCGCCGGGTGGCGGCCGGCACCGCGCTGAGCACCGCCCAGCAACTGCTGGCGGCGACCGCCGACACCTTCTTCATCGCCACCGCGGGGCCGGACGGCCGGATGGACGCCTCGCACCGCGGCGGCAACCCGGGGTTCCTGCGGGTGCTCGGACCGGACCGGCTGCGCTGGCCCGACTACCCGGGCAACAGCATGTTCATGACGCTGGGAAACCTGGAACTCGACCCCCGGGCCGGGCTGCTCGTCCCGGACTGGGAGACCGGCGGCGCGCTGCTGATCACCGGCGAGGCCAGGACCGACTGGACCGGGCCGGCCGCCGCCGAGCTGCCGGGCGCCGAGCGGGTGGTCGACCTGACCGTCACCGGCGTCGTCGAACTGGCCGACGCCACCCCGCTGACCTGGACCGAGCCCGCCCACTCGCCCGCCAACCCGCCGTCCGTCCGACACCCCGTCGGCTGACGGCCCGCCACCGCACCGGCGGGAGGACCGCCTAGGGCGCGTCTGACAATGCGCGCCCGGCGGGAATTGTCAGACACGCCCTAGCACCCCTCGCCGCACCGCGCCAGGCCCGGGGCTCCGAACAGCTTTCACCCGTTCGGATCAGTCCGCCGCGCCGAACAGGCGTCCGCTTTGGGACTTTGGTCCCGATAACACGCGGTGTGCCCCTGGGAAGGACCGTGCTGTCACGCCGTCAGCGGCCTGACCGCAGCGCCCCCACCAGGAGAGACAAGAGGCGGAGAATGACCCGAACCGAGCAGCTGACCCCCCTGTGGGAATTCGACGAGGTGGAACCCGAGGACGACTGCATATGCGGGGGCTGCCGCACCCGCCGCCGCGCCCGGATGCGCTCCGCGCCGGTGCACGAGGGCGGACACGCGGCGGCCCACAGCGTCCGGCGCCGGGCCGCCGTGCTGATGGCCGCCGTCGGCACGGCCCTCGGCGGGGGAGCGGCCGGCGCGGCCACCGCCGTCGCCGCCCCCGCGCCCACCCCGGGCGGCCCGGCCGTCCCCCGCGACGGGACCCCGCAGGGCGAGGTCAGCGGCCTCTACGGCGAGTCACCCTCCGCCCGCTCGTTCGCCGCCCCGCGCGCCACGACGACGCCGGTCACCCGGGCCCAGATCATCGAACGGGCCCAGCGCTGGGTCGACCAGAAGGTCCCGTACAGCATGAGCCGCTACTGGTCGGACGGCTACCGCCAGGACTGCTCCGGCTTCGTCTCGATGGCCTGGGGGCTGGGCAGCAGCCAGACCACCTGGACCCTGCCGGACTTCGCCGAGCGGATCACCAAGGCCGACCTCCAGCCCGGCGACGTCCTGATCTACAACAACCCGGCCAGCCCGCAGTCCGGTTCGCACGTGACGATCTTCGGCGGCTGGACGGACTCCAGCCGCACCCGCTACGTGGCGTACGAGCAGACCTCCCCGAGCACCCTCAAGCGCTCCACCCCGTACGCGTACTGGAACAACTCGGCCTCCTACGTCCCGTACCGCTACAAGGGGCTCTCCACCGGCGGCGGCACCGGGGGCTCCTCGTCGACGGCCTTCCCGGGCGCCGGCTCGTTCGGCCCGGGCGCCGACAACGCGTACGTCACCCAGCTCGGCCGGCTGCTGGTGCAGCGCGGCGGCGGACAGTTCTACCGCGAGGGTCCCGGCCCGCGCTGGGGCGAGGCGGACCGGCGGGCCACCGAGGCCTTCCAGCTCGCCCAGGGCTGGCGCGGCAGCGAGGCGGACGGCATCCCGGGCAAGGCCACCTGGGACTACCTGGTCAACGGCAAGGGCCGCGACATCGGCGGCGGCACCCCGCAGCCGCCCCCGCCGGTGAACCCCCCGGTGACCCCGCCGGTGAACCCCGGCACCGGGGTGCCCGCCTTCCCGGGCGCCGACGCGTTCGGTCCGGGCGCGAGCAACGACTTCGTGCGCCTTCTCGGCGAGCAGCTGCTCCGCAAGGGCTACGGCCGCTTCTACACCCAGGGCCCGGGCCCGCGCTGGACGGACGCCGACCGGCGCAACGTGCAGGCCTTCCAGGAGGCCCAGGGCTGGCGCGGCGCCGAGGCCGACGGCTACCCCGGCCCGGACACCTGGAAGCGGCTGTTCTCCTGACGGTCGGACACGCCCCGGCCCCGCCCCGGCCGCCGGTTCACGCCGGCGTGCCGGGCGGGCGTCCGGACATCCAGTGGAACAGGCCCATCGCCACGCTGGTCGCCAGGTTGAAGCTGGAGACCCCGGGCCGCATCGGCACCGCGACCAGCTCGTCGGCCCGCGCCTTCAGCTCCGGCGTCACGCCGTGCCGCTCGGTGCCGAAGGCGAGCACCGCGTCGTCCGGGAAGGCCGTCGCCCGGATGTCCGCGCCCTCCGGGTCCAGGACGTAGAGCGGGCCGGCCGGCAGCTCCGGCAGGGTCAGCCGCTCGACGGCGGTGGCGAAGTGCAGGCCCGCGCTGCCGCGGAGCACCGCCGGGTGCCAGGGGTCCAGCTCGCCGGTGGTGACCACGCCCGCCGCGCCGAAGCCGGCCGCCAGCCGGATCACCGCGCCGACGTTGCCCAGGTTGCGCGGGTTCTCCAGCAGCACGACCGGCGCCGGCCGGGGCGAGCGGGCCAGCGCGGCGCGGTTGGCCGCGGCGGTGGGCCGCACCGCCAGCGCGATCACCCCGGTGGGGTGCAGCCGGGGCGCGAGCGTGCGCAGCGCGGCCTCCGGCAGTTCGACGGCCAGCGCGTCCAGCGCGGGGGCGACGTCCGGGGCGAGTTCGGCGGCGAGCGCCAGCAGTGCGGCCCGGTCGGCGGTCAGCACCCGCCGGACGGCGCCGCCGAACCGCAGCGCGTGCTTCAGCGGGTGGAACCCGTCCAGCAGCACCGTTCCCGGCTCCTCGGCACCGGCCCGCCAGCCCCGCAGCAGTTCCTCGTTCATCCCGCTCACTCTGCCATCCCGGTCGCGCCGGGCTCACCGGGCCGCCCGGCGGCCGCGATCACCTGTGCGAACGACAGCGGCACCGCGCCGGCCTCCCCCTCCCCCTCCCCCTCACCGTCGCCGCCGCCCGGCCGCAGGCCCGCCAGGGCGAGGTCCAGGTGCCGGTGGACGAGCGTGCCGTCGGCGTCCAGTGCGGCCAGGCCGCCCGGCAGCGGCCGGGAGACCCGCACGCAGAGCAGCACCAGGTCGCCCGTGCCGACGTCCGCCCGCAGCTGCCCGGCGTCCTGGGCGGCGCGCAGCAGCGCCTCGGCCCCGGCCACCGCGCGGGAGCGGGCGGCGACCAGGTCCGCGTCGACGACCAGCCGGTCCAGCAGCACCACGATCGCCGCGCCCATCCGCAGGTCGGCGGCGGCGTGCGCGAAGCGGCGCAGCGCCCGGTAGGGGTCGGGCTCGGCGGTCCGGGCCTCGCGGGCGGCCTCGGCGAGCCGGCCGAGCAGGTCGGTGACCAGCGCCCGGACCAGCGCCGTCCGGTCGGGGAAGCGCCGGTAGAGGGTGCCCGGGCCGATCCCGGCCCGGCGGACCACCGCGTCCAGCGGGGCGTCCGGACCGCGTTCCAGGAAGACCTCGCAGGCGGCGTCCAGGATCCTGCGCCGGCTGCGTTCCGCGTCCGCCCTCATCACCAATTCCTTAACCGGAGAGATTCTCTCCTCCTATGCTAGCGTCAGCAGAGACGGAGAAAATCTCTCCGCTTCAGTCGGGCACCCTCCGAGGAGCAACGCCATGACGACCACCACCCCCCTGCGCATCCGCACCGACATCGACGGCGTCCGGCACGACCGCGCCGCCGTCCTCGGCTGGGAACTGGAGCGCGGCCGGACCGCCCTGCGCCTGCTGAAGCGGCGTCTCGGCGACGACCGCACCCGCGACCTGCTCGCCCCCGACACCGCCGCCGCCGACACCGCCATGGCCGGCTGGCTGCGCGCCTCCGGGGGCCGGTGGCGCGCCGCCGTCACCGAGCTGACCGCCACCGGCATCGACGCCGCGGCCTTCCTCGACTGGTGGCGGGGCCGGCTGCACGCCCCCGACCGGGCCGCCCTGCTCGCCGCCAACCCCGAGCACTACCTGGCCGACTCCGCCGGCGACACCGTCGAGATCGTCGAGACGGTCGGCGGCGGCCCGCTGCGCTTCTTCCTGCGCTTCCACCCGACCCCCGCCACCGCGCGGTACCCGGTCCGGATCGGCGGCACCGGCCACCTGGCGGACGGCTCCGAGGTGCTGCGGGTGATGCACGAGTTCGCCGACTCCCCCGAGGGCCTGCGGATCCGGCTCACCGTCGAGTTCCCGGCCGCCGCCCCGGCCGAGCTGTCCACCGGTCACCAGTGGCACTTCGCCTGCGAGTTCGCCAACTGGCTGGAGGCCGCCGCGGCCGCCGGGGAAGCCGAGGCCGCCGGGGAAGCCGGGGAAGCGCGCTAACGCGCGGTGGGCTCCGGCTCGCGCCGCTCGGCGGCGGCCGCCGTACCGCCGCCACGCAGGGCCCGTTCGAGGTCCTTCAGCGCCTGGAGCATCAGCCGGCTACCGGAGCGCACGACGTCCCCCTGCACCCCGGCCGGCTGCTCGGCGAGCCGGCGCTCCAACTGCGCCTGCGCCTCCCGGACGGCGTCGAACTCCACCGGCCGGCCGGTCAGCAGCGCCCCCGCCGCCAGCGCCGTGGCCAGCCGCAGCTCCTCGGCGAACTCGCCCGCCCCCGGCACCGGTTCGGCGTCCGCGCCGGGCAGGTGGGCCTCCAACAGGACGGCGACCCGACCGAGGTGGCCGACCGCCGCGCGCGCCCGGTCCAACTGCCGCCGGCTCACCCCGGGCAGCCCGGAGGCGTGCCGGCCGGGCTCGGCGTCGGCCCGCTGCATCGCCTGGAGCAGCTCCGAGCGCGCCTCCCGGGAGTCCAGCAGCGCCGCGCGGACCTCCCGTCCGCGCGGCGCCGCCGGCCGCTCGTAGACGGCGACCACCTCGGCCGCGTACCGCCCGCCGGCGGCCAGCCACTCGGCCAGCCGCTCACCGAGCCGGGCGGTCTGCCAGGTCGGGAAGAGCGCGTAGACGAGCAGCGCGACCGAGCCGCCGAGCAGCGTGAGCCCGACCCGCTCCACCGCCGTGACCAGTGGGTTCCCCTCCTGGAGTCCGAGCAGGAAGACCACGTAGGAGGAGATGCAGACGGTGATCACCGCGTAGCCGGTGCGGAGGGTCAGATAGGCGCCGGCGATCGAGACCACCGCGAGCGCGGCCAGCACCCACTCGCCGGGCCGGGCCAGCTGGACCACCAGGGTGGAGACGGCCACCCCGACGACCGTCCCGGCCAGCCGGGCCACGCCCCGGCTGTAGGTCTGCGCGAAGTCCGGCCGCATCACCATCGCGGCCGTCATCGGCGCCCAGTAGCCGTGGTGGAAGCCGACCAGCCGGGCCATCAGATAGGCGACGGTGACCACGCCGGACAGCCGCACGGCGTGCTGGAACACCGCCGAGCGCGGATGGAACTGCCGCCGCACCGCGCGCAGCGCCGTCGGCAGCATCCGGATCAGCGGCGGCTTGCGCAGCGCCCCGCCGGGCCGCAGCACGGGGGTGTCGATGGTGTCCTCGGAGCTCCGGTCGAGCGTGTCGGAGGCCTTGCGGAGCAGCCCGGCCAGCCGGCGCGCGGCCCGGCGGGCGGCTCCGCGCAGCTCCGGCCCCTCGGTCCGGGCGACCAGCGTGAGCGCCGGCGCGGAGCGCGGCAACTGGAGCGGGGCACCGGTGCGGATCGCCCGGGCCAGCGCGTCCATCGCCTCGGCGGAGGCGGCCAGCACCTCCCGGGCCCGGTCGCGCTCCGGCCCCTCCTCCGGTGCGCCGACCTTGGGGTCGGCGATCGCCGGCAGGGTGGGCCGGATCCGCTCGGCGAGGCCGCGCAGGCCGCGCAGTTCGGGCGGCCGGTGCCGGTCCTGCCAGGGTGTCAGCGCGGCGGCGTGCCGGGCCTCCATGAACGGCTCCGGGTCCACGTGCGCGGTCGGGTCCTGGCGCAGCCGGCGGGCGTAGTCGGCGAGTTCGGCGTAGGTGTCGGCGAGCGCCTCGCGCTGGGCGGTCCAGCTGCCGATCGGCCAGACGGTGATGACCAGCGCCTGGACGGCACCGCCGAGCGCGCAGACCAGTCCGTGGCCGAGCGCGGTGAGCGCGCTGACCGGCAGCTGGACGACGATCAGCATCACCGAGAGGGTGTTGGCGGCGACCACCCCGGCGGTCGGCCCGACCGCCCAGGCGAGCCCGGCGCCGAAGGCCCACACCGCCAGCAGCACCGGGAAGAGCCCGGTCACCCCGGCGGCCAGGTAGCCGAGGAAGGTGCTGACGCCGAGTCCGACCCCGGCCGCGACGGCCAGCGTGGCCCGGGGGCGGAAGCTGCGCTGGAAGGTCGCCGTCCCGGCGATGAAGGCGCCCATCGCGGCCGAGGTGGCGAGCCGGGCGTCGCCGAGCGCGAGGGTCGGGAAGAGCACCAGGGCGACGGCGACCGCCCCGCGCGCCGCGCGCTTGGGGTCGGTGAGCTCCCGGTCGACGGTCAGTCCGGTCCGCGCGGTGTCTCGAAGAGCGGCGAACCAGGACATACCGGTCAGCTTAGTGGCGGCCCCCCGGCCGGATCCGCGCGACCCGCGCCCCGGCCCACAGCAGCGCCGCCGTCGGCAGGAACACCGCGTCCGCCGCGATCATCGCCAGCGAGAACACCGGCAGCCCGAGCAGCACCGCGATCCCGGCGTGCTCGGCCATCATCACCACCAGCAGCGCGTTCTTGATCCGCCGGTTCACCAAGGTGAACGGGAAGGCCACCTGGAGCAGCACCGTCCCGTAGGTGATCAGGAACACCGGCAGCAGCGCCCCGCCGACCAGCCCGGACAGCCCCGGCCAGGGCGTGAAGTAGTCCAGGTTCAGCGGGTAGTACAGCGCGGTGCCGTCCTGCCAGCGCGAGCCCTGCACCTTGTACCAGCCGGCCGTCGCGTAGATCAGCACCACCTCGACGGCGATCACCAGCATCGCGCAGTTGTGCACCATGGTCGCCAGCGCGTCCAGCACCGCCCGGGTCTCGCCCCGCGGCGCGAGCCGGTCCACCAGCCACCAGAGCCCGGCCACCGCCCAGAGCAGCCAGAACAGCGGCCCCCAGCCGACGTACGGGAACGCCGGGACCGTCCAGTCCAGGCTCGTCCCGGCGAAGCCCCCCAGCTGACAGAGCAGCAGCACCGCCCCGAGCACCGCCCACAGCAGCACCCCGGCCGCCCCGCCCCGCCCGGACCCGGCCCGCCGGGCGTCCAGCGACCACACCTCGGCGCACCGGGTGAAGACCAGGTAGACCGCCATCAGGTGGACGATGTTGTCGCCGCCGTCGCCGAGGAAGACGTTGCGGTTCTGCAGCGACAGCACGGTGACCAGGAACAGCACGGTGGCCGCCCTGGTCCGCCAACCGAGCAGCACCGCCAGCGCGGCCAGCACCGCCAGGTGGTACACCAGCTCGAACCAGAGCCGCCCGCCGAACCAGGGCAGCACGGTGAACGCCCCGTTGTCCGCCAGCAGCCGGTCCGCCAGCTCCGCCGACCAGGGCGAGGTGTCGCCGTACAGCAGCCGCCGGTTGGGCCACTCGCGCAGCAGGTACGCCAGCCAGACCAGCCCGAAGCCGATCCGCACCGCCGCCGCCTGGTACCGCCCGAGCACCCGGCCGGTGAACACCGCGAACGCCCGGGCCGCGAGCCCGGCCGGCCCCGGCCGGTGCGGACCGGCCGGCCCGCCCTCGCCGGCCGCCGGTCCGGGCTGGCGCGGGATCCCGTCGAGCAGCCGCTCCTGCGCTCCGGCCGGTGTCGTGCCGCTCACCACAGCCCCCGCACGTCCTCGTCCCGCACCGGCCACCAGGGCAGCTCGCGCACCTTCGGCGCGGGCGGCGCCGCCTCCCCGCTCCACTCCGGCGGGGTGATGGTCGCCGTGGTCACCCGCAGCTCGACCGCCACCACCGGCCGCCCCGCCACACCGCGGCCGATCCGCTGCACCGCGATCCGCTTCAGGTACTCCTCGGCGAGCCGCCCGCGCTCGGTGGTCGGCGACTCGTCCTGCGCGCTGTGCGAGCCGTCGTAGAAGTCCCAGGCCCGGCGCAGCAGGTTCTGGTCGGCGTGGCTGGGCGCCGGATTGCCCCGGATCGCCGCGACGTCCTGCGCGGTCAGCCCCACCCAGTCGTGGACCACGGGCTCCCCGTCCGCCGACACCGTGCGCACCCGGGCGTCCACCGCGACGTTCTGCTGCAGCGGGTTGGGCGCGAACAGCTTCCAGTTCTGCTCGAACTCCGGGTAGATCAGGCCGTCCAGCTGCTCCCGGTACTCCCGGGAGAGCGGGTTGGCGGGCGCCACGTGCAGGAAGACCGCGCCGAGGAACAGCCCGGTGGCCGACACCAGCAGTGCGGCGGCCGTGCCCAGGACGGCCCGCGCCAGCGTCGACCAGGTCCGGCGGACCGGCGGCGGGTCCGCGTTCCCGGTGCTGTCGACGGTCTCGGCGTTCTCGGCGGCCTCGGCACTCTCGGCCATGAACTCCCCCGGGGACGGGTGGGGCCGGCACCGCGCCGGCCCGGTCGCGCGCCCATCCTGCCCTACGCGCGGTGCCCGGCGGACCCCCCCGGTCCGTCCGCCCCGCCGCCCCCGCCCGTCGCGCCCTTCGGACCGGCCCTACAGGACGAAGGCGTCCTGTCCGTCGCCGCTCACCATCGGACGGCCCGCGCCGTCCCAGGCGAACATCCCGCCGTCCACGTTGACCGCGTCCCGGCCGTTCTGCACCAGGTACTGGACGACCTGCGCGGAACGCCCGCCGACCCGGCAGAGCACGTACAGCTTCTCGTCCGGCAGCTCGCCGATCCGCGCGACCACCTCGCCGATCGGGATGTGCAGCGCGCCCTCCACGTGCCCGGCGTCCCACTCGTCCTGCTCCCGGACGTCCAGCAGGGCGGCGTCGGCCGGCACGGCGGCGGCGGTGATGGTGGGGATCTGCGCGAACATCGTCTGATTCTCCTGGGGGTCGGGATCGGCCCCGCCATTGTCCCCCACCGGCCGGGTCCCCAGCAGGCGTTCCAGCTCGGTCTGCTGGGCGGCGGCCTTGGCCAGCAACTGCTCGGCCAACTCGGTCAGCAGCCCGTCCGGGTCCTGCGGGGCGAGTGCCAGCAGCTCGCCCATCGCGCTGCGCTCCAGCCGGACCTGCTCGGTGGCCAGCTCGCCGATCCGGCCGGTCAGCCACTCCAGCCGGCGGCGCAGCCAGCCGAGCCGGTCGGGGGAGTCGACGGCGGGCGCCGCCTCGGGCGCGGTGGACCACTCGGCGGCCAGCGCCTCCAGCGCGCCGGTGTCGCCGTATGCGTAGGCCTCGTTGACCCGGGCCAGGAACGCCGCCCGGCGCCCCTGCTCCGCCGGGTCGGTGGACAGGTCCGGGTGGGCGCGGCGGACCAGCTCGCGGTAGATCCGCTGGGCGTCCCGGCCGGGCCGCACCCGGGCGGGCGCGGCGGGCGGCGGCGGGGCCTGCTCCTGCTCGCTCTGCTCCCGGACGCTGTCGAACAGCGCGTCCAGGTCCGGCAGGTCCTCGACCCGCTGCCGCGCGGCACGGGCCCGCCGCAGGTCCTCCGGGTCCCCGGTGCGGACGGCCACCGCCTCGGCGAGCAGCGCGTCCAGCTCGTCCAGCCGGGCGTACAGCGGTCCGAGCAGCTGGTGGTGGATCAGCGCGAAGTTGTCGATCTCGACCCGCAGCGTCCGCACGTCGACGTCCATGGTGAGCCACGCGAGTTCGGCGGCCTCGACCCGCTCCTCCAGCTCCTGCTGCTCCGGATCGGTCCAGCGGACCGGGATCTGCGCGGTCACCTCTCGCCTCCTCCTGCGTGCCGTCCTGCGACCCTACCGTCCGCCCGCGCGGGGCCGCCCCGCGATGGCCGGGGAGCGCGCACCGGCGCACGGCACGTGACACGCAACTGATACCGAGGAATCTCCCCGTTTCGCTATCGACTCCCGGCCCGTCCGTGCTTCGCTGGTATCCGCACAGCATGCCTTCCTCCGGAGAAACGGCCGTCTCCCGACAGGGCGGCCAGGCGGGAGCAGACCGAATCCATGGTGGACGATCCCAACTCCACACCGCGTCCGGCGGGCACCGACCCGGGGCCCGCCACCGCACCGGGCGACCAACCCCCAGGGGTGGTCGCCCTGGTGCGGCTCGCCCTCGTGCTGGTCGACCGCGACGGGCGGATCGCCCAGTGGAGCCGGGCCGCCGAGGAGCTGTTCGGACACCGCGCGGACGCCGTGCACGACCGCCCGGCCGCCGGCCTGCTGCCCGCCGCCGAGCCGCGCAGCGTGCCCGGCCCGGCCGCGCTCCCGGCCGCCGGACGCCGCCGGGACACCTTCACCACCCTCGCCGAACTGACCGCCGCCGGCACCCCCTGGGCGGGTCAGCTGCCCGTGGTCGACCGCGAGGACCACCTGCGGGACGTGCTCTGGTGGGCCTACCCGGTGCACGGCCCGGCCGGCGCACTGCTGGCGCTGGCCGCCGACGCCCGCCCGCTGCGCTCCTCCGGCCCCCGGCTGGCCGTCGGCGAGCGGCTGCTGCCGTTCGCCGCCGCCCCCGGCGCGCTGGGCGGGTTCCACCGGCTCTCCGCCGCGCTGACCGCCCCCGGCCGGCCGGTCCCCGAGCCGCTCGCCGCGCTGCTGCCCGGCTCCACCGAACGCCGCGGACCGCTGCTCGCCGCCCTGGCCCGCGCCGGGCTGCCCGCCCTGCGGCTGGACCCGGCCACCGTGCTGCCGCTGCGCCCGGCCGACCCGGCGGCCGGCACCGCGCACGCCGCGGCCGGGATCGGCCGCCGCTACCCGACCGCGCAGCAGCGCACCGCCCGGCTCGGCCCGCCCCCGCAGCCCGAGCAGTCCGCGCCCGGCCGCCGTCCGGCCGGACCGCTGCCCGCCCAGCGCGAGGCCGCCGCCGCGCAGGCCAACGCCCCGACCTCCACCGCCCCGACCGCGGCCGGCCTCGGCACGCCGGCCGCCGGCCCGGCCGTCCCGGCCCCGCCGAGAGGAGGCACCGCCATCGAGCAGACCACCGTCGAGACCACCGTCGGGCCGCCCGCCAACGGGCACCGGCTCCTCCCGGACGAGCCGCCCGCCGCGCCGCCCGCCCCCGCGCCGTCGGCCGGCCGGTTCGGCCCGTTCCTCACCAACGGCCACGCCGGCGAGCAGCTGGCCCTGCTCAACGAGGTCGGCGGCAAGGTCGGCACCACCCTCGACCTCGGCTTCACGGCCCACGAGCTGTGCCGGGTGCTCGTCCCCCGGGTCGCCGACTTCGCCTGCGTCGACCTCGTCGACGGCCTGATCTCCGACTCCGAGCTGCCCGAGGCCCGCCCGGACGACGACACGATGCTCCGCCGGGTCGCGCTCGCCTGCAACGAGTCCACCGGCCAGTGGGACCACGTGCTCGCCGAGGGCTCGCTGGTCGCGATGCCCCGCCGCACCCCGCCCGGGATGGCCCTCCAGCTCAACCAGCCGGTGCTGGTCCCGGTGGTCACCGTGGACGTCGCCGTCGACTACGCCGCCGCGCTCGGCGGCCCGGAACTCGTCCCGGTGGTCTCCGGCCGCTCGATGCTGGTGGTGCCGCTCTCCGCCCGCGGCACCGTGCTCGGCATCCTCAAGCTGCTCCGGCTCCCCGACCGCGGCCCCTTCGACGAGAGCGACGCCGCCACCCTCAAGGAGCTGGCCGCCCGGGCCGCGCTCTCGCTGGACAACGCCCGGCTGCACCGGGCCGAGGCCCGGGTCGCCACCACCCTCCAGCGGTCGATGATCCCGACCCGGCCGCCGCAGATCCCCGGCGTCCAGATCGCCCACCGCTACCTGCCCGGCGACTCCCGGGCCGAGGTCGGCGGCGACTGGTTCGACGCGATCCAGCTGCCCGGCAGCCGGGTCGCCCTGGTGGTCGGCGACGTCATGGGCCACGGCCTGCACTCGGCCGCCGCGATGGGCCGATTCCGCACCGCGATGCAGACCCTCGCCGCACTCGACCTGCCGCCCGGCCAACTGCTGCGCCACCTGGACAACCTGGCCCACAAGCTCGGCGACGACCACCTCGCCACCTGCCTGTACGCGGTCTACGACCCGATCAACCGGACCTGCGAGCTGGCCAGCGCCGGCCACGTCCCGCCGGTCCTGGTCCACCCGGACGGGACCGGCGAGCTGCTGGAGATCCCGGCCGGCGCCCCGATCGGCGTGGGCGGGGTCCCGTTCGTCGCCAAGACCATCGACGTCTCGGACGGCTCGATGCTGGTGCTGTGCACCGACGGTCTGGTCGAGGTCCGGGGCGGCGACATAGGAGCCGGGCTGGCCGCGCTCTGCGGCAACCTCATCGACCCGACGCAGAGCCCCGAGCAGGCCTGCGACGTGGTCCTGGAGCGGCTGCACTCGGACGACCGCAAGGACGACGTCGCGCTGCTGGTGGCCCGCTTCGACGGGGTCGCGCCGAGCGAGGTCGCCACCTGGGACCTCACCGTCGACCAGCGCGAGGTCGGCCGGGCCCGCGCCCTGGTCCGCGAGCAGCTCGCCGCCTGGCACCTGGAGTCGATCGGCGACACCGCCGTGCTGCTGGTCAGCGAGCTGGTCACGAACGCCGTCCGGGTCGCCCGCGACCGGGTCCAGCTCCAGCTGATCCGGGTCGACAAGCTGCTGGTGGAGGTCAGCGACGACAGCCACAACCTGCCGTCCCTGGAACCCGCCGAACAACTCGGCGAGACCGGCCGCGGTCTGACCCTGGTCACCAAGCTCGCCGACCGCTGGGGCACCGCCCGCAAGGCCGTCGGCAAGGTGGTCTGGTTCGAACTGCCGCTCTGATGGAGCCCACTCGCCTCCGGGCCGCCTCGACCCGGCGCTTCGGGCCGCGGGCCCGCGCGCTCAGGCGCCGGCCGGGGCCCGGCGGCGGGGCTCGGCGGCCGTCGCCACCACGGTGGCCGCCCCGACCCCGGCCAGCACCCGCGGCCAGAAGTCCCCGAACACCTCCACCGAGACCGCGATCAGCAGCGCCGCGATCACCGCGACCACGTGCTCCATGCCCGCCAGGTTCGGCAGCACGATCGCCTCGCCGACCATCAGCGTCACCACCAGCCCGGCGGTGAACCAGGCCCGGCAGCGGAACGCGATGCAGATCGCCAGCGCCACCACCGCGGCCGACGGCCCGGTGTCCCGCACGTGGGCGACCCACTTCGGGAACCCGAAGAGGTGGTCCGGCCCGATCGCCACCCCGACCCGGGCGAACAGCGTCCCGGCCAGCGTGCAGGTGTAGGCCACCACCAGGGTCAGCCGCCGGCCGAGCACGATCTCGGCGATCCCGAAGACCACGAAGACCTGCGCCAGCGCGCCCCACACCGGCAGGTCCAGGGCCGGCACGTACAGCGACAGCGGCGTCCGCAGCAGCGAGACGTCCAGCGGCAGGGCCGCCTTCACCACGCCGATCCGGGTGACGAAGTGCTCCCCGCCCGGCAGGTGCTGGACGATGCTGAACAGCAGGATCAGACAGGTCGCCGCGGTCGCCAGCGGGACGGCCGCGAACTTCTTGCGCACCACCTGCTCCCGCACCGTGCCGAACAGCGTTCCCCACTCGGCGACAGCGGCCTCTCCGGCAATAGCCACCGGCCCCTTTCGCACGCCCCCCGCGTGGGTCCTCCGCATCACAACCGGTTCTCCAAATCCCCGTCGGCGCAAGCGCCTTCCCGACTACCCCCAGATTAGAAGGCGCCTCGGTAATCCACATCGGCATTTGTGCGGATCCCCGTCATCCTCTGGGGGGAGGGATCACCCCGAAATCCCCCCATCCGGACGACCGGCCCCCTCCGCCCCCCGGCGGAGGGTCTACCCCTTCCCGTTCCGTGCCGCCACCGGCACGCGGGGCGCCTCGGCGGCGGGCGGCCCCTGGTGTCGGCGACGGAACAGCGCGGGCAGGCTCGGTGCGGTGATGAAGCCCTCGGCCCGGGCACTCGCGATGCCGATCCGCGGAATCTCGCTGCTCTTCTCGAAGAGCAGATAACGCGGCTCCCAGATCGGCCGGTACTTCGCGTTGGCCCGGTAGAGGGATTCGATCTGCCACCAGCGCGAGAAGAAGCCCAGAACGGAACGCCAGAGCCGCAGCACCGGCCCGGCACCGAGCTTCGACCCGCGTTCGAAAACGGAACGGAACATGGCGAAGTTCAACGAGACCCGCGCCAGATTCACCTCACGGGCGCGCTGAAGGAGTTCGATCACCATGAACTCCATCAGCCCGTTCTCGGTGTCCCGGGCCCGGCGCATGAGGTCCAGCGAGAGCCCGTCCGCACCCCACGGCACGAAGCTGAGCAGGGCCTGCAGCTCGCCGTCGGCGTCGTGGCACTCCAGCATCACGCAGCGCCCGTCGCCCGGGTCGCCGAGCCGGCCCAGCGCCATCGAGAAGCCGCGCTCGGTCGCGCCGTCGCGCCACTGGTCGGCCTTGGCCACCAGGTCGGCCATCTCGCACTCGGGGATCTCCTCGTGGCGGCGGATCCGCACGGTGTACCCGGCCCGCTTGACCCGGTTGTACGCCTGGCGCACCACCCGCATCGCCCGGCCGTCCAGCGAGAACTCGTCCAGCTCGACGATCGCCTCGTCGCCCAGCTCCAGCGCGTCCAGGCCGTGCCGGGCGTAGATCACGCCGGCCTCCTCGGAGGCGCCCATCACGGCCGGCGCCCAGGCGTGCTCGCGGGCCTCGGCCAGCCAGACGTCGATCGCGCCCGGCCAGGCCTCCGGGTCGCCGATCGGGTCGCCGGAGGCCAGCGAGACGCCGCCGACCACCCGGTAGGCGATCGCCGCCTTGCCGCTCGGCGAGAAGACCACCGCCTTGTCCCGGCGCAGCGCGAAGTAGCCGAGCGAGTCCCGCTCGCCCTGCTTGTCCAGCAGCACCCGGAGCCGCTGCTCGTCCTCGGCGCTGAGCAGCTCGGTGCCGCGCGGGCTGCGGAAGGCCACGTAGAGGACGAGCAGGAAGAGCAGCGCGCCCATCGCGTTGATGACCGCGTTCACCCAGGTCGGCGCGTCGATCACGGAGCGCAGGTGCTCGGACGGCGTGACGGTGACCATCCGGCCGACCGAGTAGCGGAACATGTCCCAGAAGTCCGCGGTCGGCAGGTTGTTGGTCAGCGCGACCAGCGCGGCTCCGACCACGCCGCCGAAGCCCAGGCCGGCCACGAAGGTCGCGGCGGCGGTCTTCGGGTTGGAGCGGTCGCCCTTGGAGGTGAACTCCTTCCGGCCGACCAGCAGTGCCAGCACGAAACCGCAGGTCAGCACGGTGGAGACATAGTTCAGCGGGTGCCGGTCGAAGCCCTCGTCGGGCAGCGACATGGCCGCCAGGTAGAGCAGCGCGAACACCCCGGCCAGGGCGATGTTGAAGATCCAGGCGGCCCGCTTGCGGCGCCGCATGGCGATCGCCAGGAAGACCGACAGCACCGCGCTGCTCAGGCCCGCGGTCATCAGGTAGGGGGTGAAGTACTCGCCCTCGTTGTGCGTCTCGACCTGGTCCCGGAACGGCACCAGCAGCACGGTGACGAGGTTCAGCAGGGCGATCAGCCGCAGGTACCAGACCGTCGCCGCGGCGGCCCGCGGGCGCCAGCGCGCCACGACGGCGCCGGGCTCGGACCCGGACCCGGTGGGGGAGGTGGACGGCTCCGGCTTCACAGTGGACGACACAGCTCAATTCCAAACGATCAGGTGGTGGGTCGCATCCGCACACGACCCGGCGGACGCCCACCTCGGCCGGCAGGCCGACTGAGCGGCAGCCAATTCCATGGTTCCCCACTGACGGTGAGAATGGCGTGAACCAGGTAGCGGATTCACACCCCCGCCGTTCGGCGGGGGTGCCCCTGACCGGTCTCGGGGTCGGCCATAGCCCCCGGTCAGGGCCTACCCTCGATTCCAGTCATGCGGACCGGCCCGGCCCGGCCGCCGAACCGAGGAGGGACCCATCACCACCACCCGCGTGCTGATCGTCGACGACGAGATCCTGGTCCGGTCCGGGCTCGGCCTCATCGTCGGCTCCGCCCCCGACCTGGAGGTGGTCGGCGACTGCTCCGGCGCGCAGACCGAGGAGCACGTCCGGCGGCTGCGCCCGCACGTGGTGCTGCTCGACATCCGGATGCCCGACCTGGACGGCATCTCGGTGCTCCGCCGGCTCCGGGCGCTGCCCGACCCGCCGGCCGTGGCGATGCTCACCACCTTCGACACCGAGGAGTACATCGGCACCGCGCTGCGGGCCGGCGCGTCCGGCTTCCTGCTCAAGGACACCGCCCCGGAGCAGCTGGTGCACGCCGTCAGGGTGCTCGCGGCCGGCGGCAACATCCTCTCCCCGACGGTCACCCGCACCGTGATCGGCGGCTACGTGGACGGCGGCGGCCCGGACGCCGAGGCGGCCACCCTGGCCCGCACCCTGACCGGCCGGGAGCTGGACGTGCTGGCGCTGCTGGGCGAGGGCCTGTCCAACGCCGAGATCGCCGACCGGCTGTTCCTGGGCACCGGCACGGTGAAGGACCACATCAGCGCGATCCTCGGCAAGCTCGGCGCCGCCAACCGGGTCCAGGCGGCCGTGATCGCCCACCGGGCCGGGCTGGTCCGCCCGAAGCCGAGCGACGGGGCATGAGCGGCGGAGCCCTTCCCGCACGACGCCTCCTGGCCGGGCTGACCGCGCCCTGGCTGATGCTCCTGCTGCCCGCCCTCTACTCGCTGGTGGACGCCGCCCTGGTGGCCCGGGGCGCCCCGCTCTGGCAGAGCCTGCTGTCGGTGCTGGCCGCCGTCGCGCTGCCGTGGCGGCGGCGCTTCCCGGTCACCGTGCTGCTGCTGACCATGCCCGGCAGCTACGTCGACGACATCTGGCTCGCCCCGATCACCGCCGTCTACACGGTGGCCGCCGAACGCCCCCGGCCCCGGGTGGTGGTGCCCTGCGCCGTCCTGTTCGCGCTCGTCGAGTTCTTCCACTGGCCGGTCTCCGAGCAGTCCTTCACGATCAGCCGGGACACCGCCCTGTACGCCATCCAGTCCGTGATGCTCGCGGCCGGCCCGGCCGCCACCGGTCTGCTCTCCCGGACCAGGCGGGAGCTGGCCTCCCGGCTGGACGAGCTGACCCGCGGGCAGGAGCGGGAGAGCCGGCTGCTCGCCGAGCGGGTGCTCAGCGAGGAGCGCGGCCGGCTCGCCCGGGAGATGCACGACGTGGTCTCGCACCAGGTCAGCCTGATCAGCATCCAGGCCGGCGCGCTCCAGGTGTCCACCCCCGACCCGGCGGCCGCGGGCGTCGCCCGGACCATCCGCGAACTCTCCGTGCGCACCCTGGAGGAGCTGCGCCAGATGGTCGGGGTGCTGCGGGCCGGCGGTCCGCGGATGGACACCCCGCTGGCCCCGCAGCCCCGGCTGGCCGACCTGCCCCGGCTGATCGAGGAGAGCGGGCTGGCCGCCGACACCGAGCTCCTCCCGGGCGACCACCCCTGGCCGGAGGCGGTCGAGCGGGCCGCCTACCGCACGGTGCAGGAGGCGCTCACCAACATCACCAAGTACGCGCCCGAGGCCGCGGTGCACGTCCGGATCCGGGCCCTCGGCCGGCGGCTGCGGGTCGAGGTGCGCAACGAGGCGCCTCCGGTCCGCCCCGTGCAGACCCTGCCGGGCGGCGGCCACGGCCTGGTCGGGCTGCGCGAGCGCGCCCAGCTGCTCGGCGGTTCGCTCACCGCCGGTCCGACCCCGGACGGCGGATTCGAGGTCCTCGCCGACCTGCCGGCCCCGACCTCCTGAGCCGCCCCGCGCCGCCCCCGGGGGAACCGCCCCGGAGGAGCCGGACGGGAAGAACGAGAAAGCCCCGCAGATCCGAAGATCTGCGGGGCTTCGCTGTGCGCGAGGGGGGAGTTGAACCCCCACGCCCTTTCGGGCACTGGAACCTGAATCCAGCGCGTCTGCCTATTCCGCCACCCGCGCATGGGTGTTTTCACCGCTTGCCGGTCGATCAGCCGTTCCGCTCGGTACCATGTGGCCCTCGCGGTTCTTCGATCGGGCCACCCGGTGGGCGCCCCTTCCGACATGGAAAACAGTAGCACGACCTGCGGGTCGCCTCCGAATCCGTTCCCCGGGGCACCCGGGCGCATCCGAACGGATGCCCGGCGAACAGGCGAGCGACGGACGGCGGCCCCGCCGGGCGGGTGGCCCTGGCATGTTGCCGCCCGCATGCGTCACCCTGTGTGTCCGAGCCCACCCCCGGGCACCACGTGGTCCGGGAACCGTACGGATGGCCCCGGCGTGGATACGATCAGTACGGAAGTACCGCAAGTAGGCGTGACCGGTTCCCCGGGAACCGGTCGGCAGGCAGGCGACCGAACCCTGGAAGGGGGTGCCCCATGGGAGTGCTGAAGAAGTTCGAGCAGCGACTCGAGGGTCTCGTCAACGGCACCTTCGCGAAGGTGTTCAAGTCCGAGGTCCAGCCCGTGGAGATCGCCGGCGCGCTGCAGCGCGAGTGCGACAACAACGCCAGCATCTGGAACCGCGACCGCACCGTCGTGCCCAACGACTTCATCGTCGAGCTCAGCCCGCACGACCACGAGCGGCTGAGCCCCTACTCCGGGCAGCTGGGCAACGAGCTCGCCGGCATGGTCCGCGAGTACGCCGAGGCCCAGCGCTACAGCTTCATGGGACCGCTCCAGGTGAACCTGGAGAAGGCCGACGACCTCGACACCGGCCTGTACCGGGTGCGCAGCCGCACCCTCGCCGCCGAGGACCCGCAGCAGCAGGCCCCGGCGCAGCCGACCCAGCCCGGCTACGGCCGCCCGCCGGCCGCCCAGGCCCCCGGTGCTCCGTGGCAGCAGCCCGGCGCCGCCCCGTACGGCGCGCCCCCGCCGCCTGCCGCGCCCCCCGCCATGCCCCCCGGCCCGCCCGCGCCGGCCGGCGGCAACGTCCGCCCGTTCCCGGGCGCCGGCCACGGCACCTCGGTCCGCCGCTGGATCGAGGTCAACGGCGCCCGGCACCAGATCACCGGCAACGCCTGCGTGCTCGGCCGCTCCACCGAGGCGGACGTCCGCATCGACGACCCCGGGGTCTCCCGCAAGCACGCCGAGATCCGCCCCGGCACCCCGGCGATGGTGCTGGACCTGGGGTCCACCAACGGCATCGTGGTGGACGGGCAGCACACCCAGCGCGCTACGCTCCGCGACGGCTCTCGAATCGTCGTGGGCTCCACCACCATCGTCTACCGACAGGTCGAAGGGTAGAGCGGGCGCGGTTATGTCAGAACTGACCCTCACGGTCATGCGGCTGGGTTTCCTGGCCGTGCTGTGGCTGTTCGTGATCGTCGCGGTCCAGGTGATCCGCAGCGATCTGTTCGGGACCCGGGTGAACCCGCGGGCCTCCCGCCGGGGCGGCGCCCCCACCGCGTCCGCCCCCGCGGCCGCCGCCGGAGCGGCCGCGGCCGCCGGGCGCGCCCCGCAGGGCCAGCCGGCCCCGGGCGGCCCGCCGACCCAGGGCGGCGGACGCCGCCGCGGCGCCCCGACCCAGCTCGTCGTGGTGCAGGGCTCGCTGGCCGGGACCACCGTGGCGCTGCAGGGCCAGACCATCACGCTCGGCCGGGCCCACGACTCCACCATCGTGCTGGACGACGACTACGCGTCCTCCCGGCATGCCAGGATCTATCCCGACCAGACTGGGCAGTGGACGGTGGAGGATCTAGGCTCCACCAACGGCACCTATCTGGACCGTCAGCGCCTGACCGCGCCGACCCCGCTCCAGCCGGGCATGCCGATCCGTATCGGCAGGACCGTCATCGAACTGCGGAAGTAGTAGCGCATGAGGGACAGCATCCCGTCCATGACCCAGAGGGGGGCACAGGTCGCATGACCCTGGTGCTGCGCTTCGCCGCCGGCTCCCACAAGGGACTGATCCGGGAGGGGAACGAGGACTCCGGCTACGCCGGCCCGCGGCTGCTGGCCGTGGCCGACGGCATGGGCGGCGCGGCGGCCGGTGAGGTCGCGTCCTCCGAGGTGCTCGGCTCGATCGTCCGGCTGGACGAGGACGTGCCGGGTGCCGACCTGCTGACCCTGCTCGGCGACGCGGTCCAGGGCGCCAACGACCGGCTCCGCCAGATGGTCGAGGAGGATCCGCAGCTGGAGGGCATGGGCTGCACCCTCACCGCGATGCTCTGGACCGGCCAGCGGATGGGCCTGGTGCACGTCGGCGACTCCCGCGCCTACCTGCTGCGGGACGGCGCGCTGGTGCAGATCACCCAGGACCACACCTGGGTGCAGCGGCTGGTCGACGAGGGACGGATCACGCCCGAGGAGGCCGAGACGCACCCGCAGCGCTCGCTGCTGATGCGCGCCCTGGACGGCCGCGGCCAGGTCGAGCCCGACCTGTCGATCCGCGAGGTCCGGGCCGGCGACCGCTACCTGATCTGCTCCGACGGCCTCTCCGGCCCGGTCAGCCACCAGACCCTCCAGGACACCCTGGGCAGCTTCTACGCGCCCGAGCAGACCGTGCAGGAGCTGATCCAGCTCGCCCTGCGCGGCGGCGGTCCGGACAACATCACCTGCATCGTGGCGGACGTCCTCGACGTCGGCGCCACGGACACCCTGAGCGGCCGGTTCAACGACGTGCCGGTGGTGGTCGGCGCGGTCGCCGAGACCCCGCCGTCCTCGTCCGCCGCCGACCGCTCGATCGCGGACACCCCGGCCGGCCGCGCCGCCGGGCTGGGCCGTGGCCCGCAGGGCGCCTTCGGCCCCGCCGAGGGCTACGGCGCCGGCCACCCCGACGGCCAGGGCGGCTTCGGGCCGGCCGAGGGCTACCCGGAGGGCGGCGAGCCCCCGGTCTACGGGACCGAGGACTTCGGCGACGCGCCGCCGCGCAAGAAGCGCAGGAGCCGGGCGCTGACGTTCTCGCTGGTCGGCCTGGTCACCGTGGGCCTGCTCGGCGCGGGCGGCTTCTTCGGCTACCAGTGGACCCAGGGCCAGTACTACGTCGGCGCCGAGGGCGACCACGTCGCCGTCTACCAGGGCGTCAACCAGAGCCTGGCCGGGCTGAACCTGTCCTCGGTGCACACGCCGTACAAGGACATCGAGCTCAAGTACCTCCCGCAGGACCAGCGCACCCACGTCACCAACACCATCTCGGCGAGCAGCCTCGGCGACGCCGACGACAAGGTGAAGAAGCTGGGCGAGCAGGCCGCGCTCTGCAAGAAGGTCGCCGACGTCCGGGCCGCGGCCGCCAACCCGGCCGCCAACCCGGCGGCCCAGCAGGCCGCCGGAACGGTGGCGACGCACGCCGGGTTCGTGACGGCCACCACGCCGCCCAGCCCGTCCGCCACCGGCCGTGCCCCGGCGGCCGGCGTCCCCACGACCCCGCCGGTCCCGACCCCGAGCGCCACCGCCCCGGCCACCGCGGCCCCGGTGGCCCCGGCCGCCCCGCAGGGCGACCTGCCCGGCCTGACCGACGAGGAGCGGCAGCGCGCCGACTCCTGCCCGAAGCCGTGATGGACGCGACCCGACATAGGCCCACCCGGCGCGGGCCCGCCGGCCGTCAGGGAGCGGCTACGACGTGAGTACCTTCGATGTGAGCAGCGACGCCAACCGCCGGGATTCCGGCGTGCCGGCCGACCGCGCGTCCTCGCGGCGCCGCCGCAACACCACCATCTCCCCGCAGGCCACGCCCAACCGGCGCAACACCGAGCTGGCGATGCTCGCCTTCGCGGTGGTGCTGCCCGTCCTGGCGTACGCCAACGTGGGCCTGGCGATGGACGACGCGCTGCCGACCGGCATGCTCGGCTACGGCCTCGGCATGGGCGCGCTCGCGCTGATCGCGCACCTGCTGATGCGCAGGTTCGCGCCGTACGCGGACCCGCTGATGCTGCCCATCGCCACCCTGCTGAACGGGCTCGGGCTGGTGATGATCTGGCGGCTCGACAAGGCCGGGCCGCTGATACACAACAACTTCCCGGCCGCGGCCAACCAGCTGATGTGGTCGGGCCTGGGCATCGCGTTCTTCATCGTGGTGATCGTCTTCCTGAAGGACCACCGGGTCCTCCAGCGCTACACCTACATCTCGATGGCGGTGGCCCTGGTGCTGCTCGCCGCGCCGGCGTTCTTCCCGGCGCGCAAGGAGGACTTCGGCGCCAAGATCTGGATCCGGATGGGCTCCTTCTCGATCCAGCCCGGCGAGTTCGCCAAGATCATCCTGACCGTGTTCTTCGCCGGCTACCTGATGGTCAAGCGGGACGCCCTGGCGCTGGCCAGCCGCCGCTTCATGGGCCTGTACCTGCCGCGCGGCCGCGACCTCGGCCCGATCATCGTGATCTGGCTGCTCAGCCTGCTCATCCTGATCTTCGAGAACGACCTCGGCTCGTCCTTCCTGTACTTCGGCCTCTTCGTGGTGATGCTCTACGTCGCCACCGAGCGGACCAGCTGGATCGTCTTCGGCCTGCTGATGTCGATCGGCGGCGCGGTCGCGGTGGCCTCCACCACCAGCCACGTGAAGACCCGCATCGACGCCTGGCTCGACCCGATGGCGGCCTTCGAACCGAAGCACCCGCCGGGCGCCACCGAGCAGATCGGCCAGGCGCTGATGTCCTTCGGCTCCGGCGGGGTGACCGGCTCCGGGCTCGGCCAGGGCCGCTCCTGGCTGATCGACTTCGCCGCCAAGAGCGACTTCATCCTCGGCTCCTTCGGCGAGGAGCTGGGCCTCACCGGCATGATGGCGATCTTCATGCTGTACGCCCTGCTGATCCAGCGCGGCCTGCGCACCGCGGTCGCCGCCCGCGACCCGTTCGGCAAGCTCTTCGCCGTCGGCCTCTCCTCGGCGATGGCGCTGCAGGTCTTCGTGGTCGCCGGCGGTGTCACCGGCCTGATCCCGCTGACCGGTATGACCATGCCGTTCCTCGCCCAGGGCGGCTCCTCGGTGGTCGCCAACTGGGCGCTGGTCGCGATCCTGCTGAAGATCAGCGACAACGCCCGCCGCCCCGGGGTGGAACCCACCCCCACACCCGAGATCCAGGGGGGTACCGCCTCGTGAACAAGCCCATCCGCCGGGTCTCGATCTTCTGCCTCGTGCTGATCCTGGCCCTCATGGTGCGCACCAACTGGATCCAGGGCGTGCAGGCCGACGCCTGGGCGAGCAACAAGTACAACAAGCGCCAGGTCTACGACCGCTACGCCTACCCGCGCGGCAACATCATCGTCGACGGCCAGCCGATCACCCAGTCCACCTTCGTGAACGGCCTGCGCTACAAGTACAAGCGGTCCTGGACCGACCCCCAGATGTACGCCCCGGTCACCGGCTACTCCTCGCAGGCCTACGGCTCCAGCTTCCTGGAGCAGCTGGAGGACGGCGTCCTCTCCGGCAGCGACGACCGGCTGTTCTTCCGCAACACCCTGGACATGCTGACCGGCGAGCAGAAGCGCGGCGGCGACGTCGTCACCACGATCAACTCCAAGGCCCAGAAGGCCGCCTTCGAGGGCCTCGGCAACAAGAAGGGCGCGGTCGTCGCGCTCGACCCGAAGACCGGCGCGATCCTCTCCCTGGTCTCCACGCCGTCCTACGACCCAGCCAGCTTCGCCGGCAACGAGAAGTCGGACGAGAAGGCCTGGACCGACCTCAACGCCGATCCGAACAAGCCGATGCTCAACCGCGCGCTGCGCGAGACCTACCCGCCCGGCTCGACCTTCAAGCTGGTCACCGCGGCGGCGGCGTTCGAGAACGGCCTGTACCAGAACATCGACGACCAGACCGCGACCCCGGACCCGTACACCCTGCCGGGCACCAACTTCGTGCTGAAGAACGAGTCCGACCGGGAGCAGTGCGGCAACGCCACGATCAAGTCCGGCATGGACCAGTCCTGCAACACCGTCTTCGCCAAGATGGGCGCCGACCTGGGCAAGGACAAGATGCGGGTGCAGGCCGAGAAGTTCGGCTTCAACAGCACCGTGGACACCCCGATCCGCTCCGAGAAGAGCGTCTTCCCGTCCAACTCCACCCCGGACGGCACCGCCCAGGACTCGATCGGCCAGCACGACACCCAGGCCACCCCGCTGCAGATGGCGATGGTCTCCGCGGCGATCGCCAACAACGGCACGCTGATGCAGCCCTACCTGGTCGCCGAGGAGCGCTCCGCCTCGCTGACCACCATCTCCAAGCACACCGACAAGCAGTTCTCCCAGCCGGTCAGCCCGGCCACCGCGCAGAAGCTGCAGGACCTCATGGTCTCGGTCGTCGAGAACGGCACCGGCAAGAACGCCAAGATCCCGGGCCTGACGGTCGGCGGCAAGACCGGCACCGCCCAGCACGGCGAGGGCAACGCGGGCCTGCCGTTCGCCTGGTTCACCTCGTACGCCAAGGCCTCCGACGGCCGCTCGGTCGCGGTCGCGGTGGTCGTCGAGGACGGCTCCAACAACCGCGACGGCATCAGCGGCGGCCGACTCGCCGCGCCGATCGCCAAGTCGGTGATGCAGGCCGTCCTGGGCAAGTGACGGCATGCGTCCGCGAGTGAGGGAAATGTCACGATCGGCACCCCTGTCCGGATACCGGTCTGATATCGGCCTGCGGCCGACTCGGGTCCGACCCCGTCCGACCGGTAGCGTATCCGCAGCAACGGGTGTGTCCGTTGCCGTCCGCGCGGTGCCGGACGGTCCTGATCGCAGAACCACCCGGGGCCCGGACGGCGTCACACGGAGCGTGTGGGGACACCTACGTCACAACCTCACCGGCCGGTGAGGGAGAGGGTCGGAACTATGGAAGAGCCTCGTCGCCTCGGCGGCAGGTACGAGCTCGGCGGCGTCCTCGGACGCGGCGGCATGGCCGAGGTGTACCTCGCCCATGACACCCGGCTCGGCCGTTCCGTCGCCGTGAAGACGCTCCGGGCCGACATGGCCCGTGATCCGTCGTTCCAGGCCCGCTTCCGCCGCGAGGCGCAGTCCGCGGCGTCGTTGAACCACCCCGCGATCGTCGCCGTGTACGACACCGGCGAGGACTACATCGACGGCATCTCGATCCCGTACATCGTGATGGAGTACGTCGAGGGCTCCACCCTGCGCGAGCTGCTGCACTCCGGCCGCCGGCTGCTGCCGGAGCGGGCGCTGGAGATGACCATCGGCATCCTGCAGGCCCTGGAGTACTCGCACCGGGCCGGCATCGTGCACCGCGACATCAAGCCCGCCAACGTCATGCTGACCCGGCAGGGCAACGTCAAGGTGATGGACTTCGGCATCGCCCGCGCGATGGGCGACGCCGGCATGACGATGACGCAGACCTCCGCCGTCATCGGCACCGCCCAGTACCTCTCCCCGGAGCAGGCCAAGGGCGAGCAGGTGGACGCCCGCTCCGACCTGTACTCCACCGGCTGCCTGCTCTACGAGCTGCTCACCGTCCGCCCGCCGTTCGTCGGCGACTCCCCCGTGGCGGTCGCCTACCAGCACGTCCGCGAGGAGCCGCAGCCGCCGTCCGTCTTCGACCCCGAGGTCCGCCCCGAGGTCGACGCGATCGTGCTCAAGGCGCTCGCCAAGGACCGCGACTACCGCTACCAGACCGCCGACGAGATGCGCGACGACATCGAGCGCTTCCTCGACGGCCTGCCGGTGGCCGCCGCCCAGCAGGCCGCCGCCTACGGCATGGGCGCCGGGTACGGCTACGACCAGAACGGCTACCCGCAGCAGCACGACCCGTACGGCCAGACCAACGTGCTGCCGCAGCAGGCTCCCGGCGGTCCGACCACCGTCCTGCCGCAGGCCTCCCCGGCCGGCTACCCCGGCCAGCCGCAGGCCGGCGGCTACGACGACGGCTACGGCCAGACCTACGCCGGCGCCCCGGGCGGCGGCAACGACGGCTACGACGACGGCTACGGCCGCGGCGGCCGGCGCGGCGAGGAGCCGCCGAAGAAGAGCAACACCTCCTGGATCGTGCTGGCGGTCGCCGCCGTGCTGGTCCTGGTCGGCACCTTCTTCGTCGCCCAGGCGATGTTCGGCAACAAGGGCGACGACAAGAAGGATGCGCCGCAGATCGCGGTGCCCAACCTGGTCGGCAAGACCCTGGCGGACGCCAAGACGGCCGCCGCGCAGGCCGGTCCCAAGCTGGTGGTCACCGAGGGCGAGAAGGTCGCCTGCCCGGACGCCAACGTCAAGAAGGACCAGGTCTGCACGCAGAACCCGGCGGTCGGCGGCCAGGTGGCCGAGACCGCCACGATCACCGTGCAGCTGTCCTCCGGCCCGGCCAAGGCCACCGTGCCGGGCGTGGTCGGCAAGACCAAGGACCAGGCCCTCAAGGCGCTCACCGACGCCGGCTTCACCAACGTCACGACCGACTACAAGGACGACGACAACGCCCCGCTGGACCAGGTCATCGCCCAGGACCCGGCCGGCGGCGGCGCCGACCCGACCGCCCCGGTCAAGCTGACCGTCTCGCAGGGCAAGGCCAAGATCAACGTGCCGAGCGTGGTCGGCCAGCAGAAGGAGGCCGCGCAGGCCGCGCTGGAGGGCGCGGGCTTCCAGGTCGACGCCTCGAAGACGACGCAGACCAACGACCCGACCAAGGTCAACACGGTGGCCTCGCAGAGCCCGGCGGGCGGCAAGCAGCCCGCCAACACCAAGATCACCCTGACCATCTACAAGGCGCAGGACAAGGTCTCGGTCCCGCCGATGCAGAACCTCCCGCTCAAGGACGCGATCGCGAAGCTGGAGAGCATGGGCCTGAAGTACAGCGTCACCGGCGGCCCGCAGGACCCGAACGCGATCGTCCTCGCCTCGAACCCGGCCGCCGGGACCCAGGTGGACCCGAACACCTCGGTCGGGCTGATGACCAAGGCCGTCGATCCGCCCAAAGGGGGGGACACACCCACCGTCCCCGGGATCCCCGGCTTCCCCAACCCCACGAACACCAAAGGGGGACCCAACAACAACTAGGCCCTGGTTCCCCTGGTTCTGAGCCCCTCAGGACCGGGACGGCCGGCCGGGTTGTCCCCCGGAACGCCCGAGGGCCCGTCGACGAGGTGTCGACGGGCCCTCGGGCGTTTCCGTGCGCTCCGGGGGCTCCCCGGCGTTCCCTGCCCTCTCCGGGGCCTCAGCCGCGCCGCAGCTCGGCGGGCGGGGTGCGCTTGGCGTCCACGTCGTCCACCCGCACCAGGCTCCCCCAGACCGCCATCCGGTAGCGCGAGGTGTAGACCGGGGTGCAGGTGGTCAGCGTGATGTACCGGCCAGGCTCGGTGTAGCCCGAGCCCTTCGGCACCGGGGCGACGATGCCGGTGTCGAACTTGGTGGTCTCCGGCAGGGTGCTGTCGACCCGGTAGACGTACCACTTGTCCCGGGTCTCGACGACGATCGGGTCGCCCTTGCGCAGGGCGTCGAGGTTGTGGAACTTCGCCCCGTGCCCGTCCCGGTGGGCGGCCAGCGCGAAGTTGCCGGACGCGTCCCAGGGCATCGCCGCGCGGTAGGGCTGCTCGTAGACCCCGGCGACGCCCTCGGCCAGGGTGTCGGCGTCGGTGCCCATCCGGATCAGCACCTGGTAGTTCCGGCCCATCGCGGGGACGTGCAGGAAGCCGACGTCCGTTCCCGCCGGGGCGGCCGCGCCGCCGGTGCCGTCCGCGCCGGACGCCGGACCGCCGTCGGCCGCCGGGGCGCCCGGGGTGGCGGCACCGGACGGGGAGCCGGCGGGGGCACCGGACGGGAGGGCGGCCGGCCCGCCGGCCGACCAGGAGTCGCGCAGCTGGTCGGAGGCCGCGGCGGCGGAGCGGTCCGCCAGCACGTCGGTCCACCAGAGCGAGTAGGTGACGAACAGGCCGAGCACCAGGCCGAGGGTGATCAGCAGCTCGCCGAAGACCCCCAGCACGGCCAGTGCCCGCCCGCGCCCGCGCCGGGGCGGCCGGTTCCCCGCCTCCGGCCCGGGCTCCGGGAAGGCCTCCTCCGCCAGCGCTCCGGTCTGCTGCGTCACGTCTCTCCCCTTGCTACTCGCCCGCTCGCGGTCAGCCTCCCGTGAGGGCGGTCGGCTTGCCCTGGCTGCGCGGCCGTTCCTCGATCATCTTGCCAAAAACGATCAGCCGGTACTTCGAACTGAACTCCGGCGTGCACGTGGTCAGCGTGATGTAGCGGCCCGCGCCGCCGTACCCGGCGCCGTTCGGCACCGGCTTGATCACGCTCACGTTGGACGGCGGCGTCTCCGGGATGCCGCCGGTGACCTCGTAGGTGTAGTACGCGGTGGCGGTCTCCACCACGATCCTGTCGCCCTTGCCGAGCTGGTTGATCCGCCGGAACGGCTCGCCGTGGGTGTTGCGGTGCGCGGCCAGCGCGAAGTTGCCCGCCTTGTCGGCCGGCATGCCGGTCCCCGTGTAGTGCCCCACCAGGCCCTTGTCGAGCACCGCGCCCTTGGCGGTGCCCTCGGCGATCGGGAACTTCTGGCCGAGCTTCGGCAGGTGGATGATCGCGAAACCCTTGCCGGGCTCGAAGGTCTCCGGTTTGGCCGGATCCGGGGCCGGCTGTCCCGGCGCCGGGGCCGGGGCGGCCGCGTCGAACTGCTCCTCCAGCCGGCTGCGGGCCCCGTCGGCGGCCGCGTCGGCCTGCACGTTGGTCCACCAGAGCTGGTAGGAGACGAACAGCAGCATGACCAGGCCGAGGGTGATGCACAGCTCGCCGAGGAACCGGGCGAGGACCACCGCCGCCGACTCCTTCGGCCGCGGCCGGTCCGCGGCGGCGGTCCGGGCTCCCCCGCGGCGCCGTCCGCGCCCCTGGGCGGCCCGGCGGCGCTCGGCCCGCCCGCCGGGGACGGGCTGCGGCGCTTCGCCCGCCACCGCGTCCATGGTGACCGTCTCGGCGGCGGCGAACACCGCCTGCTCCGTCCCGGGCGCGTCCGGGCTCTCCAGGTGCAGGCGGAGCGCCTCCTCCGCCCGCTCGGGCGCCACGGGGGGTGCGGCCTGCTCGTAGACGCCCCAGCCGTCCTCGGCCCCGTGCTGGCCCGGCCAGCCGTGGCCCTGGCCCTGGCTGTGGTCCTGGCCCTGGCCCTGGTTCGGCTGGGCGGGGATCCAGCCGCCCTGCCGGAGCTGCTGCTCCTGGTACGGGTCGTACCCCTGGTACTGGCCCTGCTGGTACGGCCCCGGCGGGTACGGCGCCCCGCCGTACTGGCCCTGCTCGCCGAACTGGCCCGGCTCACCGAACTGGCCCGGCTGCCCCTGCTGGTACGGGTGCTCCGAGGCCGGGGGGTACGGCTGCCGGTACGCGCCGCCGCCCTGCGGGTCCGCTTCCGGACGCACCGCGGTCACGCCGCTCAGCCCCGGCCGATCACCGGGGCGAGCCCGGCCGACCGGTCTACGGCCTGCGGGTCGCCGCACTCGGCCAGCCAGTTGGCGAGCATCCGGTGACCGCCCTCGGTGAGCACCGACTCCGGGTGGAACTGCACGCCCTCCACCGCGAGGTCGCGGTGGCGCAGCCCCATGATCACGCCGCTCCCGGTGCGCGCGGTGACCACCAGCTCGTCCGGCACCGTGGCGGGTTCGACCGCCAGCGAGTGGTACCGGGTGGCGGTGAACGGCGAGGGCAGGCCGGCGAACACCCCGCCGTCCTCGTGCTCGACCGGCGAGGTCTTGCCGTGCAGCAGCTCGGGCGCCCGGCCGACGACGGCCCCGTAGGCCACCGCGATCGACTGCAGGCCCAGGCAGACGCCGAACACCGGCAGCCCGATCCGCGCGCAGTGGTGCACCATCTCGATGCAGACGCCGGCCTCCTCGGGGGCGCCCGGGCCGGGGGAGAGCAGCACCCCGTCGAAGCCGGCGTCTCCGTCGCGGCGCACCGCGTGCTCGACGGTCACCTCGTCGTTGCGGACCACCTCGCAGGTGGCGCCGAGCTGGTAGAGGTACTGGACCAGGTTGAAGACGAAGCTGTCGTAGTTGTCGACGACCAGGATGCGGGGCGGGGTCGGCCGGGAGGTCATGGGCGCGCGTTCTCCGGGGGGTGCGGGGACGGGAGCGGGTGGCGGGGCCGCCGGGTCAGCCGACGGCGCCGTCGCCGTCTCCGTCCACGGTGACGTCGCCGAAGGGGAGCAGCGGTTCCGCCCACGGGAAGACGTAGGTGAAGAGGAGGTAGACGATCCCCAGCACGAGGAGCACCGAGACGACGGCCTTGACCAGGGTGTTCCCCGGCAGGTGACGCCAGATCCAGCCGTACATGGTGCTCCCTCGACGTAGCGGACTGGGGTCAAGACTAGACCCCGGCCCGTCGGCGTCAGGCCCTTCCCGCCGGTCTACTGCTGGCCGGTGGCCGCTCGCAGGTCGGCCGTTCCCGAGTAGCCGGGCAGCGCGAGGTCGCCGCTCTCCTGCACCTTCCAGCCCAGTCCGTACGCCTGTACGTACTGCAGGTAGTTGCGGATCGTCGGGTCCGCCTCCACCGCGGCGCGCAGCGCGTCGGTCTTCCCGACCGCCTTGACGACGTACGGCGGCGAGTAGACCCGGCCCTGGAGCAGCAGGGTGTTGCCGACGCAGCGGACGGCGCTGGTGGAGATCAGCCGCTGGTCCATCACCTGGACCCCCTCGGCGCCGCCGCGCCAGAGCGCGTTGACCACGGCCTGGATGTCCTGCTGGTGGATGACCAGGTCGTTGACGTCCGGCTCGCGCACCCCGGGGAGGCGCGAGGTCGCGTTCGGCGGCGCGTCGTTGAGGGTGACGGTGAGGCCGGGGCCCTGGAGCGGGTCCAGGGCGGCGGCCTGCTCCAGGGCGGTGAGCTGGGCGGCGTCGGCCGGGCTGCCCTGCCGGTCGGTGAGCCGCTGGGCACGTTCCTGGAGCTCGGCGAGCTGGGCCTGGGACTGCTGGTTCTGGGCGCTGCGCTGCCGTATCACGTCGGAGAGGCTGAGCAGCGAGTTGTCGGTGCGCAGGTCGGTGCCGCGCGCGGTCTGCGCGCTGATGTAGAAGAGCAGTCCGGCGAGCGCGAAGACGGCGCAGGTCAGGGCACGTCCGACAATTCGGGTGCCGGAGGCGCGGGTACGGGCCGGCCGAGGGGGAATCGACAAATTAGGCACCGTACCCTTATCTCCTTCGGACCCGCCGAACCACTACGCTAACGGACGCCGCCACACCACCGTGAACCCCTGCGCGGTCACAGCGCATCGACAGGAGAGCTCCTCGTGCCGAAGTCTCGACTCCGCAAGAAGTCCGACTACACCCCGCCGACCACGACCACGGTGAAGATCAGCTCGGGCCGCAGCTGGGTCGCGCCGCTGATGCTGGCGATGTTCCTGATCGGTCTGGTCTGGATCGTCACCTACTACGTGACCAGCGGCAGCTGGCCGGTGGAGAGCTGGCGGAACTGGAACATCCTGGTGGGCTTCGGCTTCATCGCGGCGGGTTTCGGCGTCTCCACCCAGTGGAAGTGACGCCGGGGCTGCTGCCCTGAGCTCCTCCACCGCCGCCCCGGACGGGTCCGTCCCGGGGCGGCTTCGTGGTGCGCCCGGACAGCGGGCTTCCACCGGGAGACCACTGGCGATGATCTGCTCATCGCGCTTATCCACACGGTTATCCACACTGGGGAAAAGTCACACCAGCCTGTGGATAACTTGCGCCGGGGGCGCTTGCCGCACCGCCGCGCGCCCTCACTTCGTCCCGCGGATCCGCACAGCGGGACACGCGTAGAACAGGCGTCCGGCCGGGGCCGTTCGCACGGCCTGTGCACAACCCCGTACCGGCTGTGGACAACCGTGCGGGCAGCGGACGCGCGTCCGCACGGTCCGCCGTCGGGGATTCACCCGCCGTAGGCGGCCGTCCCGACGAGCACCATCGCCAGCACCAGGCCGGCCACGCCCGCCAGCGTCAGCCCCTGCACGGTCGCCCGGTGGGCCCGCGGGGCGTACATCAGGCCGGCCGCGGTCAGCATCCCGGCGATCAGGCCGCCGAGGTGCGCGCGCCAGTCGATCCCCTGCACCGAGAAGGTGACGATCAGGTTGAACACCAGCAGCGCGATGATCGGCCCGAGCGGCGCCCGGACCCGGCGGTAGAGCACCACGGTCGCGCCCAGCAGGCCGAAGACCGCCCCCGAGGCACCCAGCGAGCGCATCCCGTCCCCGGCCAGCAGGAAGGCGAAGGCACTGCCGGCCAGGCCGGAGAGCAGGTAGAGCGCGAGGAAGCGGGCCCGCCCCAGGGCCGACTCCAGCTGCGGGCCGAGCACCCAGAGCACCATCATGTTGGTGGCGATGTGCCACGGCGCGGTGTGCAGGAACACGGCGGTCAGCAGCCGGTACCACTGGTCCGGGCCCTCGGCGACGCCGGACGGGAACGGGTAGAACCGGTCGGGGGCGAAGCTGCGCAGTTCGAGGTCGAGGCCCAGCCAGGGCGTGAGCACGTAGCCGGCCAGCACGAAGACCACCAGGTTGATGCCGATCAGCGCCTTGGTGACCAGCGCGCCGTCCGCGGTCGGGCGCCCGCCGAAGCGGGTGGTCGCCCGCCGGACCTGGCGGCCGCCCTCGCTGACGCACTCCGGGCAGTGGAAGCCCACCGAGGCGTTCACCATGCACTGCGGGCAGATCGGCCGGCCGCAGCGCGAGCAGCCGATGCCGGTCTCCTGCTCGGGGTGCCGGTAGCAGTGCGACAGCCCGCTCCCGCCACCCGTCCCGGGGGTCGGGTCGGTCGGCGGCCTCGGCTCGTCCGGGAGCATCGGCTATCCCCTTCTGCCACGACTTGCTGCGACGACACGTACGCGCTCCCGGCGGGCACCCCCGCCGGAACCGCCAGCCTACTGCGGCCGCACACCCGACCGAGCGGCCCGTTCGGCCCCGGACCGGCCCTCCGGCGGCCTCCCGGCGGCCCGGCACGCCCCGCGTACGGCCCACTCCGGCATGCCACCGGACAAATCAGGATGCATGATCAGCATTCAGGTGGATATGTGCATAAAGGACGCCACCAGGAGGAGAGACTCGTGACCCGTTTGGACTCGGCCCGAGCGACGGCCGGCAGCTTCGCGGACAGCGCCCGGCAGCAGGCCTCCCAGGCCGCCCACACCGTCCGCGTCCAGTACGACCGGCACATCGCCCCCCAGGTCGGTCACGCCTTCGCCAGCCTGCCGCCGGAGGCCCAGCAGAACGCCCTGAAGGCCCTGCACCGCACCCAGGAGGCCGCCCTGGCCGCCCGCCATTCGGCGGCCAGGGCCGCCGACCAGGCGCGGTGCACCGTCGCCCCCAAGGTCGCGCACGCCGTCGAGGAGGCCCGCGCCGCCGTCGTTCCGGTCGCCCAGGAGGCCCAGACCCGCGGCGCCGCCGCGCTGACCGCCATGCGCGGCAACGTCACCTCGGCCGAGATCAGCGACCTCGCCGCCCGCAACGCCCGCAGGTCGTGCCGGACCGGCTGGGCGACCGGACTGGCCGTGGCCGGCCTGATCGCGATCGGCAGCGGCATCGCCACCTGGCAGTGGTGGCGGCACCGCAGCAACCCGGAGTGGCTGGTGGAACCCCCGTCGCTCGCCCGCCCGGCCGGCTCGCAGGCCCCGGGCACCGGCCCGGACGCCCCGGTGAACGGCTCGCCGGACGCCACCGGCCCCGCGTCGAGCGCGGCACCCGCCGAGGACTCCTCCGAGCCGCAGGACCCGCGCGAACCGCAGTGAGAACGCGCAACGGCCGCTGACCCGAGATCAGGTCAGCGGCCGATCGCCGTCCACACACGGTGGAGAGGACTGTGGAGCTTAGGAGACTCGAACTCCTGACATCTGCCTTGCAAAGGCAGCGCTCTACCAACTGAGCTAAAGCCCCGGGGCGGCACCAGGCGCACCGCCGGACACTAGCGTACCCGGTTCCGGTACCGATCCGGTGCCCCGTTCCGGCACTCCTGCCGTGCGGGGCCGGAAACTCCGGCAGGCCCGGTCACCCGACCGGGCCGGCCGGCCCTGGAGGCGCCGTGCGGCGCCTCCGAAGACTGTCGATCGTCGGATCGTCGGGGGCCTCAGCGACCGGCCGGGACCGGGTCGGTGGCCTCGGTCCACAGGTCCTGCTCGGCGCGGTCGGCCTGGACCTGACGGTAGACAAAGAAGCCGCCGAGGGCGACCAGGGCGACCAGGAGAAGCTTCTTCACCGCGGGACCTCGTCCTTCTTGCGTTGACGGACTCAGCAGCCGGGCGCCGATCGTTCCGATCGGGCCGACGAGTCCGTGGTTGTGTTACGAGCACGAACGGGCGGTCGGGATGCCGGACTGCCCTTGCGGCCGATGATACACACCGGTGTCCCAATCGTGACCAGCCACCGCTGCCTCCAACCGACCCGTCCGGCCGGAGGATTGACGCCACACCTCCTGTCGTACGGTCCGCCCGGCGCGGAGCCTGCGCGGAGCCGTCACCGTTCCCGCCCGAAGGACCCGGGAGCGGGCCCCGGACCGGGCTGCGGACGGGGCCGGGAACCCGGCCGCGGAGCGGGCCCGGAAGCGGACGGCGGCACCACCACCGCCACCCCCGAGGCCAGGTCCACCCGGGTGCGCGGCGGGGCCCCGTCGCCCTCCTCGTCGCGCAGCATCAGGGTGCTCTGCCGCTCGTCGAGCTGGTGCTGCTTGCCGGCCGCGAACTGCGCGTGCAGCTGCTCGAAACCGGTCGCCGAGATCTGCCCCTCCCGGCCCGTCCCCCGCCAGGGCACCAGGCGCGACCTGCGCGCCCTGAGCGCCAACTGGTCGACGAAGGCCAGCCCCACCAGCAGACAGACCAGGCCGGGGATGGTCATCGCGAAGACCAGACCCATTGCGTCACCGCCTCCACCGTCGGACGCCGCCGGGGCGGGCCCCGGCCTCCACCGGTAGAACACCCGGCGGGCACCCGTGGTTCCGGGAACGCGACCCCAACGCCGAAGGGCCCGGAGCGATGCTCCGGGCCCTTCGCGGTGGTGGGGCTAACAGGACTTGAACCTGTGGCCTCTTCCTTATCAGGGAAGCGCTCTAACCGTCTGAGCTATAGCCCCTTGCCGCACTGAAAGATTAGCGGACCGATCCCCGATCCCCCAAATCCGTTGCGGCCGGGCCCGCGCCGGGCCCCTCCGGGACCGGCAGGTCGGAGGCGGTGCCGGGGACCGCGCCGGGGGCGGCCAGCCACTCCGCGCGGGTCGCCGGCAGGTGCGCGGCGCCCCCGGCGGTGGTACGCACCGCGAGGATCTGGTTGACCCCGATCCGGTTCTCCTCGAAGGCCAGCGCCGAGGCCGCCATGTAGAGCCGCCAGACCCGTGCCCGGCCGCGCCCCACCAGCCCGACCGCCTCCGTCCAGCGTGCCTCCAGGTTGGCCACCCACTCACGCAGGGTCAGCCCGTAGTGCTCGCGGAGCGACTCGACGTCCCGCACCTCGAAGCCGGCCTCCTCCAGCCGGGAGACGGTGGAACCGACCGGGGACAGTTCGCCGTCCGGGAAGACGTAGCGGTTGATGAACGGGCTGGGGCGGTACGGCTCACCGGGGTGACCGGGGCGGCGGGCGATCTGGTGGTTGAGCAGCCGGCCGCCGGGCACCAGCAGCCGGTACAGGCCCTCCGCGTACACCCGGTACTGGGCCTCGCCGACGTGCTCGGCCATGCCCACGCTGGAGATCGCGTCGAACGGGCCGTCCGGGATCTCCCGGTAGTCCTGGAGCCGGATCTCCACCCGGTCCGCCAGGCCGGCCTCCTCGACCCGCCGGCGGGCCAGCGCCACCTGCTCCTCGGAGATCGAGACGCCGACCGCCGTCACCCCGTAGTGCCGGGCCGCGTGCAGCACCAGCGAGCCCCAGCCGGAGCCGACGTCCAGCAGCCGCATCCCGGGCCGCAGGCCGAGCTTGCGGCAGATGAGGTCCAGCTTGGCCTCCTGCGCCGCCTCCAGGCTCTTCGCGGCGGGCTCCCAGTAGGCGCACGAGTAGACCATCGACGGCCCCAGCACCAGGGCGTAGAAGTCGTTGCCGACGTCGTAGTGGTGGTGGATCGCGGCGCGGTCCCGGCCGCGGCTGTGCAGCCGGCCGCGGCCCACCGGGGCCTCCTCCGGCGGCGGCACCGGCTCGGGACCGAGCGCACCGGCCCGCAGCAGCGCGCCCACCGCCCGGCGGCCCCTGGCGCCCAGCACGTCCCCGGCGCCGAGCCGCAGCGTGCGGATCTCCGGACGCTCGGCGAAGCGCGCCACGGCCCGCAGCACGTCGTACAGGTCGGTGCCCGGGGCGACCTCCAGGTCCCCCGAGACGTAGGCGCGGGCCAGGCCCAGCTCGCCCGGGTGCCAGAGCAGCCGGCGCAGCGCCCGGCGGTTGCGCAGCACCACGGTGGGCGCCCCCGGCGGGCCGGCGACACTGCCGTCCCAGGCCTGCACCCGCAGCGGCCCCGGGACCCCCAGCAGCCCGTCCAGGGCCTCGACCAGCCGCCTTGCGAGCTCCGCCATCGCGCGTCTCCGTCCTGCCGTGCCTGAGCGGCCGTCCCGGACCCGTCCGGCGGGGACCGGGGAGGCCTGCGGCGGCCGGGTGGCGCGGAACGAGCGGACCCATCCAAGCCCACCGCGACCCCGGCCCGTCCGGGCGGCACGCCGCGCTCAGCGGCGACCACCCGAATGCCGACGGGCCCCACCGACTGCAACAGTCGATGGGGCCCGCTGATTCCGCCCGCGGACGGAAGGCCCCCGCACGAGGCGGGAACTGACCCCGGATCAGGCCCGGGTGATCAGTCCTCCTCGGCCAGGGTGAGCTCGATGCCGCCGGTGAAGCCGGCCGCCGCGTTGTAGATGAACGCCGAGAGCGTGGAGAGCGCGGTCAGCAGCACCACGTCGACCACGGCGATCAGCGAGGTGAAGGTCATCACCTTGCCGAAGCCCACGTAGTCCATGATGTTCAGGCCGCCGCCGTTGTTCTCCGACCCGGTGACGTCCTTCAGGGTCTTGCCGAGCGAGTCGAAGACGCCGAGCGAGTCCAGCGTCATCCACAGCACCGCGGCCGCCACGATGATGATGATCCCGACCGCCAGCGACAGCAGGAAGCTGACCTTCATGACCGACCACGGGTCGGCCTTGGTCACCCGCAGCCGCGCCTTCCTGGTCCGGCCGAGCCCGCCGCCGGAGGCCGGCGGCGCGGCCGGACGGCGCACGCCCGCGGCGGGCGTCCCGCCGGGCGGGGTGTTGCCGCCGCCGACCCGGGTGCCCCGGGCGGGGGTCGGCTGCCCCTTGGCGTAGGTGGTCGGCTGGGAGAAGCCGTTGCCCGCCGCCGGAGCGCCCGGCGGCGGCGGAGGCGTCGGCTGGCCGCCGTACGTCCCGCCCTGACCCGCCCCGCCGACCGGCGGCATCAGCGAGGTGGACGCGGACGAGTGCTCGGCCGGCGGTTGCGGAACGCCGTACGCCCCACCGCCCTGTGCTGCGCCCGGACGGCCGCCGGCGGCGCCTCCCCCAGCACCCGTGGCTCCACTCACTGGTCCTCCCGCACTTCCCACCAGGGACGGCGCACCGCCCTGCTTCGTCACTCGTCATCCAGCGCCCGGCGGGATTGCCCGGTACTGGTCACCGGCCGGTACCACCACGCCGTGTACGGATGTACGGACGTGACGGTACCGGCCGACGCGGTACGAGGTCAGGCCTGGGCGGTCCCGCCGCCCGGCGCCGTCTCCGTACCCTCGGCCGCCTCGGTGGACTCGGTGCCCGCCACCTCGTCCTCCGCCGACTCCTCGTCCTCGGCCTCCGCGTTGCGGGCCATTCCCACGACCGCATCGCGCTTGCCCAGGTTGATCAGTTGGACGCCCATGGTGTCACGTCCGGTTTCACGAACCTCGGAAACCCTCGTGCGGATCACTCCACCGGACAGGGTGATCGCCATGATCTCGTCGGTCTCGTCCACGACGAGCGCGCCGACCAGCGAGCCCCGGCCCTCGACGATCTTCGCCGCCTTGGTGCCGTAGCCGCCGCGTCCCTGGACACGGTACTCGTCGACCCCGGTGCGCTTGGCGTAACCGCCGTCGGTCGCGGTGAAGACGTAGGTGCCCGGACGGACCACGTTCATCGAGAGCAGTTCGTCGTCCTCGCGGAAGGCCATGCCCTTGACGCCCGAGGTGGCGCGCCCGGTGGAGCGCAGCGCCTCGTCGGTGGCGGTGAAGCGGATCGACTGCGCCTTGCGGGAGACCAGCAGCAGGTCGTCCTCGGCGGAGACCAGCTCGGCGCCGATCAGCTCGTCGTCCCGGCCCTCGTCGTCCTGGCGCAGGTTGATCGCGATCAGACCGCCGGAGCGCGGGGAGTCGTAGTCCTTCAGCGGGGACTTCTTCACCAGGCCGGCCCGGGTGGCGAGGACCAGGTAGGGCTTGTCCTCGTAGGTGCGCACGGCCATCACCTGGGCGATGTGCTCGTCCGGCTGGAAGGCCAGCAGGTTGGCCACGTGCTGGCCGCGGGCGTCGCGCCCGGCGTCCGGCAGCTCGTAGCCCTTGGCGCGGTAGACCCGGCCCTTGTTGGTGAAGAACAGGATCCAGTTGTGGGTCGTCGTCACGAAGAAGTGGTCGACGATGTCGTCCTGCTTGAGCTGGGCGCCGCGCACGCCCTTGCCACCGCGCTTCTGCGAGCGGTAGAGGTCCGAGCGGGTCCGCTTGACGTAGCCGCCGCGGGTGATCGTGACGACGATGTCCTCCTCGGCGATGAGGTCCTCGATGGAGAGGTCGCCGTCGGAGGGGATGAGGGTGGAGCGCCGCTCGTCGCCGTACTTCTCGACGATCGCGGTGAGCTCCTCGGAGATGATCCCGCGCTGGCGGGTCGGCGAGGCCAGGATCGCGTTGTACTCGTCGATCTTGCGCTGCAGCTCGTCGTGCTCGTCCATGATGCGCTGGCGCTCCAGGGCGGCCAGGCGGCGCAGCTGCATCTCCAGGATGGCGTTGGCCTGGAGCTCGTCGATCGCCAGCAGCTCCATCAGGCCGGTGCGGGCGGCGTCGGCGCTCGCCGAGGCCCGGATCAGCGCGATGACCTCGTCGATCATGTCCAGGGCGCGCAGCAGCGCGCGCAGGATGTGGGCGCGCTCCTCGGCCTTGCGCAGCCGGAAGGTGGTGCGCCGGACGATGACCTCGACCTGGTGGTTCACCCAGTGCCGGATGAAGGCGTCCAGCGACAGGGTGCGCGGCACGCCGTCGACCAGGGCCAGCATGTTGGCGCCGAAGTTGGTCTGCAGGTCGGTGTGCTTGTAGAGGTTGTTCAGCACGACCTTGGCGACGGCGTCGCGCTTGAGCACGATCACCAGGCGCTGGCCGGTGCGCGAGGAGGACTCGTCGCGGACGTCGGCGATGCCGGCGATCCTGCCGTCCTTGACCAGGTCGGCGATCTTCAGCGCGAGGTTGTCCGGGTTGACCTGGTAGGGCAGCTCGGTGATCACCAGGCACTGCCGGCCCTGGATCTCCTCGACCTCGACGACGGCGCGCATGGTGACCGAGCCGCGGCCGGTGCGGTAGTAGTCGTCGATGCCGCGGCGGCCGACGATCAGCGCGCCGGTCGGGAAGTCCGGGCCCTTGATCCGCTCGATCAGGGCGTCCAGCAGCTCCTCGTTGGAGGCCTCCGGGTTCTCCAGGTACCAGAGCGCGCCGGAGGAGACCTCGCGGAGGTTGTGCGGCGGGATGTTGGTGGCCATGCCGACCGCGATGCCGGTGGCACCGTTGACCAGCAGGTTGGGGAAGCGCGCGGGCAGGACGGTGGGCTCCTGCGAGCGGCCGTCGTAGTTCGGCGCGAAGTCGACGGTCTCCTCGTCGATGTCGCGCATCATCTCCATCGCCAGCGGCGCCATCTTGCACTCGGTGTAGCGCATGGCCGCGGCCGGGTCGTTGCCCGGGGAGCCGAAGTTGCCGTTGCCGTCCACCAGCGGCATCCGCATCGACCACGGCTGGGCCAGGCGGACCACGGTGTCGTAGATCGAGGTGTCGCCGTGCGGGTGGTAGTTGCCCATGACGTCGCCGACGACGCGGGCGCACTTGTAGTAGCCCTTCTCGGGCCGGTAGCCGCCGTCGTACATCGCGTACAGCACCCGGCGGTGCACCGGCTTCAGGCCGTCGCGCACCTCGGGCAGGGCCCGGCTGACGATGACGCTCATCGCGTAGTCGAGGTACGAGCGCTGCATCTCGGTCTCGAGCTCGACCGGCTCGATCCGCAGGGTGACCGCGTTGGCGGTCTCGGGGGTCTCGGGCTGCTCGCCTTCGGGACGGTTGTCGTCGACCACTGGTGGTCAGTTTCCTTTCACGCGGACTGGTACGTGCGGGGCCTGCGGGCAGGCGTCACACGTCCAGGAAGCGGACGTCCTTGGCGTTGCGCTGGATGAAGGAACGGCGGGCCTCGACGTCCTCGCCCATGAGGATCGAGAACAGCTCGTCGGCGCGGGCGGCGTCCTCCAGGGTGACCTGGAGCAACAGGCGGTGGGCCTGGTCCATGGTGGTGACCCGGAGCTCCTCGGCGTTCATCTCGCCGAGACCCTTGAACCGCTGGATCGCGTCGTCCTTCGGCAGCCGGCGCCCGGCGGCCACGCCCGCCGCGATCACGGCGTCGCGCTCGCGGTCGGAGTAGACGTACTCGAAGTCGTCCTTGCCCCACTTGATCTTGTACAGCGGCGGCATCGCCAGGTACACGTAGCCGGCCTCGACCAGCGGCCGCATGAAGCGGAACAGCAGGGTCAGCAGCAGGGTGCGGATGTGCTGTCCGTCGACGTCGGCGTCGGCCATCAGGACGATCTTGTGGTACCGCAGCTTGGACTCGTCGTAGTCCTCCTGGATGCCGCAGCCGAAGGCCGAGATCAGCGCCTGGACCTCGGTGTTCTGCAGCACCTTGTCGATCCGGGCCTTCTCGACGTTCAGGATCTTGCCGCGGATCGGGAGGATCGCCTGGATGCGCGGGTCGCGGCCCTGCTTGGCCGAGCCGCCGGCGGAGTCACCCTCGACGATGAAGATCTCGCACTCGGCCGGGTCCTTGGACTGGCAGTCGCTGAGCTTGCCGGGCAGCGAGGCGGACTCCAGCAGGCCCTTGCGGCGGGTGAGGTCGCGGGCCTTGCGGGCGGCGACGCGCGCGGTGGCGGCCTGGATGGACTTGCGGATGATGTCCGCGGCCTCGTTGGGGTTGCGGTCCAGCCAGTCGTTCAGGTGCTCGTGGACGACCTTCTGGACGAAGGTCTTCGCCTCGGTGTTGCCCAGCTTGTCCTTGGTCTGGCCCTCGAACTGCGGCTCGCCGAGCTTGACCGAGATGATCGCGGTCAGGCCCTCGCGGATGTCCTCGCCGGAGAGGTTGTCGTCCTTCTCCCGGAGCAGCTTCTTGTCCCGCGCGTAGCGGTTGACCAGGCCGGTCAGCGCGGCGCGGAAGCCCTCCTCGTGGGTGCCGCCGCCGTGGGTGTGGATGGTGTTGGCGAAGGAGTAGACCCCCTCGGTGTACGAGGAGTTCCACTGCATCGCGATCTCCACCGAGATCGCCTTGTCCTTGTCCTCCGCCTCGAAGTCGATCACCGAGGGGTGGACGGCCTCGCCCTTGCGGGAGTTCAGGTGGGCGACGAAGTCGGCGATGCCGCCGTCGTACTTGTATGTGACGGAGAGCGGCTTGCCGTCCTCGTCGACGTGCTCGGGGCGCTCGTCGGTCAGCGCGATGGTCAGGCCCTTGTTGAGGAACGCCATCTCCTGGAACCGGCGGGAGAGCGTCTCGAAGGAGTAGACCGTGGTCTCGAAGATCTCCGGGTCGGCCCAGAAGGTGACGCTGGTGCCGGTGCGCTCGGCGGCCTCGTGCTGGACCAGCGGCGCGACCGGGGTGCCGGCCTTGTACTCCTGCGTCCAGCGGTGGCCGTCGGTGTGGATCTCCACCGCGAGGCGGGTGGACAGCGCGTTCACCACGGAGACGCCGACGCCGTGCAGACCGCCGGAGACCGCGTAGCCGCCGTTGCCGAACTTGCCGCCCGCGTGCAGAACCGTCAGCACGACCTCGACGGCCGGCTTGCCCTGGCCCGGCATGATGCCGACCGGGATGCCGCGGCCGTTGTCGACCACGCGCACGCCGCCGTCGGCCAGGAGCCTCACGTCGATGGTGTCCGCGTGCCCGGCCATCGCCTCGTCGACGGAGTTGTCCACGATCTCCTGCACCAGGTGGTGCAGGCCGCGCTCGCCGGTCGAGCCGATGTACATGCCGGGGCGCTTGCGGACGGCGTCGAGGCCCTCCAGCACCTGGATGGCGCTCGCGTCGTACGACCTGTCGGACTGGTCGGTCTGGTCTGGGATCTGGCTGGGGTTGCCGGAATCGGCCACGAAGCGCCCTCTCTGGCACAGCGCGGGCCGCATCCCCGCTCCCTACGGGCGGGCGTGCGACCACGGCGTTTCGACTCGGTTGCCACTAGCAACAGTGTTTGGCCCCCAGTCTACCGGTACGACTGACATCGATGGGCGTTTGGCAGCCTCTGAGGGCAGAAATGGCGCCCTGAATCCCCTCGGGACATGTCCCGATACTCGCCCGGGGGGCTCAGACCGCCTGGCAGGGCCGTCAGGGGTTCCGGAGGATTACGGTCCGCTCCGCCCGCGGCCCCCCGCCCCTCACCCCCAGGTGTCGCCGGGGCCCTTGCTGCCGGGGGCGCGCAGCCGGCCGTAGCCGCGCACCGGGGCGGCGGGGCCGAGCACCTTGATGGTGCGGACCGTGCCGTGGCCCAGCTCGTGGTTCAGACGGGCCACCAACTGTCGAGCCAGCCAGCGGAGTTGGGTGGCCCAGGCGGTGGAGTCGCACTGCACCGTGAGCACCGCGGCCTCGTCGTCGTAGGAGGTGGGCGTGCAGTGCGCGGCGATGTCGGGGCCGACGATCTGCGGCCAACGGCCCATCACCCCGCCGACCGCGGCCGAGGACTCCCAGCCCCGCTCGGTCAGCAGCCGGGTCAGCGCCGCCCCCAGCGGCACCGGGTCGCGGCCGTCCGAACGCGCCCCGCTGCGCAGGCCGTGCCGCTTCGCCTCGCGCTTCTCGCGCACCTGCTCACCGCGCTGGCGGGCCTGCGCCCGGGCCGCCCGCAGCGCCGAACGCGCCAGGTCGGCACCGGTCGGCTCGGGGTGCTCCGCCGAATCGCTCACGGCGATCTCCTTATCCCCACCCTGTGGACAACGGTGAGCCGTCCAGCGTACGGGAGCCGGGGAGGCACGCGTCGGCTCGGGTCGGCGTTCGCCGGGGGTACGGACGCGGGGTGTGCGACCGCCGGCGGCGGTCGGTCGGGGGCGGTCGGGCCCGTCGGGCGGCTGGGGGGTGCCGGGCGTCGGGGCGCGGTCAGCCGGTGACGCGCTGGACGGCGCCGTCGGCGACCGCGTACCGGGCGCCGGCCAGCGCCTTCGGAACGTCCTCGGCCACCGCCGCGGTCACCAGCACCTGCTCGCCGCCGGCCACCAGCTCGGCCAGCCGGTCGCGGCGGGCGGCGTCCAGCTCGGCGAAAACGTCGTCCAGGATCAGCACCGGCTCTCCCCCGTCGGCGCGCAGCAGCTCGTAGGACGCCAGCCGCAGCGCCAGCGCGAACGACCAGGACTCGCCGTGGCTGGCGTAGCCCTTGGCGGGCAGCGGGCCGAGCTTGAGCACCAGCTCGTCGCGGTGCGGGCCGACCAGGGTGACCCCGCGCTCGACCTCCTGCTTGCGGACCGTGCGCAGGGCCTCCAGCAGCTGCTCCTCGGCCTGCTCGCGGCTGGTCGGCAGCTCGCCCTCGAAGGAGCTGCGGTACTCCAGCCCGGTCTCGCCGCCACCCGGCGCGAGCTGCCCGTAGGCGGCCGTGACCAGCGGCTGGAGGGAGGCCACCAGCTGGAGGCGGAAGGCGGTGAGCTCGGCGCCGGCCCGGGCCAGGTGGCCGTCCCAGACCTCCAGGGTGGACAGGTCGGCGCCCTTGCCGCCGCCGGCCCGGCGGGCCATCGCAGCGGTCTTCAGCAGGGCGTTGCGTTGCTTGAGCACCCGCTCGTAGTCCTGCCGGACCCCGGCCAGCCGGGGGGCGCGGGCGGTCAGCAGCTCGTCCAGGAAGCGCCGGCGCTCCCCCGGGTCGCCCTTGACCAGGGCGAGGTCCTCGGGGGCGAACAGCACGGTGCGCAGCAGGCCCAGCACGTCGCGCGGGCGGACGTTGTCGGAGCGGTTGATCCGGGCCCGGTTGGCCTTGCCGGGGGTGATCTCCAGCTCGACCAGGGTGGAGCGGCCGCGGTCCACCACCGAGGTGCGGATCACCGCGCGCTCGGCGCCCAGCCGGATCAGCGGGGCGTCGGTGGCGACCCGGTGGCTGCCCAGGGTCGCGACGTAGCCGACCGCCTCGACCAGGTTGGTCTTGCCCTGGCCGTTGGGGCCGACGAACGCCGTCACGCCCGGGTCGAGGGCGACCTCGGCCCGGGCGTAGGAGCGGAAATCGGCGAGCGACAGGTGCGCGACGTGCATGACGGTGGACTGCGCTCGCCTTCTGGGGAGGGACCTGCGGGGACTACTTCGACTCGACCGCGTGGCCGCCGAACTGGTTGCGCAGCGCGGCGATCATCTTCATCTGCGGCGAGTCGTCCTGGCGGGAGGCGAAGCGGGCGAACAGCGAGGCGGTGATCGCCGGCAGCGGGACGGCGTGGTCGATCGCGGCCTCGACGGTCCAGCGGCCCTCGCCGGAGTCGGCGGCCCAGCCCTTGAGCTTGCCCAGGTGCTCGTCCTCGTCCAGGGCGCGCACGGCCAGGTCGAGCAGCCAGGAGCGGATCACGGTGCCCTCCTGCCAGCTGCGGAAGACCTCGCGGACGTCGGTGACCTCGGGAGCGGCCTCCAGCAGCTCCCAGCCCTCGGCGAAGGCCTGCATCATCGCGTACTCGATGCCGTTGTGGACCATCTTGGCGAAGTGGCCGGCGCCGACCGCGCCCGCGTGCACCGAGCCGAAGTCGCCCTCGGGCTTGAGCGCGTCGAAGACCGGCTGGACCTCGGCGACGTGCTCGGCGTCGCCGCCGTACATCAGCGCGTAGCCGTTCTCCAGGCCCCAGACGCCGCCGGAGACGCCGCAGTCGACGAAGCCGATGCCCTTGGCGGCCAGCGCCTCGGCGTGCTTGACGTCGTCGGTCCAGCGGGAGTTGCCGCCGTCGACGACCACGTCGCCGGGGGAGAGCAGCTCGGCCAGCTCGTCCACGGTGGCCTGGGTGGCGGCGCCCGCCGGGACCATGACCCAGACGACACGCGGGCCCTGCAGCTTGGTGACCAGCTCCTGGAGGCTCTCGACGTCGGAGATGTCGGGGTTGCGGTCGTAGCCGATGACGGTGTGGCCGGCGCGGCGGATCCGCTCGCGCATGTTGCCGCCCATCTTGCCGAGACCGATGAGGCCGAGCTCCATAGCCAAATCCTTACCTGTGGTGACGTCCCTGCGGGCGGCGCCTTTGCCGCGCCTCCTTGAGCCTACGTGCTGGAGCGGAAGGGCCCCTTCGCGGTCGGGCCGACCGGGGGGCTTCCACAGGGTTGTTCACAGGGCTGTGGACGGAGCCGTGGACGAACGACTCCCCGGTCGGGCCGGTGGCGGCCGGCCCGACCGGGGAGTCCGGCCGGCTCAGCCGGAGAGGCGGACCGGCATGATCAGGTACTGGTAGGCCTCGTCCGCCTCGGCGTCCACCGCGGCCTTGCCGCTGAGCAGCGCGGGCTTGGTCGGGGTGGTGAAGCTCAGCTGGGCGTAGGCGGAGTCGATGGCCTTGAGGCCCTCCTCCAGGTAGCCCGGGTTGAACGCGATCGAGATGGCGTCGCCCTCCAGGGAGGCGTCGATCCGCTCGGTGGCCTGGGCGTCGTCGCCGGAGCCGGCCTCCAGGGTGAGCACGCCCTCCTCGAAGTTCAGCCGGACCGGGGTGTTGCGCTCGGCGACCAGCGAGACGCGCTTCAGCGCCTCCAGGAAGGGCTGGGTCTGGATCGCCGCGATCGCGTTGAACTCGGTCGGGAAGAGGCTGCGGTACTTGGGGAACTCGCCCTCCAGGAGGCGGGTGGTGGTCCGCCGGCCGGCGCCCTCGAAGCCGATCAGGCCCTCGCCCGCGCCGCCCGAGGAGAGCGCGATGGAGACGCTGTCGCCGCTGCCCAGGGACTTGGCGATGTCCTGCAGGGTCTTGGCCGGGACGAGCGCGACCGCCGAGATGTCGGCCTGCTCCGGCTTCCACAGCAGCTCGCGGACCGCGAAGCGGTAGCGGTCGGTGGCGGCCAGGGTGATCCGGTCGCCCTCGATCTCGACCCGGACGCCGGTGAGCACCGGCAGGGTGTCGTCCCGGCCGGCGGCCACGGCGGCCTGGCTGACCGCGGAGGCGAAGACGTCGCCGGGGACGGTGCCGGTCGCGGTCGGCATCTGCGGCAGGGCCGGGTACTCGTCCACCGGCAGGGTGGGCAGGGTGAACCGGGAGCTGCCGCAGACCACGCTGACCCGCTGGCCGTCGGTGGAGATCTCCACCGGCCGGTTGGGGAGGTTGCGCGAGATGTCGTTGAGCAGCCGGCCGGAGACCAGCACCGTGCCGGCCTCCTCGATGTCGGCCTCCAGCTCGACCCGGGCCGAGACCTCGTAGTCGAAGCCGGACAGCGCCAGGCTGCCGTCCTGGGCCGTCAGCAGCAGGCCGGCCAGCACCGGCACCGGCGGCCGTGCCGGGAGGCTGCGGGCAGCCCAGGCCACCGCCTCCGCGAGGACGTCACGCTCCACCCGGAACTTCACCGGTAACCGCCTCCTGGATCGAGCGCTCCCGCTCGCACGTCTGGTTCTTCTGATCTTGGTCTTCGGTGCGGCTGTCCGCCGAGCTCCGCCGCTCCGCTTCCAGTCGCCGAGGACAGTCTGACGTACTCCACCGACAGACGGGGCAGACGGGCGGAAGCAAGTCGAACGGATGTCGGGGAGCGGTTGTCCACAGATTTCGGGCCCACCCGCTTTTGAACCAGGCGAACGGTCTATAGGTGTAGTGGTAGTAGTAGGGCCTGTGGAAACCGTGGATAACCCTGTTTGCGCAGGTCAGACCCGGTTTTTTGTCCACAGGACATGTGGATGGGGGCTGTGGACGAACACGGCCCGCTGTGGACGGCGGAGCGTTACCCACAGGGCACGCTGGGTATCCACAGGTTATCCCCAGCACCATCCCCAGATCCGGAGGCGGTTATCCACGGGCCCCGGTCAACTTTTCGTGACGGCTTTCACACCTGGGCATGAACGACGGCAGAAGCTTGTCGAACTGTGGACACACCTGTGGACAACCTGGGGATAACTCCGCCCGGCCTGGGGACAACTGGTGGACAACCCGGACGGCCCACTGACGGGCCGCCAATTGTCCACAGCCTGTGGATAACGGTTGTGCACAAGTCCACAGGCACCTGACCTGCGCGGAAGAGCGTAGCGGCGGCCGCCCTGTGGAGGAATTCTGGATAACTCACGGCGCCCCGGCCTGTGGATGACGGAGAACCGCCCCGGCCTGTGGATTTCCGCCTCGCGCGCCGGTGGAGTTCGAATCACCGGTCAGATGTTCGGCGCGGGCTGTGGACTGGCGGAGCGTCCGTCACCGGCATCCCTGCCCCGCCGGCGCGCCCCGCACACCTGTGGACATGCCGAAAGGGCGCCAGGATCGCTCCTGACGCCCTTTTCCGGCCATCGGGGGGCCGCGCCCCGACGGGCCGGCCGGCTAGCTCTTGATGCGGTTGGTCAGCTCGGTGACCTGGTTGTAGATCGAGCGCCGCTCGGCCATGAGTGACCGGATCTTGCGGTCGGCGTGCATCACGGTGGTGTGGTCGCGGCCGCCGAACTGCGCGCCGATCTTCGGCAGCGAGAGGTCGGTGAGCTCCCGGCATAGGTACATGGCGATCTGACGCGCGGTCACCAGCACGCGGCTGCGCGAGGATCCGCAGAGGTCGTCGACCCCCAGCCCGAAGTAGGCGGCGGTCTGCTGCATGATCACCTGGGCGGTGATCTCCGGTCCGGCGTCCTCGTCCCCGCCCGGGATGAGGTCCTTGAGGACGATCCCGGCCAGCTCCAGGTCCACCGGCGCCCGGTTGAGGTTGGCGAAGGCGGTGACCCGGATGAGGGCCCCCTCCAACTCCCGGATGTTCCGGGTGATCCGGGACGCGATGAACTCCAACACGTCGGCGGGAGCGTTGAGTTGCTCCTGGATCGCCTTCTTGCGCAGGATCGCGATCCGGGTCTCCAGCTCCGGCGGGGTGACGTCGGTGATCAGCCCCCACTCGAAGCGGTTGCGCAGCCGGTCCTCCAGCGTGGTCAGCAGCCTGGGCGGCCGGTCGGAGGAGAGGACGATCTGCTTGTTGGCGTTGTGCAGGGTGTTGAAGGTGTGGAAGAACTCCTCCTGCGTGGACTCCTTGCTCGCCAGGAACTGCACGTCGTCCACGAGCAGGATGTCCATGTCCCGGTAGCGCTTGCGGAAGGTGTCCGCCTTGCCGTCCCGGATGGAGTTGATGAACTCGTTGGTGAACTCTTCCGAGGACACGTACCGCACCCGGGTGCCCGGGAAGAGGCTGCGCGAGTAGTGCCCGATGGCGTGCAGCAGGTGGGTCTTGCCCAGCCCGGACTCGCCGTAGATGAAGAGCGGGTTGTACGCCTTGGCCGGGGCCTCGGCGACCGCCACCGCCGCCGCGTGCGCGAAGCGGTTGCTGGCGCCGATGACGAAGGTGTCGAACAGGTACCTGGGGTTCAGCCGGGCGGCCGGCTCGTCCTTGCGGGGGCCGCCGGCCGGGGGCGCGCCGGGCGGGGCCGGCACGCCGGTGACCGCCGGGCGGTCGGCGCCGCGCTCGGCGGGGGCCTTGTCGCCGCCGCGTCCGCCGGCCGGGCGGGCCGCGGGGGAGCGGCGGCCGGGGGCGGTCCGCGGGTGCTCGCCCGGGCCGGGGCCGTAGGCGCCGCCGAAGAGGTCGCCCTGGGTGGTCGAGGGCGGAGCGGGGAGCGGGCGCGGCGCGGGCCGGGGCGCCGGCTCCTCGGGCTCGCGGTAGGCCGGCGGCTGCTCCTGGTAGCCGGGCCAGGCGTGGGCGGCCGGCGGGCCGCCGTACGGCGCGGGGTGCTGCTCGTAGCCGCCGGTGTCGTAGGAGGGCCGCTCGTAGCCCTGCTCGTAGTCCTGTTCGTAGCCCTGCGGGTAGCCCTGGTCGCCGTAGCCGCCGGCGTCCTGCTCGGACGGGCTCGGGTACGGCTCGGCGGGGGCCTGCGGAGCGGGGGTGGTCGGCACGGCGTTGGCGTCGACCATCACGGCGATCCGCACCGGGCGGGCCAGCTCGCGGGAGAGCCCCTCGGTCAGCTGCGGCAGCAGCCGGCCCTCCAGCACCTGCTTGGCCCGCTCGTTCGGGGCCGCCAGCAGGGCGGTGTCGTGCATCATCCACATGGGCTGGGTGCGCTGCACCCACTGCTTGTCCATCTCCCCGATGTCCGGGTCGCCGACCAGCCGCTCGACGACCCTCGCCCAGACCGGGACAAGGTCGCTGTTGACATCAGCCACTGGTGCACGCTTTCCGATGAACAAACCAGACAAGTCCTGCAACGGTAGTCAGCGAACAGAGACGGATCAAGTCGTTGTCCACAGGCTGTGGGTAAACGGCCTCCAGGCGGCTGGTTTGACCCTCGCGCCCCGTCCCGCGTACCGTAACCAGGTCGAGTTGTCGATGGCCGCTGCCGCATGTCCGCGGGTCCACCCGCTCCATAAGGCGCGCAGCACGGGCGCCGTGGATTGCCTCAAACCCCAGCCGAACTGGGGCGATGGGCCGGATTTCCGATACATGGGGAGATCACGCGGACGCACGGTGACGGCCAAGCGATTCCCCGTCATCCTACGATTCACCTCAGGAGCCCCCGAGTGAGCAAGCGCACCTTCCAGCCGAACAACCGTCGTCGCGCGAAGACCCACGGCTTCCGGCTGCGGATGCGTACCCGCGCCGGCCGCGCCATCCTGGCTGCCCGCCGTGGCAAGGGCCGCGCCAGCCTGTCCGCCTGATCCGCACCAGAGTCTGTTGTGCTGCCCTCCGAGAATCGGCTGCGGCGGCGCCAGGACTTCGCGACCGCGGTGAAACGCGGTCGCCGGGCCGGTAGGCCCCTGCTGGTCGTCCATCTCGCCAGAGAGGACGCCCCCGGGGGCCGCACCGACCGGACCAGCGACACCCGCCCGCACGTCGCCGAGGGGACTCCTTCGGCGCGTGCGGGTTTCGTCGTGAGCAAGGCCGTCGGCCCGGCGGTCACGCGCAACCTGGTCAAGCGCCGGTTGCGCCACCTTGTGCGTGATCGTCTGTCCCGGCTGCCCGCCGGTAGCCTGATAGTGGTGCGTGCGCTGCCCCCGGCCGCGTCCGCCTCGTACCAGGAACTCGAACGCGACCTGGACGCGGCGCTCAAGCGGCTGCTCAAGGCTGAGCACGCCGCCTCGGCGCCGACGGGAGCAGGGCGATGAAGTACCTGCTAATGGGTCTGATCAGGGTCTACCAGTGGACCATCAGCCCACTGCTCGGTCCGGTGTGCCGCTACTACCCCTCCTGCTCCCACTACGGCTTCGAGGCCGTGCGGACGCACGGGGCGGTGAAGGGCGGCGCACTGACCGTGTGGCGCATCCTGCGCTGCAATCCGTGGACTCCCGGCGGGGTCGATCATGTCCCGCCGCGCAAGCATCCGGTGTGGCACCGCCGGCTGCGGGACCGGCTGAAGGGCCGGTCCGCCGCCGATCAGCCGGTGATCATGCCCCCCGCCGGTCCGGACCCCGAGGGCCCGGCGACCATTGGCCCCATGGGGCCAATCCCAATGTCCAAGGAGCCTGACCGGTGACCTTCTCGTTCCTCAACCCCCTGTACACAGCGGTGTCCTGGATCATCGTCCAGTTCCACTCGCTGTACAGCCACGTCTTCGATCCGAACGGTGGTTGGGCCTGGGGTCTGGCCATCGCCTCGATGGTGGTCGTCATCCGGATCTGCCTGATCCCGCTCTTCGTGAAGCAGATCAAGGCGACCCGGGCCATGCAGGCGATCCAGCCGAAGATGAAGGCCATCCAGGAGCGGTACAAGAACGACCGCCAGCGCCAGTCCGAAGAGATGATGAAGCTGTACAAGGAGGCGGGTACCAACCCGTTCTCCAGCTGCCTTCCCATCCTCGTGCAGGCGCCGTTCTTCACCGCGCTCTACGGCGTGCTGGCCAAGGTCGCCGACGGCAAGCCGATCGGCGTGATCGACGGAACCCTGCTCGACAGCGCCCAGCAGGCCCACATCTTCGGCGCCCCGCTCTCGGCGACCTTCGTCGGCAGCAGCGACGTCAGCGTCAAGATCGTCGTCGCGGTGATGATCATCATGATGTCGCTGTCGCAGTTCGTCACCCAGCGCCAGCTGATGACGAAGAACGTCGACCTCACCGTGAAGACGCCGTTCATGCAGCAGCAGAAGATGCTGATGTACGTCTTCCCGATCATGTTCGCCGTGATGGGCATCAACTTCCCGGTCGGTGTCCTGGTCTACTGGCTGACCACCAACGTCTGGTCGATGGGCCAGCAGCTGATCGTCATCCGCAACAACCCGACGCCGGGCAGCAAGGCCTGGGACGAGCGCCAGGCGCGCCTGAGGAAGGCCGGCCGGCTGAACCCGGACGGCTCGGTCATCAAGGGCCCGCTGTTCGGCCTGCTCCCCGCGAAGAAGTCGGCCGTCAGCGCCGAGGCCGTGGTCGAGGAGTCGGTGCAGGTGCGCCGGCAGCAGCCGCGGAAGCAGACCAAGTCGCAGCGCCAGCACGGCGGCGCCCAGCCGGTCGGCCTGACCAAGGACGCCCCGGCCGAGGAGCCCGCCGACGCCGCCCCGGCGGAGTCCGCCGACACCTCCGGTACGTCCACGGCCTCCGCCGGCTCCGGTGCGGCCAAGCAGACCGCGGCCCGTCCGGCAGGCGCCAAGTCGGGTGCGGCCCGTCAGCAGAGCGGCCGGCAGCAGCCCAAGCGCGGCGGCGGTCAGCGGCCGAAGAAGAAGTGACCGGTCCGCTCCGGATCGTTCCCGCGGCCCCCTGAACCTCGTTACCGGCCCACCACCCGGGCCCATCTCCGAAGGAGTCCATCAGTGACGGAAGGCATCACCTCCGCCGTCGAGGCCGAGGCCGAGGCCGGCGCCGACGAGAGCCTCGTCGCCCGCCTGGAGCAGGAGGGCGACATCGCGGCGGACTACCTGGAGGGTCTGCTCGACATCGCCGACCTCGACGGTGACATCGACATGGACGTCGAGGGCGACCGCGCCCTGGTCTCCATCGTCGGCGACGGCAACGACCGCTCGCTGCAGCGGCTGGTCGGCCAGGACGGCGAGGTGCTGGAGGCACTGCAGGAGCTGACCCGGTTGGCCGTCCACCGGGAGACCGGCGAGCGCAGCCGCCTCATGCTGGACATCGCCGGCTTCCGGGCGCGCAAGCGTTCGGAGCTGGCCGCCCTCGGCGGCCAGGCCGCCGAGCAGGTGAAGAGCTCGGGGGAGCAGGTCAAGCTGCGCCCGATGACCCCCTTCGAGCGCAAGGTCGTCCACGACGCGGTGGCCGCGGCCGGTCTGCGCAGCGAGTCGGAGGGCGAGGAGCCCCAGCGGTGCGTGGTCGTCCTGCCGGCCTGACGGCAGGGTGACCGCCGGCGGCTTCGGCGGTCGGTATGCGACACGAGGACCCGACCCCGTCCGCCACGCGCGGGCGGGGTCGTCGTCCCTTCGCGGGCGGTGGCCCCGCGAGAGATGTTTCACGTGAAACGGTGCAGGAGCGGGTCGGTGGATCCGGGGAGCGGAGAGTTCGAGATGGACACGGAGAGCGCGCCTGCCGGCGGGTCGGAGACGGGCGCCGGCGGTCCGGGTACCGAGGGTGCGGCGGCCGGCGGGCGTCCGGCGGTCGAGCCGCCGCCCGCGCCGCCGGCCGTGGCCCGGGAGGTCTTCGGCGACCGGTACGACGCCGCGGTCCGCTACACCGAGCTGCTGGCCACCTCGGGCGTGACCCGGGGGCTGATCGGCCCGCGCGAGGTGCCCCGGCTCTGGGACCGGCACGTGCTGAACTGCGCCGTGCTCGCCGAACTGCTGCCGGCCGGGACGACGCTCTGCGACGTCGGCTCCGGGGCCGGCCTGCCCGGCATCCCGGTGGCGCTGGCGCGGCCGGACGTCTCGGTGACCCTGCTGGAGCCGCTGCTGCGGCGGACCACCTTCCTGGAGGAGGTGGTCCGCGAGCTGGGGCTGGAGAACGTCACCGTGCTCCGCGGCCGTGCCGAGGAGATGGTCGGCAAGCTGGCCGTGGACGTGGTGACCGCGCGTGCGGTGGCGCCGATGGAGCGGCTGGCCGGCTGGGGGCTGCCGCTGCTGCGGCCGCACGGCCAGATGCTGGCGCTCAAGGGCGACAGCGCCGAGCAGGAGCTGGCCGAGTCCCGGGCCGGGCTGGCGAAGCTCGGCGCGGTGGAGTGGTCGGTGATCGCGGTCGGCGAGGGCACCCTGGAGACCTCGACCCGGGTGGTCCAGGTCAAGGTGGGGGAGAGCCCGGGCGGCGTGAAGGCGGCGACCCGCCGGGCCAAGGCCGCGGCCAGGGCCGGCCGGGCCGGCAGCCCGGCGCGCGGTGCCGACCGCGGCCGGACCCCTCGGCGGCGCGGCCGCTGAGCCGGATGTGAGGCCCGACACGGGCGGGGTGGTCCTTCGACCGCCCCGCCCGTGTGCTGTTCGGCGCCCGGCGGCGTTCGGGTGACGGACGGGGGGACGGGAGGACGACATCGGACCACCGGAGTGTCGCATCGTCAGAATTCCGACATTGCGGGCATGGTGTTTCACGTGAAACGTCGCTCTCTCCTCTCGGGAATCCTCTCGCGCAGCCGGGCGGCGACTGTTGCCGCTCCGGTTTCACGTGAAACACTGAGCCCCATGCAGGACTCGGAGACCATCGACCAGATCGATGACACGCCCATCGCGCGTGCTGCCCAGGCTGCGGTCCAGGCCATCGGCCGAGCGGGCGAGGGACTGCCCCGCCCCGCGGCCACCCGGGTGATGGTGGTGGCCAACCAGAAGGGCGGGGTGGGCAAGACCACCACCACCGTCAACCTCGCCGCCTCGCTGGCCATGCACGGCCTGCGCGTGCTGGTGATCGACCTCGACCCGCAGGGCAACGCCTCGACCGCGCTCGGCATCGACCACCACGCCGAGGTGCCCTCGATCTACGACGTCCTGGTGGAGGGCAAGCCGCTCGCCGACGTGGTGCAGCCGGTGGTCGAGGTCGAGGGGCTGTTCTGCGTCCCCGCCACGATCGACCTGGCCGGCGCCGAGATCGAGCTGGTGTCGCTGGTGGCCCGGGAGAGCCGGCTGCAGCGCGCCATCGCCGCCTACGAGCAGCCGCTGGACTACATCCTCATCGACTGTCCGCCCTCGCTGGGCCTGTTGACGGTCAACGCCCTGGTCGCCGGCCAGGAGGTGCTGATCCCGATCCAGTGCGAGTACTACGCGCTGGAGGGCCTCGGCCAGCTGCTGCGCAACGTGGAGCTGGTCCGGGCGCACCTCAACCAGGCACTGCACGTCTCCACCATCCTGCTCACCATGTACGACGCCCGGACCAGACTGGCCGCCCAGGTGGCGGAGGAGGTCCGGACGCACTTCCAGCAGGAGGTCCTGCACACCGCGATCCCGCGCTCGGTCCGCATCTCGGAGGCGCCCAGCTACGGTCAGACGGTGCTCACCTACGACCCGGGCTCCACCGGGGCGCTCTCCTACCTGGAGGCCGCCCGGGAACTGGCGTTGCGGGCGGTGTCCGCAGGGGGCGGAGGCTCGTTGGTGGGGCAGCAGCGGCACGGTTCGGGGCAGGGCGCCCCGGGGGCACAGCACGGTACGACGGAGGGCAATCGGTGAGTGGTGGTCGCAGGGGTCTGGGACGAGGGCTCGAGGCGCTGATCGGCCCCGCCGTCCCGGCGGGTGGTGGAGCCGGGACCGGCGCCGCGGCGCAGCCGGCGGCGGTCCCGGTGGCCTCGCCCGGGGCGGTCTCGCCGACCGCGGTGCCGGTACTGCCGTCCGGCCGGGGCACGCTGGCGGCCAGGGCGGCCGCGGAGAGCCTGCGGGAGCAGGCCGCCGAGGCGCAGCCCGCACCGGTGGCCGGGGCCTACTTCGCCGAGCTGCCGCTGGACGCGATCACCCCGAACCCGCGCCAGCCGCGCGAGGTGTTCGACGAGGACAAGCTGGCCGAGCTGGTCACCTCGATCAAGGAGGTGGGCCTGCTCCAGCCGGTGGTGGTGCGCCAGACGGCGCCCGGGCGCTTCGAGCTCATCATGGGCGAGCGGCGCTGGCGGGCCTCCCGGGAGGCCGGGCTGGAGCAGATCCCGGCGATCGTCCGGGCCACCGAGGACGACAAGCTGCTCCTGGACGCGCTGCTGGAGAACCTGCACCGGGCCGAGCTGAACGCGCTGGAGGAGGCGGCCGCCTACGACCAGCTGCTGCGGGACTTCTCCTGCACCCACGAGGAGCTGGCCGACCGGATCGGCCGCTCGCGTTCGCACGTGTCCAACACCCTGCGGATGCTGAAGCTCTCGCCCGGGGTGCAGCGGCGGCTGGCCGCCGGGACGATCACGGCCGGACACGGCCGGGCGATCCTCGGGCTCGCGGACGCCGAGCGGCAGGAGGAGCTCGCCGCCCGGGTGATCGCCGAGGCGCTCACCGTCCGGATGACCGAGGAACTGGTCCTGCTGATGAACGGTGAGGAGCCCAAGCCCAAGCGCCAGGCACCCAAGGCGGGCAAGATCCTCTCGCCGGCCTTCAACGACCTGGCGAGCCGGCTCTCGGACCGCTTCGACACCCGGGTGAAGGTCGAGGTCTCGCAGCGGGGCGGCAAGCTCGGCAAGGGCAAGGTCGTCCTGGAGTTCGGCTCGGTGGAGGACCTCAACCGGATCCTGGACAGCATGGCGCCCGGCGACGACGGGCTGCGGCTGTCGCAGGGCTGAGCCGGAGTCGGCATGGCGGTGGCGACGGGTGCATGGTTCGCGTGAGCGCTGTTTCACGTGAAACATGCACCCGTCGGCGTTCGGGGGGAATGCTCGACTGTGGAGTGGACGAGGAGGTGCGGGGCATGGGACGCCGGATCGTTCCGCTGACGCTGGACAACCTCGCGGACCTGCCGTCGACCTGCCGGTCCTGCGTGTTCTGGGAGCTGGACCCGGTCAGTGGCCGGGCGGCGGTCGAGTCCGGCAAGCCCGGGTTGGAGAAGGAGGGGTGGATCTCCGCGGTCCTGCTGGAGTGGGGGTCCTGCGGCCGGGTGGTCTACGTGGACGACCGGCCGGCCGGCTTCGTGCTGTACGCCCCGCCCGCCTATGTGCCGCGCTCGCAGTCCTTCCCGACCAGCCCGGTCTCCTCGGACGCCGTTCAGCTGATGGTCAGCCGGGTGCTTCCGGGTTTCCAGCGGCAGGGGATCGGGCGGGTCCTGGTGCAGACGGTGGCCAAGGACCTGCTGGGCCGGGGGTTCCGGGCGATCGAGGCGTTCGGGGCGGTCGGGCGGCAGCCGGTCAGCTGCGTGCTGCCGGCCGAGCACCTGTTGGCGGTGGGCTTCAAGACGGTCCGCCCGCACCACCGCTATCCGCGGCTGCGGCTGGAGGCGCGGAACACGCTCTCCTGGCGGGGGGACGTCGAGGGGGCGCTGGAGCGGCTGCTGGGCGGCGGGCGGAAGGAACCGGCGCTGCGGCCGTTCTGAGCGCGGTCCGTCCGCGGGCGGCGGCGTCGGCGAACGAACGGGGCCGGCGAACGAACGGGGCCGGCCACGGATGAGGCCGGCGACGAACGAGGGCGGGACCCCCGGTGGGGAGTCCCGCCCTCGTGGCGTCCTGGGGGAGCGGCCTCAGATCAGGCCGTCCAGCTCGCGCAGCAGCGCGGCCTTCGGACGGGCGCCGGTGATCTGCTTCACCGGCTCGCCGTTCTTGAAGAGGATCAGGGTCGGGATGGAGATGACGTTGTACGCCGCGGCGGTCTGCTGGTTGGCGTCGACGTCGAGCTTGGCGATGGTGAGCTTGTCGCTCTCGTCGGCCGCGATCTCCTCCAGGACCGGGGCCACCTGGCGGCACGGGCCGCACCATTCGGCCCAGAAGTCGACGAGGACGGGCTTGTCGCTCTTGATGACGTCGGCATCGAACGTCGCGTCGGTCACGGTGGTGGTGGCGCCGGCCACGATCACTCCTAAGGGTCAAGCGGGAGGGGGGCTCTGCCAGGTCTACAACACCGCGCGGGGCGGTTCTGTTTCGGCCCGGCGGGGTGGGCGTGTTTCACGTGGAACACACCCACCCGGAGGGGGGTCGGTGGGGGTCAGACCGCGACGGTGGCGGCCTGGGCCTCCAGGTCGGCCAGCGAGGCCAGGTAGCGCTCGGCGTCCAGGGCGGCGGAGCAGCCGGTGCCGGAGGCGGTGATGGCCTGGCGGTAGGTGTGGTCGACGACGTCGCCGGCGGCGAAGACACCCGGGATGTTGGTGCGGGTGGAGGGGGACTCGACCTTGAGGTAGCCCTCGGCGTCGAGGTCCAGCTGGCCCTTGAAGAGCTCGGTGCGCGGGTCGTGGCCGATGGCGATGAACAGGCCGGTGACCGGGAGCTCGCGGGTCTCGCCGGTGGTGGTGTCGCGCAGGGTGACGCCGGTCAGCTTCGGGTCGCCGTGGATCGCCTCGACCGCGCTGTCCCACTCGAAGCTGATCTTCTCGTCGGCGAAGGCGCGCTCCTGCATCGCCTTGGAGGCGCGCAGGGTGTCCCGGCGGTGGATGACCTTGACGCTGCGGGCGAAGCGGGAGAGGAAGGTCGCCTCCTCCAGGGCGGTGTCGCCGCCGCCGACCACCGCGATGTCCTGGTCGCGGAAGAAGAAGCCGTCGCAGGTCGCGCACCAGGAGACGCCGCGGCCGGACAGCTGGTCCTCGTTGGGCAGGCCCAGCTTGCGGTGCTGGGAGCCGGTGGTGACGATCACGGCGCGGGCCTTGTGGACGTTGCCCTCGGAGTCGGTGACGGTCTTGATGTCACCGGTGAGGTCCACGGCGACGATGTCGTCGGGGATCAGCTCGGCGCCGAAACGCTCGGCCTGCGCCCGCATGTTGTCCATCAGCTCGGGGCCCATGATGCCGTCCCGGAAGCCGGGGAAGTTCTCGACCTCGGTGGTGTTCATCAGCGCGCCACCGGCGGTGACGGCGCCCTCGAAGACCAGCGGATCGAGGGAGGCACGGGCCGTGTAGAGCGCAGCCGTGTAGCCGGCCGGGCCGGAACCGATGATGATCACGTTACGGACGTCGCTCACTGCATCTCCTGGTTCGCATCGCGACCCGCGTTTGCTGCGGGGAGGGCGGTCATGCTCCGCCGCCCGGGACAACGACTGACCAGTGTCTCGCATTCCCAGGAGGATCAGTACCAGGCGCCCGCACTCTGGGAGTGTCGTGCGGCCGTCGGCATGGATCGCACGGGAACCAACGGTCAGCCGGCCGGGATCGTGCGGTGCAGCAGGAGTCCGCACTCGGGGGAGCGGAGGTAGACGTCGAGCTGGTCGGAGCGGCCGGGCAGGGCGTAGACCAGCAGATCGGCGGGGGCCCCGGCGTAGCTGCCGCGGTCGGTGGCCAGCAGGGCGGCGGTGCTGGGCGGCGGGCAGCCCGGGGTGGAGCGGCCGCCGCCGAGGTCCTGGCCGCCCTCGGCGGGCGGAACGGCGGTCGGGCCGGAGCCGTCCGAAGGGGCGGCGCCGTTGCCGGCGCCGACGCCGGCGGACGGCTTGGTGGGCAGCACGGGGCGGCCGGCGGCGGTCCCGGCGAGCAGCTCCCGGACCTGGGCGGCGAGCTGCTCCTCCCGGTAGACGGTGCCTCCGGTGGACCGGTCGGCCTTGGCGGCGGCCGTGCCGCCGGGAGCGGCCGCGTTGGCGGCGGTACTGGCGTCCTGCTTCGGGGAGGCGTCGGGCCGGGCCAGGAAGGCCCCGCCGAGGCCGAGGACGAGCAGCGCGGCGGCCGAGCCCAGCAGCAGGGTCCGACGGCGCCGGGGGCGGGCGGTGCGGCCGGGTCCGGTGGCGGCGGCCGGACGGGCGGGCGGAGCGGCTGCCGGGGCCGCCGGTCGGCCGGATCGGGGGTCCTCGGGCCGGGCGGTCGCCCGTACGGTCTGCGGGGCCGGGAGGGGCGGCTCCGCGGCCTCGGAGGCCGCGGCCGCGAGGGCGGCGTCGATCCGGGCGGCGACGTCGTCCGGCATCGGCGGGAACTCGGCCCCGCCGAGCAGTGTCCGCACCTCGGCGAGCGCGTCGACGGTCTCCCGGCACTCGGCGCAGCCGGTCAGGTGCCGGCGCAGCGCGTCGGCCTCGGCGGGCGGGAGCAGGTCCTCGGCGAGGTCGGCCAGCTCGTCGACCTCGGGGTGCGCGCCCGCGGCGGGGTCGGGGGAGGAGAGGGGCGCCGTCATCGTGTGCTCGCGTCTCCTTCCAGAATCGGCCGGGCTGGGTCCGGGACTGTCCCTGTGACGGTACGGGGCCCGGGTGGGTTCCCGGGCGGAGGGGCGGCGCCGGGGGCGGACACCGTTTCACGTGAAACACCGGCCGCCGGCGCCCCGGCGTCCGTCCCCGCGCGCTCCTCGCGCAGGTGCCGGACGAGCGGCAGCAGCCGGGCCCGGCCGCGGGCGCAGCGGCTCTTCACGGTGCCGACCGGCACGCCCAGGAGTGCGGCGGCCTCGGCGACGGGATAGCCCTGCATGTCGACCAGGACGAGTGCGGCCCGCTGTTCGGCGGGCAGCTCGGCGAGCGCGGCGGACAGTTCGCGGTGCACCTCGGCGCGGACCACCGGGGAGTCGGCGGGCTCGGCGGAGCCGACCAGGGCGTCCAGCCGCTGCGGGTCGTCGTCGAGCGGCCTGGTCCGGCGGGTGGCGGTGCGCCGGGCGCGGTCCAGGCAGGCGTTGACCACGATCCGGTGCAGCCAGGTGGTGACGGCCGAGCGGCCTTGGAAGGTGTGGGCGGAGCGGAAGGCGGAGACCAGGGCGTCCTGCAGGGCGTCGGCGGCCTCCTCGCGGTCGCCGAGGGTGCGCAGGGCGACGGCCCAGAGCCGGTCGCGGTGGCGGTTCACCAGGAGGCCGAAGGCCTCCCGGTCGCCCGCGACGTGCCGGGCGAGGAGCGCCGCGTCGTCGTCGCCGCGCCCCGGTCCGTCCTCCGCCACGTCCACCCCTCGCCGTTCGTGCCCTGCCCGCCGCACCACCCGTGGGTCAGCCGGAGACCTTCACGTCGAGGAGGTGGGCCTGGTACTTGCCCGCGTCCTTGGTGCCTTCCGGATTCTTGGACAGGCTGGTCAGCCAGATCAAGACGTAGCGGGTGGTGACCGGGCTGTCCAGGGTGTACTCGACGTTGGTGCCGGCCTTCTTCGCCAGGGTGGTGAAGTCGTTCTGCTTGGCCGTCGGCGGGTTGGCGACGCCCTTGCCGGGCACGCGGAGCTCGGCCGTGGTGGGGGTGCCGAACTTCACGCTCACTCTGGAGACCGTCTGCGCCGAGCCGAGGTCGAGCAGCAGGCCGGTGCCCTCCTTGCCCTTGGGGAAGAGGTCGTTGTACCAGTTGGTGACCCACTCGCTGTTCGGGTCGTCGTCGATGGCCTTGGCCAGGCTCGACGTGCCCTCCGGGCCGTCGCCCAGGGGGTTGAAGGAGATCGCCTCCTTGACCGGGATCGGCATCGGGTCGTGGGTCGCGGTGTGGGCGGTGGGGGCGGCGGAGGTGCCGCTGGGCTGGGGGGCCGCGATGGCGGAGCTCCCCGGGCGCAGGTAGTCGACCAACTGCCAGGAGGCCGCGCCGATGGCGCCGAGGGCGACCGTCCAGGCGGTCACCTTGACGACCCGGCGCAGCCGCCGTCCGGCGCGCCGCACCGGAGCCGCCACGGGGGTGGGGACGGTGCCGGGGGCGGCGACCACCCGGGTCGGGTTGGGCGCGGTCGGCAGGGCGTGGGTGTTGTGCCGCGGCGGGTTGGTGAAGACCGGCAGCTCGGGTTCGGGCTGGCGGATGCGCGGCATCAGCGCGATCGCCCGGGCGAGCGCCTCGGGGGTGGTGATCGGCTCGGCGTGGTGCGGCGGGTGGTCGAACAGGGCGCGGGCGGCCAGGTCGGACAGGCCCTTGTGGACCCCGGCCCGGACCTGGTCCGGCGCCACCTCGCCGACGTTCCTGGGCAGGCCCTGGAGGTCGTAGCGGTCCTCGGGGAAGGGCCAGCGGTGGGTGAGCACGGCGAACAGCAGGGCGCCGATGGCCCGGGTGTCGGTGCGCTCGGCGTCCTCGTCGGAGCCCTCGGCGGGCAGGCCGCGCAGGGCGGCGTCCACCGCGATGCCGTTGATCCGGTACTGGCCGCTGTCGGTGCGCAGCACGCAGCGCGGGGTGAGCCGCAGGTGGGCCTGGCCGCGCCGGTGGGCGGCGGCCACCGCGTCGGTGACCTGGCGGACCATCTGGTACGCCTCGTGCGGCTCCATCGGCCCGTCGGCGAGCAGCTTGGCGAGGTCGGAGGCGTGCGGCAGCCACTCGCGCACGACGTAGACCAGCTCGCCCTCCTGGACGGCGTCCAGGACCTGGACGAAGCGCGGGTCGCCGAGCAGGGCCGCCGACTTGGCGGCGGCCAGGACCTGGCGGGCGCGCTGGTGGCCGGCGGCCATCAGGTGGACGCCGACGGCGCGGCGCAGCTTCTCGTCGACCGCGCGCCAGCTGCTGAAGGTCTCGGTGGAGGAGATGCACTCCTCCAGCCGGTAGCGGTGGCCGATGAGGTCGCCGCTGTGCCGCAGCGGGGCGGGCAGGGTCTGCGGCAGGGTGGCGGTGTCCCGGGGGTCGTGGGTGGGCTGCGGGTCCCGGGGCGGGCGCTTGGCGGCGGTGGGGTCGCCCTTCGCGGTTGCCTTGGCGGCGGCCTTCGCGGCGGCCTCGGCCCGGCGGGCGGCGTCACCGGCGGCCAGTTCGGCGGCGATCTCGGTGGCCGACAGCGGGGCGGTGATCTCCGAGGTCTCCTCGCTCCCGGCCGGGGTGCCGGCGGCCGGCTCGTCGTCCTCGCTGCCGTCCTCGCTGCCGTCCTCGGTGTCGCCCCCGGCGGAGGGCCCGTCCTCGGTGGCGTCCTCCGCGGCGGTGTCGTCCTCGGTGTCCGCCGCGGCGGCCGGGCCCTTCCGGGTGGCGGAGCCGCCCGAGGCGGGGCGCTCGCTCGCCGGCGAGTCGGCCCCGGTGGCCCGGGCCGTGCCGTCGGCGAGTTCGTCGATCGCCGCGGCCAGCGCGGCCTCGTCCGCCGCTCCGTCAGCTGCTGACGTGTCGACGACCGCCTTGGTGCCATCAGCCACCGTGGTCCAGCCTCCCCTTGTGTCGCCCCGGGCCTGAGAGAGAGTCGTTGGAGCGCCCGGGCCGGTGGCCCCGGTGCTCCAGGACAATTGTGCCCACTGTTCTCCACCGGGTACGACCGCTGGGAGCTCCGTGCGGTTGCCTGACGGTGGAGAGATGTGGCGCAGTCGGCATCGGGCCGCCGCGCTCCCCCCCCCCCCCAGCGGGGCGGGGGCGGGCGGCCCCCGAACGGGGGGGCAGCGCCAAAGGG
>NZ_JBHJUI010000006.1:280888-399174 GCF_042268405.1 Kitasatospora sp. NPDC056184 | reverse complement strand
CGGGGCCGCCCCCCCGCGGGCGCGCGCCGGGGGGGGGGGGGGCCGGGGGCCGCCCCCCCGCCCCCCCCCCCCGACACCGCCGCCGCTACCGCGGGGCGCGGCCGGCGCCCGAGGCGAGCTCCTTGGCGGCCTCGGTGAGGTCCTTCGCGGTGTCGATGGCCCGCCAGTAGACGCCCTGCGGCAGCTGGTAGCCGGCCAGCCGCTTGCCGCGGGCCAGCTGCGGGAAGGTGGTCCGCTCGTGGTCGCCGACGTCCGGCAGCAGCTCGGCGAACTCCGGGCTGAACACGTAGAGGCCGGCGTTGATGAGGAAGGGCGACGGCGGGGCCTCGATGAAGTCCAGGACGTTGCCGAACTGGTCGGTCTCCACGGCGCCCCACGGGATCCGCGGCCGGGCCAGCGCGAGGGTGGCGACGGCGTCCCGCTCCTGGTGGAAGGCGGCCATGTCGCGCAGGCTGAACCTGGTCCAGATGTCGCCGTTGGTGGCGTACCAGGGCTCGTCGGGGCGGGGCAGCGCCTTCGCGGCGTACTTGAGCCCGCCGCCGCGGCCGAGCGGCTCGGCCTCGACCACCGTGCGGACCCGCAGCGGCAGGTCGGCCTTGTCGAGCCAGTCCTCCAGCACGTCCGCGAGGTGGCCGCAGGAGATGACCACGTCGGTGACGCCCTCGGAGGCGAGCCAGGCCAGCTGGTGGCCCAGGATCGGGGTGCCCGTGCCGGGGATCTCGACCAGCGGCTTGGGGCGGTCGTCCGTGTAGGGGCGCAGCCGGGAGCCCTGGCCGCCGGCCAGGATGACGGCCTGGGTCACCTGGACCGGCACCGGGTTGACGGCGGGGGTGTGCGCAGGAGCGGCCGTGGGGCCGGAATCAGCGGTCATGGCTGAACAATAGGCGCACCCGCCCCGGCCGTTGCGCCGCCGTCACCCGCTCGGGCTCGGCCGGTCGGTCCGGTCGGTCCGGCCCGGTGCGGCCCGGTGCGGTCGGCTCGCGGTGCGGTCAGCTCGCGGCGCCGGCGGCGAACGAGCCGTCGCAGACCGGGCGGGCGAAGGAGCGGGCCCGCTGGACGTCGCCCTGGTACTTGCGCACCGCGGCCCGGCCCAGCTCGGTGGCGAGCGAGCTGCAGTACGGCGTGAGCGCGGGCTGCTCGCGCATCGAGCGCTCCAGCAGGTCGAGCGCGCTGCCCGGGTTGTGGGCGCGCAGCTCGTCCAGGAGCGTGACGCGCAGCGCGTCCTGCGGGGCGAGCCCGTCCGGGGTCCGTCCGGTGCCCGCCGTGCGGCCGATCCCGGCGCCGTCCTCGCTGGCCGCCGCCACCACCTGCTGGTCCAGGGAGGTCGGCGGGGCCCACGGCACCCTGGTCACGGCGAGGGTGCCGGTGGTCACCAGGACGACGGGCAGGGCGAGGGCGACGGTCTGGCCGATGCGGCGAACTAGCTGTTTCACGCACAGGAGCGTAGCGGTGCGTGCGGCCCTCATCGCCCTCCGTTACCCCATCGGGTGACACGATGTCCCGGTTCGTCCCGGCGCCGTGTTGACGTCCGTCACCCGTCGGAGTGGCCAGGACGACGGGAGCCCCGTCGGACCGGGTGACGGTCCGACGGGGCTCCGCGGTGCGCTCGGGTGCCTCAGTTGGAGAGGCGGGCGCCGGTGCTGGTGGAGAACACGTGGGTCTCGTTGGCGATCGGCACGACGTGGATGGTCTCGCCGCGGGCCGGGATCTGGCGGCCGTGCACGCGGACGACCAGCTCCTTGTCCTCGCCGCCGATCTTGGTGGTGCCGTACACGAAGCCGTCCGAGCCGAGCTCCTCGACCACGTTGACGGTGACGGCCACGCCCTCGATGCCGCCGCCCGAGACGATCTCGAAGTGCTCCGGGCGGATGCCGACGGTCACGGACTTGTCGGTGCCGGCGCCGGCCAGGTCCTCGCGCGAGATGTTGACGACCGAGCCGCCGAACTTCACGCCGCCGTCCACCAGCGGCACGTCGACCAGGTTCATCGCGGGCGAGCCGATGAAGCCGGCCACGAAGAGGTTGGCGGGCCGGTCGTACATGTTGCGCGGGGTGTCGACCTGCTGCAGGATGCCGGCCTTGAGCACCGCGACCCGGTCGCCCATGGTGAGCGCCTCGGTCTGGTCGTGGGTGACGTAGACGGTGGTGATGCCCAGGCGGCGCTGCAGGCCGGCGATCTGGGTACGGGTCGAGACGCGGAGCTTGGCGTCCAGGTTGGACAGCGGCTCGTCCATCAGGAAGACCTGGGGCTCGCGGACGATCGCGCGGCCCATCGCGACGCGCTGGCGCTGACCGCCGGAGAGCGCCTTCGGCTTGCGGTCCAGGTACTCCGTCAGGTCGAGGATCTTGGCGGCCTCCTCGACCTTGGTGCGGATCTCGGTCTTGTTGACGCCGGCGATCTTGAGCGCGAAGCCCATGTTCTCCGCGACGGTCATGTGCGGGTACAGCGCGTAGTTCTGGAACACCATCGCGATGTCCCGGTCCTTCGGCGGCAGGTGGGTCACGTCGCGGTCGCCGATCCGGATGGCGCCGCTGTTGACGTCCTCCAGGCCGGCCAGCATGCGGAGGCTGGTCGACTTGCCGCAGCCGGAGGGGCCGACCAGGACGAGGAACTCGCCGTCGGCGATCTCCAGGTCCAGCGCGTCGACCGAGGGCTTGGTCGCCCCGGGGTAGACGCGGGAAGCCTTGTCGTACGTCACAGAAGCCATGGCTGTGCTCTCCTTCACCGGCAGGAACGTGCCGGACGATCCGAGTAAAGGCGGGTGGTTCCGCTTCGCCGGTCGGCCCAGTGGTCTGAACCACTGCGCGAACCGACTCCCGGCGACGCTACCTGCGCGTCCGCTGCTTGTCAGCCCCCGGCCGACCGGATTTCGGCATCGGTTCCATCACGCCCGGCCCCGCCCCCGCCGGCCCCCGGATATCCCCCCACCGCCCGCGCCCCGCCCGGTAGACTGCCCCAGGTGCCGCCGTGACCTCGTCGCGGACGGTCACCATGCCTCCTTAGCTCAGCTGGCCAGAGCACCGCTCTTGTAAAGCGTAGGTCGTCGGTTCGAATCCGACAGGGGGCTCCGCAGATCCCTCGACAGGCCCCCCGGCGCGCAGCCGGGGGGCCTTCGTCGTTCCGCCGGAGCCACCGCCGGAGCGCCACCGAGTCGCCGCCGGAGCCGCCGTCAGGGCCGTGGCGGGCCGGGGCGGGGGCGGAGCCGGCGCAGGGTGTGGGCCGGGGCGTGGGCGGTGAGGACTTCGGCGGCGCGGCGGTAGGAGAGCCGGGCGCGGTGGGTGTGCGGGCAGCGGTCGGCGGCGGGGGTGGCGGCGGGGGCGCGGCGGGAGGTGAGGAACAGCGGGCCGGTGGTGCGGCCGGCCAGGAGGAGGGGGAGCAGCCGGGCGGTGGCGGCCTGCCAGGTGAGCGGCGGGGCCGGCGGCCGGGTGCGGCGGTGGGGGAGATCGAGGTCGTCGGCGTCGAGGGCGAGCACCGCCTCGACGGTGCCGCCGCTCTCGTGGAGGAGGCGCCAGAGGACCTGTTCGCGCAGCGGGACGCGGAGTGCGAACAGGGCGCGGAGCTGCTCGGGGGTGAGCGGCTCGGGTCCGCTGCCGGGGGACGGGAGGGGGCGGGGGCGCAGGCCCTCCGCGGGGTCGGTGCCGATCCAGCCCTGCGCGCGCCACCAGGCGAGGGCGGCGCGCAGCGTGGAGAGTTCGCGGTTCAGGGTGCGCGGGTCGGTGTCGCGCGAGCGGCGGTCGACGGCGGCCCGGAGGCGGGTGGCGGCCTCGGGGCGGTCGAGCAGGGCGAGCGGCAGGACGGGCGGCCGGGCCCGGCGGCGTTCCGGGCCGGTGGGGGCGGTGCGGTCGGTGAGCGCCCAGGCCCAGGTGTGCAGGGCGATCCGGTAGACGCGGCGGGAGCCGTCGCCGAGCCCGGAGGCCGCCAGGTAGCGCTCGACGGCGACCGCGTACTCGACCGGCGGGAGGAGGGGCATCCGAGCCTGCTTTCCGCAGTAAATGACGTATGGAGGAGCTGGGGAAAGAATAGGGCGCCGCGCAGTAAATCGCAGGTGGTCGGGGATTTCCGCGGTCGTTTACTGCGGCAGGCGGAGCCCTGTCGGAAATTGACGGGGAAAGGCTCAAGTTTTTCTCCGGAAAGCCTTGTGGGGGGTTTCCGTCCGTGGGCAGACTGGGCGACCATGACAGGGGAGACGGAGCGGATCCCGGCCCGCCCTCGACGGCTGAGCAGCCGTCTGGCCGTGCTGGGCGAACGTGATTTCAGGTGGTTCTTCGTCGGTTACGCGACCTCGCTGGTCGGCTCCTCCATGGCGCCGGTCGCGGTGGCGTTCGCGGTGCTGGACGGCGGGGGCGGCGGGACGGAGCTCGGCTGGGTGATGGCCGCCCGGATCCTGCCGATCGTGCTGGTGATGGTGGCCGGCGGAGTGGTCGCGGACCGGCTGGGCAGCCGGCGGGTGATGCTGGCGGCGGACGTGCTGCGCTTCGCGGTGCAGGGCGCCTTCGCGGCGCTGCTGGCCGCCGGGCACGCGTCGGTTCCGGTGATGGTGGCGCTGGTCGCCGTCTGGGGGCTGGGCGAGGGGGTGTTCCTGCCGGCGCTGGGCGCGCTGGTGCCGGCCCTGGTGCGCCGGAAGGAGCACCTGCCGGACGCCAACACCCTGCTGGGGCTGGCGCGTTCGGTGTCCACGGTGGCCGGTCCCGCGCTGGCCGGCGTGATCACGGCGGGGTTCGGCCCGGGGGCGGTGCTGCTGATCGACGCGCTGACGTACGGGGTGGGCGCGCTCGCGCTGGCCCGGCTGTCGGCGGCGCTGCCGGACGGCGCGGGGGCGGGCGGCGGCGAGGACTCCGTGCTGGCCGACCTCCGGGACGGCTGGGGCGAGTTCCGCTCCCGGCGGTGGCTCTGGGTGACCACCGTGCAGATGGCGCTGTTCAACCTGCTGGTCTGGGCGCCGTTCCTGGTGCTGGGCCCGCTGACCGCGCAGCGCGAGCTGGGCGGGGCGCGGGCCTGGGGGCTGGTGATGGGCGTGTACGGGGTGGGCGCGGTGCTCGGCGGGCTGCTGATGCTCGGGCGCCGGCCCGGTCGGCCGCTCGCGGTGGCGACGGTGGCCACCCTCGGCTGGGCGATGCCCTCGGCGGCGCTCGCGGCCGGGTTGCCGCTGCTCTGGACGGCCGCGGCGGCGCTGGTGGCGGGCGCCGGGTCGGCGGTCTGCGGCTCGCTGTACGAATCGACCCTGCAGAGCTGGGTGCCGGCGGAGGTGCTGGCGAGGGTGACGGCGTTCGGCGGGCTGGGCGCGTTCGTGCTGGGGCCGCTGGGCCTGGCGGCCGCAGGTCCGCTGGCCGACCGGGTGGGGGTGGCGGCGGTGCTGGCCTTCGGGGCGGGGTGGCAGCTGCTGGCCGGGGCGGCGGTGCTGGCGGTCCGCGGGGTGCGCGACCGGCGCTGGGAGGAGCCGGACGGGGGAGCGGTGCCGGGCGGCGGAGCGGCGGAGCCGTCCCCGACCGCGGCGGGTGCCGGCTGAGCGGGGCGGTCGTACCGTGGAGGGGTGGGGGCGAACGGAGGAGGCAGGACATGCCCGGTTCTCTCACCATCGGCCACCACGAGGCGGCCGCGACCCTGGACCACACGGACGCGGTGCGGCTCGCCGCCGTCCTGGACGAGCTCGCGTACCTGCTGGGGATCCCGGGGCCGAACCGGATCAACGAGACCCAGCTCGCCGCCCTGTGCGAGGGGCGGACCCCCGACCGGGCCGAACTGGCCCGCTGGTCGAGGGGAGTCGCCGAGGACCTGCGAGGCCGGCGCCCCTGACCCCGGCCGGCCCGGAGCACCCGCCGGACCCGCCGTACGATGGCGCGCGGGGCGGGTGGTCCGTGCGCGCCGCCGAGGACGCGGAGGACGTGGGGGAAGACGTGGCAGAGGGTACGGCGGCGATGTCCTGGCTGACGGTGGAGACCCCGTTGCCGAGCGGCCCGCTGCACGTGGCGGTGACCGCGCAGGGGGTGGCGGCCGTCGGCTACCTCGGGCGGGAGGGCGAACTCCCGCGCTGCGCCGACCCGTCGAAGATCGCCGCGGTCACCGGCCGGGTCGGCGAGTACCTCCAGGGCCGCCGACGGCAGCTGGACCTGCCGATCGACTGGAGCCTGAGCACCGGCCCGCACCGGGCGGTGCTGCAGGCGCTGCTGCGCGAGGTGCCGTTCGGGCGGACCATCACCTACGGCGAACTCGCCTCCCGCAGCGGGGTGTTCGGCGAGGTCGAGGAGCCCGGGCTGGCGGCCAGGACGGTCGGGCAGATGATGGCCGCCAACCCCGTCGCGCTGTTGGTGCCCTGCCACCGGGTGGTGGCGGCGGACGGGATCGGCGGCTTCGGCGGCGGCCGGGTCGGGATCGACGTGAAGCGCTGGCTGCTCACCCTGGAGGGTGTGCTGGAGCCGACGCTGGACTGGAACGGTCCGCTGTAGCGCTGGGCGTGACGACGGGTCAGTGCACCAGCTCGCCCGCCGCCAGGCCGACCGGGGCGAGCGGCGGCAGTCGGCGCGGCAGCACCGGCTGGATCCCGGAGACGAGGGTGTACTCGATGCCCGCCGGGTCCCCGCCCCACTCGGTGTCCGGTCGCTCGCCGAGCGCCAACTGCACCGCGTTCCAGGGCAGGTTGAGCCCGCACAGGCGCAGCTGGTACAGGCCGCCGGAGGGCCGGGTGTTGACGTCGATGACCACCGGCTCGCCGTGCAGGTGCCGGAACTGCACGTTGGAGAGGTACGCCATCCCGGTCGCCTCGACCAGGCGGCGGGCGGGTTCGAGGTACCGGGGCGCGGTGGTGAAGCTGCGGCGGCGCCGGTGCTTGCTGCGGCCGACCGCGGCCAGCGGGGTGCCGTCCAGGTCGGCCAGGCAGTCCACGGAGATCTCGGGGCCGTCGAGGAAGGGCATGACCAGCAGCTCGGTGGAAGCGTCCGGATCCTCGCGGGCCGCCCGGTCGAGCGCGGCGGTCACCTGGTCGACCTGGACCCGGCTGTCCCAGCCGGCCAGCCGGTGCAGCCCGAACGGCTCGCGGGTGAGGACCCGGAAGCCCTCGCCGCCGGCGCCGGCGGCGGGCTTGAGGCAGGCGGTGAGGCCGGCCGACTCGATCCGGTCGACGGCGTCGACCAGGTCCCCGGCGGTGCGCACCAGCCACCACGGCGGGGTGGGCAGTCCGGCGTCGGCCATCGCCGCGTAGCCGTCGGCCTTGTTCGCGAAGGCGGCGATCGCGGTGGCCGGCGGGCAGACGAGGGCGGTGCCGACGGCCTCGAACTCCTGGCGGTGCAGGGATATCGCGAGCTGGTGCAGCCGGGGCACGAAGACGTCGATCCGGTGGCGGGCGCAGTGGTCGAGGGCGAACGCCACGTAGGCGTCGGGGGTGAGGTCGGCGGGTTCCAGGGCGGCGGTGTCGGCCGCGGCGAGGACGGGGGAGTCGGGGTCGACGTGGGTCGCGTGGATCCGGACCGGTCGGGGGGCCGCGCGCAGCTGTTCGATGAAGAACACGTTCTCGGCGTACGTGCGGTTGAGCCAGACGGTGACGGGGGCGCTCATGGGGCCTCCCAGGGCAGGGGTGAACGAGGGGAAGGGCTGTCTCGCGGCCGCACTCGTCCAGTGGCCCGTGGCCCTTTGAGGTGGCACCTTAGCGGCCCGCGGCGCGGGGGCGAACGCGGGGTGGCCCTGCTGTGCACCGTTCGGGGAGGAGAACCGGATCATCCCATTCCGGAAAAAATTAGATCACCTGATCGAATAAATATCGATCAGACATTCTATTCGTCCTATTTTTTCGGTTATTCCGACCACTCGAAAGAGTGATTGCGGCGACCCTTCGCCAGGCCCCACCATGGATTGTTGCAAGTTGCCAGGCGACACTTCATCGGGTACGGGTACGCGAAGGGCTTCCTATGTCGACCGAAACCAACGTCGGTATTCCTGCACCGGGCGGTGAAGCGCAGACCCGGGACCAGCAGAGTCTTGCCACCGCCGCCGCGCGGAACCTCGCGACGACGACCAAGTCCGCGCCGCAGATGCAGGAGATCAGCCCCCGTTGGCTGCTCAGGACGCTCCCCTGGGTCGAGGTCTCGGCCGGCACCTACCGGGTCAACCGCCGGCTGCGGCACGCCGTCGGCCGCGGCCGGGTCGGCTTCGACCGGACCGGCAGCGAGGCCCGGATCATCGCACCGACCCTGCGCGAGGTACCGGTGCTGCGGGGCTTCCCGGACGACGCCGTGCTGGAGGAACTGGCCGGGCGCTTCGTCCAACGCGAGTTCTCCGCGGGTGAGGTCCTGGTCGCGGCCGGGGCGCCGATCGACGAGGTCTTCATCATCGCCTACGGCAAGCTCAGCCGGATCGGAACGGGCAAGTACGGCGAGGAGGCCGTCGTCGGCTCCGCGGCCGACGGCGACCACCTCGGCGACGAGGTGCTCCGGCAGGAGAACGCCACCTGGCCGTACACCGTCCGGGCGGACACCGCCGGCACCGTGCTGTCCCTGCGGTGGTCCGCCTTCCAGGAGGTCGCCGACCGCTCCGAGGCGCTCCAGCTGCAGGTCATGGAGTACCTGGCCGGCTTCCAGCAGCCGCAGAACAAGCACGGCGAGGCGGCGATCGACCTCTCCGCCGGCCACCACGGCGAGTACGAGCTCCCCAGCGCCTTCGTGGACTACGAGCTCAAGCCGCGCGAGTACGAGCTGAGCGTCGCCCAGACGGTCCTCAAGGTGCACACCCGGGTCGCCGACCTCTACAACCAGCCGATGAACCAGACCGAGCACCAGCTGCGGCTGACCATCGAGGCCCTGCGCGAGCGCCAGGAGCACGAGCTGGTCAACAACCCGGAGTTCGGCCTGCTCGCCAACGCGGACTACGACCAGCGGATCCAGACCCACTCCGGCCCGCCCACCCCGGACGACATGGACGAGCTGCTGAGCCGCCGCCGCAGCACCAAGCTCTTCCTGGCCCACCCGAGGGCCATCGCCGCGTTCGGCCGCGAGTGCAACCGGCGCGGCATCTACCCGGACACCGTGGAGGTGCAGGGCCGCCGCGTCTTCGGCTGGCGCGGGGTGCCGGTCTTCCCGTGCAACAAGATCCCGGTCGCCAACGGGACCACCACCTCGATCCTCGCCATGCGAACCGGCGAGGACAACCAGGGTGTCATCGGTCTGCACCAGACCGGAATCCCGGATGAAGTCGAGCCGAGCCTTTCGGTGCGGTTCATGGGAATCAACGAGAAGGCCGTCATTTCCTATCTGGTGAGCGCCTACTACTCCGCCGCGATTCTGGTGCCGGACGCCGTCGGCGTCCTGGAGAACGTCGACATCGCGCACCGCTAGGGCCGACCGCGGCAGGGCCGGCCCGGTCCCGGGCCGGCCCGTCGCACCACCAAGGGGGAGGACCCATGGGAATGTTCACGCTGGAGCGCGACCACCGCGAGGGACACGAGGCGCAGGACGTCCTCGCGCGCGCCCGCACCCTGGTCGACCCGGTGCTCCGGGCCGCCGTGGACTCGCTGCCGGGCACCATGCGCCGGGTCGCGGGCTACCACTTCGGCTGGTGGGAGGCGGACGGCTCGCCGACGACCGCGTCCTCCGGGAAGGCCATCCGGCCCGCCCTGGTGCTCGCCGCCACCCAGGCGCTGGGCGGCGACCCCGCCGCGGCCACCGCCGCCGCGGCCGCCGTCGAGCTGGTGCACAACTTCACGCTGCTGCACGACGACATCATCGACCGGGACGAGACCCGGCGGCACCGCCCCACCGCCTGGCTGGTGTTCGGCACCACCGAGGCGATCCTGGCCGGGGACGCCATGCACGCGCTGGCGCTGCGCCTGCTCGCCGAGGACGGCCACCCGAGCGCGGGCGAGGCCGTGCGCCGACTGGCCGACTGCGTGGTGGAGCTCTGCGAGGGCCAGCAGATCGACTGCGCCTTCGAGCAGCGCAGCGACGTCTCGCTGACCGAGTGCCTGGCGATGGCCGAGGCCAAGACCGGCGCGCTGCTCGGCGCCGCCTGCGCGATGGGCGCCCAGTACGCGGGGGGCTCGGAGGCGGCGGCCAAGGCGATGGACGGCTTCGGCCGGGAGATCGGCCTGGCGTTCCAGCTGATCGACGACCTGATCGGCATCTGGGGCGACCCGGCGGTCACCGGCAAGCCGGTCGGCGCGGACCTCCTGGTCCGCAAGAAGTCGCTGCCGGTGGTCGCGGCGCTGGGCTCCGGGACGCCCGACGGGGCCCGGCTGGCCGAGCTGTACGCGTTGGAGCGGCCGCTCACCGGCGAGGAGTTGGCGAGCTGCGCGGCCGCCGTCGAGGGTGCCGGCGGGCGTGCCTGGGCGCAGGGCGAGTCCTGTGACCGGATGGCCGCGGCGATGACCCAGCTGGCCCTCGCGGTGCCCGAGCCGTCGGCCGCCGACGAACTGCTCGCGCTCGCCGAACTGGTCACCCGCCGCACCCACTGAGCTGGCCCCGCCGGGGGAACGCGCCCGCGCGCTCCCCACCGCCGGGACCGGTTCCGCGCCTCAGTCCGGCCGGGCCGGCGTGGCCAGCAGCCGCTGCTCCTTCGCCGGCTCGATGCCGTGCAGGATCCGGCCGCGCTTGCGCCCGTCGGCCTCCGTGTCGTCCACCGGCCCGCGCTGCCGCAGCCACGCCCAGGTGTCCCGGGCGGTCTCGGCGAAGGGCCGGCACCGCAGCCCGGCGGCCTCGGCCCGGCCGGTGTCGGCCAACCAGGTGCCCGCCGCCTCCGGCACGTCGGGCATCCACAGCGGCAGTTCGCTCCACGGCTGGACGCTGTCCGGTCCCTCGGCCGTCAGCCGCTCGTCCGCGACCCAGACCAGCTCGGTGTCCGCGCGGCCGGTCGCCTCGACGCAGCCCGCCAGGAACTCCCCGTAGGTGAGCCGGCCGGGCGGCGCCGTGGTGAGGAAGCGGCCGGTCGTGCCCGCCGTCAGCAGGTCCAGCCCGAACACCGCGAAGTCCCGGACGTCGATCAGCTGCATCGGCCGCCCCGGCTCCCCGGGCGCCAGCACCCGCCCGCCCCGGGCCGTCCGCTCCAGCCACCACGGCAGCCGGCCGCCCCGCTCGTACGGGCCGATCAGCAGCCCGCTGTTGAGGATCAGCGCGCGCTCGGCCCCGAAGTACTCCAGGACGGCGCGCTCGCAGCCGGCCTTGAGCGCGGCGCTGAACTCCTGCCCGGGCGGGGTGTCGGCCGGACAGGCGTGCAGCGGGGAGGTCTCGTCGACCACCCGGGCGGGCCAGTCGGCGAAGGCGTGGACGGAGGAGACCAGGGTGTAGTGGTCGGCGCGCCCGCGCAGCAGCCGGGCGGAGTGCGCGGCCTGGGCGGGCTGCTGGGCGGAGGTGTCGACCACGGCGTCCCAGCGCCGTCCCCCGGCCAGCCGCGCCAGGTCGTCGGCCGAGTCGCGGTCGCCGCGGACCGCCTCCACGCCGGACAGGTCGGCGGCCGTGCGGCCGCGGTTGAAGGTGGTCACCTCGTGCCCCCGGGCGAGGGCTTCGGAGGCGAACGCCCGCCCCAGGAAGGACGAGCCGCCAAGCAGAAGGATCTTCATACCGGCAAGGCTGTCCCGGCCCCTTCGACCGCATACCGCCGTTCGCCACGGGCGGAGCACGGCGCCGTCCCGGGCGGGTCCGGCCCCCGCGGCGGCCGAGATGCCGACCCCCGGGGGCCCGCATAGCATCCGAGCTGTACCGGTACACCCCTCCGACACGTCCGCCGTGCAGCCGCCGCGCCCCGGCGGCGGGGCACGGCGCAGGGAAGAGCGGCACCATGGTCAACCCGGCACTCGTGGACCCGGACACCATCCGCGCGACCGCCGCCGAGGCGTGGGTCCGCGGGTACCCGATCCTGCAGAACTACCGCACCCTGTACACCCAGGCGCTGGACGACGCCGACCCGCGCCACGTCGGCGGCTTCGGCGTCTTCCGGCACTACCCGCACCCCGCCACGCCGGCCGACACCGATGTCGTCACGCCCAACAACGACACCCCGTACTCCTGGGCCTGGCTCGACCTGCGGACCGAACCCTGGGTGCTCTCCGTCCCCGCCACCGACCACTACTACGTCCTGCCGGTGCACGAACTCGACACCGTCTACGCCGGGTTCGTCGGCTCCCGGACCACCGGCCAGGAGGCCGGCGACCACCTGGTGGCCGGCCCCGACTGGCACGGCGAACCCCCGCCCGGCGTCCGGAGCGTCATCCGCGCGACGACCCGGCTGGTCGGCATCCTCGGCCGCACCCACCTCGGCGGGACGTCCCCCGAGGCCGTCGAGGAGCTCGCCGGGCTCCAGCGGCAGTACCGCCTCCGCCCGCTGCACGCGTACACCGGCACGCCGGAGCCCGAGCCCGCCCCGCAGCCCGTCTGGCCGGTCTGGCGCGACGAGGTGCTCGACACCGTCGAGTTCTTCGCCTTCCTCGACTTCCTGCTCGGCTTCGCCCCCGCCGAGGCCGCCCCGCCCGCCGAGGCCGAGCTGCGCGGCCGGCTGGCCGACCTCGGCATCGACGGCCGCGGCGAGTTCGAACCGGCCGCGCTGCCCCTCGCGGTGCGCGCCGAGATCGGGCGCGGCATCGCCGACGGCAAGGCCGAACTGGCCCGCGCCGCCGCGCGCACCGAGTCCTCCGTCGGGCTCTTCGGCACCCGCGAGCAGCTCGGCACCCGGTACCTCGACCGGGCGGTCGGCGCGCTCACCGGCCTGTACGGGCTGCCCGTCGAGGAGGCCTGGTACGGCGGCTGGCAGGCCGACAGCGAGGGCCATCGGCCGCCGGACGCCAGCGAGCGCGACTACCTGCTGCGGTTCCCGCCGGACGCGCTGCCGCCCGCCCGCCACTTCTGGTCGGTGACCCTGTACGCGCTGCCCGGGCTCCACCTGGTCGACAACACCCTGGACCGCTACTCCGTCGGCGACCGCACGCCCGGCCTGGTCCGCGACCCGGACGGCGGGCTCACCCTCCACATCCAGCACAAGCGGCCCGCCGACGCCGAGCACTCCGCCAACTGGCTGCCCGCCCCGGACGGCCCGTTCACCGTCGTCATCCGCCTGTACGGGCCGGACGCGTCGGTGCTCGACGGCCGCTGGACGCCGCCGCCGCTCACCCCGCCCTGAGCCCGCGCCGCCGACCGGACGGCCCGCCACCCGGGAAGGACGCCCATGAACCAGCCCGTGAACCAGCCCGAGCTGGAGGCCCTGGCCGCCGACGCCTACGTCTACGGCTACCCGCTCGTCGCCGGCCTCACCGCGGTCGACCGCTTCGCCCACGCCACCCGGCTGGCGGGCCCGGAGGACGACTTCACCTCCGTCAACAACGACGTCCTCTACTCGGTCGCCCAGCTCGACCTCTCCGCGGGCCCGCGACGACTCCACGTGCCCGACACCGCCGGCGCCTACCACGTGCTGCAGTTCGTCGACGCGTGGACCGACAACTTCGCCTACCTCGGCACCCGCGCCACCGGCAGCGCGGCCCGGACCTGGCTGGTCGTCCCGCCCGGCTGGCACGGCACCCCGGCCGACCCCGACCGGGTGATCGCCTCGCCGACCACCGTCGCCACCGTCGTCGGCCGCTTCGCCTGCGCCGGTCCGGACGACCTCCCGCGGGTCCGCGCCCTCCAGGAGGGGCTCCTCCTCGAACCGCCGGAACCGGGCGGAGCCGCCGCCGGACTCCCCGCCCCGGACCCGGACGTGCCCGAGCGGCTCGCCTTCTTCGAACGGCTCCGGGTCTGGATGGCCGCCTACCCGCCCGCCGAGCCCGACCGCGTCCACCAGCAGCGGTTCGCGCCGCTCGGCCTGCTCGACCCCGGCCCCTCGCCGTACCGGGCCGCCGCCCCCGACTGGACGCTCGCCCTGGCGACCGGACTCGCCGCCGGGCGCCAACGCGTCGAGGACGCCACCCGGCCGCCCGAGAACCGTCCGCCCGGCGAGTGGCGCGCGGACGTCCACCTCTTCGACCACAACACCGCCTTCCTCGGCCCCGGCACCCTCGACGACCCCGAGTGGCGGATCCCCGACCGCCGCGCCGCCTATCTCAGCCGGGCCGCCGCCGCCCGCGCCGGCCTCTGGGGCTGCCACGCCTACGAGGCCCTGCACGCCGCCGCCACCACCGACGACGCCGACGGCCGACCGCTCGACGGCACCCGCCCCTACACCCTCCGTTTCCGCCCGGACGGGCTGCCGCCCGCCGAGGAGTTCTGGTCCCTCACCGTCTACGGCCTCCCGGACCGCCGCCTGGTCGCCAACCCGGCCGCCCGCCACTCGATCGGCAGCCGCACCCCCGGCCTGCGCCCCGACCCGGACGGCGGCCTCACCCTCCACCTCCGCCATGAACCCCCCAACGACCCGTCCGAGGCGGCAAACTGGCTCCCCACCCCGGCCGGCCCGTTCCGCCCGGTGATGCGGCTCTACCGCCCGGGCCCCGCCGCCCTGGACGGCACCTACCGCCTCCCGCCCCTCCAACCGGCCTGAGGCCTGCCACCGAGCCCCCGCCTGCGGGGCGGCGCCACGGCGTGGGAGCGACGCATCCGGGCGGGGTCCGGCCCCGCCCGCGGCGTGCAGGGGCGACGCATCCGGGCGGGAGGTGCCCCCACGGCTCGGACCCACGCCGCCGCACCGCCGCCCCGGCCGCCGACCGGGAGGCGCTCCCACGCGGCCCTTGCCGTCGGTCGCCGCCGGCCAGGGTGTTGCCCGACGGGCACTTCGGGCGGACGGTGCCAGGGCATGGAAGCGTGGCACCTGGGCGGTCCGGCCTCGTGCGGCGGCTCGACTCGGACGCCGCCGTCCGCGCGCCGCCGTACTTGCCACCCCCGCGTCGCGTTGTCGTTGGTCGCCGAAGGCCGGGTGAGCCGCCTGCCAGGCCCTTCGGGCGGACGACCGGGAGCTTGCAGAGGGGTCCCCGGGCACGGAGGAGCGACACCCGGGCGGCCCGGCTCGGACTCCGCCGTCCGCGCGTCGTCGCGCCGCCGGGGCCCGCCCGAGCAGGAAGGAAGCGTGCATGGGCGAGGCTGTCGGCCGGATGCTGGTCTCGGCCGCAGGCATCGCGATCAGCCCGATGGCGCTGATCGCGACCGTCCTGCTGCTCGCTACGCCCAGGGGCCGGGCCAACGGGGCGGCGTTCGCCGCCGGCTGGACGGCCGCGCTGGCGGCGGTGGCCCTCGTCGTGGTGCCGCTGGCCTCGCGGCTCGCCGCGGGCGCGGTGGCCCCGGACTGGTCGTGGTGGTTCGAACTGGCCGTGGGCGGTCTGCTCCTGCTGCTCGGCGCGCGCCAGTGGCGGGACCGCCCGCGCGAGGGCCGGGTGCACGGCCCACCGGCCTGGATGCGCACCGTCGACCGCTCCACCCCGGCCCGGTCCGCCGCGCTCGGGGCGGCTCTGCTGGCGGCCGATCCGAAGAACCTGCTGCTGGCCGTCGCCGCCGCGGTCGCGATCGGCACCGGTGGCGCCCCGGCCTCCGGCGAGGCGGGCGCCGCCGCGCTGCTGGTGCTGATCGGCTCCCTCGGCACCCTGCTGCCCCTGGCGGTCCACCTCCGCGGCGGCGCCCGCGCGCCCCGCCGCCTCGACGAGTGGAAGGCCTGGGCGGCCACCCACAACACCGCCGTCCTGCTGACCCTCCTGTTCGTCCTCGCCGCCTCCCACCTGGGCACCGCCCTCTCCGGGCTGACCTCCTGACCCCCGGGCTGCCGGTCGGCGGGGCCCTCGCCTCGGCCCGGGTGCGGGGCTCACGGAGGCGGAGCCGTCGGCGGCCGTCCTGCCGGCCTTCCGGTTCGTCCTCGCCGCCTTCTCCGGGCCGACCGCCTGCGGGACATCCCCGCGCGCACGGCGCGTCCGGCGCGGCCCGGGCCTCAGCGGGGTGAGGGGCTCGCGGTGGCGGAGCCGTCGGCCGCCGTGGGGGAGGGGCTCGGGGACGGCGTCCCCGTCGGTTCGGGGGTCGGCGTGGCGGTCGCGGTGGGGGAGGGGGCCGGCGTGGTGCTCGGGGTGCTCGTGGGCGTCGGGGCGCGGTCTGTCGGAGTGGCGCTCGGGACGGGGGTGGCACCCGGGGTGCCCGCAGGCTCGGCCGGGGACGGCGTGGCGCCGCCCCGGTGCTGCGGGCCGCCCTCCAGGGTGACCACGGCCTGGGAGGGCGGCAGCGCGATCCGGGCGGTCCAGCGGGTCGTGGGGGCGAGGTCCTCGTCGACGCCGACGATCACCGTGATCCGCTGCCCGGGGGCGAGCGTGCCGGCGTCGCGGCTGAGCCGCAGCCAGGACACGTCCACCACGGCGTGCCAGTGGATCTCGGTGCCGCCCGAGTTGGTGAGGGTGAGCACCGTGCGGCTGCCGTACTCGCCCGCCTCGACGGTCAGCAGACCGGTCGGCGCGGGCGCTCCCGCCGGTGTGCCGGCCGGGGCCGGGGCGGCGGCGGGCGCGGGCTCGGGGGCCGCGACCAGGGCGGGGCTGCCGAGTGGTGCCGCCCCGTGCGCCGGGACCGGGACCAGCGGTCCCTGGACCCCCGGCAGCAACGTTTCTGCGGAGAGCGGCCCCGCCGCCGCCAGCTCCATCCCGGCCACCGCCGGACCGGAGCCGCGGTAGGCCCCGCCGACCGCCCCGATCACGGCCCCGACCGCGCCGCCGGCCTCTGCGGCGCCGCCCCGGTCCGCCGGGGCACCGGTCGGAGCACCGGTCGGACCGCCCGCCGGCCCACCCCGCGCACGGTCCCCCTCGACCCGGACCGAGGAGACCGCCGCCGTGCCCGGCCCGCCGCCGTCCCGGTGCCCGGCCCACAGGGCGACGACCGGTGCGGCCAGGACGGCGGCCAGCACCCCGGTGGTCACCACCCGCCGCCGCACCGTAGGCCCCCGGCCGCCGTCCGGCGCGCGGTGCCGGGGGAACCCGCCCCGGTCGAAGCGGAGCCCGGGCTCGGTCACCGGCACCGGCGCCGCGGCCCGCCGTCCGGTGCGCTCCCGCTCCGCCGGGGGCCGGAGGGCGACGGCTCCGCCCGGGGTCCCGGTGCCCGCTGCCGGGGCGGCGAGCACCGGCAGCCCGGACTGCCCCGCCGTCCCGTCCTCCGGCACCTCGTCCGCGACCCGCTCCGCCGTGCCCCGGCAGGTCGGGCACTCCACCACGTGCCGCACCAGCTCCCGGCGGAGCGCGGGGCCGAGCACCCGGTCCCGCCGGCTCTCCGTCCCCGAGCCGCCGAGCCGCTCCAGCTCGGGGCAGCTGCCGGCGCCGAGCACCAGCAGGGCGGCCAGGGTCCGGTCGACCTCGGCCCGCGCGGAGGCGAGCAGGGTCCGGACGGTCCCGAACGGCTGCCCCAGGACGGCGGCCACCTCGATCGGGGTGAGCCGGTGCCGGACGGACAGCTCCAGCGCCTCGCGCTGCTCGGGGTCGGTGCCGGCCGCCTCGGGCCAGGCCAGCGAGGCCAGTTCGCGCCGCCGCCGGACCGCCTCCGCCCCGTCACCGCCGTCCGCCCCGCCGGCCGGCCCGGTCCCGGCGACCGTTCCGTCCGCCAGCCGCCGCAGGCAGCAGTACCGCGCCAGCGCGTACAGCCAGGCCCGGACCAGCCCGGGCTCGGCGAGCCGGCCGCCGTACCGGACCACCAGCTCGCGCACCTCCCGCAGGGCGCCCGCCGCGGCGTCGTGCTCGCACAGCACCGAGAGGCAGTAGGTGAAGAGGCCGTCCACCTGCCGCTCGTACGCCGCGAGGACGGCGTCGCGCGGCCCTTCCGTACTCGTCGTCACCCGTCCGACGGTAGAGAGGGCGCCCGCCCCGTCCGGGGCATTCGGCCCGGTTGTACTTCTTTCGGGTAACAACATCGCCCATTCGTGGACCGGACCGACGGCCACCGCGCCGGGCGGCCGGGCCCGCGCTGTCGTACCCAGGCGCTACGGTGACCGCATGGCTGCCCGTACCAAGACCACCGCCAAGCCGCGCCCGGCCTACCGCTGCACCGAGTGCGGCAACCAGCTGCCCAAGTGGGTCGGCCGCTGCCCGGAGTGCAACGCCTGGGGCACGGTCGAGGAGTACGGCGCGGTGCCGATCCGCACCACCGCGGCCGGCCCGGTCAGCGCGCCCGCCCGCCCGATCGCCCAGGTGGACGGCCAGGTGGCGACGGCGCGGTCCACCGGCGTGCCCGAGCTGGACCGGGTGCTCGGCGGCGGCCTGGTCCCGGGCGCCGTGGTGCTGCTGGCGGGCGAGCCCGGCGTCGGCAAGTCCACCCTGCTGCTGGACGTCGCCGCCAAGGCGGCCTCGGCGCAGCACCGCACCCTCTACGTCACCGGCGAGGAGTCGGCCGGCCAGGTCCGGCTGCGCGCCGACCGGATCAACGCGCTCTCCGAGCACCTCTACCTGGCCGCCGAGTCCGACCTCGGCGCCGTCCTCGGCCACGTCGAGGCGGTCAACCCCGGCCTGCTGATCCTGGACTCGGTGCAGACCATCGCCTCCGCCGAGCTGGACGGCGCGCCGGGCGGCCCGGCCCAGGTCCGCGAGGTGGCGGGCGCGCTGATCCGGGCCTCCAAGGAGCGCGGCATGGCCACCCTGCTGGTCGGCCACGTCACCAAGGACGGCCAGATCGCCGGCCCCCGCCTGCTGGAGCACCTGGTGGACGTGGTGCTGAGCTTCGAGGGGGACCGGCACGCCCGGCTGCGGATCATCCGCGGGGTCAAGAACCGGTACGGCGCGACCGACGAGGTCGGCTGCTTCGAGCTGCACGACGAGGGCATCGAGGGCCTGGCCGACCCGTCCGGCCTCTTCCTGACCAGGCGTGACAAGCCCGTGCCGGGCACCTGCCTGACCGTGACCCTGGAGGGCAAGCGGCCGCTGGTGGCCGAGGTGCAGGCGCTGATGGTGGACTCGCAGATCCCCTCGCCGCGCCGGACGACCTCCGGCCTGGAGTCGCCCCGGATCGCGATGATCCTGGCCGTGGTCGAGCGTCACGGCGGGGTGAAGCTGGGCAAACAGGACATCTACACCGCCACCGTCGGCGGGGTGAAGCTCTCCGAGCCCTCGGCGGACCTCGCGGTGGCGCTTGCGGTGGCCAGCTCCTCCTCCGACACCCCGCTGCCCAGCAACCTGGTCGCGATCGGCGAGGTCGGCCTGGCCGGCGAGGTGCGGCGGGTGACGGGTGTGCAGCGGCGGCTGGCCGAGGCGCACCGGCTGGGCTTCACCCACGCGCTCGTCCCGCCGGACCCGGGCAAGGTCCCGCCGGGCATGAAGGTGGTCGAGGTGGCGGACATCGGGGAGGCGCTGCGGGCGATCCCGGGCCGCCGCCGGGCCGCCGCCAAGCCGAGGAATGAGGCACCGTCGGCCCCGCCGGCGCCCCGCGCGCAACCGCCGGCGGCCCACCCGGAGGACCTCATGGCGGGGTGGGAGCCGCTCGACTCCGACGAACTGCGCTGACCCAAGCCCTGTCGTTGCCGCACGCAGTTAGACTTTCCCCTGTCTCATTGGTGATAAGGCAGTACTAAGCGACAGAGCAACAGACCGCAGGCCGGCGCCCCGCGCGAGGGCACGCGGTACGGGGTCGACCGGAGGAGTCACGTGGCAGCCAGCGACCGGGCGGACAAGTCCTCCCGCGAGGAGGCCCTGCTGCGGGCCTCCCTCACCGCCATCGCCCCCGGCACCGCGCTGCGCGACGGCCTGGAGCGGGTGCTGCGGGCCAACACCGGCGGCCTGATCGTGCTCGGCTTCGACAAGACCGTCGAGTCGCTCTGTACCGGCGGCTTCGTGCTCGACGTCGAGTTCACCGCGACCCGGCTGCGCGAGCTGTGCAAGCTCGACGGCGCGGTGGTGCTGGACAAGGACATCACCAAGATCGTCCGGGCCGGCGTCCACCTGATGCCGGACTCCACCATCCCGACCGACGAGACCGGCACCCGCCACCGCACCGCCGAGCGGGTCAACCGGCAGACCGGCTTCCCGGTGGTCGCGGTCTCGCACTCGATGCGGCTGATCGCCATGTACGTCAACGGCACCCGCCGGGTGCTGGAGGACTCCACCACCGTGCTGTCCCGCGCCAACCAGGCGCTGGCCACCCTGGAGCGCTACAAGCTGCGCCTGGACGAGGTGGCCGGCACGCTCTCCGCCCTGGAGATCGAGGACCTGGTGACGGTCCGGGACGTCACCGCCGTCGCGCAGCGGCTGGAGATGGTCCGGCTGATCGCCACCGAGATCGCCGGCTACGTGCTGGAGCTCGGCATCGACGGCCGGCTGCTCTCGCTCCAGCTGGACGAGCTGATCGCGGGCGTGGAGCCGGAGCGCGAACTGGTCGCCCGGGACTACTTCCCGGAGCGGGCCGCCAAGAAGGGCCGGACCGTCACCGAGGTGCTGGCCGACCTGGAGGCGCTGACCCACGCCGAGCTGCTCGACCTGCAGACGGTGGCCAAGGCGCTCGGCTACTCGGGCTCGCCCGAGTCGCTGGACTCGGCGGTCTCGCCGCGCGGCTACCGGCTGCTGGCCAAGATCCCGCGCCTGCCCAACACGGTGATAGAGCGCCTGGTGGAGCACTTCGGCGGGCTGCAGAAGCTGCTGGCCGCGAGCATCGACGATCTGCAGACGGTCGAGGGCGTCGGCGAGACCCGGGCCCGTTCGGTCCGTGAGGGGCTCTCCCGGCTTGCCGAATCGTCCATCCTGGAGCGCTACGTCTGAGTCGGGCCCGCCCCGCGAACGCCGGAGTCCCGCGCGCGGGCGCCGGAGCCCCGTGAACGCCGAAGCCCGGACCGCCTGAGCGGTCCGGGCTTTTCGCTGTGCGGCGGGCCGGTGAGGTCCGCTCAGTTCTCCAGGCGGATCGAGGAGCGGGCCGAGGCCTGGCCGCCGGAGAGGCCGGTGAGGTCGGCGACCACCAGGTAGGTGCCGGCCGGCGCGGGCGCCGGGTCGGCGGTGGCGCACTGCGGCTTGCTGCGGACCCGGTCCCAGCTGAAGGTCTCGGTCAGCCCGCCGTTGGCGGGGAGCTGGACCCAGCTGCTGTTCCGGTCGGCCGGGCAGTCGCCGGAGGACCAGATCCGCTCGCCGTTGCTGGCGGTGACGGTGATCGCCGAGGCGGTCCGGCCGAGGTCCAGCCGGCAGGTGGTGCCGGAGGAGTTGTTGATGGTCAGCGCCAGCTTGGGCTTGTCCTTGGGCTGGTAGGCGTTCTGGGCGCCGGCCAGATTGAGCGTCACCTGCGAGGAGGCGCAGACCGGCAGGGCCATGATCTCGGGGGTGTTCACCGGGGGCGGGCCGCCGGTGCCGCCACCGCCCGTGCCGCCGGTCCCGCCGGCCGCGCCGCCGCCCGCCGCTCCGCCGGTCGCGGGTGCCGGGTTGGCGCCGCCGCCGGTCGTGCCGCCGGTGCTGAGGCTGACGTCGCCGCCGCCGGAGCCGCCCACCGCGCCGCCGGAGCCACTGCCGCCGCCACTGGAGCCGCTGCCGGGGCGGGAGTTGTTGGCCGGCCCGGTCGGCGAGGCGCCCGGCGTGATCGCCTGGGCGGGCGTCTGGCTCTGCGACTGGGTCGGTACGGCCTGCGCGGCCTTGTCCTTGCCGTCGCCACCCCCGCCCTGATCGGTCATCAGCCAGATGACGAGGGCGGCGACCGCGACGACGGCGACGAGCACGACGATGCGCCGACGCCAGTAGATCGAGGCCGGCAGCGGTCCTACGGGTTGACGCAGAGAGGGCACGCCCAAACTCTACGAGACAGTGTGTGCCTCTTGACGCACCAACACCGCACCGTCACCCCTTCCTTCACATGATCCGCCATTTGCGCCGTTCGAGGGAGGCTGAATGGGGTGTTTTGCGCCATCTACCGGAGCACCGTGATCCGCTTCGGCTGCCGTCCCGGGCATGGGAGGATCGAAGGGCCATGGCTGCCAACACCGTCACCCCCGCCCTCCCCGCCCCCGCGACCCCGGCCGCGACCTCGAAGCCCGCCGAGGGCCCGAAGCCCGCGCTGCCGCTGCCCGTGCTGCACGCGACCGTCCTCGACTGGTACGAGGCCAACGCCCGCGACCTTCCCTGGCGCACCCCGGACGCCTCGCCGTGGGCCGTGATGGTCAGCGAGTTCATGCTCCAGCAGACCCCGGTCAAGCGGGTCCTGCCCGCCTGGGCGGCCTGGATGGAGCGCTGGCCGACCCCGGCCGACCTGGCCGCCGAGCCGCCCGGCGAGGCCGTCCGGGCCTGGGGCCGGCTGGGCTACCCGCGCCGGGCGCTGCGGTTGCACGGCGCCGCCGTCGCGATCACCGAGGAGCACGGCGGCGAGGTCCCGGACGACCACGCGACACTGCTCTCGCTGCCCGGCGTCGGCGAGTACACCGCGGCCGCGGTGGCCTCCTTCGCCTTCCGCCAGCGGCACGTGGTGCTGGACACCAACGTCCGCCGGGTGTTCGCCCGGGCGGTGACCGGCGTGGAGTACCCGGCGCAGGCCACCACGGCGGCCGAGCGGCGCACGGCGACCGCGCTGCTGCCCGACGCCGCCGGGACGGCCGCCACCTGGGCGGTGGCCGTGATGGAGCTGGGCGCGCTGGTCTGCACGGCCCGCGGCCCGGAGTGCGGGGACTGCCCGCTGTTCACCTCCTGCGCCTGGCAGCGGGCCGGCTGCCCGCCGTACGAGGGCCCGGCCCGGCGCGGCCAGTCGTACGAGGGCACCGACCGGCAGGTGCGCGGCAAGCTGCTCGCGGTGCTCCGCGAGGCGCACGCGGAGGTGCCGCAGGCCCGGCTCGACGCGGTCTGGCCGGACGCCGTGCAGCGGGCCCGCGCGCTCGACGGGCTGGTCGCCGACGGGCTGGTCGAACCGGTCGAGCAGGGCGTCTACCGTCTGCCCCAGTAGCCCCCGGGATGAGCGAGGGCCCCCGTCCGCCGGTGCGGCGAACGGGGCCCCGGTGCGTTCCGGCGTCAGATCGCGACGGCCTCGATGTTGTCGGTCGCGGCGCCCTTCCTGCCCTCGCCGCCCTCGGCGGGCGGGTCGCCGGCCCCGCGCAGCGGCACCTCGCGCAGGAAGACCGCGGCGGCGACCGCGATCACCGCGACGGCGGCGCCCCACAGGAAGACGGTGTGCATGCCGTTGGCCACCGCGTGGTGGTAGGCGTCCTGGACCGGCGCCGGCAGCGCCTTGAGCGCGGCCGGGCTCAGCTGCGCCGGGTCCCCGCCCTGCGAGCCGCCCGCCCCGGCGGCCGAACCGAGCCGCTCGTTCATGGTCGCGGTGACCCGGTTGTTGAACAGCGCGCCGAACAGCGCCACACCGAACGAGCCGCCGATGGTGCGGAACAGGGTGGCGGTGGAGCTGGCCACGCCCATGTCCTTGAGCTCGACGCTGTTCTGCGCGACCAGCATGGTGATCTGCATCAGGAAGCCCATGCCGGCACCGAGCACCACCATCCAGCAGGCGGAGGTGAAGCCCGAGGTGCCGGTGCCGAGGGTGGAGAGCAGCAGCATGCCGGCGGTCATCACGACGGTGCCGATGATCGGGTAGATCCGGTACTTGCCGGTCTTGGTCACCGCCTGGCCGACCACCAGCGAGATCACCAGCATGCCGAACATCATCGGCATCAGCAGCAGGCCGGAGTTGGTCGCCGAGGCGCCCTGCACGGTCTGCTGGTAGAGCGGAAGGAAGACGGTCGAGCCGAACATCACGAAGCCGACCACGAAGCCGATGATCGAGACCAGGGTGAAGTTGAGGTTCCGGAACAGCGACAGCGGCAGCATCGGCTCCTGGACCCGCTGCTCGACGTAGCAGAAGCCGATCAGGGTGGCCGCGGCCAGCGCCGTCAGGCCGAGGATCTGCTGGGAGCCCCAGGCGTACTCCTGCCCGCCCCAGGTGGTGATCAGGGTGAGCGAGGTGATGCCGGTGGTGAGCAGCACCGCGCCCAGGTAGTCGATCCGGGCCTTGTTGCGGACCTTCGGCAGCTTCAGCGTGACGACCACGACGGCGAGCGCGACGGCGCCCAGCGGCAGGTTGATGTAGAAGGTCCAGCGCCAGTTCAGGTGGTCGGTGATGAAGCCGCCGACCAGCGGACCGCCGATGGTGGCGAGGGCCATCACCGCGGCGAACATGCCCTGGTACTTGCCGCGGTCGCGCGGCGGGACGAGCGCGCCCATGATCGACATCACGCCGACCATCAGGCCGCCCGCGCCCAGGCCCTGCAGGGCGCGGAAGCCGATCAGTTCGTTCATGTCCTGGGAGAGGCCGGAGAGCGCCGAGCCCGCCAGGAAGATCACGATCGAGGTGAGGAAGATGCCCTTGCGGCCGTAGAGGTCGCCGAGCTTGCCCCAGACCGGGGTGGAGGCGGCGGTGGCCAGGGTGTACGAGGTGACCACCCACGACAGGTGCTCGGCGCCGCCGAGCTCGCCGACGATGGTCGGCATCGCGGTGCCGACGATCAGGCCGTCGAGCATCGCGAGCAGCATGGTGACCACCAGGCCGATCATGACCAGGCGGATCTCGCGGGCCGAGCGGGGCTGCTCCTCCTCGGCCGGTTGCTTCTCGGGGGTGGTGTCGGCCTTGGGGTGTGACATGGGTGCGCGTCTCCCGGACAGGACGGCGGGCGACCGGCGCGGCCTGCGACGGCCTCCTTACTTGTCGCCCGGCTAGTTTGTGGACCGTCGGCACGGTAGGTTGTTCACTAGCCGGTCGTCAAGCCAGTTTTTCGGCAGGCGTCCTGGGCAGGAAGAATGAGCGCGGGAGCGGTCGCCCCGGAGGTGTCCGCCACCGCGCCGCGGCGGCCGACGGCCGCCGCGCAGACCGGACCACGACGCAGTCAGAGGCAGGCGATGGGCACGACGCACGGCCCCCGTAGCGACACCCGGGCGCGCATCGTCGCGATCGCCCTGGAGCTCTTCTCGGAGCACGGCTACGAGCGCACCTCGCTGCGGGAGATCGCGGACCGCCTCGGCGTCACCAAGGCCGCGCTCTACTACCACTTCAAGACCAAGGAGGACATCGTCCAGGGCATCGTGGCGGCCACCGCCGCCCCGATCGACGAGCTGATCGCCTGGGGGCGCGAGCAGACCTGGACGCCCGAGGTGCGGGACGAGCTGATCCGCCGGTTCGCGGCCGGGATGTCCGAGCGGGCGCCGCTGCTCCGCTTCTTCCAGGAGAACCAGCCCGCGCTGCGCGACCTGCCGGCCGGGCGGGAGTTCCGGGAGAGCATGATCGCGCTGGTCCGGCTGGTGCACGGCCCGGAGGCGACCTTCGAGGACCGGCTGCGTGCGGCGATGTCCCTGTTCACCATCAACTCGGCGCTCTTCCTGCTGCACCAGGACAAGGGGCCCGGAACCGGCCGCTACGTCAGCGAGGTGCCGGTCGAGGAGGCCACCCGGGAGGAGGCCGTCGAGGCCGCCCAGCACGTCGCGCTGGAGATCTGCCGACTGATCGGCAGGCCCGCACCGACGGACTGAGCGGCCTCGACGGGATCCGGACGGGGGATCAGAAGTCGGTGACCCCGCGGGCGGACAGGTAGGCGATCGGGTTGATCACCGCGCCGTACTGGTTGGCGGAGCGGATCTCGAAGTGCAGGTGCGGCCCGGTCGAGTTGCCGGTGGTGCCGGAGCGGCCGATCTGCTGCCCGGCCGCGACCCGCTGGCCCGCCGACACCGAGAGCGACGACATGTGGGCGTACTGGGCGTACCGGCCGTCGGCCAGCCGCAGCACGACCTCCTTGCCGTACGCGCCGTCCCAGCCGGCCGACACCACGGTGGCGTTGCCGACCGCGAGCAGCGGGGTGCCGGTGGGGATCGCGAAGTCCACACCGGTGTGGTACCCGGCCGCGTAGTGGGGGTTGCGCACGCCGTACGGGTTGCTGGTCGGCGCGCCCGGGACGGGGGCGGACCACTCGGGGGCCGGCGCGGGAGCGGGAGCGGGGGCCGGTTCCGGGGCGGGCGCGGGGGCGGGTTCCGGAGCGGGCTGCGGCTCCGGCTGCGGCACGGCGGCGGGGGCCGGCTCGGCGGCCTGCGGCAGCAGCAGGTTGGCCGCGACCGCCACGTACTCCTGGGCCGAGGCCTGCTCGGACGGCAGCGTGTACGAGCTCGGACCGGCGACCTGGACCAGCGCCGGAGCGGGCGCCGCCCCGTGCGGCGCGGTGAACGCCGAGCTGCCCGGGGTGGTCGGGGCGATCGTCTGCGCCGAGGCGCTGCCCGAGGCGGCCACGAGCAGCGCGCCGGTCAGGACGGCCGCGCCGGCCGCGGCGGCGGTGGTGGAGTGGTTGCGGCCGGTCTGCCGGAGGAAGGATTCGGCGAGCCGGCACAGGGCCGGCCCCAGAGGCGGGACGGAAAGCATCGGAGCTCGACCTCACGAACGTACGGGGGCAGCACGCTGAACCCGTTCGGGCGTGCTGAGCGGGGGACCACTCAGGTGTAACCGTCACCGAGCGGAGTCCCAAACCGTGTGACGTACTACGGCGTGTAGTCATCATCGGTCCGGGAATTCAAACCGACGGAGTAACGATCATGCGGTCGGATCGTCCGTTCACGGGGCGCCGGCCGGACGGCAGCGCCCGGCCGCGCTACTACCGCCGCTCGTACCGGTCCCGCGGGTTGTGAGCAGCACCACCCGGGGGGCGGGTTTGAAGCGCCGGGGGACCGCCCGGACGCACAAGCAATCCGGCCCGCCCCCGCGGGTGCGGGAGCGGGCCGGATCGGCTCAGCGGTGCCTGGTCAGGGACCCGGCGTCAGAGCGCGGTCGATCAGTTGTCGACCGGACGGACGCGGATCCAGGTCTCCAGGTAGTTCGAGGACTCGTTCTCGACCTCGATGCTGGTGCCCGTCTTCGGGACGATGACGGAGCTGTACGGGTTGTCCTTCGACCAGTAGGACTTCAGGTCGGAGAACTCGTCGACGCCCTTGGCCTTCGGGATGACCGTCTCGGCGCCGGCCCGGTGCAGGGTCAGGCCGTCGGTCTTGCGCGAGCCGAAGGTGGAGTCGTAGCCGTTGATGCGCGGGCGCATCAGCGTGCCGTCCTTCCACTTCAGCGGGGTCGGGTGCGAGTCGACCGGCAGGATCAGGCCCTGGCCCGGGTGGTTGGTGACGTTGTTGTCACTCTGCGACTCGTCCCAGTACCAGATCAGCAGACCGGGCTGGTACGGGTAGTGCTCGACCCAGAGCGGCTTGTCGGCGAAGCCGAAGTTGTACGGGCCGACCTTGAGGGTGCGGTCGTACGAGACGTACTGGCGGTTCTCGGCGATGTAGTACTGGTTGTAGTCGTTCGTGAAGCTGCCGGTCGTCCGCGAGAAGCCCTTGGCGGTCCAGCCGTTGTCGCCGTTCTCGGCACCGTCGGTGAAGACGGAGGAGCCGTCGGCGGTGATCGCCAGGTCGTCCAGGGCCAGGCCCTTGAGGTGCAGGCCGCCGTCGGTGACGTAGCGGAAGCGGACCTTGACGGCCTTGCCGGCGTAGGCGTCCAGCGGGAGGACGAGGTCGCCCCACTTGTCGCCCGAGTTGCCGGTCAGCGAGGCGTTGCCGGAGGGGTCCTTCGGCAGCGCGACGCCGTTGAAGGTGCCGCCCAGGGCGGTCCAGTTGTTGCCACCGTCGGTGGAGACCTCGGCGTAGCCGTAGTCGAAGTCCTGCTCGATGTCGTACCAGGCCTTGGCCGACAGGGTGGCCGAGGTCTTGCCGGTCAGGTCGACGTCGCGGGTCAGCGAGACGTTCAGGTCGTCCGCGCTGCCGCTCCACCACTCGTTGGCGCCCGCGTAGGGCTTGTTGATGGTGGTGGTGACGGCCTTCTTCGGCAGGTCGACGACCAGCGCCTGCGGGAGCTTGCTGTTGTACTCCGCCGGGCCGATGTGGTGGGTCGACTCGGTGCCGGCCTTGGCCTTGTCGAACTTCAGCCAGCCGAGCTTGAGCTTGCTCCAGGCGTCGAGGTCGTTCGGCATGTCGCCGATCGAGCTCTTGCCCTCGCCCAGCCAGGAGCCCGACGACATCAGCGACCAGAAGCCGACCGAGTTGTCGATGCCGCTGCCGGAGGTGTCGTACAGGTCCGGCAGGCCGAGGTCGTGGCCGTACTCGTGGGCGAAGACACCGAGGCCGCCGTTCTCGGGCTGCATGGTGTAGTCGCCGACCCAGACGCCGGTGCCGCCGACCGGGGTGCCGCCCAGCTTGTTGTCGGCCGGACCGGTGCTGCCGGCGCCGGTGCCGTAGACGTACGAGCGGTGGGCCCACAGGGCGTCAGTGCCCTGCTTGCCGCCGCCGGCCGACTGGTCCTCACCGGCGTGCACGATCTGGAAGTGGTCGATGTAACCGTCCGGCTCGTTGAAGTTGCCGTTGTGGTTGAAGTCGTACCGGTCCCACTGGTCGTACTGCGCGATGGTGGCCTTGATCTGCGCGTCCGTCTGGCCCTTGGCCTTCTGGTCGGCGACCCAGGTGTCGATCGCGTCGCGGATCAGGTCCTGCGCGTTGGCGCAGACGTGCTGGCCGCAGTAGTCCGAGCCGTAGCGGGCCTCGTTGTACTTGACCTTCACCCAGTCGGTGACCTGGCCGTCGACCGAGTAGCGGCCCGAGGACTGCTTCTCGTAGTAGGTCTTCAGCGAGTCACCGGACTTGTTGAAGTACAGGTCCTGGTAGTGCTGCTGGTTGTAGTCCGCCTGCCAGAGCGTCGAGTTGTTCGTCGCCGGGTCGGGCTTCTCGATCTGGTTGCGCTGCGGACCCGGGGTGCCGCCGTACTTGATCCGGCCGTCCGGCGTCTTCGTGGTGTTGTCGACCTCGTTGCCGAACTCCACCAGGATGGTGAAGATCTTGTCCGTGCGCTCACGGGCGAGCTCGACGTACTTGTCCTTGCCCAGCTTGATGCTGGTGCCACCACCGTGCTGCTCGACCTTGGCGGTGCCGTCGAGGAGCTGCTGGGTGGCGGCCTTCTGCTCGGCCTCGACCTTCTCGGTCAGCGGGCCCGGCAGGTTGTGCTCAGTGCTGGTCTGGACGGCGTCGGCCGGGTCCTGCGGCACGGGGGCGGAGCCGGCGGCGACGGCCGTGCTCGGGAGCAGCCCCGCGCCGAGCGCGGCTATGACCGCTGCGGCCGAGGCGACCGAAGCGGCTTTCCTGGTCATCTTCAACGTTGTGACGTCCTCCCCAAACCGGTCCGGCTCTTGGCCTTCCGGTAAACCAATGAAAGACAGGTGGACGTCATTTGATCCAAGCGTGGACGGAAAAGATAGACCTTGACCGTGACATGGCTACAGCGCTATGCTCCGCGACTTCGTATCAGCTGACGCACCGTCAACAACATTGACATTAAAGATGGCAGTAGCTTTGGTCGCACTCGCACCGACCCCCCATTCGGCCTCCGGCCTGCCCGTTCGTGGGCCGCGTCACAGCTTCGGCACCGGAACGGAAAACGGTTTGGGCCCCCGGCGCGAACGCCGGGGGCCCAAACCGTTTGCTGTTATCTGTTAAATGTTGCTACTTCGTCAGGTCGGGACCCGGCGAGGCAACGGCGGCCGGGGTGTCCGCGACCGCGGACTTCTCCTCGCCGCGGAAGGTGAACTTCGCTTCCTTGCCCTCGCCCTCGACGCCGACGACCACGATGTGGCCGGCCCGCAGCTCGCCGAAGAGGATCTTCTCGGAGAGGTGGTCCTCGATCTCGCGCTGGATGGTCCGGCGCAGCGGACGGGCGCCCAGGATCGGGTCGTAGCCGCGCTTGGCCAGCAGCTTCTTGGCCTCGACGCTGAGCTCCAGGCCCATGTCCTTGTCCTTGAGCCGCTCGTCCACCTTGGCGATCATGAGGTCGACGATCTGGATGATGTCGTCCTCGGACAGCTGGTGGAAGACGACGATGTCGTCGACACGGTTCAGGAACTCGGGGCGGAAGTGCTGCTTGAGCTCCTCGCCGACCTTCGCCTTCATCCGCTCGTAGCCGGTCTGGGTGTCGCCCTGGGCCGCGAAGCCCAGGTTGAAGCCCTTGGAGATGTCCCGGGTGCCGAGGTTGGTCGTCATGATGATGACGGTGTTCTTGAAGTCGACCACGCGGCCCTGGGAGTCGGTCAGGCGACCGTCCTCCAGGATCTGCAGCAGCGAGTTGAAGATGTCCGGGTGGGCCTTCTCCACCTCGTCGAAGAGGACGACGGAGAACGGCTTGCGGCGCACCTTCTCGGTCAGCTGGCCGCCCTCCTCGTAGCCCACGTAGCCGGGGGGCGAACCGAAGAGCCGGGAGACGGTGTGCTTCTCCGAGAACTCCGACATGTCCAGCGCGATCAGCGCGTCCTCGTCGCCGAAGAGGAACTCGGCGAGCGTCTTGGACAGCTCGGTCTTACCGACGCCGGACGGGCCGGCGAAGATGAACGAGCCGCCGGGGCGCTTCGGGTCCTTGAGGCCCGCACGGGTGCGCCGGATGGCCTGGGAGAGCGCCTTGATGGCGTCCTTCTGGCCGATGACGCGCTTGTGCAGCTCGTCCTCCATGCGCAGCAGCCGGGAGGTCTCCTCCTCGGTGAGCTTGAAGACCGGGATGCCGGTGGCGGTGGCCAGGACCTCGGCGATGAGCTCCTCGTCCACCTCCGCGACGACGTCCATGTCGCCGGCCTTCCACTCCTTCTCGCGCTTGGCCTTGGCCTGCAGGAGCTGCTTCTCGTCGTCGCGCAGGGACGCGGCCTTCTCGAAGTCCTGCGCGTCGATCGCGCTCTCCTTCTCGCGGCGCACGTCGGCGATCTTCTCGTCGAACTCGCGGAGGTCCGGCGGCGCGGTCATCCGGCGGATGCGCATCCGGGAGCCGGCCTCGTCGATGAGGTCGATCGCCTTGTCCGGCAGGAAGCGGTCCGAGATGTACCGGTCGGCCAGGGTGGCGGCGGCGACCAGGGCGGCGTCCGTGATGGAGACCCGGTGGTGGGCCTCGTAGCGGTCGCGCAGACCCTTGAGGATCTCGATGGTGTGCGGCAGCGACGGCTCGGCGACCTGGATCGGCTGGAAGCGGCGCTCCAGCGCGGCGTCCTTCTCCAGGTGCTTGCGGTACTCGTCGAGCGTGGTGGCACCGATGGTCTGCAGCTCGCCGCGGGCCAGCATCGGCTTGAGGATCGAGGCGGCGTCGATGGCGCCCTCGGCGGCGCCCGCGCCGACCAGGGTGTGCAGCTCGTCGATGAACAGGATGATGTCGCCGCGGGTGCGGATCTCCTTGAGGACCTTCTTCAGGCGCTCCTCGAAGTCACCGCGGTAGCGGGAGCCGGCCACCAGGGCGCCCAGGTCCAGCGTGTAGAGCTGCTTGTCCTTGAGCGTCTCCGGGACCTCGCCCTTGACGATCGCCTGGGCCAGGCCCTCGACGACGGCGGTCTTGCCGACGCCGGGCTCACCGATCAGCACCGGGTTGTTCTTGGTGCGGCGGGACAGCACCTGCATGACCCGCTCGATCTCCTTCTCGCGCCCGATGACCGGGTCGAGCTTGGCCTCGCGGGCGGCCTGGGTGAGGTTGCGGCCGAACTGGTCCAGGACCAGCGAGGTCGACGGGGTGCCCTCGGCGGGCCCGCCGGCCGTGGCCGACTCCTTGCCGCCGGGGGTCTGGTAGCCGGAGAGCAGCTGGATGACCTGCTGGCGGACCCGGTTGAGGTCGGCGCCCAGCTTCACCAGGACCTGGGCGGCGACGCCCTCGCCCTCGCGGATCAGGCCGAGCAGGATGTGCTCGGTGCCGATGTAGTTGTGGCCGAGCTGCAGGGCCTCCCGGAGCGACAGCTCCAGGACCTTCTTCGCCCGGGGGGTGAAGGGAATGTGACCGGACGGGGCCTGCTGGCCCTGGCCGATGATCTCCTCGACCTGCTGGCGAACGGCCTCAAGAGAAATCCCGAGGCTCTCCAGGGCCTTAGCGGCGACACCCTCACCCTCGTGGATCAGACCCAGGAGGATGTGCTCGGTGCCGATGTAGTTGTGGTTGAGCATCCGGGCTTCTTCCTGAGCCAGGACGACAACCCGCCGCGCGCGGTCGGTGAACCTCTCGAACATCGTTTATCGCTCCTCAGAGCGGTCGGGCAGTTCGGGGTCCGTCCCCGCCCTGTCCTTCCGCATGCTAGTCCCGCTCAGCGGCGCGGCCCACGGATTCACTCCCTCGAAGGGGAGCGAGATGCTGCGCGACCAGCCGACACCAATCCCAACCCGATGCTGGGAGACGGTGTTCCCGCACGGGGGCCGGATGCACCGGATACCGCTACGCCATCGGCGAACAACCTCCGCCGCGGCGCTGCCGGTGGGTGCCCGACCGGTCACGCGTCCTGCCCCGGACGGGGTCCCGGACCCCGTCCCCCAGCATTCATACCCGGTATCGGGGTGGTTCTCGCGCAGTTTCCGCGGTGGCGGTGTTCGCCTGGCGAGAAGTCGGGCCGCCGCTGACGGTGGATCAGCCGCGGCCGGCCGGCCGGTGCGCCGGCCCGGTGGCGTCCGCGTTGCCGCTCCGCCCTTACAGCGTTGCACAGGCCTTGACGGTGTGCGCCGCGGGGCGCGGAGGGTTCCCCTCCGCGCCCCGCGCGTGTGCCGAGGACGCCTCACGCGGCGGCCGGAACCCCGCACCCGTCCGGGCGGCCGGGCGTCGCCCGGTTCAGGACGCGTTGGCCTTCTCGTAGGCCTCGCGCACGTTGCTGGGGACGCGGCCGCGGTCGTTGACCTCCAGGCCCTGCTCCTTGGCCCACGCGCGGATCTTGGCGGTGTCCGGGACGCTGCCGGACGGGCGCGGGGCGGAGCCGCGGCCCGCGCGGCGGGTGCCGGCGAGGCGGCCGCTCTGCTTGCGCCCCTTCTCCACGTACGGCGCCAGCAGACCGCGCAGCTTGTCCGCGTTGGCGCTCTTCAGGTCGATCTCGTAGGCAACGCCGTCGAGCGCGAACGTGACCGTTTCGTCCGCCGACCCGCCGTCGAGATCGTCTTCAAGAATGACCTGCACCCTCTGTGCCACGGGCTTCCCTTTCCGCTAAACGACCCATTGCCTAAGGAAAGGAAAGCGCCTTTCTCCGGAAAACACAAACCCCTGGCCGTCCGGGGGCGGCTCACAGGTGCAGCAGCATGCGCGAGTTGCCCAGTGTGTTGGGCTTCACCCGCTCCAGGTCGAGGAACTCGGCGACACCTTCATCGTACGAGCGGAGAAGTTCTTCATAGACATCCGTAGCGATCGCCGCCGGGTCTGTCGTACCATCATCGGTTTCCTGGAGCTCTCCGATCTCCACGAAACCGTGTTTCGCGAAGAAGGCGACCTCGAACGTCAAGCAGAAAATCCGACGGACGCCGAGCCAGCGGGCGGTCTGCAGGAGCTTCTCCAGCAGCAGGTGTCCGACGCCGTGACCTCGGCAGGACCGGTCGACGGCGAGGGTGCGGACCTCCGCGAGGTCCTCCCACATCACGTGCAGCGCGCCGCAGGCGACCACGGTCCCGTCGTCGTCGCGTTCCGCGACCCAGAACTCCTGCACCGATTCGAACAGTGTGACGGTGGGCTTGTCGAGCAGAATCCCGTCGCGCGAGTAGGCGTCGATGAGCCCGCGCACTGCCCGCACGTCCGTGGTCCGCGCCCGGCGGATGGTGACCTCCATGGCGGGACGTTATCGCGCCGGTCCCGATCGGGTCTCCCCGGTATCCGCTCGGCTCCCCGGTTCGTCCCCCGGTCCGGTCTCCGGGGAATCCGGGGCCGCCGGATCGGACGGGGACAGAGCGGCCACCCGCAAGGCGTCCCGCAGCGCCTCCCGCTGCTCGGGCGACATCAGGCCGAAGAAGTGCACCAGGGCCGCGGCGGGATTGTCGCTCGTGGCCCACGCGTCGTTCATCAGGGCCGCCGTGTACGCCTCACGCGAGGAGACCGGTTCATATCGATAGGCGCGCCCCGCGCGGTCCCGGCGGAGCCAGCCCTTTCTGTGCAGCTTGTCCAGGACGGTCATCACCGTGGTGTACGCGATTTCCCGTTCCGACCGCAGATCCAGGAGAACCTCGCGAACCGTGACCGGTCGGTTCCACTGCCACACCCGGGTCATGATGGCGTTCTCAAGTTCGCCGAGTTGCCGGACCATAGTCCGGCCAGGATAGGGAGTGAATGGGGCAAATCTTGTGAAGTGCCGCCAAACCGGCGCGCCGCCACCCCCGGAATCCGGGAATGGCGGCGCGGCGTGCTCGCGGACGGCCGACGGGGTCAGTCGGCCAGGTCCTCCTTGGTCTTCTGGGCCCCGCCCTGGCTGCGGATGATGGCCCGCACCAGGAAGCCGAAGCCGATCGCCATGACCAGCGGCGGGACGATCGCGCTGACGTAGTCCATCAGGTCACTCCTCCTCGGTCTTCTCCGCCGCACCGGCGGACGCCTTGGGCTCCGGCTTCACCAGCGGGAAGAGCACGGTCTCCCGGATGTTCTTGCCGGTGAGCAGCATGATCAGGCGGTCCACCCCGAGGCCGAGGCCGCCGGTGGGCGGCATCGCGTACTCGAGGGCCCGCAGGAAGTCCTCGTCGACCTGCATCGCCTCGACGTCGCCGCCGGCCGCGAGCAGGGACTGCGCGGTGAGGCGGGCGCGCTGCTCGACCGGGTCGACCAGCTCGGAGTAGGCGGTGCCGATCTCGGTGCCGAAGATCACCAGGTCCCACTTCTCGGCCACGCCCGGGATCGAGCGGTGCTGACGGGTGAGCGGGGAGACCTCGGTGGGGTAGTCCTTGATGAAGGTCGGCCGGACGGCGTTCTCCTCCAGCAGGCGCTCGACCATCTCCAGCACGATCTGGCCGTGGCCCCACTCCTTCTCGAAGGGGATGCCGTGCTCGGCGGCCAGCTTGCGCAGCTCCTCGACGGTGGTCTCCGGGGTGACCTCGGTGCCGAGGTGCTCGGAGATGCCCGGGTAGACGCCGACCTCGGCCCACGGCTCGGCCAGGTCGATCTCGTGCTCCACGCCGTGCGGGTCCAGGCCCTTGATCACCGTGGTGCCCAGCGCGTCCCGGGCGGCGTTGATGATGGTGGCCCGGATCAGCTCGGCCTGGGTGTCGTAGTCGCCGTAGGCCTCGTACGACTCCAGCGAGGTGAACTCGGGGTTGTGGGTGGAGTCCGCGCCCTCGTTGCGGAAGTTGCGGTTGATCTCGAAGACCTTCTCCGCGCCGCCGACCACCAGCCGCTTGAGGTACAGCTCGGGGGCGATCCGCATGTAGAGGTCGATGTCGTACGCGTTGATGTGCGTCTTGAACGGCCGCGCGTTGGCGCCGCCGTGCACGGGCTGCAGCATCGGGGTCTCGACCTCGATGTAGCCGCGCTCCTCGTAGGTGCGGCGGATCGAGCGGACCACCTTGGACCGCAGGTGGAGGATCTCGCGGGCCTCGGGGTTGACGATCAGGTCGACGTACCGCTGGCGGACCCGGGCCTCCGGGTCGGTCAGGCCCTTGTGCTTGTCCGGCAGCGGGCGCAGGCACTTGGCGGTGAGCTCCCAGCGGTCCACCATCACCGACAGCTCGCCGCGCCGGGAGGTGATCACCTCGCCCTCGACGCCGACCTGGTCGCCGAGGTCGATGTCGGACTTCCAGGCCGCCAGCCGCTCCTCGCCGAGCTTGTCCAGGGAGAGCATCACCTGGAGGTCGCCGGACCCGTCACGCAGGGTGGCGAAGCAGAGCTTGCCGCCGGTGCGGGAGAGGATCACCCGGCCGGTGATGCCGGCCCGCTCGCCGGTCGCGGTGTCCGGGGCGAGGTCCGGGTGCTTGGCCCGGAGGTCGGCGATGGTGCTGGTGCGGGGGAAGCCGACCGGGTAGGGGTCGACACCGGCGGCCCGGAGCCGGTCCAGCTTCTCGCGCCGGACGCGCATCTGCTCGGGAAGGTCGTCGGTCGCGGGGATAGGGCTCTGATCGCTCACCCCACCAGGGTAGCCAGCCCGGACCGGTGCTCCGCCACGGGATTACCGTGCCGCGCGGTGCCGGCGGGGCCGCCGGAAACGGAACCGGGGAGGCCGGACCGGACGGATCCGGCGCGGCCTCCCCAGGAGGCGGTGGCGGGGCGGGCTCAGCCGGTGCCGGTGGCCAGCTCCACGTCCTCGGGCGCGGGCGGCTCGGACGGACGGGCGGGCGGCTTGGGACGGCGGCCGAACAGCTCCGCGGGGGTGGGCATCCGGTGCGGCCGGGCGGGCCGGCGGTCCTGGGGCGCGCGGGGGTCGGCGGACTGCTCGACGGGGGGCTCGGTGCTGCTCATCGGGATCCGTCCTCCAACAGGGGTGCCAACAGGGATGGGGCCGACAGGGGGGAGCGAAGTGCTCGGGGGTGCGGCGGGGCTCGGTACGGCGACGAGGTGGCGCTGGCCGGTGCTGAGGGCGAGCCGCTCCCGGACGGCGGCCTCGGCCAGCGCGTGGCAGCGCCCGGCCAGCCGGGAGCGGCGGGAGCGCTCGCCCTGGCCGCAGGGCTGGCGGCTGAGCCCGCGCAGCGCGGTGAGGTCCTCCGGCCCGGGCAGGTAGCCGTCGGCCACCGCCTCCTCCAGCCGTTCCAGGTAGCCGGTGGCGCTGCCGGGCAGGGCGGCCCGGTACCGGGCGAGGTCGGCGAGGAGGAAGGCGCGCAGCCGGCCGCCCTCCTGGACGGCCTCGTCGATCGCCTCGGTCAGGCGCAGCGCGTCCTGGACGTCCTCGGCCCACAGCGCGGCGCCCGCGCCGGTGTGCGCCGGCCGGCCGGGGAACTGGAGGTGGACGGGGACGGCGGGGTGCAGGGCTTGGGCGAGGGCGCGGCGCAGCACGCGGACTTCGTCGGCGCTGAAGGCCATGCCGCCGCGCGATCCGTGTGGCGTAGGCATGGGCTGACACTACGTGAGGAATATCCGATTTGTCGGTAGTGTCGCGCCGACGCCCCACGTTTGCCCCCGGAAACGCCCCGCGGGCGGGCCGCCGGGCCCGCCCGCGGGACGGCCGGGCTCAGCGGCGCAGTGCCTCGGCGGGCTGGATCCGGGCCGCCCGCCAGGCCGGGTAGACCCCGGCCAGCAGCCCGGTGAGCAGGCCGATCACCGGCGCGGCGGCCACCGTCGCCGGGTTGACCACCGGCGTCCAGTCCCGGGCCACGGCCACCCCGAGCACGGTCAGCACCCCCAGCGAGGTGCCGACCAGGCCGCCGATCAGCCCGAGCGAGGCCGACTCGGAGAGGAACTGGCCGGTGATGTGGCGGCCGCGGGCGCCCAGCGCCCGGCGCAGGCCGATCTCGCCGGTCCGCTCCAGGACGGCGACCAGGGTGGTGTTGGCGATGCCGACCGCGCCGATCACCAGGCAGATGCCGGCCAGCAGCAGGAACAGCTGGTTGAGGTCGGAGGTGACGTTGGAGCGCAGGGTGCGGGGGTCCGGCGGCGGGACGGGCTTGAAGTACTCCGGGTGCGCCGCGTCCAGGGCGAGCGGGGCCTCGGCGGCGATCTGCCGGGCGGCGCCGATCCTGGTCGAGATGATCATCTTGGCCCGGTCGCGCTCCGGCTCGCCCCAGAGCCGGGCGGCCGCCCCGCGCGGCACCGTCACCGAGAGCAGCAGGTCCGCCTTGCGCTTCACGTCGTCGACGATCCCGATCACCGTGAACGGCTTGTTCGCCAGGAAGATCGCCGGCTGGGTGTCCAGCGTGGTGATGCCCAGCCGGGCGGCCAGCGCCGCGCCGATCACGGCCACCTGCCGGCCGGTGGAGTCGTGCCAGCTGTCGAAGGTCCGGCCCTGCACCAGATGCGGCTCGGCGGCCGCCAGCACCCCGGCCGAGGCGGCCACCACCGACACCTGCTCGCCGCCGGCCTGCCGGCCCACCGGCGCGGCGCGGACGGTGCCGGAGGCCTGGCTCACCGGCCAGTAGACGCCGGCCGCCTCGACCCCGTTCAGCCGCTGGATCCGCGCGTCGGCGTCGGCCGGGAAGGAGAGCGGCACCAGCTCCGGGCGGGTGCCGCCGACGTCCTCGACGCTCACCTCGGTCGCGCTCAGCACGCTGAACCGGGAGTCGATCTGCGAGGAGGTGGTCGCGGTCAGTCCCAGGATGGCCACGAAGGTGCCCACCCCGAGAACGGTGCCGAGGCCGGTCAGCGCCGAGCGGGCCGGGCGCTGGAGCACCCCGGCCAGCGCCTCGGCGAGCAGGTCGCGCAGCGGGAACCGGGAGGGCTCGACCACCCGGTCGCGACGGCGGATCGGCCTCATGCCGCGGCCACCTCCTCCTCGCGCAGCACGCCGTCCCGGATCGCCACCGTCCGCCGGCCGCGGGCGGCCACCTGGGGGTCGTGGGTGATCAGCAGCACGGTCAGGCCCTGGGCGTGGAGTTCGTCCAGCAGGGCCAGGATCGACTCGGCGGTGACGGTGTCCAGGTTGCCGGTCGGCTCGTCGCAGAGCAGCAGCGAGGGGCGGCCGACCAGCGCCCGGGCGATCGCCACCCGCTGGCGCTCGCCGCCGGACAGCCGGGTCGGCAGCGCGTCCAGCCGGTGGCCGAGGCCCACCCGGACCAGCGCCGCCCGGGCCAGCTCGCGGCGCTCGGCCGCGCCCCGCCGCCCCCGGCCGGCCGTGTAGAGCATCGCGAGGGCGACGTTCTCGGCCGCCGAGCGGTGCGGGAGGAGGTGGAAGGACTGGAAGACGAAGCCGATCCGGCGCCCGCGCAGCGCGGTGCGGTCGGCGTCCGGGAGCCCGCCGGTGTCGATGCCGTCCAGCAGGTAGTGGCCGGTGGTGGGGGCGTCCAGCAGGCCGGCGATGTTCAGGAAGGTGGACTTCCCGGAGCCGGACGGGCCGATCACGGTGACGTACTCGCCGGCGGCGACCGCCAGGTCGCACGGCTTCAGCGCGGCCACCGGCGGCGGGCCCGGATAGGTCAGCCCGACCCGGCGGAACTCGATGACGGGGGCGGCCGGTGCGGTGTCGACGGCGTCGGTCACTTGGCGCCCGTCCCGGTGGCGTCCTTGACGCCGACGATCACCTGGTCGCCCGGCTTCAGCGAGCCCTCGGCCAGCGGCCGGACCTCGGTGCTGCCGCCGCCGACCGTTCCCGGGGTGACCTCCACCCGGCGGCGCTGCCCGTTCTCGTACACCGTCACCACGGTCTTGCCGTCCGCCGTCGCGGAGACCGCCGACAGCGGGACCACCAGCACCGGGCCGGCCGAGGAGGCGGCCTGCACGGTCAGCCGGACGTCCTGGCCGGCCAGCCGCGGGTCGAGCGGGGCGTCCGGCTGGACGACCATCTGGTAGCCGTTCGCGGGGGCGCCCTGCGCGGGGGCCGGGTTCTGGCCGCCGCCCGGACCGCCGCCCGGGGCGGTCCCGGCCTGCTGGCCGTCCCCCGGGGCGTCGGCCACCGCGCCGACCTTCCCGGCGGCCTTGATGCCGGTCACCTCGGAGAGGATCTCCACCGTCTGGTCGGGGTGCACCAGGCCCTTGTCGGAGATGGTCAGACTGCCCTTGACCACCAGCGCCCCGGCCGAGACGGTCAGCACCTTGCCGGACACCTCACCGCCGATCCGGCCGGCCACCGCGTCCACCCGGGCCGGGAAGCCGGAGAGGAACAGCAGCTCGGCGGCCGGGACCATCGGGCCGGTGGCGGCCTTCACGTCCGTCACCTTCTTCCGCAGCTTGGTGAGGTCCTCGGTGGCCCGGTTCACCTGCTTCTGGGCGGTGTCGACGGCGGTGCGGGCCGCGTCCACCGGGCTCTCCCCGGCCGGGGCGGCGCCGCCGGAGCCGCCGGCGGCGGGGCGGTCGGTGCCGGTCGGCGCGGTGGTCGCCCCGGTGGTCGGCGCGGCGCTCTGCTGCGCCTGTTGCTGCTGCGCCTGCTGCCGGGCGGCCGCCATCGCGTCGTCGTAGTGCTTCTTCGCCAGCTTCAGCGCGTCCTTGGCGTCCGTCAGCGCGCGCTCGCCACCCGTGACCGCGTCCTGGGCGGCGGCGGTCTGGACGTCCCCGTCCGGCGTGGCGGGCAGCGGGTCGTAGCCGCGCGCGGCGTAGAACCTCTTCACCGCGTCCTTGGTGGCCGTGCCGTAGGTGTCCTCCGGATCGCCGTCCGAGCCGAACCCCAGCTCCTTCAGCGCCTGCCGGAGCTGGCGGACGTCCTGCCCGGTGGCCCCGGGCTTGAGGTCCCGGTACACCGGCAGGTCGCCGTGCAGTGCGAACACCGGCCGCCCCGCCACCTCCAGCACCGACTGCCCGGCCTGCACCTGGTCGCCGACCTTGACCGGCAGCTTGGTCACCACCGGCTTGGCCCCCGCCGTGCCGCCGCCCCCGGCCGGCGCCACGTCCACCGACTGCCCGGCGCTCACCTGCCCGCGGATCACCACGGAGTCGGTCAGCACCCGCTTCTCCACCGCCGCCGTCAGGACGTCCGGCGCCGGCGGCTCGCTGTCCGCGGCGGCCTGCGCGGGCGACTTGATCATCGTGGAGGCGGCCACCCCGCCCCCGGCCAGTGCCACCGCCGCCGCCATGACCAGCACCAGCGCCCGCCGTCGTCGCCGGACCCCCCGGTCGCCGGTCACCTCGTCCCCGCCCGCCGCCTCCGGCGTCACGTCCGGTCCCGCGAACTCTGACACGCCCCCACCCTCGTTCCCGGAAAATCGATCCAACTGTCCGACCATGATGACGCGCTGACGACCGATCAGGGTTGTCGGCGACTTTCCGGGCTCAGCCGGCCACGGCCCTGCTCGCCGCCTCCGCGAAGCGCTTCTCGGCCTCGGCGGCCTCCTTCAGCAGCTGGGCGTTCTGCTCGACGATCCGCTGTTCCACCTGCCGGCGGACCTGGAACCACACGTCCGCCACCCCGCTGCTCGTCCGGCAGTCGGCGTCCGCCCGGGCGACCGTCAACTCCTGGGCCCCGGCGGCGCCGACGACCTTCTCGAACTGCTGCTCCGCCTCCTGCGGGCTCGCGTACGCGTACCCGCTCGGCTTCATGCACCCCGACCACGCGGCGAGCGCCGCCACCAGCCGGGAGTCGGCCGCGGTCTGCTGGTCGGCCTGCACCGCCAGTTCCCTCAGCCGGCTGCGGGCCGAGTTCCCGGCCTGATCGGCCGCGGCCAGCCTGGCCGTCGCCTCCTTGGCGCACTTGGCCGCCGCGGTGTCTCCTGCCGAGTCGGTGACGACGGGCTGCTCCGTCTCCGGAGGTTTCGCGTCCCGGCCGTGGGCGGAGCCGGCGTACCCGAAGTCCTTCAGCGCCTGGACGGACGGCCACGCGTACGGGTTCGAGGACGTCCCCTGCGCCTTCTGCCGGGCCGTGACCTGCTCGGCCGTCACCGGCGGCTGTTCGGTCACCTGGTGCCCCTGGTCCCGCGCGCACTTCACGGCGAGCTTGTTCAGGGCGTTCGAGGTGGCGGCCTGGCTCTCCGCATCCCCCCGCATCGTGGCCTCCAGCGGCAGCCCCGCGTCCCGCGCGGCCTCGGAGGAGGCGGGTCCGCCGGCGGCCTGCGACGGGGGCGGCGCGGCCGCCGGGGCCGAGGAGGCCCCGCCGGATCCGCCGGAGGAGCATCCGGCCAGTGCCACCGCCGCCGCCACGGCCAGCAGCAGCAACGCCCGCGGGCGTCGCCGGGCCCCCTGCTCGCCGCCGCCCGTCCCGCCGTCCGCCGCTGCCTCCGGTGTCACACTCGACCACTCGAACTCGTCCACGCCCCACCCTCGTTCCGGAAAGTCGTTCCAACTGCCCGACTGTGCAGAGTGGCTGACTGTCCATCAAGGTTGTCGTGCAGCGGTGTCGACTTCATCCGGGTGGCCACGGGTCAGGAGGCCAGAGCCTCGGCGGCGAGCTTCACGCGCTTGTCGATGTCCTGCTTGATGGCGCGCAGGGCCTCGGCGTTCTGCTCGATCAGCGCGGTCTCGTAGGCGGACTCGACCGTGTACCAGATGCCGACCACGTTGTGTTCGGCCTTGCAGGTCGCGTCGGCGGTAGCGGTCTGCCGGGCCTTCTCGGAGGAGACGCCGAGGGTCTGCCACTGCGGGTCGTCGGTGGCCGCGATCGGGGTGGGGTAGTCGTAGCCCTTGGCCTTCATGCAGTCGGACCAGGCTGAGAAGGCGGCAAGCAGCCGCGCATCGGTCAGCGACTTCTCCCAGCCGGTGTTCTTGATGTCGCGCGAGAGCTGGGCGTCCCCGCCGTTGCCGTTGGCCTCGGTGGCGCCCAGCTTGCCGCTCGCTTCGCCGACGCAGCCGCCCGGCGGCACCTTCTGGCCGTTGACGTCCTGGCCTCCCTGCGGGGTCTGGCCGGGGAGGAACGAGAGGCTGCCGTCCGGGCTGCCGGTGAGGGCCAGCAGGTAGGCGGGTGGCTGCGGAGCGGGCGAAGGCTTTTCGCCGGAGACGGGCGTCTTGGCGCCGTAGCCGTACTGGGCGGCCTCGGTGACGTTCGTGACGAAGTACCGCCGCTGCGTCAGGTTCGCGTCCGAGCGAGCTGTGCCGGGTGGCAGTGGGGGCTCGGTGGAGGTGAAGCCGAACCGGGCCATGCAGCGGTCCGTCAGAATATTCCTTGCCGCCACCGTCTGCCTGTTCTGCTCGCTGGTCAACAGGTAGGCCTCGATGGGCAGTGCCTTGTCCTCGGCCTGGACGATGGTCGGCACGGCGGAGATGGACGGCGGGGCCACCACGAGGCCTGCGCCTGCGGGCTTGTCGGCGGACGTGGTCGTGGAGGTGCAACCGGCCGTGAGGAGCAGGATCGCTCCTCCGGTGAGCAGTCGCGGTCGACTCGACGGCGAGGCGTGTGTGGCCATCTGGCTTCGGTCTCCGTGGTTCGGTCGTGCGGTGGGCGGCGCGGGCCCGAAAGGCGCTCGGACCCGCACCGTGAGGATGGAAGGTCAGGGTGCCGTCCAGGTGCTGGCGGCGTTGTCGTTCTTCAGTACGGTGAGGTCGGCGAAGGCGGTGGGCGTGATGGACTCGTGGTTGCCCCAGGGCGTGGAGCCGCTGCGCTCCCAGATGGTGATCGCCCAAGAGCGGGACCCGTTGCCTACGGCGGCGGCGTTGTTCTTGACCTCGACTCCGGAGCCACTGCTCCCGTACGGGCCGGCGCTGAAGTACTTGCCGGCGTAGTCGTGGATGGTGTCCCAATGCTGGAACTGGGCGCCCAGGCCGTAGTCGGACGAGTTGTAGAACAGGCAGGCGAGGTTCAACGGGCAGGTACTCGTGGTGACCGAGGCCGAGGCCGCCGGGGCGGTGGCGACGGCGGTGCCGAGGCCGGTGGCGAGGATCGCGGCGGCGGCCGCGATGCGCTTGACGTTCACATTGGACCCTTCGGACGGCCCGCCCATGGTGCGGGCGGGGACGCGAAGGAGAGAAGTTCGGTACTTCCCCCCGGTGGAACGCCGGGGGCCATGGGTGTGGACCCGACCCCCGAAGTACTACCGAATCTAGGCCATCCTTCGTATCAAGACCATTGTCCGCAAGTACAGTTGGACATCTGTTCGTACAGTGCGACCATGGCCAGGCGAAGTCGTGAGTCGACGCCGAGCCGCTCCATCAGGGCGGAGATGTGGGCCTTGACGGTGCGTTCGGTGATGCCGAGGCGGTCGGCGACCTCCTGGTTGGAGAGGTCCAGGACCAGGAGATGGAGTACCTCTTCCTGGCGGTCACTCAGACTGTCGATCCGGGACATCGAGATGCGCAGGCCGTCCAGGGCGGCGTCGATGGTTGTCGTGGTTCCGTGCATGTGTTTCCCCCCTTGGTGCCTGCCGCTCCTTGAAGGGTGGCGGCGGGTGGTGGGGCCCCGTCGACCGACGCTAGCAGGGGGCTCGGCGTGGCGGGTGATCGCGTTCGGTCGCGATGGGGGGACCGTGGGTGATTGTCCTCGTTCGCGAAGGTGTGAGGTGCGTCACACATCGCGGGCGTCAGCTCGGGCGGTTGCGCTCGTAGACCAGGCGCAGGCCGATGAGGGTCAGCCAGGGCTCGTGGACGTCGATCGAGCCGGCCTCGCCGAGGACGAGCGGGGCCAGGCCGCCGGTGGCGATCACCTGGACGTCGTCGGGGTCCTTGGAGAGCTCGCGGGCCATCCGGTCGACCAGTCCGTCGACCTGGCCGGCGAAGCCGTAGAGGATGCCGGACTGCATGCCCTCGACGGTGTTCTTGCCGATCACGTTGCGCGGGCGGGTCAGTTCGATCTTGCGCAGCAGGGCGCCGCGGTTGCCGAGCGCCTCGACGGAGATCTCGATGCCGGGGGCGATCGCCCCGCCGACGTAGTCGCCGCGGGCGTTGACCGCGTCGAAGGTGGTGGCGGTGCCGAAGTCGACCACGATGCACGGGCCGCCGTAGAGGTGGTTGGCGGCCAGCGCGTTGACGATGCGGTCGGCGCCGACCTCCTTGGGGTTGTCCATCAGGACGTGCACCCCCGTCTTCACCCCCGGCTCCACGATCACCGCGGGGACGTCGCCGTAGTAGCGGCGCGTCACCTCGCGGAACTCGTGGAGCACGGAGGGGACGGAGGAGCAGATCGCCAGGCCCTCGACCTTCGCGTCGGCGATCGCCGTGCGCGAGCCCTGCGAGCCCATCAGGCCGTGCAGCAGCACCGCCAGTTCGTCCGCCGTGCGCCGCGGATCCGTGGAGATCCGCCAGGTCTCGACGACCTCCTCACCGCCGAACAGGCCGAGGGTGGTCTGGGTGTTGCCGACGTCGATGGTGAGCAGCATGGGGTGCTTTCTTCGTCGAGGACCAGCGGACGGGCGGAACGGGCGTGCGGACGGACGAGCGGTCAGGCGCGCAGGTCCAGGCCGATGTCCAGGATCGGCGAGGAGTGGGTCAGCGCGCCCACCGCCAGGTAGTCGACACCAGTCTGGGCGACCTCGCGCGCGGTGGCCAGGGTGAGTCCGCCGGACGCCTCCAGCCTGGCCCGGCCGGCCACCAGGGCGACCGCCTCGACCAGCTGCGGGACGGTGAAGTTGTCCAGCAGGATCAGGTCGGCCCCGGCCTCCAGGACCGGCGCGATCTGCTCCAGGGTGTCGACCTCGACCTCGACCGGCAGGTCCGGGTAGGCGGCCCGGACGGCCCGGAACGCCTCGGCCACGCCGCCGGCCGCGACCACGTGGTTGTCCTTCACCAGGGCCGCGTCCGACAGCGCCATCCGGTGGTTGGCGCCGCCGCCGCAGCGGACCGCGAACTTCTCCAGCGCGCGCAGGCCCGGGGTGGTCTTGCGGGTGTCGCGGACCACCGCGCCGGTGCCCTCCAGGGCGTCCGCCCAGGCCCGGGTGGCGGTGGCGATGCCGGACAGGTGGCAGAGCAGGTTCAGCGCGCTGCGCTCGGCGGTCAGCAGGTCCCGGGTGCGGGAGCGGACCGAGAGCAGCACCTGGCCGGCCTCGACCCGGTCGCCGTCCTGGACGTGCCGCTCGACCTCGAACTCCTCCTCGCAGACCAGCGAGACGACCGCCTCGGCGATCCGCAGGCCCGCCACCACGCCCGCCTGGCGGGCGGTGAAGTCGGCGGTGGCGACGGCGTCGGCCGGCACGGTCGCCACCGAGGTGACGTCCTCGCCGCCGGCCAGGTCCTCGGCCAGCGCCAGGGTGGCGATGTCCTCGACCTCGATCGGGTCCAGCCCGGCCTCCTCCAGCAGCTCGGCGAGCTGCGGGTCCAGGCCGGTCTCGTAGCCCTCGCCGTCCCCGCAGGCGCAGCCGTCGCCGCAGCCGCCGGCCAGCGGGAGCTCCTCGTGCTCGTGCTCGTGCAGGTGGGTCAGATCGGTCGCGTCGGTCATGGTGCTACTGCTCCTCGGGGGTGCTGACGGGGCCGCCGGAGGCGGTGAGGGTGGTGATCAGGTGGCGCAGCCCGTGCGCGTCGTCCCGCTCCGGGAAGTCCTCGCGCCAGTGGCAGCCGCGGGTCTCCTCGCGCTGCGCGGCGGCGGTGACCAGCGCGTCGGCGACCAGCAGCAGGTTGGCGGCCTCCCAGGTCTCCACCCGGGGGTCGGCCGGCTTCTGCTCGGCGGCGTCGGTGCGGGCCTGCTCGGCGAGCAGTGCCAGCCCCTGCGCCGTGGCGGCCATCGACGCGGCCGAGCGCAGGACGCCCGCGCCGCGCGACATCAGCCGCTGGATCTCGGCCCGCGCCTCGGGCGCGGGCAGCGGCACCGGGCGGGCGGCGCGGGCGGCCGCCGCGTCGGCGGTGCGCGCGGGCAGCTCGCCGGCCGCGTGCCGGGCGGTCAGGTCGGCGGCGATCCGCTCGGCGAAGACCAGGCCCTCCAGCAGCGAGTTGGAGGCCAGCCGGTTGGCGCCGTGCACACCGGTGCAGGCGACCTCGCCGCAGGCGTAGAGGCCGGGGACGGAGGTGCGGCCGCGGGGGTCGGTGCGCACCCCGCCGGAGGCGTAGTGCGCGGCCGGGGCGATCGGGATCGGCTCGGTGACCGGGTCGATGCCGTGCGCGCGGCAGGACGCCAGGATGGTCGGGAACCGCCGCTCCCACATCTCGGCGCCGAAGTGCCGCCCGTCGAGGTACATGTGCCGGGCGCCCCGGAGCTGCATCCGGCGGGTGATCGCCTTGGCGACGATGTCGCGCGGGGCCAGCTCGGCGAGCTCGTGCTGACCGACCATGAACCGCACGCCGTCCGCGTCGACCAGGTGGGCGCCCTCGCCGCGGACCGCCTCGGAGATCAGCGGCTGCTGGCCGTGGGCCTCCGGGCCGAGCCAGAGCACGGTGGGGTGGAACTGGACGAACTCCAGGTCGGTGACCTCGGCGCCGGCCCGCAGCGCGAGCGCCACGCCGTCACCGGTGGAGACCGCCGGGTTGGTGGTGGCCGAGAAGACCTGGCCCATGCCGCCGGTGGCGAGCACCACCGCGCGGGCCAGGACGGCGCCGACGCCGTCCCGCTGCCCCTCGCCCATCACGTGCAGGGTCAGCCCGGCCGCGTGCCCGTCGGCGTCGGTGAGCAGGTCGAGGACGAGGGCGTGCTCGATGAGCTCCACCTCGGGGTCCCGCCGCACGGCGTCGACCAGGGCGCGGGATATCTCGGCGCCGGTGGCGTCGCCGCCGGCGTGCGCGATCCGGTTGCGGTGGTGGCCGCCCTCACGGGTGAGCAGGATCGCGCCGTCGGTGCCGCGGTCGAAGGCCGCACCGACCGCGATCAGCCGGCGGACCGCGTCCGGGCCTTCGGTGACCAGGGTGCGGACGGCGTCCTCGTCGCACACCCCGGCGCCGGCCACCAGGGTGTCGGCCAGGTGCTGCTCGGGGGTGTCCCCCTCGCCCAGGGCGGCCGCGATGCCGCCCTGGGCCCAGCGGGTGGAGCCCTCGTCCAGCATCGCCTTGGTGACCACCAGGACCCGCAGGCCGGCCTTGCGGGCGTTGAGCGCGACGGTGAGCCCGGCCACGCCGGAGCCGACCACGACGACGTCGGTGTCGGTGGTCCAGCCCGGTGCGGGGGCGGTGAGGCGGTGCGTGACGGCGGACATGGCGTGATGGCTCCTTAGCGCGCGGCGGCGTCGACGGCACCGCTGCCGCCACGGTACGCCGCGTCCCCCCGCAGCAGTCCGGTGCCCTCCCCGGCCTCGGCCGGGTCCCCGCCGGTGCCGGTGATCCGGTTGTGCTCGTCGACGAAGACGACCTTGGGGAGGTAGCCCTCGGCCTCGGCGGTGTCCATCTGCCCGTAGGCGATCAGGATGACGAGGTCGCCGGGGTGGACCAGGCGGGCGGCGGCGCCGTTGATGCCGATGACGCCGGAGCCGCGCGGGCCGGCGATGGTGTACGTCTCCAGCCGGGCGCCGTTGTTGATGTCGACGATGTGGACCAGCTCGCCGGGGAGCAGGTCGGCGGCGTCGAGCAGGTCCTCGTCCACCGTGACCGAGCCGACGTAGTGCAGGTCGGCCTGGGTCACGGTGGCCCGGTGGATCTTGGACTTGAGCATGGTGCGGAGCATTGCGGGTCACGCCTCCTGTGAGTGCATGCCTAGGGGAGATGCCGAGCGGACGTACCGGTCGCCGGGTTACCGGACGATGATGCGGACGTTGTCGATCAGGCGGGTGGCGCCCACCTTCGCGGCCACGGCCAGCACCGCCTCGCCCTGGAAGTCGTCCGGCGCCTCGGTGAAGTCGTGCGGATCGATCAGGGCGAGGTAGTCGAGGTCGACGCCCTCGGCGGCGTCGAGCACGGCCCCGGCGGCCTCGCGCACGGCCTTCGGGCCCCGCGCGGCCGCGTCCCGGCCGGCGAACAGCGCCTCGGACAGGGCGAGCGCGCGGGTGCGCTCCTCCGCCGAGAGGTAGCGGTTGCGGGAGGAGAGCGCCAGGCCGTCCTCCTCGCGGGTGGTCGGCACGCCGACGATCTCGACGTCGAAGTCGAGGTCGGCCACCATCCGGCGGACGATCGCCAGCTGCTGGGCGTCCTTCTCGCCGAAGAAGGCGAAGTCCGGGTCGGTGATGTGCAGCAGCTTGGCGACCACGGTCAGCACGCCGTCGAAGTGGCCGGGCCGGGTGGCGCCCTCGTAGCGCTCGCCCATCGGGCCGGCGGCCAGCCGCACCTGCGGCTCGCCGTTCGGGTAGACCTCGTCGACGGACGGCGCGAAGACCACGTCGGCGCCGTTGGCCTCGGCGAGCCGCACGTCCTCCTCCAGGGCGCGCGGGTAGCGCTCCAGGTCCTCGCCGGCGCCGAACTGCAGCGGGTTGACGAAGACCGTGACGGCGACCCGGCCGTCCCGGCCGACCTGCTTGCGGGCGGCGCGGATCAGCGCGGCGTGGCCCTCGTGCAGGGCGCCCATCGTCATCACGACCGCGTTGTCCACCGGCTGCTCGTCCGGCCAGAACGCCGCCTCGAAGTCGTCGACGGTGCGCGTGACCACGGCCCGGTGGACCTTCGGGGCGCGCTGGGCCTTGCCCGGCTGCTTGCCGCGTGCCATTACTGCTTCTCCTCGTTCAGTACGTCCAGCAGCGCCGCCGCCGACGCTTCGTCGATCGTCCCGTGGGCCAGGGCCCGCTGGGCGGTGGCGCGGGCCATCGCCCGGTAGGCGGCCGGGATGTCCGGGGACACCGTACTGAGCTGCGCCAGGTGGCGCCGTACGGTGCCGGCGTCGCCCCGGGCGACCGGGCCGGTGAGGGCCGCGTCGCCGGAGCGCAGCGAGTTGTCGAGCGCGGCGCCGAGCAGCGGGCCGAGCATCCGGCCGGGCTCGGCGACGCCCGCCGAGCGCAGCAGCTCCATCGCCTGCGCGACCAGCGTGACCAGGTGGTTGGCGCCGTGCGCCAGGGCGGTGTGGTACCGCGGGCGAACGTCCTCGGGCACCCACTCGGGCTCGCCGCCCATCTCCACCACCAGCGCCTCGGCGACCGGGCGCAGCTCCTCGGGGGCGGTCACCCCGAACGGGCAGCCGGCCAGCCGGGCCAGGTCGACGGAGGTGCCGGTGAAGGTCATCGCGGGGTGCAGCGCGAGCGGCAGCGCGCCGGCCCGGGTGGCCGGCTCCAGCACGGCCACGCCGTGCGCGCCGGAGGTGTGCACCAGCAGCTGGCCGGGGCGGACGGCCCCGGTGGCGGCCAGGCCGGCCACCAGGTCGGCCAGCGCGTCGTCGGGGACGGTGAGCAGGACGAGGTCGGCGGCGGCCAGCACCTGCGGCGGGGTGACGACCCGCACGCCCGGCAGCAGCGCCTCGGCGCGGCGGCGGGAGGCGGCGGACACCCCGGAGGCGGCGACCACCTTGTGGCCGGCGAGCTGCAGGGCGGCGCCGAGCGCCGGGCCGACCCGGCCGGTGCCGACCACGCCCACGGCGAGGCGGGCGGGGCGGTTGCCGGGGTCGGCCGGATCGTCGAGTGGGGACAGATCGCCGTAGTCGGACAGACTCACGCACCCACCTTTGTCCAGGGGTCCCGTTCCGGTCCACTCGACGGGTACCGGACGTACCGGCCCCATTCTACGGGGGGTCGGGAACGGGACCGAGCGGGCCCGGAGGGGCCCCGGGCGGGCTCAGTCCGCGGCCCCGGCCCGGATCAGGCCCGCCTCGTAGGCCAGGACCACCGCCTGGACGCGGTCGCGCAGGTTCAGTTTGGCCAGGATCCGTCCGACGTGGGTCTTCACGGTGGCCTCGGAGAGCACCAGCCGGGCCGCGATCTCCCCGTTCGACAGGCCCTGCGCGACCAGCAGGAACACCTCGCGCTCGCGCTCGGTGAGCGGGCCGAGGGTGTCCGCGCGGCCGGGGCCGCCCTGCGGGGTGGGCAGCACCTCGGCGAACCGGTCGATCATGCGGCGGGTGGTGGTCGGCGCGACCACCGCGTCCCCGCCGTGCACGGCGCGGATCGCGGCCACCAGCTCGGTCGGCGGCACGTCCTTGAGCAGGAAGCCGCTGGCGCCGGCCTTGAGCGCGGCGAAGGCGTACTCGTCGAGGTCGAAGGTGGTGAGGATGAGCACGTGCGGGGCGTCCGGCAGCGGGCTGCCGTCCTCGGCCAGGCAGATCCGCCGGGTCGCCTGCACGCCGTCCAGCCGCGGCATCCGGACGTCCATCAGGATCACGTCCACCGCGGTGTGCCGGAGCTTCTCCAGGGCCTGGGCGCCGTCCCCGGCCTCGGCGGCGATCTCGATGTCGCCCTGCGACTGCAGGATCATCCGGAATCCGGTGCGCAGCAGCTCCTGGTCGTCGACCAGCATCACGCGGATGGTCAAGGGTGGCTCCTAGGTCCTCGGGGGGAACGGCGGGGGGTCGGTGGGCGCCCGGGGGCCGGGTCAGTGGGCCGCCTTGAGCGGCAGTACGGCGCGGATCCGGAAACCGCCGCCGGGGCGCGGCCCGACGTCGAGGCTGCCGCTGACCATGCCGACCCGCTCGCGCATGCCGATCAGGCCGTGCCCCTGGCCGTCGGTGCCGCCGGCGGCCAGCTGCTCGTCGGTGCTGCCGCGGCCGTCGTCCTCGACCAGGACGGCCAGCTCGCGCTCGCCGAAGTCGACCGAGACCCGGGCGTGCACATCGGGGCCGCCGTGCTTGCGGACGTTGGTCAGCGCCTCCTGGACGATCCGGTAGACGGTCAGCTCGACGCCGCGCGGCAGTTCGCGCGGATCGCCCGAGCTGGCGAAGTCCACCTGGAGGCCGGCCGTGCGGACCTGGTCGAGCAGCTCGGGCAGCTCCTCGACGCCCGGCTGCGGCACGTACTCCTCGCCCTTGGTGTCGGCGGTGCGCAGCACCCCGAGCAGGCGGCGCATCTCGACCAGCGCCTGCCGGCCGGTGGAGGCGATGGTGCCCAGCGCCTCCTTGGCCTGCTGGGGGGAGTTGTCCAGGACGTACGCGGCGCCGTCCGCCTGGACGATCATCACCGAGACGTTGTGCGCGACCACGTCGTGCAGCTCGCGGGCGATCCGCGCCCGCTCGGCGGCGACCGCCACCTTGGCCTGGGCGTCGCGCTCGCGCTCCAGCCGGGACGCGCGGTCCTCCAGCTCCACCAGGTAGGCCCGGCGGACCCGGGTGAGCCGCCCCCAGGCCCAGCAGAGGATGAACGGGGTGGTCATCATCCCGGCATAGAACAGCGACTCGGGAATGGAGTACGCGACGTAGCTGATGTCGCCGTCGGGCAGCCGGGTGGCCTTCTCCGGGTGGATCTGCCAGAACACCAGCGGGCCTGCCAGCAGCCCGCCGGCCAGGGCCGCCCGGGACGTCCAGGGCCGGCCGAACGCGGCACCCGTGTAGGCGAACACCAGATAGGCGACGCTGGAGATCGCCGGGGTGACGTCCAGTGCCACCTGGGTGATTCCGACCGCGATCGCGGCGGCCACCGTCAGGTCGGGGAACCGGCGCCGGAAGACCATCAGCAGCGGCAGTACGACGGCGACGACGACCTGGACCGTGGCGCGCCAGCCGTCGTTGCCGCTGCCCTCCTCCGGCAGCAGGCCGAGCACGAGCACCAACGCAGCCCAGGCGGAGTCGACCACCATGGGGTGACGGCGGAGCCAGGCGTTGAGTCGATGCACGGGTCAAGCGTAGGCAGTCGCGGCGTGTCCCCAGGTCCGCCGGGAGGGCGATCCGTCCTACTCCCTAGGTCGGAGAGGCCGGAGTGCCGATGCCGTACGGCTTGGGCACGTGCGGAGCAGGTGTGTAGCGTCCCGCCCCATGACCTGGATGCGGTGGGCGCCCGCGACCGAGCGCGCCCTCTACGGACCCGACGGCGGCTTCTACCGCAGGCCGGAGGGCCCCGCCGGGCACTTCCGGACCTCGGTGCACGCCTCCGCGCTGTTCGCCCGGGCGGTGGCCCGGCTCCTGCTGGAGGTGGACGCGGCACTCGGCCGTCCGGAGGAGCTGGCGTTCGTCGACGTCGGGGCCGGTCGGGGCGAGCTGGTCGCCGGGGTGCTGGCGGAGCTGCCGGAGGCGGTGGGGGAGCGGTTGCGGGTGTACGCGGTGGAGCTCGCCGACCGTCCGCCGCTGCCGCCCGCCGCTCCGTCCACAGGGCTGTGGACGGAGCGGCGGTGGGACGCGGTGGTGTGGACGGACCGGGTGCCGCGCGGCGCCGCCGGGCTGCTGTTCGCCAACGAGTGGCTGGACAACGTGCCGCTGGACACCGGCGAGGTCGGCGAGGACGGGCGGCTGCGCTACCTGGAGGTGGACACCGCGACCGGCGAGGAGCGGCTCGGCGGGCCGGTCGACGCCGCCGACGCGGCCTGGGCCGCCCGCTGGTGGCCGGCCGAACGCCCCGGGGACTTCACCGAGTTCGGCACCCCCCGGGACGCCGCCTGGGCGGAGGCGGTGGCCGGCCTGGACCGAGGCCTGGCCGTCGCCGTCGACTACGGGCACACCGCCGACCGCCGCCCGCCGTTCCCCACCCGGACCGGCTTCCTGTCCGGCCGCGAGGTGGCCCCGGTGCCCGACGGCTCCTGCGACGTCACCGCGCACGTCGCGCTGGACGCCGTCGCCGTCCCCGGTCTCCACAGCCTGTGGACGACCCAGCGGGAGGCGCTGCGGGCGCTCGGCGTCAGCGGCGCCCGGCCCACGCTCGCCCTCGCCTCCACCGACCCGGCCGGCTATCTGCGGGCCCTCGGCGGCGCCGGGGAGGGCGCGGAGCTGACCGACCCGGGCGGCCTCGGCGCGTTCGGCTGGCTCGCGCAGGCCGTCCGGATGCCGGTACCGGCGAGCCTGGAGGCGCTGCCGGGATGGCAGACTCTCACCCCATGAGGGAGACCACGGTCGGTATCGGGGCGGGAGCCGAGAACTTCACGGGCACGGCGGGCAGCACCGACATGGTGCTCAACATCGGCCCGCAGCACCCGGCCACCCACGGCGTGCTGCGACTGCGGCTGGTGCTGGACGGCGAGCGCATCGTCAGCGCCGAGCCGGTGATCGGCTACATGCACCGGGGGGCCGAGAAGCTCTTCGAGGCCCGGGACTACCGGCAGATCATCATGCTGGCCAACCGGCACGACTGGCTCTCGGCCTTCTCCAACGAGCTCGGCGTGGTGCTCGGCGTCGAGCGGATGCTGGGCATGGAGGTGCCCGAGCGGGCGGTGTGGATCCGCACCCTGCTCGCCGAGCTGAACCGCGTCCTCAACCACCTGATGTTCCTCGGCTCCTACCCCCTGGAGCTGGGCGGGATCACCCCGATCTTCCACGCCTTCTCCGGCCGCGAGGACCTCCAGCACGTGCTGGAGGAGGCCTCCGGCGGGCGCATGCACTACATGTTCAACCGGGTCGGCGGCCTGAAGGAGGACCTGCCGGCCGGCTGGCTCGGCCGGGTCCGCGCCGCCGTCGGCGTCGTCCGCTCCCAGCTGCCGGTCTTCGAGGAGCTGGTGCTGGGCAACGAGATCTTCCGGGCCCGCACCGCCGGGGTCGGCGTCCTCACCCGGGCGCAGGCCGAGGCGTACGGCGTCAGCGGCCCGATCGCGCGGGCCAGCGGCCTGGACTTCGACCTGCGCCGCGACGAGCCCTACCTCGCGTACGGCTCCGAGGAGCTGCGGCAGGTGCTGACCGTGGTCACCCGCGAGGAGGGCGACTGCCTGGCCCGCTTCGAGTGCCTGCTGGAGCAGACGGTCAACGCGCTGGACCTCGCCGACGCCTGCCTGGACAAGGTGGCCGGGCTCGCCCCCGGGCCGGTCAACCTGCGGCTGCCCAAGGTGCTCAAGGCCCCCGAGGGCAGCACCTACGCCTGGACGGAGAACCCGCTCGGCGTCAACGGCTACTACCTGGTGTCGCGCGGCGACAAGACGCCGTGGCGGCTCAAGCTGCGGTCGGCGTCGTTCAACAACATCCAGGCGCTCACCGAGCTGCTGCCGGGGACGCTGGTCGCCGACATGGTGGCGATCCTGGGCTCGATGTTCTTCGTCGTCGGCGACATCGACAAGTGAGCCGGGCCGGCGGGTGAGCGCGGGCGAGGGGGCGGGGCGGACCCACGCCCTCGCCCACCCGCGCCCTCGCCGCTACGCGTCCTTCGCCGCCTTGGGCTTCTTCGCCGGGTCGGCCGGGTGCGGGGCCACCTTCCGGTCGCCCTTGGTGGCGATCCGCTCCTCGCACAGCCCCGCGAGCACCCGGTAGGCGGCCCGGCCCATCAGCTCGGTCAGCTCCGGGCGGTAGCTGACGTAGACCGGGTCGGCGCCCTGGTGGGCGTCCGGGCTGCCGGTGCACCACCAGTGCAGGTCGTGCCCGCCCGGGCCCCAGCCGCGCCGGTCGTACTCGCCGATGGTGACCTGGAGGTAGCGGGTGTCGTCCGGGCGGTCGATCCAGTCGTAGGTGCGGCGCACCGGCAGCTGCCAGCAGACGTCCGGCTTGGTCTCCAGCGGCTCGCGGCCCTCCTTGAGGGCGAGCGCGTGCAGGGCGCAGCCCGCTCCGCCGGCGAAACCGGGGCTGTTCACGAAGATGCAGGCGCCGTTGACCCGCCGGGTCTGGCGGTCGCCGTCCTCGTCGAACATGGTGATGCCGCCGTCGGTCCTGATCCGGCCCTTGGCGTCGGTGCCGTGCGGGTGGTTCTCCCACAGCTCCGGGGTCAGCCGGGCCGCGTGGCCGGTGACGCGCTTCTCGTCGTCCTCGTCCGAGTAGTGCGCGCCCAGCGTGCAGCAGCCGTCGGACTCGCCCCGGCCCTCGCGGATGCCCTGGCAGCCCTGGCCGAAGATGCACGACCAGCGGGAGGTCAGCCAGGTCAGGTCGCAGCGGAAGACCTGCTCCGCGTCGTCCGGGTCGGTGAACTCGACCCAGGCGCGCGGGAAGTCGAGCGGGACCTCGGGACGGAGCTCGGAGCGGAGCACCGGCATCGCGAGGTCGACGGCGGCCGGGCCGACGGCCTTCGGCTTGGCCTTCTTCCCCTTGGGGGTGCTGGTGCTGTGCTTGGACGTGTCTGCTGCTGCCACTCGGCAAGGGTAGAGCCTTCGCGGGGCGGCGAACCGTCCGTGGCCACGGGGTTTACGGTGAGTTCACCGCGCGGTGGCCGGTGGCCGGCGGGGCGTGGGCGGCGAGCGGCGGGTTCCGGTGGCCGGGGGTGGGGTTCTCGGTGGGGTACGCGGTGGGAGCTCGATGGGGTGCTCGACGGGGTGCTCGATGGGGTTCTCAGCGGGGTGCGAGGTGGGTGCGCGGCCGCCGTGAGGGCCGGGTGAAAGGGCCGTCGGTGGACGCCGGGGAAGGGTGGGGCGGTGCCAGGGCCGGTCCTCTAACCCCCGCCGTCCGCCCGAAGGGTGGGCCGTGCGGCGTCCGGGTGCGTGTGGGCCCTGGGGGTACCTCCCGGCCGGGGGCCGGGGGCGCGTCGGACGGCAGGCGGGGGTCCGAGAACGGGCCCTAGGATGGCGGCCGGTCCATGACACGGGGAGGTGCCGGGATGCCCGGCGGCGCAAGCGAGTTCGTCATCAAGCCGTGGGAACTGCACGGCGAAGGGCGGGAGTTCGAGCGGATCTCGGCGGACTTCGGGAAGGCCGCCGCCGCCCTGGAACAGGGGCTCGCCGCGCTCGGCGGCCCGTGGGGCGCGGACGGGCCCGGCAGCGGGTTCGCCGCCGTCTACCGGGAGGCGCACGGCGGGCTTATGGGCGGGCTGCGCGGGCTGGCCGGGCGGCTCGGGACGGTCGGCGCGGGTCTGCACGGCATGGCCGAGCGGACCGCCGACACCGACACCTCGGCGGCGAGCGCCTTCGCCGGGGGCGCGGCGGTCGGCCGGGGCACCGCCAAGGACCGCTCGGCCTGACGGCCGCCGCGCGCACCGTTCGGGGCCCGCCGCGCGTCCCTCCGGTGGGGCGGGGCGCCGCCCGGGTCCGTGGGGCCCGTGGGGCCCGTCTCCCGGGTCTCCGTCGGGGCGCGCGCCCCCAGCCTGGCGGCCGGGAGGTACCCCCGGGGCACGCACGGCCGCCGGGCCGGGGAAGCCGCGGCCCGATCCGAGAACATCCGAGTGACAGGCTCCGCGCCCGTCCGTCGAAGGGGGAAGCGCGTGTCACGGAAACTGCCCGAGGAACTCGTGCCGGTCCTGGCCCGGACCGGCCGCCGGTGGCCGCTGGCCGACGAGGAGGGGCTGCGCAAGGCGGCCGGGCTCTGGCGCGAGTTCGGCACCGAGGCGGACCGGCTGGCCAAGCGCGGTGGCGACGCCGTGCAGCGCGTCACCGGGGACAACTCGGGCCGCGCCGTCGAGGCCTTCGCCGCGTACTGGCAGGCCTTCCGCGGCGGCGGCAAGGGGCACCTGGACGACGCGCACTCCGCCGCCGGGCTGGTCGCCGGCGCCTTCGACGCGGCCGCCCGTGCCGTCGACTCCTGCAAGGCCGACATCGTCGCCGCGCTCAACGAGCTGGCCGCCGAGCTGAAGAAGGCCGAGGAGCAGGCGGCCCGGGCCGCTGCCGCTGCCGCGGCCGCCTCGGCGCCGGGGACGGGCGCGGGGGCGGGGGCCGGCGTCGGCGGGGTCTTCGACGCGGCGCGGCAGACCGCCGGCGCCGCCGCCGAACAGGCCGCCCGGGCGGTGGCGGCCGCCGCGGTGGAGGCCGCCGGGCTGAAGATCGGCGGACTGCTGGAGGAGCTCGGCCGGGCGATGAAGGACGGCCTGGGCGCCGCGCTGCGGGAGCCGGCCGTGGTCGCGCTGCTGCGCCTGGCGCCGCCGGGCGCCGAGGGCGTGCGGGCGGCCGGGTACCCGGGCGGCGTGGGCGGGGCCTTCGACCCGGTGGCCGCCGGACTGCCCGCCGTCCTCGGCGAGCCGGGGGTGCTGGGCGGCCCCGCCGGGACGGGGCTGGCCGTGGTGCTCGGGCAGGACGGCAAGCCGGTGGTGGGCGTGCCCGGGCTGGCCGTGAAGCTGGACGAGGCCGGGCGGCCGGTCCTGGACGAGCACGGCGACCCGGTCATCGTGCGCGCCGACGGTACCGCGGTGGCGAACGCCGAGGGCCTGCTCGTCGTGCCGGGTCCGGACGGCCGGCCGGTGGTCGGGCTGGAGAACCTGGCGGTGAAGCTGGACGAGCACGGCCGGCCGGTGCTGGGCGAGGACGGGCGGCCGGTGCTGACCGGGCAGGACGGCCGGGAGATCACCGGGGTGCCGCTGGCCGGGGCCGCGGGGGCGGACGGGCGGCACGGCCGCGGGCCCGGTGACGACGGGGTGGGCGACGGGGGCGGCGACGGCGCGGACGGTGGCGCGGACGGGAACGGCCACGCGCGCGGGCCCGGCGCGCCCGGCGTGGGCGGGCCGGTGGCGGCGGTGGCGGCCGGGGCGGACGTCGTGCTCGGGGCGGGGGCCCCGGGAGTCTTCGGGGCCTCCGGGGACGGTCCCGGGCCCGAGGGCGTGGTGACCGGTCCCGGTCCGGGCGGCCACGGGCCCCGTCCGGGGCCGGAAGGGTTCACGGACGGCCCGAGCACAGGTGGGTCCGGCGGTGGCGGTGGCGGCGGTGGTGGGGACCGGGCCCCGGGCGGGTCCGGTCCCACGCCCGTCCACCACGCCGACGGGGGCGGGGGAGGGGGCGGCGGTCCGACCGGCTCCTCCGGGCACGGCCGCGCGGCCGACGACGACTACCTGCTGCCGCCGGCCGCCGCGCCTGCGCCGAGCCCGGCGCACGGCGCGGGCGGCGGGGGAGGCGGTGGCGGTGGGTACGTCGCCGCGCCGGTGACCGTGCGCACCGACTCGGTGCTCGCGCCGCCCGCACCCCAGCCCGTCACCGCCTACGACGTCCCGGGCCCGGCTCCGGCTCCGGCTCCGGCCGCGGGCGGCTGGACGGCCGTGCCCCAGGTCGCCGCCCCCCACCCCGGTTCCCACGCCGCGCCGTTCACCGCGCCGCCGAGTACCGGCGGCGGGGCGGTCGGCCCGGGACCGCTGGCCGTGGGCGCGGCCCCGGGCCCGTCCCCGGCGCCGGGGACGTTCGGCGCGCACGGCGCGGCCCCGTTCGGCAGCGGGATCGGGGCGGGCGCCCCGGCCGGCCCGCCGTCGACCGCCCCCGCGCCGGGATCCGCGCCGTCGACCGCTCCCGCGCCGGGCGCTCCGGCTCCCCGCGCGGCCGCCGGGGGCGCGCACCCGGCCGTGGTGCCGGTGGGCCCCGCGGTGCCGCTGCCCGTCCCCCCGCCCCCGGCGGCTCCGCCGGCGGCCGGGCCGCCCGGCGCGGGCGCGGCCCCCGCGCCCGCACCCGTTCCGGGCCCCGGCCCCGCGCCCGGGCGGTCCGACGACCACCCGGACGGCCACCACCCGCACCGCCGCCGTCCGGACGGTGCGGCCGCCGACGTCCAGCCCGGGCTCGTCTGGGGCGTGGTGCCGGTGGCCACCGCGCATGCGACCGCCCTGCACCTGGCCATGCGCGCGCTGCGCGCGGACGGTGTCCCGGGCGCGCCCGTCGTCCCGCTGCGGACCATCGCCGACAGCCGGCCGACCGGTCTGCCCGGCGGACTCGGCCCGGTCGACCCGGAGCACCAGCGCGAGCTCGAACGCCGGGTGCCCCGGGACGCAGACGGCCTGCCCGTGCGCCACCCCGACCCCGCGGCCGGGGGTTGGACCGAGGTGGTCAACGACGGCGGGTACCGCGCACCGGGGCGGGCCAACAACAGCCTGGAGATCGCCCTCTCCGCCGTGGACACCTTCACCGGCCGGCCGACCTGCGCGGCCCCGCGCCTCCCCACCGAGGGCGACGCGGGCGAACGCGGCGGCCGCGACCGCGCCGAACGCGAACTCGGCGCGCCGTTCCGCGACCTCGGCGACGGCGAGCAGGCCTTCGCCCGCCTGGCGGGCGAGCTGCGCCGGGCCGGCCACGGCGCCCAGGCCGTGCTGCTCACCGTGGACGGCTTCGGCCGTCCGCACGCGTGGAACGCGGTGAACCACCGGGACGCCGTGACCTACCTCGACCACCAGGCGGGCCGCCAGGCCCCCGCCCCGCTCCACCCCGCCGACCACGGCCTCTGGGCCATCGCGCTCACCCCCGAAGGCCGCCCCCTCGACCTGCTCGCCCCCACCCCGTGACCCCCGCGACCGTTCCCACCACCCCCTGCCCCTGCCCGGTCCCAGGGTTTTATGCAGACCGGTCTACAGATTCAGTGCAAGGGAAGGTAGACCGGTCTACATATTCCGCTCGTACAACGGTGAATTCTGTAGACCGACCTACATATTCGAAGCTGCCCGGCCCACGAGGCAGCGCCAGGACTACCGCTCAATCCTCGACGCCCACTCCTGCTCCAGGATCGAGTAGGTGATCGAGTCGCGCCAGGCACCGTGCACGAAGACGTGGTCGCGGATCCGGCCGTCCTCGGTCATCCCCGCACGGAGGAGGGTCCGTGCGGAAGCCTCGTTGAGGGGGGACCGGGCCGCCCAGATGCGATGCAGGCCGAGGCTCTTGAAGCCGAGGGAGCACAGCAGATGAACGGTCTCCGTGCCGAGACCCCGGCCCCACTCGGCCGGGTGGAGGGCGAACCCGATGGTGGCGGCCTGCTGCGGCTCGGTGGCCAGACGCGCGTAGCCGATCAGCCGGTGCTCGCCGAGCCTGGTGACGGCGAGGCCGTACTCGGTCCTCGGTGTGTCCCCGGCGGAGTCGATGGACCGATCGATGATGGCCTGCACCTGGTCGCGGGTGCGGGGTTCGAAGCTGAGGTACCGGGTGGCCTCGGGGCTGCCGTAGATCGCCAGGAGGTCGTCGGTGTCCCCGGGTTCGACCTCGCGCAGGGCGACGCGGGAGCCGGCCGGCTGGACTGGAGTCATGGGTGCGGAGCCTATCCGCAGGGTCACCGGACGAGGACCGAGGTCGGGGCGGCGGTGAAGGCCTCGATCTCTCCGCGCAGGTCGGCCGCCGCGCCACCGCTGCTGCGACGGCCGGTGCCGTGCAGGGCGGCGTGGACGCGTTGGGCGCTGCTGACGATGCCGAAGTTCCGTTGTTCGACGGGGAGGTCGAGCACGGGGCGGACGGCTTCGGCGGCGCCCTCGATCTCGCCTCGGGCGATGCGGGCGAGGGCGAGGTCGGTCTGGGCGCCGGCCTGGTCGCCGAAGGCCCACTCGTCCTCGGAGGCGTTGCGGTAGGCGGAGACGGCGGCTTCGGACTGGCTCTCGCCGAGGGCCGCGTCTTCGCCGAGCTGCACGGTGGCCTCTGCGACGTAGTAGAGCTGGCGGGGCAGCGGGAAGGCCATGATGCCACCGAAGGCGTCGAGGTCGTCGGGTTCGACGGTCGCACGGGCCTCCTCGGCCTGTTGGATCGCGAAGCGGGTGGCCTCACCGTTGCCGAGGAGAGAGTGGGCGCGGGCGGAGAGACAGGCCAGCCAGACGCTGGTGGTGCCGCGGATATCGCCGATGGTGTCCTGTCCGAGGGCGGCGTAGTCGGCGGCCTCGCCGGGGCGGCCGGCCCAGTAGGAGATGAGCGACTGGAGTGAGCGTACCCAGGCGCGCATGGCGTGGTGGTCGGCGTTGTCGGCGCAGACGAAGGCGGTGCGGGCCTGCATCATCGCGGCGCTCGGGTTTCCCAGGTCGTGGCTGGCCTTGGCGAGCATGCCGGAGGTGATCCCGGCGAGCAGGTACAGCTCCCGGGCCTGTGACGGCTTGACGCGGCCGTGCTCCAGCAGGCGGAAGGTGAGGTCCTGAACCTCGACCAGGTCGCCGAGCAGGGTCGGCAGCGCCAACTTCGGGTAGGCGACGGTCAGCCGCCGCACCTCCTCGTGGATCTGGCCCAGGGTTTCCGGGCCGATGCTGCTGCCCTCCGCTATCGCGGTGAACCGAAGTGCACGACGAGCCGCCATCGTGACCTGCCTTTCCAATTCCGTGGTGCCCGCGTCGAAGCGGGGCTCGCTGCTGGAGGGGCCATCGACGGGCAGTACCGTTGCCCGCTCGGGTGGGAGAAGGACAGGGGCCGGCCGTGGCGGCGGGACGACGAACGAGGCGGCGGTAGCGGGCACGGATACGGGGCCGGCCGGTGCGGGTGCGAGGAGTTGGTCGACGCCGACGCCGAACATGGCCTCCAGTACCCGGCACTGGTCCGGGTATGGGCGGGTCTTCACCGCGCCGCCGTACCAACGCTCGAACTGCCGCTTGGAGACCGACAGACCCCGGAGCCGGGGGTCGCGCTCCTGATCGGCGGTCGAGTTCGCCGTCGCCTCGAACCGGAGGCGGAAGGTCTCGTAGACCTGCCAGTGCCGCTGAAGCGTCAAAACTCTTAAGAGTGTGGGAGTTTCAGCCATCACGGATCATCTCAGTCCCCGTTCGTCTGCTCTGACGATAGCCATCATGGCTTGACAGGAAACCCGTTCGAGGCCGTCCCGGCCCAGATGACGGCGGCCGTGACGGCAGTCATGGCGCACTCCGACATGGCTCCGGTCTCACTGCAGGCCAGGGCGGCGGGATGGTGGCGGCGGCCGCGTCGTATCGGTGCCGCATTCGGCGCCGCCATCCTGAACGCAACGTCGCTGTCCGTGTATGAGCGGAAGCGAAGCGTGAGATCAAGGGCGCTGGGACCGGCGCCCGATCGACTCCATCCAGCATCACGTGCAGACCGGCTCGCCGTACCGCGAGCCGGCAACGGGAGGGAACCGATGGACATCACCCTGACCGCTCTGGTCGGGCAGATCGCCCAGCTGGACGCCGTGGACTCCGCCCACTTGGAGCGGATGCGCCACGAAGCCCTGACCGCCCAGGCCCCCTGGAAGGCGGAGTACGGCGCCTACCAGTCCGGCGGCTGGTGGACCACCTCGCTGATGAACGCCTCTGGTGACGCCGCCGACGTGACGATCGGAGACTGCGCGGCCCGGCCTACCGACCTGCTGGGCCGGATGCCGGCCACCGCCGCGTTCCTGGCCGACCTCGGCCTGGACTTCATGTGGGTGCGGCTCGCCCGGCTGGAGGGCAACGCCTTTCTCTGGGAGCACCGCGACTACGACGACCTCGACCAGGTCGAGCGGCACCGGCTGCACGTCCCGCTGCACACCAACAGGTCCGCCTTCCTGGTCACCGGCGGCACCAAGGTGCACATGACGGGTGGGCGGATCTGGCGGCTGACGCCGACGTACGCCCACGGGGTGTGCAACCTGCTCGGCCCGGACCGGATCCACCTGATCGCCGACGTGTACGCCGACGACGCCTACCGCCACCTGGCCCGCCGTCCCGCGCTCAGCCCGGTGGTCGCGGAGCCGTTGCCCGTCGCCGACCAGACGGTCCTCGCCGCGCGGCTGGAGAGCGCCCGCAACATGGCCACCCTCGGCTACACGGAGGCGGCCGAGCGGATGCTGCTGCGGCTCTTCTACACCTACGCCCTGCCGGAAGGCACGGTCTACGACCTGATCGCCGAACTGCACACCTCCCTCGGCGACATGGAGGCCGCGACCCGCTGGGACACCGCCAAGCGCCGCCTCCTCGCCATCCCCGCCTGATCCCAGCCCGCACCCACGCCCGGAAGGAAGAAGCGCATGCCCACCCTGCAACTGGCGGCGATCACCCAGGCCAACCGGCCCGCGCAGCTGCCGCTGCTGTCGAAGCTCGCCGACATCCTGGCCACCTCCCCGGCGGTGACCCACCTGATGGTCCGCGGGTCGCTGGCCCACGGCACTGCCGACCGCCTGTCCGACGTCGACTTCGTCGCCGGCGTCCACGACGCCCGGTTCCCGTCGTTCGTCGAGGCCCTGGACACCCTGATGCCGGTCGAGGTCGGCGCCCTGCTGCCCGGTTGGCGCGACACGATCGTCGCTGACCTCGGCGGCGTCGGGATGGTCTTCCTCGTCCCGGACGAGGGCAAGCTCCACCAGATCGACCTCTACGTCGCACCGGCCTCCCGGATCCCGCGGCTGCAGGAGACGGTCAGCACCGCCATCCTCCTCGACCGCCAGCCCGGACCGGTCACCGCGCCGGACGTCGCGGCGGCCGAGAGCTTCGCCGCCGCCTTCCTCGCCCGGCCGCGCTCCTGCGCCGAGCTGCTGATCGAACACCTGGTGCTGGCCGTTCTCCTGCACAAGCGGATCAAGCGCGGCCAGCGGTTCGTGGCGTACTCCGAGTGGCACCGGCTGCACACGGCCACGAAGGACCTGATCAAGACCGCCCTGGCCCCCGCCTCGCGGTTCTGGGGCTGGTACCAGCTGCGCGAGGAGATCGCCGTCACCCCGATCGGCCGCGCCTGCCTGGGCGACCTGGACGCCGCGATCAGCGGCCCGGCCATCCCGGAGGCGGCCGACGTCACCGAGGCGATCGAGCGGGTGCTCGCCCTGGCCGAGCGGGCCTGCCCGCAGGCGCTCGACGGCCTGCACGACGCCGTCGCCGCCTACCGCACCTACCAGGAGCTGGTGTGAACGCACTCCACCTCGCGGGCCCGGCCGCCAGCCGGGCCCGCGAGGGCCTGACCGCCGTCTTCTTCGGCGGCGTCGTCCCCGCCTCCGCCCAGGAGGGGACGCTGGCCGAGGAGATCGGCCGGTCCCTCGCCCAGGCCGGGTACCAGCTCCTGCACGGCGGCTACAACGGGCTGATGGAGGCCGCCGCCCGCGGAGCCGGAGGCCAGGGAGCCACGGTCACCGCCGTCACGCTGACCGGCAAGCACGACGAGTGGGGCGCGTTCAACCCCCACACCACCCTGTCCGTCCACGTGCCCGACCCCGGCGCCCGCCTCAACCACTACCTGGAGAACGCCGACCTGGTCGTCGCCATGGGCGGCGGAGTCGGCACCCTCCACGAGCTGACCGCCGCCCTCTACTACGCGACCACCATCCGGCCCGTGCCGGTCTGTCTCGCGGGCGCGTCGGCCCTGCGCCTGCTCGCCTTCCTACGCGAGGAGCGGTGGCTGTACGAGACCCCGACCCGGCCGCTCGGCTTCCTCACCACCGCCGAGTCCGCCGACGCCTTCCGCGCCCACCTGGCCTCGCTCGACACCACCCCGATCGGAGGAGCATGACCACCCGCACCCCGTCGGCCGGCCTCGCCGCCCGACTCGCCGAAACCGCGTGCGTCAACGCCCCGTTCAAGCTCGCCGACGGCGGCCGGCTCGACGCGTACTTCGACGAGTACCGGCTCGCCTCCGACCCCGCGCTGCTGCGCGACACCGCCACCGCCATGGCCGACCTCGTCCCCGACGACGCCCAGGTGCTCGCCGGCATCGAACTCGGCGGCGTCCCCCTCGTCGTAGCGCTGTCCGCGGCCACCGGCCTGCCCGCCGTCTTCGTGCGCCGCAAGCCCAAGAGCTACGGGTCGTTCCACCAGGTCGAAGGCCTTCCCATTGACGGCCGCCGCATCGTCCTGGTCGACGACGTGGTCCGCTCCGGCGGCCAACTGCTCCACATGGCACGCATCCTGCGGATGGTGGGTGGACCGGTCACCCACGCGCTGTGCGTCCTGGAGCGCCCGCTCGGCGGCCGGACGCTGCTGGCCGAGCAGCGCGTCACGCTGCGCTCGCTGTTCACCGAGGCCGACCTGCCGGCGCCCCGGGCGGGTGGTGCCGCGTGAAGCGGGCCGTTCTCTTCGACCTCGACGGCGTCCTCGTCGACAGCCGGGACGCCCAACTCGCCACCCTGGCAGGCTATGCGACCGTCGCCATCGGCAAGCGGGTGACCGTAGCCGATCTCCCGGCTGGCGCCGCGACCACCCCGCGCGAGTACGTTCTATCCGACCTCGGACTGGACGGATCGATCAACGAGGAAGGCTGGGCCGCGGCGAGCGCCACGGCCACCCTGACCGCCGAGGTGTTCCCGTACGTCGCCGAGACCCTCGCCGCGCTCCGCGAGGCGGGAGTCGGCACCGGTGTCGTCACCCTGCGAAGCCGCGAACGGGTCAACTGGCTGCTGCCGCAGGGCATCCTCGACCAGCTGGACACCGTCGTCTGCTACGAGGACGCCCAGCCCAAGCCCGCCCCCGACGGCGTCTTGCTCGCCCTCGACCGACTCGACGTCCCTCCGAGGGCGGGCATCTTCGTCGGCGACACCGAGACCGACATCCGCGCCGCCCACGCCGCGGGTGTCACCGCCGTCGGCGCCGGCTGGGGATTCGCCGGCCCCGAAGCGCTCACCCGAGCCGGAGCCCACCTCGTGATGCCCCGCGCCGACCACGCCGCCTTCGTCCTGCCCCTCCTGGTTGGCATCGGCCGTCAGGAGGACAACTCCAAGCGATCTTGACCCCGGAGCCGCTACTGTTGGTGGCGCAGCTGCAGCGCACCGTTGCGTCCGTTGTCGGCTGCGCCACCTCAGAGCGACGGATACCGGAGTCATGGTCTACACCGTGGGGGCGCGAGCTATCTGCGCCGAGCTGGAGAACTGAGAACCACTCAGTCCTCGTTCTCGGCCCGGCTCGGCGTGTGATCACCCCCCACCTCTCCGCGACTCTTCCGTGAGGGCCCTACCGCCATGCGCTCGACGCAAATCCGCTCCACCTTCCTGGACTTCTTCACCTCACGCGGCCACCGCCACGTCCCGTCCAGCCCACTCATCCCCTCCGACCCGACCCTGCTGCTGGCCAACGCCGGCATGAACCAGTTCAAGCCCTACTTCCTGGGCGAAGTCTCCCCGGAGTACCCCCGCGCCACCACCATCCAGAAGTGCGCCCGCACCTCCGACATCGACAACGTCGGCCGCACCAACCGGCACGCCACGTTCTTCGAGATGATGGGCAACTTCTCCTTCGGCGACTACTTCAAGGCCGACGCCATCGCCTACGCCTGGGAACTCCTCACCCAGGGCTACAACCTGGAGAAGGACCGCCTCTGGATCACCGTCCATCAGAGCGACGACGAGGCCGAACAGCTCTGGCGCAAGATCGGCGTCCCCGCCGAACGCATCCAGCGCCTCGGCGCGGACAACTTCTGGGACATGGGCGTCCCCGGCCCCTGCGGCCCCTGCTCCGAGATCAACTACGACCGGGGCCCGGCCTTCGGACGCGAGGGCGGACCGGCCGTCGACGGCGAACGGTACGTCGAGATCTGGAACCTCGTCTTCATGCAGTCCATGCGCGGCGAGGACGACGACAACGGCACCTTCCCGATCCTCGGCGACCTCGCCCAGCAGAGCATCGACACCGGCCTCGGCCTCGACCGCCTCGCCGCGATCCTCCAGGACGTCGAGAACGTCTGCAGCACCGACCTCCTCCTGCCCACACTCACCACCGTCCAGGAACTCGCCGGCCGCGACTACCCGGGCAGCGGCTCCGGTGTCGAGGAGAAGGTCTCCTTCCAGGTCGTCTCCGAGCACGCCCGCTCCATCGCCTACCTCATCGCTGACGGCGTCCTGCCCGCCAAGGACGGCCGCGGCTACGTCCTGCGCCGCCTGATGCGCCGCGCGATCCGCCACGCCCGCATGCTCGGCATCGACCGGCCCGTCCTCGCCCCGGCCACCGCCAGCGTCATCGCCAACCTCGGCGACGTCTGGCCCGAACTCACCAGCCAGGCCACCCTCATCGAGCAGGTCGTCACCGCCGAGGAAGAATCCTTCACCCGCACCCTCACCCAGGGCACCCGGCTACTCAACGCCGCCATCACCCGCAGCCGCGACAGCCGCTCCACCGCCCTCACCGGAGACACCGCCTTCGAACTGCACGACACCTACGGCTTCCCCGTCGAGCTGACCATCGAGGCCGCCCGCGACGCTGGGCTGAGCGTCGACGAGGAGCGCTTCACCGCCCTGCTCGCCGAACAGCAGAAGCGTGCCAAGGCCGGCGGTAAGGCCAAGACCGTCGAGGCCCTGCGCCGACAGGACGCCTACCGCGAACTGTCCTCCCGCCACGGTCGCACCGACTTCACCGGCTACGACCGCCTCGACACCGAAGCCACCGTTCTCGGCCTCATCTCCGACGGCACCGTCGTGCCCGGCGCCGACCAGGGCAGCACGCTCGAACTGGTCCTGGACCGCAGCCCGTTCTACGCCGAGTCCGGCGGCCAGGTCGGCGACACCGGCACCATCCGCACCACCGGCGGCGCGCTCCTGGAGGTCCTGGACACCAGGCTCGGCCTGGAAGGCTTCCACGTCCACACCGTCCGCATCCGCGAAGGCGAGATCCGCACCGGCGAACAGGCCGAAGCCCTCATCGACGGCCCGCGCCGCGACGCCGTCGCCCGCTCCCACTCCGCCACCCACGTCCTGCACGCCATGCTCCGCCGCACCCTCGGCGACCACGCCCGCCAGCACGGCTCCCTCGTCGACGCCGGCCGCCTGCGCTTCGACTTCGCCCACTTCTCCGCCCTCGACCCCACCCAGCTCGCCGCCATCCAGGTCCTCGTCAACGACCACCTCCTCGACGACCCCGAAGTCCGTATCTGGCACGCCACCCGCTCCGAAGCCGAGGCCGCCGGAGCCACCGCCCTGTTCGGCGAGAAGTACGGCGACCACGTCCGCATCGTCGACATCGGCGCCTTCTCCCGCGAACTCTGCGGCGGTACCCACGTTCCCCACGGCTCCAACGCCGGCCCCGTCCGCATCCTCGGCGAAGCCTCCATCGGCTCCAACCTCCGCCGCATCGAAGCCCTCACCGGCCGCGACGCCCTCACCTACCACGACACCGAACGCCGCCTCCTCGAAGAACTCTCCACCCTCCTCGGTACCCGCCCCCAGGACGCCCCCGACACCCTCCGCAAGCGCCTCGACGCCCTCACCACCGCCCAACAGGAACTCGCCCGCCTCCGCGACGCCGACCTTCGCGCCCGCGCCCAGCAACTCGCCGCCACTTCCCGTACTGTCCCCGGCGGTAGGCTCGTCATCGAGAAGGTCACCGGCGTCGGCCCTGACGAACTTCGCACTCTTGCCACCAACACCGCCGACCTCCTCGACAGAGACTTCGCGGTTGTCGTCCTCGGCACCGGACATGACGGCAAGGCCCTCCTCGCCGCCGCCATCACCCAAAGCCTTCACGACGTCGGCACCCATGCGAGCCAGACCCTCATCGCCGCCGCACGCGAGGTCGGCGGCGGGACCGGTGGTAAGGGCACCGTCGCCAGTGCCGGCGGACGTCGCACCGGAGCACTCGACGAAGCGCTCGTCCTCGCCGCCAAGGACGCGACCCGAATTCTCAGTCAGTAGGGCCAGGCCAGCCGGCCCGGGCTGGCGGTATTTTCCTTCACCAGGGCGTCACCGCCAGCCCGTGCTGTCGTCGCATTGTGCAGCCAGGTCCTTCAGCAGAACAACGCTCTCGTAGTTGGTCACGTCCCACCGCCATGTTCCGACTGGCACATAGCCTCTCCTGCGATACCAGCCGACCAGCTCAACGGCTTGGACCGACGTGTCGATGATCGCCTCTGCGGCCCCGAGCGCAACAATGCGATCCTCCGCCAAAAGCAGCAACTGCTGACCCAGCCCCGTCTTCCGGTGACCGGGATCGACTGCCAGTTGCCAGAACGATCCCGCTCCTGTCGGGGCCGGATACCCCTCAGGCGTTTCGTATGGGGCCGCCACGGTCACCGAGCCCACCAGCTCAGCGCCAAAGAAGGCGAGCCAGCACTCCCCCTTCAATATTCGGGCGGCTGTGTCCTGTGCGGACTGGTAGGCGGCGAAGAAGACCCGACCTGCCTCGGCGTGCTCGGCATAAGCGCGATGAAGCAGGCGGGTCAGATCGCCCACGGAATCGCCAGTGGTGAAACGCCGTACCGCGAAGCCTGCGTGGTGGGCCTGCGGTTCGGGGACGCCAGATGATGTGGATGCCACATTGACCAGTGTCGGCCGGTTGCCACCGCCCGGCATGGCGTGACACAAGCTGACCCCATCTACTGTTCACGGTGGCCCGCCCCCGTTGCCTTCAGAGCGGATTGCCGGGCGGTATGGGGTCGCTCGGCCGGCTTTGCGCCTGGCGTCGTTCCTGCATGGCCTCGTACCTCCGCGCTCTCTCATCGCGGATGCCTGGCGCATTGGCCAGGCCGTAGCTTTCAGCCAGATCCTTCAGCCTCTTGTCGATCCTGTCGAGTTTGTCTTCAAGCTGCTTCGTAGGGCGCTTCCCCATAAGCGACTCGGCCCATGTGCTGAAGTCGACGGTATATTCCAGAGTCTCGATCGGCCCGTAGGGCCCATCGGACTGGACAGTGAAGTGGTAGGCCGTGGGCAGGTCGCTTTTGAATCGCTGCTGGTCATCGAGTAGGTACTCCAGCCGGCGCCCCGGCGGAAGCATGGGAATCGTGCGGTCCAGGGCTCGCTGCAACATCTCGGTCAGGTCATCGCCCCAGCCAGACACCAGCGGCGGATCGGCGCTGATCCGCACGTTGCGAGCAACACTTGGGCCAATGTTCTCAATGACGACTACGAGAACTCCCGAGGACGGGTCGCTAGGCTGGATATCGACGATGACGTACGGCTCGTTCTGCTCCCGTTGGGCCGCTCTTGCGTGGTCCAGCTGCTGACGAGCGATGGTGACCTGCTCGTCGGCAGCACGGGCCTGTTGTTTGGCGGACTCGGCCGCCGAGGACGCGCTTCTGGCTTGCGCCACGCTTGTGACGGCGGCTCCCAGGGCAACGACCCCAGCACAAACGGCGATCCAGTCTCCTGCGTCCATGGCTAGAAGGTACGGCAGATGAGTTCTGGCACCGAGAGGATGCCTTCCTGCTCCGGAGTATGAGAGCAGTCCGGACCGCACCGGTGCGGTCCGGGCCGGCGCCGTGGTGGCGGGCGGCTGGTCGGTGGGGCGTGGGTCGGCACAATGAGGTGGGCGCGGCGGGGCCGGGCACGAGGGATCGGAGGGGCCGCGGTGGCGGTGACGAGGGCGGCGGCGATCGAGGCGGCGCACCGGTGGATCAACGGGGACCTGCCGACGGCGCGGGCCCGGCGGGTCCGCTCGCACGAGTTCGAGCTGGGCTGGGTGGTCTGGGCCGAGCCCCCGCCGGTCCACGTGGACCCGCTGACCGGCGAACGCCGGGCACCCGAGGAGATCGGGGCGGCCTGCGCCGTGGTGGACCGGACGGACGGCCGGTTCACCGTCTGGCCGTCCGTCCCGGTGCCCGAGGTGGTCCGGCTGTACCGGGACTTCGTGGGCGCGGGCGGCTACGACCCCACCCGGCCGCCCGCGACCGGCCGCGGCACCCGGGCCGAGCTGACCTACCGTGACGCGGCGGGCGAGCGGCGGGTGCTGGCCCTGCGGTCGGCGCCCGGCCTGCCGCACCCGGCGCTGCGCGGCTGGTGGTGGCTGCGCGACCGGGGCGTCCGGCCGGAGGAGGTGCTCGCCGTCCGCACCGACCTGCGCCTGAGCGCCCTGCCCGGCGGCTACTGGGCGTACGCGCTGGCCGCCGAACTCCCCGGCGCGCGCCTCGACTTCGACCTGCCGTACGGGCCGCGCTCCGACCACCGGGCGGCGGCCGTCCGCGCGCTCGCGCAGGAGGAGGGCACCGGCCCGGCCCGCAACCGGGTGCCGTTCCCGCGCGCCGTCCCGCCGGCGTCCGTCCCGCCGGCGTCCGTCCCTTCGACGCCCGCCGAGGAGGGACGCGCGCTCGCGGAACGGCTGACCGCACGGTTCTGCCCGGACGGCGTCCGGCGGTTCGCCGCCGCGGACGTCGCGCGCGCCGACCTGCCGGCGGAGGACGCCCGGATGCTGCTGACGGTCGGCGTGCCGGCGGCCGTCGAGGGCTACTTCGCCCTGCACGACCCGCGCCCGGACCCCGTCCTCGGCGGCACGCCCCTCGCGGCCGCGCCCCCCGAAGGCCTCCGCCCGGCCGGGGTGCTCGCGCCGGTGGCCGACCACCTGGCGGCGGCCGGCCGCGGCACCCGGGTGGCCGAGCGGGAGCGCCGGGCGCTCGCCCCGCAGCTGGTGCTCGGTACGGACGGCTGGGCGCTGATCACCCTGGACACCGCCTGCGGCGCCGTCCGCGCCGTCGACCCCGACTACGCCACGGCCCGCCACTGCAACGCCTCGCTCAGCGCCTTCGTCGGCTCCCTCGACCTGTTCGCCGGCTGGCTGCCGGGCCTGCGCGGGCTGGACCCGGAGGCCGCCGGGGCGGCCGTCGCCGACCTGCAGCGCGCTCTCGCCGCGCTGGACCCGGAGGTCTTCGCCGACCCGGAGAACTGGTGGGCGGTGATCGTCGAGCAGCTCTGGGACGGCCTGCTCTGAACGGTCCGCTCTGAAGGGCCCGCTCCGCCCTGCCGCACCGCCCCGCCGCACCGACCCTCCGCCTCCCGGGTGAACGCCGGAACAACACCGTCCGAATACCGTTCGAACGACTGTGCCGAACCCGGCCCGGGAGGCCCGCCGGAGCCGCGATCAGCGCCCGGACCAGCACGAACACCCGGCACGACCGGTCTCTTCCGGCGCCGGATCGCGTAGCGTGGAGAGTTATGCGACTCGGTGTTCTCGACGTAGGTTCCAACACGGTCCACTTCCTCGTGGTGGACGCCCATCCGGGCGCCGCCCCCCTGCCCGCCTACTCCCACAAGGCCGAGCTGCGGCTCGCCGAACTCCTCGACGAGCAGGGTGCGATCAGTGGGACCGGCGTCGAGCGGCTGATCGGGATGGTCGCCTCCTCGCTGCGCGTCGCCGAGGACAAGGGCGTGGTCGACATATTGCCCTTCGCGACCTCCGCCGTGCGCGAGGCCGCCAACGGCGAGGCGGTGCTGCAGCGGGTCGCCGAGGAGACCGGTGTCGAGCTCCGGGTGCTCTCCGGTCAGGACGAGGCCCGGCTGACCTTCCTGGCGGTCCGTCGCTGGTTCGGCTGGTCCTCCGGCCGCCTGCTCAACCTCGACATCGGCGGCGGCTCGCTGGAGATCGCCTGCGGTCTGGACGAGCAGCCCGACGCGGCCTGCTCGCTGCCGCTCGGCGCCGGCCGGCTGACCGCCCGCTGGCTGCCCGGCGACGTCGCCGACCCGGAGCAGCTGCGCGGCCTCAGGCGGCACATCCGCGCCGAGATCGCCACCGTCGTCGGCGAGATCTCCCGCCTCGGGGCCCCGGACCACGCCGTCGCCACCTCCAAGACCTTCAAGCAGCTCGCCCGGATGACCGGAGCCGCCCCGGCCGACGCGGGCCCGTACGCGGACCGCCGGCTCACCCGCAACAACCTCGCCGCCTGGCTGCCCCGGCTCTCCGCGATGACCGTCGCCGAACGGGCGCAGATCCCCGGCGTCTCCGAGGGCCGGGCCAAGCAGCTGCTGGCGGGGGCGCTGGTCGCCGACGCCGCGATGGACCTGTTCGGCCTGGACGAGCTGGACGTCTGTCCCTGGGCGCTGCGCGAGGGGATCATCCTGCGCCGCCTGGACGCCATGGACAGCGCCGCCGACCGCCGCCGGCCCGCCCTCACCCCCTGACGGACGGCGCCCGGGACGGCGGGGCGGGCCCTGATCCGCTCCCCGTTCCGGGCGCGGTCCGCTTACGCTGTCTCCCGTGGCGCAACCAGCGGGCGAGGACGGAACGCGGGAGGGCCGCGCTCCCGAGGACGGGCAGCCGCGGCACGACACCCCGCGCCGTACCGGCCGCGACACGGCCGCCGCGCCCTCCACCGCCGGGACCCCGGATCCGGCCCCCGGCCCGCCCCCGGAGGCGGCCGATCAGGCCGATCAGCCCGCCCCCGCCCCCCGGCCCGCCCGCCCCCGCAAGCTCGGCAAGGCCGCCCGCGAGGCCGCCGGCGGCGTCGCCGAGAAGGCGGCTCGCAAGGCCGCCACCCGGGCGGCGGCCAAAGCGACCAAAGTGACCAAGCCGACCGAGGCGACCAAGGCGACCGAGGCGGCAGGCAGGACCGCGGCCGCCGCCCCCGGCAGGACCGCGGCCAAGCCGCCCGGCAAGGCCGAGGCCCCCGCCGAGGCGGTCCCCGGCAAGGCCGAGGCCCCCGCCGCCCAGCCCGCCCGCAGCACCCGCACCGCCCGGGCGGCCGGCGCCGCCAAGGCCGCCGTCCAGTCCGTGAAGTCCGTCAAGGCCGCCCGCCAGGCCGCCGCCCGCCCCCCGCTGCTGCGCACCACCGACCGCCTGGTGCTGCCTACCCACCCGACCCTGCACATCCCGGACACCAAGGTCGCCCTGTCCACCGCCTCGGTCTACCCGGCCAACACCGCGATCGCCTTCGAGCTGGCCGCCAAGCTCGGCTACGACGGCGTCGAGGTGATGGTCTGGAACGACCCGGTCAGCCAGGACATCGAAGCGCTGCGCCGCCTCTCCGACGCCCACGGCATGCCGATCCTCGCCGTGCACGCGCCGTGCCTGCTGATCACCCAGCGGGTGTGGACCACCGACCCGTGGACCAAGCTGGTCCGCGCCCGGGCGGCGGCCGAGAAGCTCGGCGCCAGCGCGGTCGTCGTCCACCCGCCGTTCCGCTGGCAGCGCCAGTACGCCCGCGAGTTCGTCGAGGGCATCCACCGGATGGCGGGGGAGACCGACGTGCGCTTCGCCGTCGAGAACATGTACCCGTGGCGCTACAAGGACCGCGAGATGCTGGCGTACGCGCCGGGCTGGGACGTCACCGACGAGGAGTACCGGCACTTCACCATCGACCTGTCGCACGTCGCCACCTCGCGGGTGGACGCCTTCGCGATGGTCGACCGGATGGGGGAGCGGCTCGCCCACATCCACCTGGCGGACGGCTCGGGCTCCGGCAAGGACGAGCACCTCATCCCGGGCCGGGGCAAGCAGCCCTGCGCCGAGCTGCTGGAGCACCTCGCCCGGACCGGTTTCGACGGCCACGTGGTGCTGGAGGTCAACACCCGCCGGGCCGCGTCGCCCGCCGAACGTGAGGCCGATCTCGCCGAGGCGCTGGCTTTTACCCGCTTGCACCTGGCCACCCCCGCGCGCGTACGCTGACGGCATACGAACTGTCTTACTCAGGGGGAGACATGGCGGAACAGAGCGGCACCGGAACCAGGCCCGGCGGCGACTTCCGCCGGCTCGCGGAGTCGTTCGGCGGGGTGGCGGCGGCGTACGACCGGGCGCGGCCGTCGTACCCGCCGGAGCTGTTCGACGAGCTGGAGCGGTTGGCGGGCCGGGGCCTGCGGGGTGCCCGGGTGCTGGATGTCGGCGCGGGCACCGGGATCTCGACGCGGCTGCTGGCGGCCCGGGGCGCGGACGTGGTCGGGGTGGAGCCGAGCGCGGGGATGGCGGCGCAGTTCCTGGCGAGCGGTCCGGGGCTGGCGCTGGTCCGGGGCACCGGCGACGACCTGCCGTTCCACGACGACTCGGCGGACTTCGTCACCTACGCCCAGGCCTTCCACTGGACCGATCCCGAGCGCTCCGTCCCCGAGGCGGTCCGCGTCCTGCGCCCCGGCGGCGCCCTCGCCGCGTGGTGGAACGTGAAGGACAGCGGCGTCGCCTGGGTGCGGGCGATGGGCGAGCGGCTCGCCGCCGCGCTGCCCGAGACCTACCACGGCTACGGCGCCGTCCACGAGTTCACCTCCCACCTCGCCCCGTACGGGCTGCGGATCGGGACCGCCGTGCTCCACTGGGAGCGCCGGATCACCGTCGACCACCTGATCTCCGACCTCTCCTCGCGCTCCTACCTCGCCGCGCTCACCCCGGAGCGGCGCGAGCCGCTGCTGGCCGTCGAGCGCGCGGCGCTGCTGGCGGAGTTCCCGGACGGCTGGGTGGTCGAGCCGTACGTGCTGCACCTCACCGTGGCGGTCACCCCGGCCTGACCGTCCGCGCGCGTACGCTGACGCCTGAGATGAACAGCCGTTCCGGGGAGGGGACATGACGGACGTGCAGGAGTTCCGAAAGCTCGCGGAGTCGTTCGGTGGGGTGGCGGCGGCGTACGACCGGGCGCGGCCGTCGTACCCGCCGGAGCTGTTCGACGAGCTGGAGCGGTTGGCGGGCCGGGGCCTGCGGGGTGCCCGGGTGCTGGATGTCGGCGCGGGCACCGGGATCTCGACGCGGCTGCTGGCGGCCCGGGGCGCGGACGTGGTCGGGGTGGAGCCGAGCGCGGGGATGGCGGCGCAGTTCCTGGCGAGCGGTCCGGGGCTGGCGCTGGTCCGGGGCACCGGCGACGACCTGCCGTTCCACGACGACTCGGCGGACTTCGTCACCTATGCCCAGGCCTTCCACTGGACCGATCCCGAGCGCTCCGTCCCCGAGGCGGTCCGCGTTCTGCGCCCGGGCGGCGCCCTCGCCGCGTGGTGGAACGTGATGGACCAGGACGTGCCCTGGGTCCGGGCCGCCGGCGCCCGGGAGCGCGCGCTGTTGCCCGGGGCCGTCCGCCAGTTCGACGAACTGGAGACGGCGGCCGAGCAGTGGCGCCGCGTCGGCCTGGAGTCCGTCAGCACGGTGCTCCGCTGGGAGCGCCGGACCACCGTCGACCAGCTGATCACCGACATCTCCTCGCGCTCCTACGTCGCCGTCCTCGACGAGGACCGTCGCCGCGCGCTGCTGGAGGGCGAGCGCGAGGCGCTGCGGGCCGAGTTCCCGGACGGATCGGTCACCGCGCCGTACCTCCTCGACCTCACCCTCGCGGTGGTCCCCGGCTGACCGCATCGCGGACGCGGCATCCGCCGCCCGGACGGCGGGCGTAGGCTCGACGGACACAGCGGCCCCGCACCCTCCGAACGACCGGGGCCGCCAGCCAGCCTCCGAAGGAGTGGAGCACAGTGCCCGAGCTGAGGTCCCGTACGGTCACCCACGGTCGCAACATGGCAGGCGCCCGGGCGCTTCTCCGGGCGGCCGGCGTAGCCCGCGAGGACTTCGGCAAGCCGATCATCGCGGTCGCCAACTCCTTCACCGAGTTCGTCCCCGGCCACACCCACCTCCAGCCGGTCGGCCGGATCGTCTCCGAGGCGATCAAGGAGGCGGGCGGCATCCCGCGCGAGTTCAACACCATCGCGGTCGACGACGGCATCGCGATGGGCCACGGCGGCATGCTCTACTCGCTGCCCTCGCGCGACCTGATCGCCGACTCGGTCGAGTACATGGTCAACGCGCACTGCGCCGACGCGCTGATCTGCATCTCCAACTGCGACAAGATCACCCCCGGCATGCTGATGGCCGCGCTGCGCCTGAACATCCCGACGGTCTTCGTCTCCGGCGGCCCGATGGAGGCCGGCAAGGCGACCCTGGTCGACGGCACCGTGCGCAAGCTCGACCTGGTCGACGCGATCTCCCAGGCGGTCAACGAGAACGTCTCCGACGAGGACATCGCGATCATCGAGGAGAACGCCTGCCCGACCTGCGGCTCCTGTTCGGGCATGTTCACCGCCAACTCGATGAACTGCCTCACCGAGGCGATCGGCCTCTCGCTGCCCGGCAACGGCTCCGTGCTCGCCACCCACACCGCCCGCCGCGCCCTCTACGAGGACGCCGGCCGCACCGTCGTCGAGATCGCCAACCGCCACTACGGCCAGGACGACCCCTCCGTGCTGCCCCGGGCGATCGCCACCCGCGCGGCCTTCGAGAACGCCATGGCCCTCGACATCGCCATGGGCGGCTCGACCAACACCATCCTCCACCTGCTCGCCGCCGCCCAGGAGGCCGAGCTGGACTTCGACCTGCGGGCCATCGACGCGATCTCCCGCAAGGTCCCCTGCCTCTCCAAGGTCGCGCCCAACGGCTCGTACTACATGGAGGACGTGCACCGGGCCGGCGGCATCCCCGCCATCCTCGGCGAGCTGTACCGCGGCGGGCTGCTCAACGAGGACGTGCACACCGTGCACGCCGACTCGCTCGCCGAGTGGCTGAAGACCTGGGACGTCCGCGGCGGCTCGCCGTCCGCCGAGGCCGTCGAGCTGTGGCACGCCGCCCCCGGCTGCGTCCGCTCCGCCGAGGCCTTCTCGCAGTCCGAGCGCTGGGAGTCGCTGGACACCGACGCCGCCGGGGGCTGCATCCGCGGCGTCGAGCACGCCTACTCCGTCGAGGGCGGCCTCGCCGTGCTGTACGGCAACCTCGCCGAGGACGGCTGCATCGTGAAGACCGCCGGCGTCGACGAGTCGATCTGGACGTTCAGCGGCCCGGCCGTCGTCGTCGAGTCCCAGGAGGACGCGGTCGAGGCGATCCTCGCCAAGCGGGTCAAGGAGGGCGACGTCGTCGTCATCCGCTACGAGGGCCCCAAGGGCGGCCCCGGCATGCAGGAGATGCTCTACCCGACCTCCTTCCTCAAGGGCCGCGGCCTCGGCAAGGCCTGCGCGCTGGTCACCGACGGCCGCTTCTCCGGCGGCACCTCGGGCCTGTCCATCGGCCACGCCTCCCCGGAGGCCGCGTCCGGCGGCACCATCGCCCTGGTCGAGGACGGCGACACCATCGCCATCGACATCCCGGGCCGGCGGATCTCGCTGGAGGTGCCCGCCGAGGTCCTGGACGAGCGCCGCCGCGCGCTGGAGGCCGGCGGCGGCTACCGGCCGAAGAACCGCGAACGCCAGGTCAGCCAGGCCCTGCGCGCGTACGCCGCGATGGCCACCTCCGCCGACAAGGGCGCCGTCCGGGACGTCAGCAAGCTCGGCTGACCCCGCCCGCGGCGGAGCAGCGCCACGAGGAGCCGTCCCGGCCACCGGGACGGCTCCTCCGCCGTTCCCGGCCACCGGGGATAATCGGAACCGTGACCCAGGAACCCAGCCCCACCGCCCAGCCCGCCGGCGCCCCCGAACCGGAGCCGATCCGCTGGTTCGGCACCAGCTGGGTCGAGCGCGGCGGCGACTACCGGCTCCGCCGCGTCCTCGTCCCCGCCGGCGCCCTGCTCTCCGCCGCGGCCGCCGCCCTCGTGCTGCGCTTCGCCGTCGACGGCATCCGGGTGGCCGACAACGGCGGGTTCCTCAACGGGCTGCTGGTCGCCGCCGTCGCGATCTGCTCGCTGCTCGCCGCGCTGCGCACCTGGAAGCTGCTCACCGAGGGCAAGGAGAACCTGACCGGCTGGATGGCCGAGGAGAAGTCGCTCGGCGTGGTCTGGATCATCGGCGGGGTCGGCGCCCTGCTCGCCTACTTCGTCCGCAGCCTGCGCGAGGCCCCGGGCGAGGCCGTCCGGCGCTCCCGCTACGAGCGGGAGCTCGACCGCCACGAGCGCCGGCAGGCCAACCGCAGCGGGCGGCCCGGCGCCAGGACGCCGGGCCGGGCCAAGCGCCGGCGCTGAGCCGGTCAGCTCCGGCTGGCCGTCCCACAGACGTCGCTCGTGTTCGGCGGCTGGGTGAGGTCGTACGGGTCCTCGGTCGGCCCGGACTGGTTCGGGTTCGGTGCCTGGGCGGCCGCGAACTGGTCGAACTGCGGGTGGTAGTAGCCGTCGTGAACGCCGCATTCGCTGTTGGCGGCGTCGGACCGGTGGCGGGCGACGTAGAGCTTGCCGGGCTCGACGTCGAACCTCGCCGGGTCGTAGAAGCGGAACGTGTCCGCCCGGCGCACCAGGGTCCGCGTCGTCCAGGTGTCCCCGGCCACGTCGTCCACCGGGGTGAGCAGGCCCACCGGCTTGACCGCGCCGGCCGCCGGCCCGGTCGGCGCCGGGGCGTCCGACGGCTGCGCCGGCCGGGAGGGCTTGGGCGCCGTGGCGCGCTTGGCCGCGTCCGGGCCGGGCCGGACGGGGTACACGAAGGTGAAGTCGGTGTGCACCAGCACACCCCGGTCGCCGTCCCCCTCCACACTGATCCACCCCTGGAGCCGGTAGCCGTCGCCGATCGGGATCGCGTCGCGTGCGTCGAAGCGGCTGAACCAGGTGGTGGGGCTGGACTCGGAGGAGGGCCGGGCGAGTGCCTTCTCGGCCGTCTCCCGGAGATCGGACTCGAGCATGGCCAGGGCCGCCTCGGGGCGGGCACCGGCCACCACCTTCGGGTCCAGGTTGGCCGCGGCCAGGTATGCCTTGACCAGCTCGACCTGGTCGGCCACCTGCTGAGCGGTGAACACCCCGGTGGCCGCCGGCGGCTCCTTGGGCTCGAACACCGTGATGCTGGTGGGCCACCCTTCTGCGGGGGACCCGGCCCACGGGTGGTCGACGGTCGGCTGCGTCGGGTCGACCGGGGGAGGCGGGGCGGTCGGCTGGGCCGTCGCCGGGGCGATCGTCGGGACGGGGGCCGTGCTCGCCGTGTCGCCGGAGCGCTTCTGGTACCAGGACCGCAGCCCGTCGATGTTCAGCGCGGCGAGCACCAGGGCGACGGCCAGCACCACGAACAGCGGGGTGCGCCACTCCAGGGAGCGCCGCGGCCGCGGGTTGCCCCACGCGTCGACCGGCCGGCCCCTGCGGGCGAACCGCTTCTTCGGCGCCGGCCCGTCGTTCACCGAGCGGCGGCCGCCCGGGTCGACCGGCGGGGTGTGCTTCCACTGGGCGGCGAGCATCCGGGTGCGGCCCGCCTGCTCCTTGACGGAGGCGCCCCGGACGAACTCCTCGTCGAGGACGAGGTCGGCGAACGGGTCCTTCCCGTCCGGTCCGGACGAGGCGTTCCCGTCCGGTTCCCGGCCCTCGGACGGGCGCGGTTCTGGATCTTCGGCGATCGGCATCGCGCCAGTATGCCGACGGGGGGTGACAGGAGTTCGATCGGGGCCACACCAGTCGGTGAACCCGCCGGCGGTGTGCGGCGATCGGCCCGTTCCGTCCGTGTTCCGGCCTGCGGTCAGCCCTTGCCCCGGGCCCGCTTCACCGATCCGACCACCCCCGCGACGGTCAGCACCATGGCGGCCGGCAGCAGCGACAGCAGGAGCGCGCCGAACAGGCCCTCGTCCCCGACGAACAGCTGCACCAGGGTGTTCAGCACCAGCATCCCGCCGGCCGCCGGCAGCGCCGCCTGCCAGGGGTGGTCGTTCGCCCAGCGGTCGAGCCGCCGGTCGCCGGACTCCCGGCGCAGCCGGCCGCCGACCGCGCCGACCAGGAAGAAGAAGAACAGGCCCCAGCCGGCCGGACCGGCCAGCATGCTCGACGACCAGTCCCCGTCGATCAGATCGATCGCCAGGTCCGTCGCCCCCACCACCGCACCGACTCCCGCGGCCGTGCGCCACGGCCCCAAGGTCGCCGCGGCGACGGCGACCTGCCGGTTCTCACGTCGGGACATCTCTCCGTGTGCCATGACTCCACGGTGCGCCCGCGCCCACCCCCGGGCCATAGGGGAGAACCCGGGTTTTCGCCTTAGGGGTCGTGTGCCGGCCTCCGCCCGCGGGCTGACCGCAGAGTGGACGCTGCCGCCGGTGGCGGGCGCGCGGTGCGAGGATGGCCGCGGTACCGGAACGCGGCACCGGAGGCAAGGAGCGGCCATGACCAGCAGCGCGGCGCACGGACAGAAGATCGCCTTCCTCGGCACGGGCAAGATCGGGGAGGCCCTGCTCTCCGGTCTGCTGCGGGCCGGCAAGGACCCGGGGGACGTCCTGGTGACCGCCCGCCGCCCGGAGCGGGCCGCCGAACTGGCCGACCGGTACGGGGTCGGCGTGGTGGGCAACACCGAGGCCGCCAAGCTCGCCGACACCCTGATCCTCGCGGTGAAGCCGCAGGACATGGGCACCCTGCTGGACGAGCTGGCGCCGCACGTCGACCCGGACCGGCTGGTGATCTCGGCGGCGGCCGGCATCCCCACCGCCTGGTTCGAGGCCCGGCTGGCGGCCGGCACCCCGGTGGTCCGGGTGATGCCGAACACGCCCGTCCTGGTCGACGAGGGCATGAGCGTCATCTCCGGCGGCTCGCACGCCACCGAGGCGCACCTGGAGCGGGCGGAGGAGATCTTCCGCTCGGTCGGGAAGGCGCTGCGGCTGCCCGAGTCCCAGCAGGACGCGGCGACCGCGCTCTCCGGCTCCGGCCCGGCGTACTTCTACTTCCTGGTCGAGGCGATGACCGACGCGGGCATCCTGCTCGGCCTGCCCCGGCAGGTGGCGCACGACCTCATCGTGCAGTCGGCGATCGGCGCCTCGGTGATGCTGCGGGACTCCGGCGAGCACCCGGTGAAGCTGCGCGAGGCGGTCACCTCGCCGGCCGGCACCACCATCGCGGCCATCCGCGAGCTGGAGAACCACGGGGTGCGGGCGGCCCTGCTGGGCGCCCTGGAGGCGGCCCGGGACCGCTCCCGGGAGCTGGCCTCCGGCGGCAGGTGACCGCCGCGGGCGGGCACGCCTTAGGGTCGAACGCATGACCTATGAGCTGGTGATCTTCGACAACGACGGTGTGCTGGTGGACAGCGAGCCGCTCTCCAACCGGCTGCTGGCCGCGTACCTGACCGAGCTGGGCTACCCGACCACGATCGAGGACTCCTACCGGGACTTCATGGGCACCGCCGCGCACAAGGTGCACGACGTGATCGCCGAGCGGTACGACGGCGCCCGGCTCCCGGAGGGCTTCGACGAGGCCTTCCACGGCCGGGTCTTCGACGCCTTCGCCACCGAACTCGCCGCCGTCCGGGGCGCGGAGGCGCTGCTGAAGGAACTCCAGCGGCGCTCCGTGCCCTACTGCCTGGCCTCCTCCGCCCACCACAGCTGGATCCGCGCCGCGCTGGACGCCGCCGGCCTGCGCGGCCACCTCGCGGAGGAGCGGATCTTCAGCGCCCAGGACGTCGGCGTCGGCAAGCCCGCGCCGGACCTCTTCCTGCACGCGGCCCGCACCCTGGGCGTCGACCCGGCGGCCTGCCTGGTGCTGGAGGACAGCCCCAACGGTGTGCTCGCCGCCCGCGCGGCCGGCATGGACGTCTACGGCTACACGGCGCTGACCGACCCGGCGAAGCTCACCGCGGCCGGCGCCACCGGGCTGATCGCCGACCTCGCCGAGGTCCCCGCCCTGCTGGGGCACTGAGCCCCCGCGCGTCCCGTCGTGCGCGGGTCGTGCGCACCCCCTCCCGCGATCGCCCGTCTGCCCCTACGCTCTCGCCTCACCACCGCCGTACCGGCCAGTAGCGAGGTGCATGTGCGAACCGAGGGCGCCGACAACGCCGACCGTGCCGCGAGCCCGGCGATCACGCCCGGCCTCCGGGCCGCCCGGGCCGCGCTGGCCGCGAGCTTCCTGCTCCAGGGCGTCACCTTCGCCCTGCTGGTCACCTGCATCCCGGAGATCCAGGACCGGTACGGGCTGGGCGACGCGCTGCTGCCGCTCTTCCTGGCCGCCGTGCCGGTCCTGGCCGGCGCGGGGTCGATCGCCTCCGAGCGACTCGTCCGCCGGACCGGCCCGCGGGCCGTGCTGCGGGTGGTCCAGCCGGCCGTCTGCGCCACCCTGGCCGCCGTCGGCCTCGGCGACACGCTCTGGCAACTGGCGCTCGCCCTGGGCGCCTTCGGCCTGCTGGTCGGCGCGCTGGACGCCAGCATGAACATGCTCGGGGTCGGCCTCCAGCACCGCTACGGCCGCTCCGTGATGCTCGGCTTCCACGCCGCCTTCAGCCTCGGCGGCATCCTCGGCGCGGCCGTGGCCGGTCTCGGCGCGCACTACGGACTCGGCCTGCCGGTGCTGTTCGGGACGGCGGCCGCCGTGATCGCCCCGCTCGCGCTGCTGGCCGGCACCCTCCGCCGGCCTTCGGACGCCGGGCCCGCCGACCTCGTCGACGCCGTCCGGGAGGCCGCCGAGGCCGCCGCCCGGACGATCCCCTGGCGTCCGCTGCTGCCGCTCTGCCTGGCGATGGCCTTCGCCTACATCGCCGACGCCTCGGTCTCCAACTACAGCGTCAAGTACCTGACCGACGGACTGGGCAGCCCCGAGGACGTCGCCAAACTCTCCTACCTCGGCTACATGGTGGCGATGCTGCTCGGCCGGGCGCTCGGCGACCGCGCCGTGCAGCGCTGGGGCGCCGTCCCGGTGGTGCGCGGCGGCGCGGCGCTGGCCGCGCTCGGCTTCGCGGCGGCCGCCGCCGCGCCGGGCGCCTGGGCCGGGATCGCCGGGTTCACCCTGCTGGGCCTCGGGATCTGCGCGATCATCCCGCAGGTCTTCGCGGCCGGCGGACGGCTCTTCCCGGCGGACTCGGACGCCGCCGTGGCCCGGCTCAACCTCTTCAACTACGTCGGCTTCCTGATCGGCTCGCCCCTGGTCGGCGCCCTGGCGGACGCGAGCTCGTACCGCTGGGCGCTGCTCGCGCCGATGCTGCTGGTGCTGGCCGTCCTGCCGCTCGCCGACCGCTTCGCCCCGGCCTCGGCGGCCGCCGCCCCCGCGCCGACGACGGCGGGCCGGGTCGGGGCCTGACGCCCGTACAACTGCCGTTCAAGGACCCGTTGCCCGGCCGGGCCGTCCCCACCGACTACGGTGGACGCCATGCCCGACGCCGAGCGTGACACCTCCTGCGGCCTGCACCTCTTCTGGGACGAGGAGGTCACCGCCTACGACTTCGGCCCCGGCCACCCGATGGACCCGACCCGGCTGGCGCTCACCATGCGCCTGGTGGAGGACCTCGGCCTCGCCGCCGGCCCGGGTGTCACCGTCCGGTCCGCGCCGCCCGCCGGCGAGTCCACCTTGCGCCTGGTGCACACCGCCGAGTACGTCGAGGCGGTCAAGTACGCGGCCGCCCACCCCGAGCGGCAGGACGTGCGGCACGGCCTCGGCACCGACGACAACTGGGCCTTCCCCGCCGTCCACTCCGCCTCCGCGCTGATCGCCGGCCAGTCCGTCGCCGCCGCCGAGGCCGTCTGGCGCGGCGAGACCCCGCACGCGGTCAACTTCGCCGGCGGCCTGCACCACGCCATGCCCGACCGCGCCTCCGGCTTCTGCGTCTACAACGACCCGGCGCTCGCCATCGCCCGGCTGCTCGAACTCGGTGCCGAACGGGTCGCCTACGTCGACGTCGACGTCCACCACGGCGACGGCGTCCAGGAGGCCTTCTGGAACGACCCCCGGGTGCTCACCGTCTCGCTGCACGAGCACCCCGCCACCCTCTTCCCGCAGACCGGCTGGGCCACCGAGACCGGCGGCCCCGGCGCCGAGGGCTCGGCCGTCAACCTCCCGCTGCCGGCCGGCACCGGGGACACCGGCTGGCTGCGCGCCTTCCACGCCCTGGTGCCCGAGCTGCTCGCCGCCTTCCGCCCGCAGGTCATGGTCACCCAGCACGGCGCCGACACCCACCTGGAGGACCCGCTCGCCCACCTCGCGGTCACCGTGGACGCCCAGCGGGCCATCGCCCAGGAGCTGCACGAGCTGGCCCACGAGCACGCCGACGGCCGCTGGATCGCCCTCGGCGGGGGCGGCTACGCCGTCGTCGACGTCGTCCCGCGGACCTGGACCCACCTGGTCGCCACCGCGGCCGGCCGCCCCGTCGACCCGGCCACCGAGACCCCGGAGACCTGGCGCGCCGAGGTCTACCGGCGCACCCGCCGCCCGGCCCCGCTGCGGATGACCGACGGCGCCCGTCCGGTCTGGCGCGACTTCGACGCGGGATACGATCCGGCGGACCGCCTCGACCAGGCGATCCTGGCCACCCGCCGCGCCGTCCTGCCGCACCACGGTCTGATGCCCTGACCCGGGCGGCCGAACCGGTGCCACCGCTTGTGAAGACCTGGTGCCCGGTAGCGTTCCGTGCGCACGCCGACTAGTGCAGACCGCCGATCGGCTACGTACTGCAACGGACTTATCCCTCACCGTACGAGGACTGCGCTTCTCCCTCTTCCCACTGGTACCACCCATAACTACTCTGGGGATACACGTGTGCCGGTGGAGTCACCGGAGGGGAAGCCGGTGCCTTGCACACGGGTAAGGGTCGGGTGATGGTCATGAGTTCCGGCGAACGCCCCTTGCAGGACGTCGTCTTCCTGACCGTGGCGGAGGTGGCCGCGGTCATGCGGGTCTCCAAGATGACGGTCTACCGGTTGGTGCACAGCGGTGAGCTGCCCGCCATCCGGGTCGGCCGCTCGTTCCGGGTGCCCCAGCAGGCAGTGCACGAGTACCTCAAGGAGTCCTACGTGCGGCTCGAGAGCGCGTAGGCGGGCCGGTCCGGCACGGGGTCCACCACGGTGGACCCCGTCTCCGTTCGCCCCGGATTCGCCTTGAGTTCGCCCGCCTCGGGGAGCGCGATTACGGCCCTGGGCGTGTGGAATGTAGGCTAGGCCCTCCGTCAGTCGTATGGACTCCGTCTCTCACGGGCGAGAGTCTCAGTGAGCGAGGGTTGTTCCGTGGGCTCTGTCATCAAGAAGCGTCGCAAGCGTATGGCCAAGAAGAAGCACCGCAAGCTTCTCAAGCGCACGCGCGTCCAGCGTCGCAACAAGAAGTAAGCGCCCCCGGCCGCGCCCTGCGCGCCCAGCGCTTCGTACCGCCCGCCCAGGCCCCCGTGGCCTGGGCGGGCGGTGTCGTTTCCCGGCCCGCCGGGGCGGCGCGGTACGGTGCACGCAGGCCTCCCGGGCCGAGGAATGGGGTGCAGCGCTGTGGGAACGGTCGTGCTCGTCACCGGCGTGGCCCGCCACCTCGGCGCCCGCTTCGCCGCCGAGCTGCGTTGCCGGCCGGGGGTGGACCTGGTGGTCGGCGTGGACGTGCAGCCGCCGCGCCCGGCGCTGCGCGCGCTCGCGGAGCCGGAGGGGCCCGCCGCGCCGTACCGCTTCCACCAGCTCGACCTGCGCCGCCCCGCCGTGGCGCGGGTGATCGCCGAGCACGGCGTCGACACGGTCGTCCACCTCGCGGTCAGCGCCACCGGGCTGGGCTCCACCCACCGCTCCGCGGTGAAGGAGTCCAACGTGATCGGCACCATGCAGCTGCTCGGCGCCTGCCAGAAGGCGCCGGGGGTGCGGCGGCTGGTGGTGAAGTCGACCACCGGCGTCTACGGCTCGGCGCCGCGCGACCCGGCGGTGTTCACCGAGCGGACCCAGCCGAAGGTGCTGCCGGGCGGCGGCTTCGCCAAGGACGCCGTCGAGGTGGAGGGCTACGTCCGCGGCTTCGCCCGGCGCCGCCCGGACGTCGCGGTCACCGTGCTGCGGTTCGCCAACATCGTCGGCCCGGGCGCCGACACCCCGCTGAGCGACTACTTCGCGCTGCCGGTGCTGCCGACCGTCCTCGGTTACGACCCCCGGCTGCAGTTCGCCCACGAGGACGACGTGGTCGAGGTGCTCTGCCGGTCCTCCTTCCCGGCCGAGCCGGGCACCGTGAACACCGGCACCTTCAACGTCGCGGGGGAGGGCGTGCTGCTGCTCTCCCAGTGCGCCCGCCGGCTGGGCCGGCCGACCCTGCCGCTGCTGCTGCCCGCCGTCAGCTGGATGGCCGGGCTGGCCCGGCAGACCCGGCTGGTCGACGTCTCGCCCGAGCAGCTGCGGCTGCTGACCCACGGCCGGGTGGTGGACACCGCGCGGCTGCGCGAGGCGTTCGGCTACCGCCCGGTGTTCACCACCCCGGAGGCCTTCGCGGACTTCGCCGCCGCGCAGTCGCCGGGCCTGCTGCCGCCGCGGCGGCTGACCGCCGTCACCGACGGCCTGGCCGCGCTGCTGGCCGGTCCCGACGCCGCCGCCACCGCCCGACCGCACCGACCCAGGAGCTGAACCCGCATGAGTGCCGCCGCAGAGAACGCGCCGGGTGAGGCGAAGGTCATCCCGATCGAGTCCGCCCCCAGCTGGACCGAGCCGCCGGCCGGCGGCCCCGGTCTGGCCGACCGGGTCGCCGACGCCGTCGGCGGAGCGCTGGCCGGGCGGCTCGGCGCCGCCGCGACCCGGGCGTTCGGCAAGGGCTGGGAGGACCGGGCGGCCGACGGCCTGTCCTTCCTGCGCCGCCGGATCACCGGAGACTACGAGGTCGACGAGTTCGGCTTCGACCGGGAGCTCACCGAGGAGGTGCTGCTCGGGCTGCTGCGGCCGCTGGCGGAGAAGTACTTCCGGGTGGAGGTGCGCGGGATCGAGAACATCCCGGCCGAGGGCGGCGCGCTGATCGTGGCCAACCACTCCGGGACGATCCCGCTGGACGCCCTGATGACCCAGGTGGTGATACACGACCACCACCCCGCCCACCGGCACCTGCGGATGCTCGCCGCCGACCTGGTGTTCGTGCTGCCGGGCGTCAACGAGCTGGCCCGCAAGGCCGGGCACACCCTGGCCTGCAACGAGGACGCCCGGGCGCTGCTGGAGCGCGGCGAGCTGGTCGGGGTCTGGCCGGAGGGCTTCAAGGGGATCGGCAAGCCGTTCGCGGAGCGGTACAAGCTGCAGCGGTTCGGCCGGGGCGGCTTCGTCTCCTCGGCGCTGCGGGCGGGGGTGCCGATCGTGCCGTGCTCGATCGTCGGGGCGGAGGAGACCTATCCGATGATCGGGAACCTCAGGACGGTGGCCCGGCTGCTGGGCCTGCCGTACGTGCCGATCACGCCGACCTTCCCGTGGCTGGGGCCGCTCGGGGCGGTGCCGCTGCCGACCAAGTGGATCATCGAGTTCGGCGAGCCGATCGCCACCGACCGGCACCCGGCGGAGGCGGCGGACGACCCGATGCTGGTCTTCGACCTCGCGGACGAGGTGCGGGAGACCATCCAGCACACGCTCTACCAGCTGCTGGTGCAGCGGCGGTCGGTGTTCTTCTGACGGCCGGACCGCGCCGGTCGGCCCGGTCGACCTGCGCGGTCCGACCGACGCGGGCGGGCCCCGGCGGACAGGGTGTCCGCCGGGGCCCGCGCCGTCCTCCCGCGCCCGTCAGCCGCCGAGGATCCGCAGACCGGGCAGCAGGCCCGGGATCAGCGGGGGCACCTCGACGCCCTGCTGGGCGGCACCGTCGCCCGCGCCGCTCGGCGTCCCGCCCGGCGCCGCCGGGGTCTGGTCCGGCGCCGGCGCCGGGGCGGCGGCGTCCGCGCTGGGGGAGGGCTTGGCGCCGGTGAGCCCGCTGGTGAGGTCGTCGACCAGTCCGCCGACCGGGGCCGGGACGAGATTGCCCGGGCCGCCCGTCAGCGGTGCGGCCGGCGCGGCGGGGGCCGCCGGGGCGGCGGGGATGCCGCCCTGGGGCGGGACCTGCGGGGCGCCGCCCGGCCTGCCGCCGACCGCCGGGCCGCCGGTGGCGCCGCCCTGGGCGGGCGCGTCGCCGACCGCCGGGTTGCCGCCGGGAACCGTCCCGGCCGACGGCGCGCCGGAGCCGCCGGCGCCCGGACCGTGGCTGCCGCCGCCCGCCCCGCCGCCGGCCGGCGCACCGCTCTCGGCGGGCTGCTGGACCAGGCGCAGGGGCGCGACGTCCTGGCTTATGTCGTCGAAGAGCTGGTCCACCAGGTGGGCCTGCGGGGTGAGCTGGACCGGGAGCCGGGACTGGAGCTCCGCCCAGGTGCCGTCCTCGTCCTGGGCGAAGCCCGCCAGGGCCCGCATCGGGTCGAGCGAGCCGTTGGTGCGGTAGACGGCCCGCAGCAGGTCGCGCCCCTTGAGGGCGTCGGCGTGCATGGCGTCCAGAGCCCTGCGGACCTGCTCGACGGTGCCCGGGCTGAGCGCGCCGCCGGTGCCGGTCCGGCCGACCAGGGACCGCGCCTCGCCGAGGCGGGTGGCCGCGTTGTCGAGGAGCAGTTCGCCGCGTTCGCTGTCGGAGTTCGCGAGGTTGAGCCGCAGGCCCTCCAGTCCGCGCTTCATGCCGTACAGCGGGTCGCCGGGAAGGGCGTTGCCGCTGGCGGCCGCGACGCCGGCGAAACTGCCGACGGCGAGGCCGGCGACGAGTCCGCCGATCGCGAACCGGCGGCTCCAACGCCCGCGCGGAGCGGTGCGGATGGCCCGGTGGCGGCGCTGCCGCGGCACGGTGGCGCCCGGGCCGCCCGCGAAGGCCTGCTCGAACGCGGCCACCAGCTGGGCGCGTTGGACAGTCCGGACCTCGTGGTCGAGTTCCGGGGCGGGCAGCGCGCGCAGCGCGCCGACCGTGTCGATGAGTTCCGCCATCGCGGCCGAACCGGCGTGCCCGCCAGCGGTGTTGGCCGAGCCGTCACCGTCGGCGGCGCGTTGCTCCGCCCGGTGGGCCTCCAGCGCCTCGGCGAAGGCCTTCGCGCGCCGGTGCTCCAGCACGTTTGCCGTCACGGGCCACACCTCCCTTCGTCGTTGTCGACACCCCGGCCTGCCGGACGGTTGCCCCGGCAAGCCATAGCCACTCCATCGGGTGAGAGGTCGCAATTCGACTTGACCGTACGCCTGGTGGGGGCTTGCACGCTGGCCAACGAGCGGTGCGGGCGGTCGGTTACGCGCGGCTGATCATCGGACCGACCGTTCACCCGGATGTGTCGGGCCGTCCCCGAAGGTGACGGCCCGCTCCCTATCTCTCCCGCCGCTTCCCCGGAGCCCTCCCCGGAACCCCGCCGGCTCACCGCGCGTCCGGCGGGAGCAGGCGGGCCAGGGTGCGCACGGCGCGGTACTGGAGGGTCTTGATGGCACCCTCGTTCTTGCCCATGATCCGGGCGGTCTCGGCGACCGAGAGCCCCTGCAGGAAGCGGAGGGTGACGCACTCCTGCTGCTGCGGGTTCAGCCGGCGGACGGCCTCCAGCAGGGCGGCGTTGGAGAGCGACTCCAGCACCGACTCCTCGGGGCTGCGCTCGCACTCGTTGGAGTCGAGCATCTCGCCGGTGGTGACCTCCAGCCGGAAGCGGCTGGACTTGAAGTGGTCGGCGACGAGGTTGCGGGCGATGGTCACCAGCCAGGCGCCGAAGTCCCGGCCCTGCCAGGTGAAGGTGCCGATCCGGCGCAGCGCGCGCAGGAACGTCTCGCTGGTGAGGTCCTCGGCGGTGGCCCGGCTGCCGACCCGGTAGTAGATGTAGCGGTAGACGGTGTCCGCGTAGTGGTCGTAGAGCCGGCCGAAGGCCTCGCTCTCGCCGGCCTGGGCCCGCTCGACCAGCTCCATGATCGGGTTGTGCTCGGTCTCGTAACCGGGGCCAGTGGTGGTGCGGGAGCGGCTGCGGCCGCCGGAGGTGCCGGTGCGGCCGCGTGCGCCGGTGCCGGTCGATCCGGCGGCGGTGGTGCGCAGCAGCGGGCCGCCGGCGGTGGCGGGTCCGGGGCCGGACGGGGCTCCGGCGGGCACCAGTTGGGGGGTGGCGGCGAGCTGGCTGCGGAGCAGGGTGCGCAGCAGGTCCAGGCCGGTGGAGATCTGCCGGGGCGGGACGGTGCGGCCGCGCAGGCCGGTGCGGGAGCGCAGGGGCGCGGACGACGGGCGGGAGGGTGCAGGCGCGTCGTTCCGGACGGGTGGGTACACGGGACTCCCAGAGGCAGAACTGTGGACGGATCACCTCCGCCTGCGCGGAGAGCACGTCCGTCCCGCCCGGTCGTACCTGCGGCGGGTGGGTGACGTGCATCCAGGAGAGAATAACGCTTTGTGCAATGACAGCTACACCGTGTGGTCGAAGTGGTCGTTTGGGATCCGCATGGGGTGCATATCCGGCCGACACTGACCGAACACGTCAGCGATCGCCTGGCTCAATGTGACAGAACGGGTGCACCAGGTGACCGATTCGGGCGCGCGTCGGGCGGTTTCCCGGCCCGGCGGCCGGATAATCCCCGACTTTCGCGAGCTGGCGAACGATCAGATCCGGTCACGGGGTGGCGGGTTCGGTCGGCGAGCCGGACGGCCCCGCGGCGCGCGGGAGTTCGCCCGTACGAGCGGCCTGGTCAGCGTGCGGATTGACCGCGCTCACCCCGGCGAGGGGCGCCCGGGCGAGGGGTGCGGAGCGGGCGCGCGGCGACGCTCCGGCCGGGCCGGCGGGAGCGGTGGCTCAGCCGCGGTGGCGGCGGTGCAGCGCGACCCCGGCCGCGGCGGCGCCGGCTGCCACCCCGAGCGCGGCGGCCGCCGGCAGGCCCACCCGGGCCGCCTTCCGCCCGGTCCGGAAGTCCCGGACCCGCCACCCCTGCGCCCGGGCGTGCCGCCGCAGCGCGCCGTCCGGGTTCACCACGTACGGGTGGCCGACCAGCGAGAGCATCGGGATGTCGTTGGCCGAGTCGCTGTAGGCGGCGCACCGGTCGAGGTCCAGCCGCTCGCGCCGGGCCAGCGAGCGCACGGCGGCCGCCTTGGCCGGCCCGTGCAGCAGCTCGCCGACCAGCCGGCCGGTGTACGCGCCGTCGCGGGCCTCGGCCACGGTGCCGAGCGCGCCGGTCATGCCGAGCCGGGCCGCGATGATCCGGGCCACCTCCACGGGGGCGGCGGTGACCAGCCAGACCCGCTGCCCGGCGTCCAGGTGCATCTGCACCAGCGCGCGGGTGCCCGGCCACACCTTGTCGGCGATGACGTCCTCGAAGACCTCCTCGCAGAGCGCCTCCAGGTCGGCGGTCCGCTTGCCGGCCACCACGCCGAGCGCGGTGTGCTTGGCGTCCGCCATGTGCTCCGGGTCCTCGGCGCCGTGCAGCCGGAACCAGGCCTGCTGCCAGGCGAACCGGGCGATGTCCCGGCGGCTGAGGAAGCCGCGCCGGTAGAGGCCGACGCCGAGGTAGAAGATCGCGGCGCCGCGCAGGATGGTGTTGTCGCAGTCGAAGAACGCGGCGGCGCGCGGGTCGTCCGGCTCGGGCGTGTGGTTGCCCTCGGGGGCCTTGGGCGCCTTGCCGCGCTTGGCCGGCCGGTCCTCCGCGGGCTCCTGGGGACCCTCGGCCGCCGCGGCGGGCGGCTCCGGCGCGGCCCGCAGGGCGGCCTCCGCCGCCTCGGCCGCGGCCTCGCCCGCCAGGGCGGTCCGCGAGCTGGTGGATCGCCTTGTCTGGATGAGCCTTCGGAGCACGGCCATGGCACCGAGCATAGCCAGCGACCTGCGCGAAGGCCGTGACGGCGGCATGCCCGGCGGGTGAACGGGAGGGGGGCCGGTCGTGTCCGGCCCGTTTGTAGGGGCGTCGCACAATGGCGGGGTGAGCCCACTGCTGCGACGTGACAAGAACCCGGGGCCGAAGCCGGCCGACCGGACGGTGACCCTGGTGGCCAAGCCCGGCTGCCACCTGTGCGACGACGCCCGGGAGGTGATCGTCCGGGTGACCTCCGAGCTGGGCGCGGCCTTCGAGGAGAAGGACATCACGCAGGACGAGGAGCTCTACCGGCGCTACTGGGAGCAGATCCCGGTCACCCTGGTCGACGGCCGCCAGCACGACTTCTGGCGCGTGGACGAGAAGCGCCTGCGCGCCGCCCTCGGCGCCTGACCCCACCCGCCCCGGCCCGGAGGAGCCCTCCCGCCGGACCCGCCCGGAGACGCCCCGGCGCCCCCGCCGTCCGGCGGGGGCGGTTCGCCGAATCGTTGTGAAGATTCCGCGTGCGCGGCTTGGGGCGCCCCCCGCCGCTCGGCTTACGATCGAACTCGTTTGCGCCCATGGGGGGCTGAGCACGCGAGGAGTGCCGCCATGCTTCCCGGCCCGCCCCCGGCAGCGCCCGCCGACCCGCCGGCCGCGCGCGGGGGCTTCGCCGTGGTGGACGTGGAGGCGACCGGCCGCAGCCCCTGGCGGCACCGGGTGGTCGAGGTGGCCGTGGTGCTGCTGGACGAGCGGCTCCGCGCGGAGGGCGAGTTCTCCACGCTGCTGGACCCGCTGGGTCCGGTCGGCCCGACCCATGTGCACCGGATCGCGCAGGAGGACGTCGAGGGCGCCCCGCGGTTCCGCGAGATCGCGCCGAGGCTGCTGGAGCTGCTGGCCGGCCGGGTGCTGGTCGGCCATCACGTCACCTGCGACCACGCTTTCCTGGACCGCGAGTTCGCCCGGATCGGGGTGCCGCTGCCGCCGGTGCCGCTGCTGTGCACCATGCGGCTGGCCCGCGCCCATCTGCCGGAGGCCGGCGGTTTCGGCCTGGCGGCCTGCGTGGCGGCGGCCGGCCTGGGCGGCTTCGCCGCGCACACCGCGCTGGGCGACGCCCGCGCCACCGCCGGCCTGCTGCGGCACTGCCTGGACGCGCCGTCCTGTCCGCCGGGGGACTGGACGGAGCCGCTGCGGGAGGCGGCCCGGGTGCCGTGGCCGCGGCTGGGCCGGGCGCGCTCCCGCCCGTCGGGCGAGCCGGTCCCGCTGGTCCTGCGCGACCTCGCCCGCCCGGCCCCGGTGCCCGCCCCGCGCGAGCTGCCGGAGCGTCTCCTGTACGGTCCCCGGCCACCCGCCGCACCGCCCCCGGCGACGGCCCGGAAATCGGCCGGTGCTATGGGTTCACCGGCGTGATGCGCATCACTGTGCAGGGACAAATCGGACACCATCTTTGTGCACACGTTCACAAACGCATAGCCTGGCTGCCAAAGCCCAGCTTCACCCACAGGAGCACCGTGGCAATCGGCCGATCACCACAGAGCAGTTCGCAGACGCCCGACCCGGGCGCCGCGCGCCGACCCTCGCGTGCCCGGGGAATCCCGGAGGCGACGGTCGCGCGGCTGCCCCTCTATCTGCGCGCGCTCACCGCGCTCTCCGAGCGCTCGGTGCCGACCGTCTCCTCCGAGGAACTGGCCGCCGCGGCCGGGGTGAACTCCGCCAAGCTCCGCAAGGACTTCTCCTACCTGGGCTCCTACGGCACCCGCGGCGTCGGCTACGACGTCGAGTACCTCGTCTACCAGATCTCCCGCGAGCTGGGCCTGACCCAGGACTGGCCGGTCGTCATCGTCGGCATCGGCAACCTCGGCCACGCGCTCGCCAACTACGGCGGCTTCGCCTCCCGCGGCTTCCGGGTCGCCGCCCTGCTCGACGCCGACCCGGCCGTGGTCGGCAGCAGCGCGGCCGGCCTGCCCGTGCGCCACATGGACGAACTGGAGTCCATCGTGGAGAGCCAGCACGTCTCGATCGGCGTCATCACCACCCCGCCCGGCGCGGCCCAGCAGGTCTGCGACCGGCTGGTCGAGGCCGGCGTCACCAGCATCCTGAACTTCGCCCCGACCGTGCTGACCGTCCCGGACGGTGTGGACGTGCGCAAGGTGGACCTCTCCATCGAGCTGCAGATCCTCGCCTTCCACGAGCAGCGCAAGGCCGGCGACGAGCCGGACCGCACCGAGTCCGTGCTCGACCGGGCCCCCGGCCCGGTGCGCGCCGCCGCCGCCAAGCTCCGCCGGGCGGCCGGGGGCAGCGGCAAGACGCGCGCGGCCGCCGAGGACGCGGACCCGGCGGCGAAGGGCAAGCCCGGCAAGGCCGGCGAGGGCGAGCTGTCCGCGGTGATGCCGGCATGAGCACCGAGAATCGTGGGACCAGGGAGCGGGCGTGAGTCTTCTCGTCGTAGGGCTGAGCCATCGCACGGCCCCGGTCGGCGTGCTGGAGCGCGCCGCGCTGACCGGTGGCGTGCCGACCCGGCTGCTGCACGACGCGGCCGCGTCCGCGACCGTCGCCGAGGCCGCGCTGCTGAACACCTGCAACCGGATCGAGCTGTACGCCGACGTGGACAAGTTCCACGCCGGCGTCGCCGAGCTGTCGCTGCTGCTCGCCCACCACAGCGGCGTCGACCTGGAGGAGCTGACCTCGCACCTCTACGTCCACTACGAGGACCGCGCCGTCCACCACCTCTTCTCGGTGGCCTGCGGCCTGGACTCGATGGTGGTCGGCGAGGGCCAGATCCTCGGCCAGCTGCGCGACGCCCTGGCCAAGGCCCAGGAGGAGCACACCGCCGGGCGCGGCCTGAACGAGCTGTTCCAGCAGGCGCTGCGGGTCGGCAAGCGCGCGCACAGCGAGACCGGCATCGACAAGGCCGGCCAGTCGCTGGTGACCTTCGGCCTGGAGCAGGTCGCGGCCGGCGCGGGCGAGATCGCGGGCAAGCGGGCGCTGGTCGTCGGCGCGGGCTCGATGAGCTCGCTGGCCGCCGCCACCCTGGTCCGCTCGGGCGTGACCGACCTGCTGATCGCCAACCGGACGCCGGCCCGCGCCGAGCGGCTGGCCGAGATCCTCGGCGCCGACGTCGCCCGCACCCTGGAGCTGTCCAAGGTGCCCGAGGCGCTGGCCGACGTCGACCTGGTGATCTCCTGCACCGGCGCGGCCGGCGTGGTGATCAAGGCGGACGACGTCGCCGCCGCCGTCGCCGTGCGCGCCGGCTCGACCCCGCTGGCCTTCCTCGACCTCGCCATGCCGCGCGACGTCGACCACGCCGTGCACGAGCTGCCCGGCGCGCTGCTGGTCGACCTGGAGAGCCTCTCGCACGCCCACGCCGCCACCCCCGGCGCGGGCGACGTGGACGCCGTCGCCGGCATCGTCTCCGACGAGGTCTCCGCCTTCGGCGCCGCCCAGCGGGCCGCGCGGATCGCCCCCACCGTGGTGGCGCTGCGCGCGATGGCCTCCGAGGTGGTCGCCGCCGAGCTGGGCCGCCTGGACTCCCGGCTGCCCGGCCTGGACGAGCGCTCGCGCGCCGAGATCGGCCAGACCGTCCGCCGGGTGGTCGACAAGCTGCTGCACGCCCCCACCGTGCGGGTGAAGCAGCTGGCCGCCGAGCCGGGCGGCGCCTCCTACGCGGAGGCCCTGCGTGAACTCTTCGACCTCGACCCGGCCGCCGTCCACGCGGTCTCGGGCACCCCGATCGGCACCCAGCAGCCTGCGGGCGGGGGCGCCGGATGAACCGTCAGCCATCCCACGAGTACCACCGGGACGATCACCTCATGAATGGTCAACCGCTCACCGGCCGGACGCCGGACGCCACCGTCGCACCCCTGCGGCTCGGCACCCGGCGCAGCGCGCTCGCCATGGCCCAGTCGGGCATGGTCGCCCGTGAGGTGACCCGCGTCACCGGGCGCGCCGTCGAGCTGGTGGAGATCACCACCTACGGCGACACCTCCCGCGAGGCGCTGGCCCAGATCGGCGGCACCGGGGTGTTCGTCTCCGCGCTGCGCGACGCCCTGCTGGAGGGCCGGATCGACTTCGCCGTGCACTCCCTCAAGGACCTGCCGACCGCGGGCGCCGAGGGCCTGGTGCTGGCGGCCGTCCCGCAGCGCGAGGACAGCCGCGACGCCCTGGTGGCGCGCGAGGGCCTGGCGCTGGGCGAACTGGTCGAGAAGCTGGCCGGCGCCGGCCGCCCGGCCCGCATCGGCACCGGCTCGCCGCGCCGGATGGCGCAGCTCAACGCCTGGGCCCGGGCCAACGGCGCCCAGCTGGAGACGGTCGCGATCCGCGGCAACGTGGACACCCGGATCGGCTTCGTCACCTCCGGCGAGCTGGACGCGGTGGTGCTGGCCACGGCCGGCCTGAACCGGCTCGGCCGGGCCGCCGAGATCTCCGGGCACCTCGACCCCGAGCTGATGATCCCGGCCCCGGGCCAGGGCGCGCTCGCCGTCGAGTGCACCGCCGCGAACACCGCGTTGGCCGCCGCGCTGTCGGCCCTCGACCACGCCCCCACCCGGGTCGCGGTGGCCGCCGAGCGCGCCCTGCTGGGCACCCTGGAGGCCGGCTGCTCCGCGCCGGTCGCCGCGCTGGCCGTCTGGGAGCACCGATCCGAACTGCGGCTGGAGGGCGTGGTCGGCACCGTCGACGGCGCCACCCTGCTGAAGATGTCCGCCCACGGTCCGATCGTCCTCGACGAGACCGCCGAGCAGCAGGCGGCGGCCCTCGGCCGCGCGCTGGCCGCCCGGCTGCTCGACGCGGGCGCGGCCGCCCTGATGGGGGAGCGAGCCCGATGAGCCCCACCACCGCCACCGACAGCCCGTTCCCGGCCGACAGCCCGTTCGGGGGCAGCGTCCCCGCCCACGGCCGCTGCACCTTCCTGGGCGCGGGTCCCGGCGACCCGGGCCTGCTGACCCTGCGCGCGGTCGAGGTGCTGGCCTCCGCCGACGTGCTGGTCGCCGACCCGCTGACCGCCGCCACGGTGCGCAGCCACTGTCCGGCCGGTGTGCAGGTGCACACCCCCGGCGTGGAGGGGCCGGACTTCGACCTGGCCCGCCTGGTCGCCGAGGCCGTGCGGTCCGGCAAGCACGTGGTGCGGACCGTCGACGGCGACCCGGGCCTGGACGGCTGCGCGGCCGAGGAGATGCTCGGCTGCGCCGGTGCCGGGATCGCCTTCGAGGTGATCCCGGGCGTCGCCCAGTCGGTCGGCGTGCCGGCCTACGCGGGCGTGCCGCTGCGCGGCGCGGCCGGTACCGACGTGCGCTTCGTGGAGGCCGCCGCGCTGCTGGCCGGGTCCCCGGTGGACCTGGGCGCGCCGGAGACCACCCTGGTCGTGCGCACCACCCTGGGCCAGCTGCCGGCCACCGCCAACGCGCTGGTCGCCAACGGCCGCAAGCCGGACTCCGCGCTGAGCGCGACGCTCTCCGGCACCACCACCCGCCAGCGCACCTTCACCGCGACGCTGGCCTCCATCGCGGCCGACCTCAAGGCCGCCCGGGTGCTGCCCTCCCCGGTCTCCGCCCCGGTGGACCCGGCCACCGCGGTCATAGCCGTGGTCGGTGAGCAGGTCGCCCACCGCGCCTCGCACTCCTGGTTCGAGACCAAGCCGCTGTTCGGCTGGAACGTGCTGGTGCCGCGCACCAAGGAGCAGGCGCACGGCCTCTCCGAGCAGCTGCGCTCGTACGGCGCGGTGCCGCAGGAGGTGCCGACCATCGCGGTCGAGCCGCCGCGCACCCCGCAGCAGATGGAGCGGGCGATCAAGGGCCTGGTCACCGGCCGCTACGAGTGGATCGCCTTCACCTCGGTGAACGCGGTGCGCGCGGTGCGCGAGAAGTTCGAGGAGTACGGCCTGGACGCCCGGGCGTTCGCCGGGATCAAGGTCGCGGCGGTCGGCGAGACCACCGCGCAGGCGCTGGTGGACTTCGGCGTGAAGCCGGACCTGGTGCCCTCCGGCGAGCAGTCCGCGGCCGGGCTGCTGGAGGACTGGCCGCCGTACGACCCGGTGTTCGACCCGATCGACCGGGTGCTGCTGCCGCGCGCCGACATCGCCACCGAGACCCTGGTGGCCGGCCTGGTCGAGCTGGGCTGGGAGGTCGACGACGTGACGGCGTACCGGACGGTGCGCGCCTCGCCGCCGCCGGCCGAGACCCGTGAGGCGATCAAGGGCGGCGGTTTCGACGCGGTGCTGTTCACCTCGTCCTCGACCGTGCGGAACCTGGTCGGCATCGCGGGCAAGCCGCACAACGTGACGGTCATCGCCTGCATCGGCCCGGCCACCGCCAAGACCGCCGAGGAGCACGGCCTGCGGGTCGACGTGATGGCCCCGGCCCCGTCGGCGGCCGCGCTGGCCCAGGCGCTGGCAGACTTCGGGGCCAAGCGGCGGGACACCGCGACCGCCGCGGGGGAGCCGGTCTACCGGCCCAGTGAGCGCCGTCCGGGCTCGCGCCGCAAGGCCGCCCGCTGACGTAGAGACCGGGGGCGGCCGACCGCCGCCCCCGGTACCGCACCATCGTTCGGAGAGAGAAGCCGTGTCCGCCGAATTCCCGTACGTCCGCCCGCGCCGCCTGCGCTCGACCCCGGCGGTCCGCCGCCTGGTCGCCGAGACCCGGCTGCACCCGGCGGAGCTGATCCTGCCCGCGTTCGTCCGCGAGGACATCACCGAGCCGAAGCCGATCTCCTCGATGCCCGGCGTCGTCCAGCACACCCGGGACACCCTGCGGAAGGCCGCGGTGGAGGCCGCCGAGGCGGGGGTCGGCGGCATCATGCTGTTCGGCCTGCCCGAGGTGAAGGACGCCGTCGGCTCCGAGGGGACCAACCCGGACGGCATCCTCCAGCAGGCGATCCGCGACGTGGTCGCGGAGGTCGGCGACCAGCTGGTGGTCATGTCGGACCTCTGCCTGGACGAGTTCACCGACCACGGCCACTGCGGCGTGCTGGCCGAGGACGGCGCCGTGGACAACGACGCCACCCTGGCGCGCTACGCCGAGATGGCCGTGGTGCAGGCCGAGGCCGGCGTCCACATGGTCGGCCCGTCGGGCATGATGGACGGCCAGATCGGCGTGATCCGCCGGGCGCTGGACGAGGCGGGGCACCAGGGCGTGGCCGTGCTCGCCTACACCGCCAAGTACGCCTCCGCCCTGTACGGGCCGTTCCGCGAGGCCGTCAACTCCTCGCTCAAGGGCGACCGCAAGAGCTACCAGCAGGACCCGGCCAACGCCCGGGAGGCGCTGCGCGAGCTGGAGCTGGACCTCGCCGAGGGCGCAGACCTGGTGATGGTCAAGCCCGCCATGCTCTACCTGGACGTGCTGCGCCAGGTCGCCGACGCCTCCCCGGTGCCGGTGTCCGCGTACCAGATCTCCGGTGAGTACGCGATGGTGGAGGCCGCCGCGGCCAACGGCTGGATCGAGCGCGAGCGCACCATCCTGGAGACCCTCACCTCGATCCGCCGGGCCGGTGCCGAGCAGATCCTCACCTACTGGGCCGTCGAGGCCGCCGCGATGCTCAAGTAGCGGACGCCGCCGCAGCAGCCGCGCACGCCGAAGGCCGGGTCCCCCCGACGGGAGGGGGCCCGGCCTTCGTCATGCGTCGCGATCAGTCGCCGATGTGGGCGAAGCCGCCGCCACCACCGGCGAGCTCGGTGGAGGTCGCGGCGCCCCAGCCGAACTCGCCGGCCTTGATGTGCGAGGTGTGGGCGATGCCCCCGCCCCCGCCGGCCGCGAACACCGGGTCGGCGGAGGCGACGAACCCGCCGCCGCCGGCCACGCCGACGTGCGCGGACGCCGCCGGGACGGCGAGGCCGGCCAGCGCCAGCGCGCCGATGGCGGTCAGGGTGATCTTGCCCAGCGTGCTCTTCATGGATCTGCCCTTTCTTCCGGAGCGTCCGGTGCGGACGCCCTGCCTGTGGGGGGTGCGCCCGGACGCCGGGAGGGCCCGGGGACCAGACGTCCCCGGGCCCTCCGTCGCGCCGTGCGCCTGGATCAGCCGATCAGGTGCGAGACACCCGCGTCGCCCGAGGACTGGGTGTTCTGGCCGACGTTGCAGATCTGCTTCGGGGTGCTGTTGAGGACCGGCACCTCGATCGGCACGGCCAGGCCGAGGACGCCGACCGCCACGTTGTGGATCTCGGGCAGGCAGATGTTCGGGTTGTCCAGCACGTGGTTGTTCGGGCTGTGGTCGCCGTAGGTGCCGGTGTGGTTGGTGCCGCCGTTGCCCTGGGCCGAGACGGCGGCGCCGTCCGAGTCGGCGATGGCGCCGGCGGAACCGGCGGACATGGCGATGGCGGCGGCGGCCAGGCCGGCGGCGGCAAGGGACTTCTTGATCATTTCGGTGTTCCTCTCGGGGGGCTGAATCGGGGAGCGATTCGAAGGTGGTCGGTTCGGAAGGGTGACGCTGCTGGGACGGGCGGGTCAGCCGATCAGGTGCGAGACACCCGCGTCGCCGTGGCTCTGGGTGCCCTGACCCTGGGTGCAGAACTGCTTGCCACCGCTGTTGGCGATCGGGACCTCGACCGGGACGGCGATGCCGAGGACGCCGACGGCGATGTTGTGGATCTCCGGCAGGCAGACGTTCGCGTTGTCCAGGAAGTGGAAGTTCGGGCTGTGGTCGCCGACGGTGCCGGTGAAGTTGGTGCCGCCGTTGCCCTGGAACGAGCCGGCGGCGCCGTCCGCGTCGCCGATGGCCGAGGCCGGTGCCGCGGCGCCGGCCAGCGCCGCGGCGGCCAGGCCGGCGGCGGCGAAGGACTTCTGGATCATGAGGAGATCCCTCTCTGAAAAGCTCGGTTTCCGTGCGGTTTCCGTGCGTACAACGCGTTCAACGCTCAGACCCGGTCTGCGGTCACTGACGTCCAGATCAAAGAATCACGGCTCGGAAGGTTACGGGGGTTTTGGAAAAGAGTCCGGGAGGCGCGACGACCGGGCCGGGCCGGTCGGATTATTAACCCGAACCGGTTAACCGTCGCATTCGCCGGCACCGGTCGCTCGTTGAGCCCATTGCTTTCGGCTGCGCCCGCGCAGCCGCCTCCCCATTGGATCTCCAGTACGGACAGGCAGAACGGTGAAAAGCATGAGGTTCTCCAAGCGGGCCGGCGCGATGCTGCTGGCGGTCGGTGCGGGCGTGCTCGCCTCCCAGGGAGCGGCCTCCGCCGCCCCGGTCAGCCCCGAGCAGGTCGGGGCACTGGAGGACCAGCTGGCCACCCAGCAGGTTCCGGTGGACATCCCGCTGGCGCCGCTGGACAGCCGGATCTCGGCCGGCATCCCGACCTCGCTGCTGATGCCGGCGGAGCCCGCCCACACCACCGGGGACGCGCTGATCCCGGAGCGCATCGTGCCGGGGCTCGGCATCGGCAAGGTCGGCCCGACCGCCAAGGCCGAGCTGCCGCTGCCGCTGCTCGACCAGGGCGCCGACCTCGGCGAGCTGCTGCTGGACGCCCCGGCCGCGCCGCTGCGCGCGGACACCCCCGGGATCGGCCTCGGCAAGCCGCTCTCGCTCGTCGAGGACGGCACCGGCCAGCTGGCCGACGGCCGGCTCAAGGTGGGCGAGATCGACCCGCGGCTGGTCACCGGCGCCATCCAGGCCGTGCCCGGCGCCAAGGCCACCCTGGGCAACGAGGACGAGCGGATCTCGGTGACCGACTCGGTGGGGACGCTGGCCGCCACCGCGACCGCCACCACCACCGGCGTCGTCGGGGAGACCGGCCTGGCCGGCCTCGCCCAGCTCTAGGCCGTGTCTGACAATTCCCGCCGGGCGCACGCCGCACGCTGATCCGACGCGAATGGTCAGACGCGCCCTATGCCGCCCCGCACACGAGAGCCCGGCACCCCCTCACGACGGGGTGCCGGGCTCTCGCGGGTGCGGCGGCTCAGCCGGGCAGGACCCCGAGCAGCCCGCCGACCAGCGGCAGGTCGCGCGGACCGCCGCCGGCGCTGAGCGGGCCGGTCAGCGTCCCGGTGCCGACCGGCGCCAGGCCGCCGTCCGGCTGGACGGTCGCACCGTTGTTCAGCACGTCGGCCGAGGAGTTGGCCCACGGGTCCAGCCGCAGGTCCTTGAGCGGCGCGATGCCGTAGCCGATGCCGGTCGTGGTGCCGCCGAGCGCCTGGGCGAGGTCGGTCTTGGCCAGGGCGGCGCCGCCACCGGCCGGGGCCGCGTGCGCCGCGCCCGCGCCCGCGCCGCCGAGCAGCACCGCGGCGCCCAGGGCGGCGGCGAGGCCGGCCCCGCTCTTCTTCATCACCATGCGTCTTCACCTTCGGGGGAGGGGGTCCCCGGGCGACCGGACCGTGCCCGGGTACGCCGAACCGCCCCCCGGCCGGCGGGCCGGGAGGCAGTGCGGGCGGAACGCGTGCCGATCGGGATCAGCAGTCGTCCTCGTGGTGCTCGTGCTCGTGCTCCTGGTGCTCGTGCTCCTGGTGCTGCGGGGCGTCCGCGTTGATGCAGGTGTTGCCGAACGCCGGGTTCAGCACGCCGATGATGTTGATGGAGTTGCCGCACAGGTTGATCGGGACGTGCACCGGTACCTGGAGCTGGTTGCCGGAGACGACACCGGGGGAGTTCGCGGCGACGCCCTCCGCGCCGGAGCTGGCGACAGCACCGCCCGCCGCACCCAGCACCAGGCCGGCGGCGGCGGCGGAGAGGACGGCGGCCTTCTTCACGTTCTGCATGGGGGTTGATCTCCTCGATCACACACGGGTTGAGCGGGTCGCACCCCGCTCGGTGGCGGGGTGCGGCACGGGTGCGGGGAACCGCGGGCCGCCGGTTCGGCGGCCCGCGGGTTCAGCCGGCGTTGACGCAGGTGTTGCCGAACGCCGGGTTCAGCAGGGCGATGATGTCGATGGTGTTGCCGCACAGGTTGATCGGGACGTGCACCGGGATCTGGATCTGGTTGCCGGAGAGCACGCCCGGGGAGTTGGCGGCGACGCCCTCGGCGCCGGAGCTGGCGAACGCGCCGCCGGCCGCACCGACCGCCAGGCCGGCGGTGGCGAGAGACAGGGCGGCGGCCTTCTTGAGGTTACGCATGTGTTCTTCCTCCGTATTCTGCCCGACCGTCTGTGGAAATAGTCGGGAGCCGGGCGCGGGGAAATCCTGGCCCGTTGGCTTCTGGGAATGCCGTGATTGTCACTCGGGCGGCCCAGATGGCGCGTGTCGCCCATGGCTCGGGCGATGAGCGGCCGCCGCGGCACCGTGCGTCGCGAACAATTCCCGCACGGCACGGGAAGTATTCGAATCGACGCGCGACCGGGAGAATTCCGGACGGGTTTGGACCGGCGGCGGATCTCCTCGTCGTAGCGGGGCGGGTGGAGCGTGTTCCGCTTGGAGAACGAGGCAGTGCGCGGGGGGAAACGGCTGGATGCGGGTGTCACCCGATTGCCCGGGGACGGAGCCCCGTTCCGCCGGATGGGTGACAACCGGGGTGCCCTCGCAACCGGCCCGAGCGGGTCTCGTTGGAGATGTCGCACTCCCCGTGCATCTCTGTCGAATCAGTCAGGAGGCTCCCATGAGCATCAAGAAGACGGCCGCCGTCGGCGCCGCTGTGGTCGGCATCGTCGCCGCCGGTGCCGGTTCCGCGCTGGCCAGCTCCGGCGCGGAGGGCGTCGCCGCGAACTCCCCCGGTGTCATCTCCGGCAACCAGATCCAGGTCCCGCTGCACATCCCGGTCAACCTGTGCGGCAACACCATCGACATCGTCGGCATCCTGAACCCGGCGTTCGGCAACACCTGCGTCAACAACGGCTGATCAGCCGCAGGTCCGGCCGGTGCGAGCCGTCGCTCCCGCGCTTCCCTCCTGGGGTGCGGGGCGGCGGCTCTCGGCGTTCCCGGGGCCGCGCGGCCGAGGAGGGAACGTCCGGCGGACCACGCGGCGGGCCGGCTCCGGCGGCTCACCGGGCCCGGCACCGTTCACCTGCACGGTCGGTCCGTCCCCGACCCGCCCTCCGTCCGCCGGTCGGGCTGCCCGTCCCCCCGGCGGCGGCGGTGTCGTAGGCTCGCCCGGCGTCGCGCTGTCGGTCGGCGCACCGGTCACGAGTGGGGCGGGGAGTACCAGAGCTGATGAGCGCGGCATCGAGCACCGAGTCGTCGGGCGGTGGCGCGGGCGTGCCCCCGTCGCCCGCCACACCGCTGCCGGACACCCCGGAGGCGCAGGACAGCCCGGTGCAGGACAGCCCGGAGGCACAGGACACGGGCGCGGAGGCCGGACGGACCCCGGGCCGGTTCGGCGCCGCGGTGGACCGCTTCGCGCCCGCGCTCGGCGCGTACGCGGTGGTCAAGGCGACCGGCCTGACGGTCTTCCTGCTCCTGCTCTCGCACACCGAGGACTTCCTGAAGAAGGACCCCGGGCGCGGCGGCGGAGCCCGGCCCTGGGACGTGCTCGGCACCTGGGACGGCATCTGGTACCAGCGGATCGCCGAGAACGGCTACGACCCGCAGCTGATCCCGCTGCACGGCTACCCGCTGGCCACCTACTACGAGAACTCGGCCGCGTTCTTCCCGCTCTACCCGTGGCTGATGCGGCTGGTCGGGGCGGTCACCGGGCTCGGCCCGTACGGCTCGGGCATCGTCGTCTCGGTGCTCGCCTCCTTCGTCGCCGCGGCCGGGATCTTCGCGGTCGCCGAGCGGCTCGGCGGCTTCCGGGCCGGTGTGATCGCGGCGGCGCTCTGGGGCCTGTTCCCGGGCTCGGGCGTGGAGTGGGCGGTCTACTCGGACTCGCTGTTCGTCGCCCTCTCGGCCTGGGCCTGCTACTGCGTGATGACCCGCCACTGGCTCACCGCCGGGGTGCTGGCCCTGGTGGCCGGCCTCAACCGGCCGACCGCGGCCGCGCTGATCGCCGCCGTCTCGCTCTCCGCGCTGGTGGCGCTGGTGCGGCGCACCGACGGGGTGGCCCGCCCGCTGACCGCGATGCTGATCACCCCGTGGGGCCTGCTCGGGTACGTCGCCTGGGTCGGCTACCGGATGGGCGACTGGGGCGGGTACTTCAAGCTCCAGCGCGGCGCCTGGAACCGCTACTTCGACTGGGGCGCGTCCACCGCCCGCAGCACCCTGGACACGGTCACCGGGCACTGGACGTTCTGGCAGTCCAACCCGGCGCCGGACCTCATCGCGGTGGCCCTGCTGATCGCCCTGCCCGGGCTGCTGGTGCTGCTGCTGCGGCTGCGCCCGCCGCTGGTCCTGGTGCTCTACACGCTGCTGACCGTCGTCATGGCGCTGAGCAGCAACCAGATCTACGGCAACATCTCGCGCTACCTGCTGCCGGCCTTCCCGCTGGTCATCGGCCTGGCGGTGGCACTGCGGCGGCTGCGGCCGTCGACGCTGGGCGGTCTGGTCGCGATGCCGGCGGTGGCGGCCGGATGGTACGCGGGCTACGCCCTGTTCGAGCTCGGCATCCCCTAACCACCGGCTCCGTACGGCCGCGTAACCTCGACGCATGACGACCAGCCGCACGGCGCCCGTGCGCCAGATCCGCGACCTCTCCGGTCTGCTGGACCACGCCAGCCATGTCCTGGCGACCCGGATGGCGGCGGCGTTCACCGAGCTCGGCATCACCCCGCGCGCCTACGGCGTGCTGTTCCACGCGCTGGCCGCCGAGCGGACCCAGATCCAGCTGGCCGAGCTGGCCGACCTCGACAAGACCACCATGGTGGTGACCGTCGACGCGTTGGAGAAGGCCGGGCTGGCCGAGCGCCGCCCGGCCGCGGCCGACCGCCGGGCCCGGATCGTGCGGGTCACCGAGGCGGGCGAGCGGGCCGTCGAGCGGGGCACGGCGATCGCCGACCGGGTGCACCGGGAGGTGCTGGAATCGCTGCCGCGGGACGAGCGGGCGGTGTTGGTCGCGGCGCTGAGCCGTCTGGTCGGCGGGGGCGGGGCGTTGGCCGATCCGGTCGGGTGCGAGCGGACCGTGCGCCGCGCCCGCCGACCCCGGGGTTAGCAGACGCCGCGGGGCCCCGGAGCCGAGGTCCGGGCGCGGCGGTAGTCGGTTTCCGGTCGGCTTGTATGCTCCACCTGGCGCCAGGGGGGACGTCCTGGCCGCTGATCGTTCGATGGCACAGCCGTGAGAGGTGCGGGGATGTCGGGTCGCCGAGACAGGAGTCAGCCCAACGTGGCCCGGCCGCGTCCGGAGGGCTCCACCGCCTCGGCGGGTTCCACCGGCGCCCGCAGCGGTGCGTCGGGCTCCGGATCCACCGCTGCCGTCCCGGCGCCCCGGCCGGGCGGCCGGGCCGAGGCACGGCGGGCGGCGCAGTCCAAGGGCCGCGGTGGGCAGGGCGGTGACGGCGGGTCGAACAACCAGGGCCACCGCCGGGCGGGCGGGCGCGGCAAGAAGCCGGCCCGCAACGTCAAGAAGATCGTCGGCTGGACGGCGGTCGGCGCCCTGGTGCTCATAGCCGGGACCGGCGGCGCGATCTACTTCAAGCTCAGCGGCAACATCAAGACCATCGACTCGGACGCGCTGAGCAAGGAACGCCCGCCGGAGGCCACCGCCGACGCGAACGGCAACAAGCCGGTGAACATCCTGCTGATCGGCTCGGACAGCCGCGGCGGGGACAACTCGGACCTGGGCGGCGGCGACTCCGAGGGCGCCCGCTCGGACACCACGATCCTGTTGCACGTCTACGCCGACCACAAGAACGCCATCGGCGTCTCGATCCCGCGCAACACCCTGGTCACCATCCCGCCGTGCAAGCTCCCGAACGGGAAGTGGACCAAGGAACAAAAGGGCAAGGATGTCCTGTTCAACGCCGCCTTCACGGTGGGCGGCACGGCGGACGGCAACCCCGCCTGCACCCAGAACACCGTGGAGAAGCTCACCGGGGTCCGCGTCGACCACACCATCGTGGTCGACTTCCAGGGCTTCGCGGCGATGACCAAGGCCGTCGGCGGCGTCGAGGTCTGCCTGCCCAAGGACATCTACGCGAAGGACCTCAACGAGAAGCTGCCCACGAAGGGCGCCCTCGTCCTCAAGAAGGGCCCGCAGAAGGTGGAGGGCCAGCCGGCGCTCGACTACGTCCGGCTGCGGCACGGCATCGGCGACGGCTCCGACATCGGCCGGATGAAGCGTCAGCAGGCCTTCATGAGTTCGATGATCAGCACGGTGAAGAAGAAGGGCCTGGAGCCCACCACCCTGCTGCCGCTGGCCGACGCCGCCACCAAGTCGCTGCGCGTCGACGAGGGGCTCGGCACGGTCGACAAGCTGATGTCCTTCGCCCTGTCGCTGAAGAACATCGACCTGCACGACCTCAAGTTCGTGACGCCGCCGTGGCGTTACAACGAGGCCAACCTCGACCTGGTGAAGCCGGACGTGGACAGGCTGTGGGAGGCGATCCGCGCCGACCGCACCCTGGACGGCAAGGACGCCACCGGCCAGCAGCCCGACGCGCCCGCCACCCCGGAGCCCCCGGCCACGCCGGAGGCCCCGCCGACCACCACCGCGCCCCCCGCGCGCACCGCCCCGGCGGTCCCGGTCAAGGTCTACAACGGAACGACCGTCAACGGCCTGGGCGCCAAGGCGGGCGAGGCCCTGAAGGCGGCGCAGTTCACCGTGGGCCTGGTGACCCAGGCGAAGACCACCAACAAGCTCACCACCACGATCGAGTACGGCGCCGGGCAGAAGGCCAACGCCGAGAAGGTCGCCGAGCTGTTCCCCGGCGCCACCCTCACCCCGATCTCGGCGGCCGGCCTCAACGTCGTCCTCGGCAAGGACTACGCCGACGCCGGCGGCGGCGCCGCGACCGCCCCGGGCGCCTCGGCGGCCCCCGCCGCGCCCGCCCCGCTGCCCACCTCGGTCACCGAGGAGGCCCGCTCGGCGGACGACGACATCTGCGCCAACACCACCTACGGCTCCGGCGGCTGATCCCGCGACAGCCCGCCGACGCACAACGGCGAGCGGGGCCCCGGCTGCTCGCCGGGACCCCGCTCGCCGTCTGTGCGTCAGCTCAGGGCCAGACCAGGCAGTACAGCTGGTGGCCGGCCTCGTGCAGGCGGTTGGCGAAGTCCTGCCACTCGTGCAGCATGCTGTAGATCACGAAGGCGTCGCGCGGGCCCCGGCGGTCGGGGACGGTGGACCAGATGAAGGCGGCGGCGCCGAGTTCGGTCTCGTCCGCCTTGCGGAGCGGTTCGACGACGTTCTGCGGCAGTTGGACGACGGCGTAGTCCGGGTGCAGCACGACCAGTTCCAGCGGCGGCACCTGGTGCAGCGGCACGCCCTGGATGCCGGTGAGGACCATCGCGCTCATGGTCTCCGGCTTGATCTTGGTGGAGAGGTGGCCGTTGGGGGAGCCACTGGTCTCCATCAGGTCGCCGAGCCGGCCGAGCGAGCCGAGCTCGCCCGCGTCCAGCCCGAGGCCGCCCGGACCGAGGGCGGTCGGGACCCGGGCCGCGGTCGCCCGGTCGGGTGCGCCGAAGTACTTGTACGTCACCCCCACGCGTCCCTCACCCCGCCTCTCGCGGCCGCGACCGCTACGCCCCGTTCCCGCTCCCTTACCCCCGCGTGCGGCCCCGGCGGGCCGGCGGGGGCCACCCGCGGCCTCGTCGTGGCCGTCCTGCGCCTCGGACACTCGGACCATCCTCACCGGAATTCGCCGGAATCGACAGACCCCCGCACGTCCGGTGTCCCGACCGGACGTGCTCCTTACCCGTCATGCGCCGCCGTACCCAGTCGCGGTACGCGGCAGTCCTCTCCACACCCCTGCATCGACCCGGAGCGCCTGTCCGTCCTCGCGGCCGGAGGAACTCCGGAGACACTCCGGGTACATAGTCTGACTGGTCCGGGTAGCCGGCGCAGCCAGGGGCCCCGTTGTACGGATAACCGTACAGACTCGGGCGCCCGGATCATCGTTCCAGATGATGAGGTCCGACATGCAGAGGTGAAGGACACGATTTGAGACCATGTCTCCCGTGAGCTACCCCTACGAAGCACCCAAGTCCCAGTCGCTCTTCGATCGCGCGTCGGTCGTGACCCCCGGCGGCGTCAACTCGCCGGTGCGCGCCTTCCGCGCCGTCGGCGGTACGCCGCGCTTCATGGTGTCCGGCACCGGCCCCTATCTGACCGACGCCGACGGCCGCGAGTACGTCGACCTGGTCTGCTCGTGGGGCCCGATGATCCTCGGCCACGCGCACCCGGCCGTCCTCGACGCCGTGCAGCGGGCGGTGGCCCGCGGCACCTCCTTCGGCACGCCCGGCGAGGGCGAGGTCGAGCTGGCCGAGGAGATCGTCGCCCGGGTCTCCCCGGTCGAGCAGGTCCGCCTGGTCTCCTCGGGCACCGAGGCCACCATGTCGGCGATCCGGCTGGCCCGCGGGTTCACCGGCCGCGCGAAGGTCGTGAAGTTCGCCGGCTGCTACCACGGCCATGTGGACGCGCTGCTGGCCGCCGCCGGTTCCGGCGTCGCCACGTTCGGGCTACCGGACACCCCGGGCGTCACCGGCGCCCAGGCCGGCGACACCATCGTGCTGCCCTACAACGACCTCGCCGCCGTCGAGGAGGCCTTCCGGGCCCACCCCGGCGAGATCGCCTGCGTGATCACCGAGGCCTCGCCCGGCAACATGGGCGTCGTCCCGCCGCTGCCCGGCTTCAACGGCGGCCTGGCCCGGCTCTGCCGGGAGAACGGCGCGCTGTTCGTCTCCGACGAGGTGATGACCGGCTTCCGCGTCTCCAAGGCCGGCTGGTACGGCCTGGAGGCGGCGAACGAGGGCTGGGCGCCCGACCTGCTGACCTTCGGCAAGGTCATGGGCGGCGGCTTCCCGGCCGCGGCCTTCGGCGGCCGCGCCGACGTGATGGCCCACCTCGCCCCGGCCGGCCCGGTCTACCAGGCCGGCACCCTCTCCGGGAACCCGATCGCCACCGCGGCCGGCCTGACCCAGCTGCGGGGCTGCACCGACGAGGTCTACGCGACCGTAGACAGGGTCGCCGCCGAGGTCTCCGGCCTGGTCTCCGCGGCGCTCGCCAAGGAGGGCGTGGCGCACCGGCTGCAGACCGCGGGCAACATGTTCTCGGTGTTCTTCACCGAGGACGCCGTGACGAACTACGCCGAGGCGAAGACCCAGGAGGCGTTCCGCTTCACCGCGTTCTTCCACGCGATGCTCGCCGAGGGCGTCTACCTGCCGCCGTCCGCCTTCGAGTCCTGGTTCGTCTCCGCCGCGCACGACGAGCGGGCGCTGGAGCGGATCGCCGCCGCACTGCCCGCCGCCGCCCGGGCCGCCGCCGAAGCCACCGCCTAGGCCCCGCCGCCCTTACGAGCCCCAGGAGTACTGAGAAGTGAGCAGCAAGGACATCACCGTCGTCCACCTGATGCGGCACGGCGAGGTGCACAACCCGGAGGGGGTCCTGTACGGGCGCCTGCCGGGCTACCGGCTGTCCGAGCTGGGCCGCGAGATGGCCGAGCGGGTCGCCGAGGACCTCGCCGGGCGGGACGTCACCCATGTGGTGGCGTCCCCGCTGGAGCGCGCCCAGGAGACCGCCGCGCCGATCGCCGCGTCGCACGGCCTGGACGTCGCGGTGGACGGGCGGCTGATCGAGGCGGAGAACATCTTCGAGGGCAAGACCTTCGGAGTGGGCGACGGCTCGCTGCGCAACCCGTCCTACTGGAAGTACCTGACCAACCCGTTCAAGCCCTCCTGGGGCGAGCCGTACCTGGAGCAGGCGGTGCGGATGATGGGCGCGCTGGCCGCCGCCCGGGACGCCGCGCGCGGGCACGAGGCGGTCTGCGTCAGCCACCAGCTGCCGATCTGGATCGTCCGCTCCTTCGTGGAGCGCCGCCGGCTCTGGCACGACCCGCGCAACCGGCAGTGCTCGCTGGCCTCGCTGACCAGCTTCACCTACGAGGGGGACCGGATCGTCTCGGTCGGCTACCGCGAGCCGGCCCGCGACCTGCTGCCGGCGCACCTGGTCGGCAAGGGCGGCAAGAGCAAGCCGGTGGGCAAGAGCTTCGGCGCCTGAGACGCCCGGGACCCGGCCGCGGGAACGGGTGATTCCGGGTACGCCGAGGAGGCCCGGACGCGCGGAACGGTGTTCATGGTTCCCGATCCGGCGTAAGAGCCGTGTGAGTAAGACCTGGGTCACACCCCCGCGACACCAGGGTCGATGGTCCCGCCGCAGGTCAGAGGGGGTCCGGCAGACAACGCCGGGCCCCCCGGGGCCGGCCCGCGACTCCATGCGAAACTTTTCACATGTCTGGCATGACGCGCCCCCGTCCCCGTGTCGCCGCCGCCGCGGTCACCGCCGCCGCTGCCGCGCTGGTCCTCACCGGTTGCAGCTCCTCCGGCTCCTCGGCCGGTGGCGACGGCCAGATCGGTTTCGTCACCGCCAAGGGCAGCAACGTCTCGACCGCCGCGGCCGGCCACCGCCAGGACGCGCCGGACATCGGCGGCACCACCCTGGAGGGCACCGCGACCAAGCTCTCCGACTACCGGGGCAAGGTCGTCGTGATGAACGTCTGGGGCTCCTGGTGCGGCCCCTGCCGCTCGGAGGCCGACGACCTCCAACGGGTCTGGGAGAAGTACAAGGACCAGGGCGTGCAGTTCCTCGGGATCAACACCCGGGACACCGAGATCAAGAACGCCGTCCGCTTCGAGCAGGAGAAGGGCGTCACCTTCCCCAGCATCTACGACCCGGCCGGCGCCGAGCTGCTCAAGTTCCCCAAGGGCAGCCTCAACTCGCAGTCCATCCCGACCACCCTGGTGATCGACCGGGACGGCAAGCTGGCCGCCCGGGCCGTCGGCGGCCAGACCGACGACGTCCTGGAGTCGATGCTCCAGCCGATCGTGGCGGAGCAGCAGAAGTGAGTGCGGCGCTGCTGCTCGCCGACAACACCGGGACCATCCAGAGCGGGGCGCTGCTGATCGCGGCGCCGATCGCGCTGGCGGCGGGCCTGGTGTCGTTCTTCTCGCCCTGCGTGCTGCCGCTCGTCCCCGGCTACCTCTCCTACGTGACCGGCTTCTCCGCCGCCGACCTCGCGGACGCGCGCGGTGCCCGGCGCGGCCGGATGCTGGCCGGTGCGGCGCTGTTCATCCTCGGCTTCACCGCCGTGTTCGTCTCCAGCGGCGCGCTGTTCGGCCAGTTCGGCGACACGCTCAAGGAGCACCAGGCGGTCATCAGCAAGGTGCTCGGGGCGCTCACGATCGTGATGGGCCTGGCCTTCATGGGCGTGGTGCCCGGCCTGAGCATGCGCGAGGTGCGCACCCACCGCCGCCCGGTGATCGGCCTGCTCGGCGCGCCGCTGCTCGGCGTGGTCTTCGGGGTGGGCTGGACGCCGTGCATGGGGCCGACCCTGGCCACCGTCACCAACCTCGCGCTCAACCAGGCCGACGCCCAGCGCGGTGCGCTGCTGATGTTCTTCTACTGCATGGGCCTCGGCGTACCGTTCGTCGTGGCCGCGGTGGCCTTCCGGCGGGCGCTGGGCGCCTTCGGCTGGGTCAAGCGGCACTATCCGCTCGTCATGCGGATCGGCGGCGGCATGCTCGTCGTGGTCGGTCTGCTGCTGGTCACCGGGGTCTGGGACTCCATGGTGAGTGACCTGCAGAACCAGTTCGCCGACTTCCAGATCGGAATCTGACCCGTGACCAAGACCACGACCGACCGCGAACAGCGCGCGGCCGCGGCGCAGGGTGCGACCGAGGACGCGGCCGAGCGGCTCACCACCGCCCCGGCCGACTCCGACGGTCCCACCGGCATCGGCGTGCTCGGCTGGCTGCGCTGGATGTGGCGCCAGCTGACCTCGATGCGGGTCGCGCTGATCCTGCTGTTCCTGCTCTCGCTGGCCGCCATCCCCGGCTCGCTGATCCCGCAGAACGGCCAGAACCAGTTCAAGGTCCAGGCCTGGAAGGCGCAGCACACCACGGTCGCGCCGATCTACGAGAAGCTCCAGCTGTTCGACGTCTACAGCTCGGTCTGGTTCTCGGCGATCTACATCCTGCTGTTCGTCTCGCTGGCCGGCTGCATCGTCCCGCGCACCTGGCAGTTCGTCGGCGTGCTGCGCTCCCGGCCGCCGGCGGCGCCGCGCAACCTGACCCGGATGCCGGTGTACGCGGCCTGGCGGACGGACGCGGACGCCGCGGCCGTCAGCACCGCCGCCCACCGGCTGCTGCGCCGGCGGCGGTTCCGGGCGCACCTGGACGGCGGCGCGGTGGCGGCCGAGAAGGGCTACCTGCGCGAGGTCGGCAACCTGGTCTTCCACCTGTCGCTGTTCGCGCTGCTCGGCGGCTTCGCCTGGGCGAGCCTGGCCAGCGGCACCGGCGGCAAGCTGCTGGTCGAGGGCGACGGCTACGCCAACACCATCACGCAGCTGGACGACTTCACCGGCACCCGGTTCTACGGCTCCGACGACCTCGACCCCTTCTACGTGAAGCTCAACGACTTCACCTCGAAGTTCCAGACCAACGGCGACCAGCTCGGCAGCGCCCGGCAGTTCACCGCGCACGTCGAGTACTACGACGGCAGCGACCCGTCGAAGCTGGAGCAGGGCAAGATCGAGGTCAACCACCCGCTGGAGATCGGCGACAGCAAGTTCTACCTGATCGGCCACGGCTACGCCCCGGTGATCACGGTCAGGAACGCGGCGGGCGAGGTCGTCTACACCGGCGCCACCCCGTTCCTGCCGCAGGACGGCAACCTGACCTCCACCGGTGTCATCAAGGTCTCCGACTACGGCGAGAAGGACGGCAAGAAGACCCAGCTGGGCCTCTCCGGCTTCTTCCTGCCGACCGCCCCGGTGGCCTTCGACCGGAACACCGGCCCGCGCTCGCTGTTCCCCGGTGACGCGGACCCGGCGCTGGTGCTCAACGTCTACGCGGGCGACCTGGGCACCGACTCCGGTCTGCCGCAGAACATCTACCAGCTCAACACCAAGAACCTGACCCAGCTCCAGCAGGACGGCCAGCCGGCCAAGGCCCGGTTGAAGCCCGGCCAGGGCTGGACCCTGCCGGACGGCTACGGCTCGGTCACCTTCGAGGGCTACAAGCAGTGGGCGAGCTTCAACGTCTCGCACCGCCCGGGCAACGGCGTCGCCCTGGTCGGCGCGGTGGCGGCGATCCTCGGCCTGATCGGCTCGCTGTTCATCCAGCGGCGCCGGATCTGGGTGCGGGCGGTGGCCCTGCCGGACGGCGGGACGCTGGTCGAGCTGGCCGGGCTGGGCCGCAGCGAGTCGGCGAGGATCGCCGAGGAGCTGGCCGCGCTCGCGGTGGACCTCCAGGACGACGCGCCGGCGCTCGACGACGAGCCGGACGACGCGTCCGACGAGAAGCCCGACGCCGAGCCCGACGCCGAGTCCGACGACGAGCCCGATGAGGGCGGCACCACCGGGGCCGACGAGGCCCCGGCACCCGCGACATCCGCAGTTCCCGCCGACCCGAACTCCAAGGAGTAGACGGTGCACCTCGCCTCGTCGGTCGACCCGCAGCTGGCCGACCTGTCCAACAAGCTGATCTATTCGGCGATGGCCGTCTACCTGATCGCCATGTTCGCCTACATGTTCGAGTGGACCTTCGGTGCCAAGGGCGCCGTCGCCGTCCGCTCCATCGAGCAGGCGGGCCTGGCCGGGAGCGTCGCCGAGGCCAAGGCCAAGGGCGCCAAGAAGGTCACCGTCACCGTCGCCTCGGAACGCGGCGGCACCACCACGCTCACCCGCACCGCACTGGCCGGCGAGGGCGCCACGGTGGTGACCAGCGGGCGCGGCGACGATGACGTCGACGGCCCCGGCGCCGCCGGCACCAGCGAGCGGGCCGACCTGTCCGGGCGGATCGCGGTCTCGCTCACCGTGCTCGGCGCCCTGCTGCACGCGGGCGGCGTGCTCACCCGCGGCCTGTCGGTCTCCCGCTGGCCGTGGGGCAACATGTACGAGTTCTCCTGCGCCTTCGCGCTCGCCATGACGGTCGCCTTCCTCGGCCTGCTGGCCGCGAAGAAGTCGGTCCGCTGGCTCGGCCTGCCGGTCGCCCTCGCGGTGCTGCTGACCCTCGGCATCGCCACCGAGGTGCTCTACACCGAGTCCGAGCAGCTCGTCCCCGCGCTGCACTCGTACTGGCTGGCGATCCACGTCTCCACCGCGATCATCTGCGGCGGCGCCTTCTACGCGGGGTTCATCACGGCCCTGCTGTACCTGGGCAAGGAATCCTTCGACCGGCGGATGGCGGCCGGCCTGGCCAAGGGCCCGCTCGGCACCTCGCCGTCGATCTGGCGCCGGCTGCCCGCCGCCTCGACCCTGGACAAGCTGTCCTACCGGATCAACGCCCTGGTCTTCCCGCTGTGGACGTTCACCATCATCGCGGGCGCGATCTGGGCCGAGGCCGCCTGGGGCAAGTACTGGGAGTGGGACCCGAAGGAGACCTGGTCGTTCATCACCTGGGTCGCCTACGCGTGCTACCTGCACGCCCGCGCCACCGCCGGCTGGAAGGGCCGCAAGGCCGCGTACCTGGCCCTCGGCGCCTTCGCGTGCTGGCTGTTCAACTACTACGGCGTGAACATCTTCGTCACCGGCAAGCACTCCTACGCGGGGATTTGACCGGGACCGGAAACCACCCACCGGCCCGGCACTCCCCAGGGGGAAGCCGGGCCGAGGTGCGACAGGGGTAGTTCGTGCCGGCCGCCCGGTCCGGCACGGGGAGGAACTGAGGAGGAAATCGCGCAATGGAGTGCGACGAGGTCATGCTGACCGTCCGAATCACCGCCGCCGAGCACCTGCTGCTCCGCCGGCTCGCCCAGGGACACCGCAGCGACGTGTCCGAGGTGGTGGCCGACGGGCTGCTGGACGTCATTCCCACGCTCAGCTCGCCGGCCGACGCCTACCGGCTGCTGGGCGCCCTCGCGGCCCCCGCGCCGTGCGCGCTGACCGTCTGGCTGCCGACGCCGCTGGCCGATCTGCTGGTGCCGGGCGCGGCCCGGATCGCCCAGGTGACGCAGGTGCGGATCGGCTCGGCCAGCGCGATGCTGGGTGCCGCGCTGCGGCTGTGGCTCGCCCAGGACCCGGGGCGGCTGGCGGAGAACCTCTCCGTGATGCACGCCGGGCGGCCGTCCGCGCTGGTGGCCGCCTGACGCGCCCGGGGCCGCCGGGAGGCCCGCTCAGCTGGCGAGCGGCAGACCGCGGCGGGCCGGGGCCGGCGCGGTCGCGGCCGGGCCGCCGTCGGCCGGTCCGGTGAGCAGCCGGGCCTCGGCCACCGTGCGGCCCTCCTGCACCAGCAGGACCCGCAGCGGGGGCCGTCGCCCGTTGCCGCCGCCGGTCTCCTGCCCGGCCTCCCGGACCGCCCGCACCACACAGGGGCGGTCCGGTGCGATCGGGTCGTGGAAGGACGTGACCAGCTCCAGCGGCACCACCCGGTCCGGGTGGTGCAGCCGCTGGGCGGCCTGCCGGGCGGCCTCCAGGACGAGCATCCCGGGCAGGTGGCCGGGCGCCGGGTCCATCGGGTCGAACAGCACCGGGTGGCCGGCGTCCGCGTGCAGCAGCCAGCTGCCGGGCAGCAGCGCGGGGCCGAGCACGACGTCGGCGGCCTGCTGGCGGCCCACCAGTTCCGGGGCGGTGGCCTGGTCCGGGCACCGGAGCGGGGCGGCGGCCCGGCCGGGGCCGCGCAGCCGGTCGTACGCGGCGGGGGAGAGGATGCGCAGCCCGCCGAAGCCGCGGCCGACCGGGCGGCCGTCGCGCTCGACCTCGGCGTGCACCCGCAGCGCGGCCAGCCGGCCGTGCCGCATCCGGACGTCGTGGCAGGTGATCCGGAGCATCAGCTCGGTGGGGGCGGCGGTGACCGCGAGACCGTCCAGCCCGGCCGGGCCGAGGGTGTAGCCGAGCTCGTCGAGCACCGCGTGGTGGTCGTGCGGGACGCCGAAGCCGGCGTGACCCACCAGCAGGGCGGCCTGCCGGATCGTCTCGGCCATCAGGACCGGGTCGTGGTGCCGGTCGCCGGGCAGCCGGTAGAAGCCGTGCAGTCGCGGCCACTGGGCGCCGAGCAGGAAGTCGTACGGGCCGGTGGCCTGCCAGCCGGTGATGAGCACCTCGGCGACCGAGGAGCGGCGCACCAGGTGGCGCGAGACGGTCCGCTCGTGGAAGGCGTAGTGGCCGGAGCCCGGTTGGACGGGGCCGGGGTGGGGATACGGGGTGTCGCCGTCCATCGCGGTGAACACTGGCATGACGGGCCCCACTCCCGGGTGTCGGTCGGCCGGCCGTGCGGGCGGCCCTGGCAAAACATACAGGCCACCCGGTTTCTGCTCCCCCTGCGGGGTCGCCACCTGGGCACACCCGCTGTGCCCACCGTACCCGGGCGCCGGCCTGCGGCAACGTCCGGCCGGTCCGCTCCGGCCCTTGGGCGGGGGCCTTTGCCCTCTGGACGGCGGGGGCCGGGCAGGGGCTAGATTAGATACCAACCATGCGGTTTCGGGCGGGCGCGGAGCGCCGCCGACGGTCCGCAGACGGGGCGCCGCGGCAGCGACGGCGGCGCCGTGACAGCAACCGGGCGGGCCGCAGCCCGTCGCGGCCGGGGCCGGAGGGGCCGAGTGGCTAAGCAGGAACGGGCGGGGCGAACCAGGCAGGCCGTGCTGCTCGCCGCGGCGGACACCTTCGCCGACGCGGGTTTCGAGTCGGCCAGCCTGGTGGACATCAGCCGACGGGCGGGCGTCAGCAAGGGCGCGCTCTACTTCCACTTCGTCTCCAAGCAGGCGCTGGCCGACGGGATCCGCACCGAGGCCGCCGACACCGTCGGCCTGGCCGTGCTGCGCGCGCTGCGCGGCCGCGGGCCGGCCGTCCAGGCGCTCGTCGACCTCACCCATGAACTGGCCCGGCTGCTGCGCGAGGACGTGGTGGTCCGGGCCGGCGTGCTGCTCGGCCTCGGCGGCCGGCCCGCGGGCTGCGCCGCGGGCACGGTGGTGGCCCCGGCCGGCTCGCCGCCGGAGCCCTCGGCGGACGCCTGGCGGAGCCTGACCGCCGTCTTCCGCACCCTCCTCGACCGGGCCTCGGCGACCGGGGACCTGCGCCCCGGGACCGACCGGGAGCAGGCGGCCGGACTGCTCACCACGCTGGCGGCCGGACTGGTCCTGTTCGCCGCCGAGTCCACCGGCCGGCTCGCCCCCGCCGCGATCAGCGGCCTCTGGTCGGCGGCCCTCCCGTCCCTCGTCCCGGCCGACCGCCTGGCGGACTACCGGATCTAGCTGTTCCGGCCCGGCGGGGGCTGGAGCAGCGGGCGGCCGGCCCGGTGGTCGACGGTGTCCAGGCGGGTGAGGGCGGGCGGGGCGACCAGGCCGGGCAGCAGCAGGGTCCAGAGGTCGGCCATCCGCTGCAGCAGGTCCTTGCGGTCCGTCAGCACCTGCGAGCTGAGCTGGATTCCGGTCACCGCGCCGGTGATCACCCCGGCGGCGGCCGCCGGCCGCACCCCCGGGTGGAGCTCGCCGGCCTCCAGCGCGTGCTCCAGCAGCTCGCGCGCCGCGTCCGTCCAGCCCTGGTAGGCGCCGACCTGCGGCTGGGTGAAGCTGCCGTGCTCGATGGTCAGCCGGATCGCGCCGCGCAGCAGCGGGTCGTCCAGCAGCGCGTGCGCGAAGGCGTAGCCGAGGTCGATGACGGTCTGCATCGGGCTCTCGGAGGCCGGCTGCCAGGTGGCCAGCCAGGCCTCCTGGCCCTCGATCACGGCGAGCGCCAGCTCCTCCTTGGAGGGGAAGTGGAAGTAGAGCGCGCCCTTGGTGACGCCGGCCCGTTCCAGGATCTCGGCCATGGTGGCGCCCGCGTAGCCGCGTTCGTCGAACACCTCGGCCGCGGCACGCAGCACCGTCTGGCGGGTCGCCAGCGCCCGGGCCTGCCTGGGCATCGCAGCCTCCCTGGTCTCTGTCGTCGGCAGCTGCTGGATCCTACGGCGGCGGGCCGGGCGGCGGCCTCCGTACCGCGTGGTAGCGATCCTTTCGAGCCGCTCCGGGCGCCGGTGCGCGCCCGTCGCGCGCGGCCGCCGGGGGGAGGAACGCCGTCGGGGGGGGGCCCCCCCGGGGGGGGGGGGGCGCGGGCGGGGGGGGGGGGGGGGGGGGGGGGGGGGGGGGGGCGGCGGAGGGCGGCGCCGCCCGCGACCAGCGCGGTTAGGGCGG
>NZ_JBHJUI010000006.1:97969-280878 GCF_042268405.1 Kitasatospora sp. NPDC056184 | reverse complement strand
CGGCCCGGCCCCGGGCCCCCCCCGGGGGCCGGGGGGGGGGGGGGGCCGCCCGGGGGGCGCCCCCCCCCCCGGGGGGGGGGGGGGCCCCCCGCCGGTCGGACGGGTGTCGTCCGGGTCCTCGGTCGAGCCGTCAGGCGGCCCACTGCCAGCTGACCGGCGAGTAGTACGCCGGGCGGCGCTCCAGGCGCTGCCAGTTGGCGATCGGCTCGACCGGCGAGGCGGCGGCCGCCGCCTGCTGGGCGGCCGCGGCGCGGGCCATCAGCACGGCGGTCAGGGCGGCGAGCTCCTCGTCGGAGAGCGAGCCGCGGACGATGCGGACGAGTGGTTCGGCGGAAGCGGTCATGGTCCGGTCTTCTCCCGGCGGATGGTGGTGGTCGGTCGTCGTCGGCGTGCCCGGCGGTGCGGTGCCCGGCCGGGGCGGCACTGCTACATCGGCGGGTTGCCGTGCTTGCGGCTCGGCAGGTCCGCGTGCTTGGTACGCAGCATGGCCAGCGAGGACGCCAGGACCTGGCGGGTCTCGGCGGGGTCGATGACGTCGTCCACGAGGCCGCGCTCGGCCGCGTAGTACGGGTGCATCAGCTCGCTCTTGTATTCCTTGATCTTCTGGTTGCGCATCGCGTCCGGGTCGTCGGCGGCGTTGATGTCCCGGCGGAAGATGACGTTGGCGGCGCCCTCGGCACCCATGACGGCGATCTCGTTGGTCGGCCAGGCGAAGGAGAGGTCGGCGCCGATCGAGCGCGAGTCCATGACGATGTAGGCACCGCCGTAGGCCTTGCGCAGGATCAGCTGGATCCGCGGCACGGTCGCGTTGCAGTAGGCGTAGAGGAGCTTCGCGCCGTGCCGGATGATGCCGTCGTGCTCCTGGTCGACGCCGGGCAGGAAGCCGGGGACGTCGAGCATGGTGACCAGGGGGATGTTGAAGGCGTCGCACATCTGGACGAAGCGTGCGGCCTTCTCGCTGGCGTTGATGTCCAGGACGCCGGCCAGCGACTGCGGCTGGTTGGCGATGATGCCGGTGACGTGGCCGTCGATCCGGGCGAGCACGCAGAGCACGTTGGTGGCCCAGCGCTCGTGGACCTCCAGGTACTCGCCGTGGTCGACGATCTCCTCGATCACCTTGCGCATGTCGTACGGCCGGTTGCCGTCGGCCGGCACCAGGTCGAGCAGCGACTCGTTGCGGCGGTCCACCGGGTCGTCGTTGACGGCCGCCGGCGGCATCTCGCGGTTGTTCTGCGGCAGCAGCGACAGGAGGTAGCGGACCTCCTCGATGCAGGACTGCTCGTCGTCGTAGACGAAGTGCGAGACACCGGAGACGCCGGCGTGCACGTCGGCGCCGCCGAGCCCGTTCTGGCTGATCTTCTCGCCGGTGACGGCCTGGACGACGTCCGGGCCGGTGATGAACATCTGCGAGGTCTCGCGGACCATGAAGACGAAGTCGGTCAGGGCCGGCGAGTAGGCCGCGCCGCCGGCGCACGGGCCGAGCATCACGGAGATCTGCGGGATGACGCCGGAGGCCTTGGTGTTGCGCTGGAAGATGCCGCCGTAGCCGGCCAGGGCGGTGACGCCCTCCTGGATGCGGGCGCCGGCGCCGTCGTTGAGGGAGACCAGCGGGGCACCGGCCGCGATGGCCATGTCCATGATCTTGTGGATCTTCTGGGCGTGGGCCTCGCCGAGCGCGCCGCCGAAGATCCGGAAGTCGTGGGCGTAGGTGAAGACCGTCCGGCCGTGCACGGTGCCCCAGCCGACGACGACGCCGTCGGTGTGCGGCTTCTTCGCCTCCAGGCCGAAGCCGGTGGCGCGGTGCCGGCGCAGCGGCTCGACCTCGTGGAACGAGCCCTCGTCGAGCAGCAGGTCGATGCGCTCGCGGGCGGTCAGCTTGCCCTTGGCGTGCTGGGCCTCGGTGGCCTTCTCGCTCGGGCCGCGGCGGACCTGCTCGCGCAGTTCGTGCAGTTCCGCGACCCTGCCCCGCACGTCCGCGGGGACGTCGGGGACGTCGTCGACCGGCGCCTCGTGCACAACCGTCATCTCGAACCACTCCAAAGGTGAGGGAACTGTCCGACAGCCAACGTCTGCGATGCCCCCGGCTGCGAATCACTTCTTCACTTATGACTGTACGAGGGGCCGCACGCTGGTTTCGGCGTCGATTCCGTACAAGGTCGCGTCCGTTTAGATGTCAGGCCTGCACAGAAACCGAAGGGTTTCGGCCCGTGCGTCCGGTAGCTGTTCGATTACCCCGAGCTGTCGCCCGGATGACCCCCGGGTGAGCTGAACATGAGGAAACGCGCAGGTCAGGGCTGTCACGGTGAATGCTGCCAGGCTTGCCTCAAGGGGCGCTCAAGTGGCGCTTGGTGCGGCGGTGAAGGCGGTGCCGAGGGGCCGGCGCCGGCCTCCCAGTCGTAGGGATGCGCCAAAAACACCGCAGCCCACCCGGTGGATGCCGGGTGGGCCGTCCGAGCGATGCGGGGGTCAGGCCCGCCGTCCCCCGTCCGGGTCCTCCTCGCCGCGCAACTCGTTCTCGCGGCGGCGCAAATCCGCCTCCCACCGCTTGAGCATGTCCTCGTGCTCGTTGTCGGGCTTCTTCAGCGAGGCGAGGAACTCGGGGTCGTCGTCCGGGGCGAGCGGGCGGCCGTCGGGGCGGCGGCCGTACGCCGGGCCGCCCGCGCCGTGGCCGCCGGCCGGGGCGCTGCGCACCCCGCGCCGCTTGCCGGCCACCAGCCAGGCGATCGAGCCGACAAGCGGGAAGAGCAGCACGATGATCACCCAGACCACCTTGGGGAGGTGCTTCACCTCCTCCTCGGGGGTGGTCAGGCAGTCGATGAAGGCCCACACCCACAGGGCGAGCGGGAGCACGAAGGTCAGGATCCTCAGCACGGCGGCGTTCTCCCCCGGGCGGCGTCGGTGGCGGTCGGGTTCCTCGACGCGGCGTCCGCCGGCGGTGCGCGGCTTCAGCTGCTTCGAGGGGGCCCTTGACACAGGTCAGGCTATCGGGTGGCGGATACTGGCTGGCATGGCATACGACGATCTCCGCTCGTTCCTGCGGGCCCTCGACCGCGAAGGCGACCTCAAGCGCATCAAGGCGGAGGTGGACCCCTATCTGGAGATCGGCGAGATCGTCGACCGGGTGCAGAAGGCCAAGGGCCCGGCCCTGCTGTTCGAGAACGTCAAGGGCTCCACGATGCCGCTGGCGATGAACGTCTTCGGCACCGAGCGCCGGCTCGCCAAGGCGCTCGGCCTCAAGGGCCCGGAGGAGATCGGCGACAAGATCTCCGGCCTGCTGAAGCCGGAGCTGCCGCAGGGCTTCACCGGCTTCCGGGACGCCTTCGGCAAGCTCGCCTCGATGGCCCACGTGCCGCCGAAGCACGTGAAGGCCGGCGACGCCCCGGTGCAGGAGGTGGTGCTCACCGGTGACGACGTCAACCTGGACGAGCTGCCGGCGCTGTTCACCTGGCCGCTGGACGGCGGCTCCTTCTTCAACCTGGGCCTGACCCACACCAAGGACCCGGACACCGGCATCCGCAACCTCGGCCTGTACCGGCTGCAGCGGCACGACCGCCGCACCATCGGCATGCACTGGCAGATCCACAAGGACAGCCGCAACCACGCCGCGGTCGCCGCACGGCGGGGCGAGAAGCTGCCGGTCGCGATCGCCTTCGGCTGTCCGCCGGCCGTCACCTACGCGGCCACCGCGCCGCTGCCGGGCGACATCGACGAGTACCTGTTCGCCGGCTTCGTCGCGGGCGAGCGGGTGCGGATGGTGGACTGCAAGACCGTCCCGCTGCAGGTCCCGGCCGACGCCGAGGTGGTCCTGGAGGGCTGGCTGGAGCCGGGCGAGCTGCTGCCCGAGGGGCCGTTCGGCGACCACACCGGCTTCTACACGCCGCAGGAGCCGTTCCCGGCGCTGACGATCGACTGCGTGACGATGCGCCGCCGGCCGATCCTGCAGTCCATCGTGGTCGGCCGCCCGCCGACGGAGGACGGCCCGCTGGGCAAGTTCACCGAGCGCTTCTTCCTGCCGCTGCTGAAGATCATCATTCCGGACATCGTCGACTACGACCTGCCCGAGGCCGGCGGCTTCCACAACTGCGTGATCGTCTCGATCGACAAGAAGTACCCGAAGCACGCGCAGAAGACCATGCACGCCATCTGGGGCGCGCACATGATGTCGCTGACCAAGCTGATCATCGTGGTGGACTCCGACTGCGACGTCCACGACTACCAGGAGGTCGCCTGGCGGGCCTTCGGCAACGTCGACTACAGCCGCGACCTCACCGTGGTGGAGGGCCCGGTCGACCACCTCGACCACGCCTCCTACCAGCAGTTCTGGGGCGGCAAGGCGGGCATCGACGCGACCCGCAAGCTGCCCGAGGAGGGCTACACCCGCGACGGCGGCTGGCCCGAGATGGTCAGCTCCGACCCGGCGACCGCCGCCCTGGTGGACCGGCGCTGGAAGGAGTACGGGCTGTGAGCACCGCCGCCGCGCTCCCCGAGGTCCCGCCCGGCAAGGTCAGGTCCTTCCTGCGGCTGGTGATGATCGAGCACTCGGTCTTCGCCCTGCCGTTCGCCTACATCGCGGCGCTGACGGCGATGTTCCTGGCCGACGGGCGGGTGCACTGGGGCGAGCTGTTCATCGTCACCGTGTGCATGGTCGGGCTGCGGACCTTCGCGATGGCCGCCAACCGGATCATCGACCGCGAGATCGACGCCCGCAACCCCCGCACGGCCGGGCGCGAACTCGTCACCGGCGCCGTCTCGCTGAGGACGGCGTACGTCGGCTCGGCGATCGCCCTGGTGGTCTTCCTCGGCGCCGCGGCGCTGCTCAACCCGCTCTGCCTGGCGCTCGCGCCGGTGGCCGTGGTGCCGATGGTGGTCTACCCGTACGGCAAGCGGTTCACCGACTTCCCGCAGGCGATCCTGGGCCTGGCCCAGGCGATGGGCCCGGTCGGCGCCTGGCTGGCCGTCACCGGCACCTGGTCCTGGGACGCGGTCGTGCTCGGCGCGGCCGTCGGCATCTGGATCGGCGGCTTCGACCTGGTCTACGCCTGCCAGGACGTCGCGTCCGACCGGGCGGACGGCGTGCGCTCGGTGCCGGCCCGCTTCGGCGTCCCGGCCGCGATCCGCGGCGCCCGCGCCTGCCACGTGGTCACCACGCTGCTGCTCGGCTGGTACGCGGTGCTCACCGACGCGGGCGTGGCGTTCTGGATCGGCCTGCTGGTGGTCGCGGCCGCCTTCGGCTACGAGCACACCATCGTCAAGCCGAACGACCTGTCGCGGCTGAACCGGGCGTTCTTCCAGACCAACGGCTTCGTCGGGATCTCGCTGTTCTTCTTCGCCCTCGTGGACCTGGTGGTGCGCGGCCTCGGCATCTGAGGCCGCGCCCCCCGGGGCCCTACTTCCCGCCCTCGTCGAGCGTGTGCTTGACGAGGGCGTTCGCGTGTCCGTGGCCGAGGCCGTGCTCGGCCTTGAGCCAGGCGACCAGTTCCATGTGCCTGGTCAGCGGGGAGGAGCGGATCAGCTCCTTCCAGTGCGCGATCGGGTGCCCGTACTTCTTCTCGATGGAGGGGAAGTAGCTGGCGGGGCCGTTGGCGGGGGTGGCGGTCATGGGGGTCTCCTTCGTTCGCTGCTCATAGGACCGGGCCCGGCACGGAAACTCATCGGCCCTCGAAGGTGATCCGGGTCACAGCATCCCGGGAGGCTCCGCGCCGACCGGGCCGGGGGCGCGGATCCGGCCAGTCCGAACGGTCCGCCGGCCCGTGCGGCCGCCCGACTCGTGGCTCGACGTCCCTTCGGTCCCCGGCTGCCGGTTCGTTCCGGCCGGAACCGCCGCAGGTCGGCCGCGTGGAGGGCGGCGCGCGTGGAGGTGGCTGAAAATCTTATGCAATATAACCTGTGACATTGTTCTCATCACCGGCCGATGACAGGATCCACGCCACATCTCCTTCCTTCAGTCCGACCCCACGTCGGGCTGCCCCCACTCGACGAAGGATTCGGCGTGCTCCTGCGCACCAGACTCTCCATGCTCGCGGCAGGCGTCGTCGCCTGTTGCGCCACGGCCACCGCCGTGCTGCCGACCCAGGCCTTCGCGGCGCCCTCCGCCGCTGCCGCCAACCCGACCGCGACGGCGCCCGCCGCCGCACCGGCCGGTCCGGTCGGACCCGCCGCCCCGACCCCGGCCGAGACGGGCTCCGAGGAACCCGCCGAGCCCGCCGCCCCGCGTCCCCCGGCACTGATCGGCGCGACGCGCCTGCTGGAGGAGCCGGCCGAGGCGAGCGCCCCCGCCCAGTTCAAGTCCCTCGCCGTACAGAGCTGCACCCCGGCCGACTTCGCGGCCCTCACCGGGGCCGACCTGGTCGCCTTCATCCGGAGCTCGACCCCGGAGTGCGTCAACTCGCTGTACGACAGCGCCGTCGCCGACCCGAGCATCTTCAACCAGGCCCGGATGCTGTCCGTCGCGGCCACCCTCAAGGACCTGGCGGCGAACTACACCGGCGACAACACGACCGGCATCGCGCAGCTGGTGAAGTACCTGCAGGTGGGCTACTACATCCAGTTCAAGTACCCCGTCGCGGCCGGCCCGTACACCGGCGAGCTCGAGACCGCCGTCTCCACCGCCCTGGACGCGTTCTTCGCCGGCACCCGCTGGCGCGACGTCACGGAGAACAACGGCCGCATCCTCAAGGAGGTGGTGTGGCTCACTGACAGCGCCAACCTCCAGGCCCGCTACAAGGGCGCCTACAAGCGGATCCTGGACGAGTACGACAACACCTACAACCAGTTCCCGCAGATGCGCAGCGCGGTCAACTCGGTGCTGTACTACCCGCTCTGGTTCGGCTACCGGAACGCGGGCTTCGTCCAGTCGCTCGCGACCGACCCGAGCCTCATCAACTCGCTCGCCGACTTCGCGATCAACCACCGGGACCTGCTCAGCGGGCCCTACACCACCCTCGACACCAACGCGGGCAACGACCTGGCCAAGTTCGCCGGAATGAGCTCCGCCGCCGAGGCCGTGGCCAAGCCGCTGGTCAAGAAGGTGCTGGACTCCGCGCCGCTGGTCTCGTCCTTCTCGTCGCTGTACCTGTACACGGCCCGCCAGGCCGAGTACTTCAACAACGGCCAGTGCTCGTACTACGGCATCTGCGACCTGAACAACAAGCTCATCTCGGTGATCCTGCCGAACCAGCTGGTCTGCGACAACCGCATCCTCCAGGCCCAGGCCCTGTCGGCCGCCGAGCTGGCCGCCGTCTGCGAGAGCCTGCGCAGCCAGGACGCGCTCTTCCACAGCGTGTCCAAGGACAACGGGCCCATCCCGAACCAGTACGCGAAGACCGTCACCTTCGGGATCTTCGCCAACAAGGCCGAGTACAACGCCTACTCGTGGGCGATCTACGGCAACGGCACCGACAACGGCGGCCAGACCGTCATGGACGCGACCGACCCGAACCGGCGGGCCGTGACCGTGATGTACCAGAAGGCCTGGAACGTCAACGACACGGCCCGGGTGTGGAACCTCAACCACGAGTACACCCACTACCTCGACAGCATCTACAACCTGAAGGGCAACTACGACACCCAGTCGTCCGTCCCGAACAAGTGGTGGGTCGAGGGCCTCGCCGAGTACGTCTCGTTCCGCCACCGCGGCGCCACCGACGTCGACGCGATGAACCAGGCGGCCAAGCACACCTACAAGCTCAGCACCCTCTTCCAGAACACCTACGCCAACTCGGACTCGACCCGCATCTACCCGTGGGGCTACCTGTCCGTCCGGTACATGCTGGAGAAGCACCCGGCCGACGTCCAGGCCATGCTGGAGCGCTTCCGCGCCGGTGACTACCCGGGCGGCTACGCGGTCTACAACAACCTCGGCACCTCCTACGACGCCGACTTCGACGCCTGGCTGGACGCCTGCACCGCCGGCGCCTGCTACGTGGACGGTCCGACCGCCCGGTTCGACAACTCGGTGAACGGATCGACCGTCAACCTGACCGAGCGGTCCGTGCAGACCGGCCCGGGCCGGATCACCGGCTGGCACTGGAACTTCGGCGACGGCACCACCTCGGACGAGCGCAACCCGAGCCACACCTACGCGGTCCCCGGCATCTACGCCGCGGCCCTGACCGTCACCGACGACACCGGCCGGACCGGCACCACCTCGGTCAACGTCACCACGACCGCCGTCGCCCTGCCGGCCTGCCCCGAGCAGCGCGCCGACGCGATGGGCCGCAACTGCTCGCGCAGCGGCCGCGCCGCGACCGCCGGCAACACCGACTACCTGTACGTCTACCTGCCGGCCGGCACCACCACGCTGAAGGTCACCGCCTCCGGCGGCACCGGCACCGCGTACCTGTACTACAACGACGGCACCTGGGCCTCGCCGAAGGCCTACACCGCCGCCTCGACGAGCACCGACACCACCCAGTCCATCACCGTCACCAACCCCACGGCCGGCTACCGCTACCTCGGCCTGTACGCCGCCACCGACTTCAGCGGCGTCACGGTCACCACCCAGTTCTGACCCACGACGGATCCACCCGCCCGGCCGGGCTCTCCCGGCCGGGCACTCCGCGTTCCACGGGCACGGAAACCGCTGTCCGGGGCAAGGGCCCGTCGGCCAGACTGGCCCGATGGTGATGAACACGGCGGCGGCGCTCGCCCACGGGACCGAACTGCTCGGCTCGGCGGAGCCGGCCCAACGGGCGGCGGGCTGCGATCTGGTGGGCGAGGCGGCCGACCGCGACGAGGCGGTGCGGGCCGGGGCGGCGACCGTGCTGCTCGCCCTCGCCGAGCGGGAGCGGGACGGCGGTGTCCTGGCCCGCCTGGCGGGGGCGCTCGGACGCGCCGGGGACGGGCGGGCGGTGCCCGTCCTGGTCGCCCTGGCCGGCCACCCCGACGCGCAGGTGCGCGGACAGGTGGCCTCCGCCCTCTCCCTCGACGAGGTCGTCACCGGCCCGCCGGACGCCCCGGGCGTCCGCGCGCTCCTCGGCCTGACCCGGGACGCGGACCCGGAGGTCCGCGACTGGGCGACGTTCACCCTCGGCTTCCAGTGCGAGGCCGACGGCCCGGAGGTGCGGGCGGCGCTCTGGGAGCGGACCGGTGACGCGTACCCGGCCGCCCGGGAGGAGGGCGTCCACGGCCTGGCGCGGCGGCGCGACCCGCGCGCCGTGCCGCTGATGCGGGAGCTGCTGGCGGATCCGGACGGCGCGGCCGTGCTCACCTTCAGGGCGGCGGAGATCCTGGGCGCCCCCGAACTGCTGCCGCTGCTGGAGGACTACGACCCGGACGACACCGGGGTGGCCGACGCGCTCGCCGCCTGCGACCCGTCCCGGCGGGTCCGGCTGGAGGACGGGGCGTGGGGGTTGCTGGGCGAGCTGGAACGGCTGCGGCCCGACCTGGCGGCCGCGGTGTGGGCGGCCCGCTGCGAACCCGGGCTGACCCTCGCTGTCGGCGACGCCCCGGACGCACCGGTCTACGACGTCGGGGCCCTGCTGGACCGGGCGGGCGGCGACCCGGTGCGGGCGGCCGAGCTCGTCGGATCGGATCACCCGATGATCACACGCCCTAGCATCGGCGCATGACCGACACCAGCGACTGGAAGTCCGACCGCATCGGCAGCGCCCTGCGCGGCGAGAACCCCACCGTCATCCGGCGCCTGGACGCCGGGTTCGCGGTGGCCGGGGACGTGCAGTTCCTGCCCGGGTACGCGATCCTGCTCACCGACCGCCCGGGGGTGCAGCGGCTCTCCGACCTGCCCCGCCCCCGCCGGCTCGCCTACCTGGAGGACCTCGACCGCCTCGGCGAGGCCGTCGAGCGGGCCTGCCGCGCGGCCGACCCCGCCTTCCGCCGGGTCAACCTGGAGATCCTCGGCAACACCGACCCGATGCTGCACGCCCACGTCTGGCCCCGCTACGACTGGGAGCCCGCCGACCTCGTCCGCCTCCCCGTCTGGCTCTACCCCCGCACCCACTGGACCGACCCGGCCCACGCCCTCACCCCCGCCCACGACCCCCTCCGCGCCGCCATCGGCACGGAGCTGGATGCGCTGGGGTAAAGGTCGGTGGTGCAGACCACTCGTTCTCGTGAATCGGCTGACCTGGGGCGGGACGGGTGGCCAACTCGCGCCTACGCTGCGGGACATGGACATCGCCATCGTGCTCTTCGACGACTTCGAGCCGCTCGACGCGATCGGGCCGTACCAGGTGCTCGGCTATCTGCCGGGGGCCACCGTGCGGTTCGTGGCGGCGGGGGAGAAGGGCCCGGTGGCCGACAGCATCGGGGGGATGCGGCTGGACGTGGCCGCCCGGTACGCGGACGTCGGGGCGTGCGACGTGCTGCTCGTCCCGGGCGGGCACGGCACCCGGCCGCTGATGGGGGACGAGGCGTTCCTCGACTGGCTGCGCCGCACGCACGCGGGCACCCGGTTCACCGCCTCCGTGTGCACCGGCGCGCTGCTGCTCGGGGCCGCCGGGCTGCTCGACGGCCTCGCCGCCACCACGCACTGGGCGGCCGCCGGCGAACTGGCCGCGTTCGGCGCCGAGTACACCCCCGAGCGGGTGGTGCGCCGGGACCGGATCGTCACCGCGGCCGGCATCTCCGCCGGCATCGACATGGCGCTCCACCTCGCCGCCCTGCTCAGCGACGAGACCACCGCCCGGGCGATCCAGCTGCACGCCGAGTACGACCCCCGGCCGCCCTTCGACAGCGGCTCCTGGGCGAAGGCCTCGCCCGCCGTGCGGGAGCGGATCAGGGCGCTCGGGTAGCCCCCGGAGGGCTCGGCGGACGTGCTCGGCGTGCTCCGCCGCTACGCGTGCAGGAAGGCCTCCAGGGCGGCGGCCAGGGCGACCGGCGTCTCGTGCATCGGGTAGTGGCCGGAGGCGGGCAACTGCTCCACCTCGGCGTTGGGGTAGTGGGCGAGGAAGGTGGCGCGCATCGCGTCGGCGGTCAGCAGGAGGTCGTGCTCGCCCACGAACACCCGCACCGGCACGGGGTTCCCGGCGATCCGGTCCACCAGGTCGGCGGTGGTCCAGTCCCGCACGTAGCCGCCGAAGGCCTCGCGGGTGGACAGCTCCAGCGAGCGGTCCACCATCCGGTCGAGCCAGACCCGGCCGGCCCGCCGCCCGGTCACCCGGTCCAGGATCTCGAACCGCTTCGCCCGGTCCTCGGCCGCGCCGTAGAACAGCGCCTCGCCGTCCGCGTCCATCGGGTACGGGCCGGCCGGGACGGGCGCCAGCCCGGCCAGCCTCCGCACCCGGTGCGGCGCCTGGGCGAGCACCTGCTGGACGGCCTTGCCGCCCATCGAGTGCCCGACCAGCGAGAAGTCCTGCCAGCCGAGCTGGTCGGCCAGCGCGAGCGCGTCGTCCGCGATCTCGGCCAGCGTGTAGGCGCCGGGCACGTCCTTGCGGTCGCCGTAGCCCCGGTAGTCGAGGAACGCGTAGCCGAAGGCGGAGCCGTCCAGGTAGTCCGGGAACGGGCCCCAGCCCGCGCTGGTGCCGAACCAGTCGTGCAGCACCAGGACCTTGTGGGCGCCGGTGCCGACCAAGCGGTGAGGGATCGTCATGCGGGGCTTACTGCCCGGTGCGGGCGGACTCCGAACCCGGCGCGCGGAGCCCGCGCCGGAAGGCCAGGCCGGGCCGCCCGCCGACGACCGCCCCGCCCGCCTCGGTGAACCCGGTACGGGCGAGCACCGCCCGGGAGGCCGCGTTGTCGACCGTGGTCACGGCGGTCAGCTCGCTCAACCCGTACTCCTCGGCCGCCAGTCGGCAGACCTGCTCGACCGCCGTCCGCGCCACGCCCCGTCCGGCGGCCGACTCGGCGACCCGGTAGCCGAGTTCGGCGCTCCCGGCCGCCGCGTCCACCAGGTTGACCCGCCCGACGATCCGCCCGCCGGCCTCCCGTACGACGTGGAAGTGGCAGGCCCCGCCGTCCTGTTCGGCGAGCAGCGCCCGGTGCCGCTCCGCGAACCCGGCCGCGGTGAAGTAGGTGTCCCCCCTGTCCGGCACCGACCGCGCGAACCACGCCCGGTTCTCCCGCTCGAACGCCAGCACCGCCGCCGCGTGCCCGTCCGCCAACCGCTCCAACCGGATGCCGCCCCCTGTGTCCATCCGCTCATGCTCACGCCCTGGGGCGACCGCCGTCCAGTGTGGAGAATGCGGGTATGACACAGGCGGGCGAGAGCGCACTGATCCTCCCGGTGCCGGAGGCGGAAGCCGTCGTCGGGCCCTGGCGCGAGCGGTACGACCCGTCGGCTCGGCGTTCCGGCCCACGTCACGGTGCTGTACCCGTTCGTGCCGGCCGACCGGCTGGATGCCGCGGTGCTCGGCGACCTCGGCGCACTCCTCGCCGCCCGGGGCGGGTTCGACCTCGCCTTCACCCACTGCGGGAACTTCCCCGGCGTCCACTACCTGGCCCCGGCGGCCGACGGCGCCGCGCGGTTGAACGCGCTCACGGCCGCCGTCGCCGCCCGCTGGCCGGAACACCCGCCCTACGGAGGACGGTTCGAGGAGGTCGTCCCGCACCTGACGGTGGCCTACCACGACGATCCCGGGCCCGTCGCCGCCGACCTCGCCCCGCACCTGCCGCTCGCCGCCCGCGCCGAGGCCGTCCGGCTGCTGGTGCACGACGGTGCGCGATGGGTCCGGCGCGCCGACTTCCCACTGTGCGGCGGGTCGAGCCCGAGGGTTCGGACCCCGTGATCCACCGCCTCCTCCCGGCCCGCCGGTGAGCGCCCGGGAGGTCAGCCGGTCGGAGCCCAGAAGCCGGTCATCCGCGCGAGACCGGGGCCGAGGCTCCGCCAGGGGCCGTCGACGGTGAGGACGGCGACGGCGGCGGTGGGGAATCCGGACCGCGCCACCCGCTCGGACAGTTCGTCCTCCGCCGCGTCACGGCCCCGTACCGCGAGGACGTCGACCAGGTCGTGGAGGCTCGGGTTGTGGCCGACCACGACCAGGTCGCCCACTGCCTCCGGCGTCTCCCGCAGGATCGCGATCAGCTCGTCGATCCCGGCCTCACGGCGGTGGATGTCGACGCTGACGTCGTAGATCCGCCGCTCGTGGACGGTTTCGGGTGCCCGGGGGAGCGCCGCCCGGACGCGCTCCCAGGTCTCGCTGGTGCGCCGGGCGCTGGACACGCGTGCGAGAGCGGGGGCGATGCCGGATTCCGCGAGCCACCGCCCTGCCGACGAGGCCTCGGTGCGGCCCCGCCCGTCCAGGCGCCGCTCGTGGTCGACCGCGGTCTCCCGCTCGGCCTGCGCGTGGCGGACCAGGACGATCCTCCGGACGTCGTCGGCGGTCATGGTGCCCTCTCCTTCCACCGACCGGAACAACCGGACGTGCACGACCCGGTCGGTTCGGGGATGCTACCAACGGCCCGTCAGGACACCCTGTCCCGCCCGGGGCTCAGGCGATGCGGCGGACGCGGCGGACGGCGAGGGTGACGAGCAGGGCGGTCAGGGCGAGGAAGACGCCGGTCTCGATGGCCTGGAAGGTCCAGAAGCGGTCGGCCGGCTGGTACTCCTGCCAGTTGGTGTAGGGACCGGGGCCGAAGCCGTCCTCGGCGAAGCGGGCCACGCAGCGCGCGGTGTCGCCGGCGCCGTCGGGGCCGCAGCCGACGCGGGCGTCGGGGAGGACGAGGGTGCCGGAGCCGTTGCGGACGCCCTGCTGGTAGACCCAGTCGCCGGCGAAGCGGTTGGCCGTGACCGGGCTGTCGATCGCGTAGGTGAGCGACTTGGCCGGCAGGAACGCGGGGCGGGCGAGGAGCTCGACGAGGGCGCGGACGGCGATGAACGCGGCGAGCGAGACGCCCATCGCGGGCAGCGTCCGGCGGCTCAGCGTGCCGGCGAGGATGCCGAGCGCGACCGCGAACAGCGTGTAGCCGATCGGTGCGACGCCCTGGACGTCGAAGAACAGGTACCGGAAGCGGCCGAGCCCGTTGTCGGCGAGCGGGGCGAGCCACCAGGCGGCGCCGAGCGCGAAGCCGACGGACAGCACCAGCGCGACCGCGCCGATCAGCCCGAACTTGGTGAGGATCCAGCGGCGGCGGCTGATGCCCTGAGTCCACACCAGCCGGTGGGTGCCGTTCTCGACCTCCCGGGCGACCAGCGGGGCGCCGAGGAAGAGGCCGGCGAGCAGCGGCAGCAGGACGAAGAGGATGGCCAGGAAGGCGGTCGAGTCGTACTGGTTGGCGAAGCGCTGGCTCAGCGCCTCGCAGCCCTCGCCGCTGACGAACCGGGCGTGGCCCTGGGCGCGCAGGCAGGCGCCGAGGCCGGAGTCCTCGAAGGACGAGCGCATGGACAGGCCGGTGGGGACGAGCACGGCGGCGAGCACGGCGAGTGCCACGGCCGTCCACAGGGCCTGCTTGCGGTGCTGGCGCCAGGTCAGCCAGATCACGCGGCCACCTCCGTGCGGGAGGCGCCGGCGGAGGCGCCGAGGTGGGCGAGGACGAGGTCCTCCAGGGTGACCTCGTGCACCGCCCAGCGGTTCCCGTCGACCGGCCCGTCGGTGCGCACCAGCAGGGTGGACTGCCGTTCGGTGTGGCTGGCCCGGATCACCGAGGCCACCCCGGGGACGGCGGCGCCGTCGGCGACCCGGGGGCCGATCAGCCGGCAGTGCCCGGCGAGCAACTCCTCGACCGGACCGGCGAGGTGGACGTGCGAGGTGTGCAGCAGCACCAGGTGGTCGCAGACCCGTTCGAGGTCGGCGAGCAGGTGGGAGGAGAGCAGGACGGTCGTCCCGTACTCGCCCACGGCGCCCATCAGGGCCTGCATGAACTCGTGCCGGGCGAGCGGGTCCAGGGCCGCCACCGGCTCGTCGAGCAGCAGCAGCCGGGGCCGCTTGGCGAGCGCCAGCGCCAGCGCGACCTGGGCGCGCTGGCCGCCGGAGAGCTTGCCGACGGGCTTGTCGGACGGGATGCCGGTCCGGGCCAGCCGGTCCCGGGCGATCGCGGCGTCCCAGGTGCCGCGGCGGTTGAGCCGCCCGCCCATGGTGATCAGCTCGGCGGCGGTGAAGTCGGGGTAGAGCGGGGTGTCCTGGGCGACGAAGCCGAGGTCGGCCAGGGCGCCGGGGTCGCGGCGCGGGTCCCGTCCGAAGACCCGGACCTGTCCGGCGTCGGGCTGCAGCAGTCCGACGGCCAGGTGGAGCAGGGTGGACTTGCCCGCGCCGTTGGGCCCGACCAGGGCGGCGATCCGCCCGGCGGGGAGGTCCAGCGAGCAGTCCCGGAGGGCCCAGGCGCGCCCGTAGCGCTTCCCCAACCCCTCGGTGTGCAGAGCGACTTCCGTCATGTGTTTCCCCCAGATGACTGTCGGTCCGGTTCGGTTCCGCCCGTGGGCGGCCGGTCGGGCGTGGCCCGCAGAGTGGTGTCGACGAGCGCGGTGATGTCCTCGCGGGCGAGCCCGGCGGCCCGGGCCTTGGCCAGCCAGGCGACCAGCTCCTCGCGGAGCTCGGTCTGATGGGCCAGCGCGGGCCCGGCCAGGGTGCGGACCAGGAAGGTCCCCACTCCCGGCCGGCCCTCGGCGAGCCCCTCCAGCTCCAGCTCCCGGTAGGCCTTGAGCACGGTGTTGGGGTTGATCGCCAGGGCCTGGGCCACGTCCCGCACCTTGGGGAGCCGGTCCCCCGGTTGCGCCAGTCCGACCCGCAGTGCCTGCTTCACCTGCAGGACCAGCTGCATGTACGTGGCCACGCGTGAGCGGCCGTCGAGCACGAACTCGATCACCAGTTGTTCTCCTGTCTTACGACAGTAAGACAGGATAGTCGCGGGTCAGTCAAGTGCGGAAGGAGAAAGAGGAATTGACGGGCGCTCCGGAAGGCGCGGGAGGAGGGGTCAGGCCAGGGTCAGCGTGTCCCCGACCGTGAGGCGGCCGGGGGCGGCGACCTCGGCGAGGGCGTCCAGGCGGGAGTCGTGGAACTGCGCGAGCGCCTTGAGGATCTCCGGGGCGTGCGGCAGTCCGGGCTGGGCGGCGGTGGTCATCGCGCAGCGCTCGCTGGAGCGGACGAAGGCGAGCCGGGCGCCGGAGCGCGCGGAGCCGTGCGCCTCGCGGCCGAACCAGTCGTCCTCGACGAACGGCGGGGTGCCCGGCGGGGTGCGCAGCAGGACGTTCGGGCGGAACCGGCGGACGTCCACCACGGCGGACGGCGCGGCCTCGGCGACCCAGTCCAGGGTGGCGGTGGTGAGCACGCTGACCGGGAGCTGGTCGAAGTGCGAGACGGCGTCCTCGCGGGCGAGCTCGACGTCCTCGCGCTGCAGGTAGGCGCGGAGGAAGGCGGTCGGGTCGACGACCGGTCGGCCGAGCGGGTCGAGCAGCTCGGGGCCGTCGAGCCGGTGGCCGAGCCTTGCGGAGAGGCGGAGCAGGCCGTCCATCCGCCGGAACCGGCGGGTGTTCTTGCCGGAGCCGAGCTTGCCGCCGGCGTCGCGCACGGCGTAGAGGCGATCGCCCGCGAGCCCGCGGTCGTCCACCTCGACGGAGTCGAGCCGCTCGCCGCCGGTGGACTTCACGGGGTAGCGCCAGAGCTGCTCGACGACTCCGATGATCTCTGCCATGGCCGGACAGCGTACCGCCGCCCGCCGATGATGGTCTAGACCAAGTGGCCGGTGTGGCAAGGGGGTGGCCCCGGTGGCTCACCCCAGCCGGGCGACCGCCCGCACCGGTGCCCCGTCCGCCGCCACCAGCCGCAGCGGGAAGAGCGACACCTCGACCGGCCGGCCGGCCTCCTGCGCCGCCAGCAGCGGCCGCAGATCGGTCAGGTTCTCCGCGATCACCCCGCCGCCCGGCGCCCCGAGCAGCACCCGGTGGGCCGCCAGCGTCGGCTCCTCGGCGGCCGGCCGGTCGTGCTCGTCGGTGAGGTCGGCGAGCAGCGCGGCGACCGCCGGGTCGCCCGGGCCCGGGTCGGGCGTCGGGTCGACGCTGAGCGCGTCCACCCCGACCGTGCGCACCCCGGCGGCGACGATCGCCTCGGCGGCCCGCGCGGTCAGGCTCGGGTGGGCGAGGTAGGCGTCGGTGCCCCAGTGCCGGGTCCAGCCGGTGGCGAGCAGCAGGACGGTGCCCTCGCCGGCCCGCTCCAGCGCGGGGGCGAGCTGCTCGGCGGTGATGGCGGCGCGCGGCTCCAGTCCGCGCAGGTCGGCGATGACCGCCGAGCCGGTGAACCGCTCCAGCGGCAGGCCGTCCAGCGTCGGCCAGGTGACGTCGACGTGGTACGGCGCGTCCACGTGGGTGCCGGACTGCGAACCGAGGTGCAGGGCGAGCACGTTCACCCCGGCGGTGGCGGTGGTGAGGGCGGGCTCCAGGAGGACGGCCGGATCGCCGGGGTAGACCGGCATCGCGGTGGTCACCTGGTGGGTGAGGTCGACGAGGGTGGCCATGCCGCCCATCCTCGCAGGGCGGGCCGGGGCGGAGTGAGGGGCGGAGTGGGGATAGAAAGTAACCACTATGGAAAAGCCTGAACAGCCCGTCCGCCGTCCCTGGGTCGTGGGGGTCTCCGGCGCGTCCGGCACCCCGTACGCCGTCGCGGTGATCCGCGCCCTCCTCGCCGCCGGCGAGTCGGTCGACCTGGTGGTCAGCCGCGCGGCCCGGCTGACGATCCTCGACGAGACCGGCATCGCCTTCCGGGACGCGCACTGGCGCACCGACCTGGCCGCCTGGCTGCGGTTCGGGCAGGACGGGCCGGCGGGCGCGACGGCGGACGGGGCGGCGGACGGGCTGGACGACGTCCGGTACTGGCCGGCCGGGGACTTCGCGGCGGGCCCGTCCAGCGGCTCGTACCCCGCCAAGGGGATGCTGGTCGTCCCGGCGACCACCGGCGCGGTGGCCGGGATCGCGCTCGGCCTCAGCAAGGACCTGCTCCAGCGGGTGGCCAGCGTCACCCTCAAGGAGCGGCGTCCGCTGGTCGTCTGCGTCCGCGAGACACCACTCAACGGGGTGACGTTGAAGCACTTGGTGGAGCTGGACGCGCAGGGCGCGGTCGTGCTCCCCGCCTCGCCCGGGTTCTACGCCGGCGGCTCCACCGTCGGCGAGCTGGTCGGTTTCGTCGCCGGACGGGTGCTGGACGCGGTCGGCGTGCCGCACACGCTGTACCGCCGCTGGGAGGGCGAGTTGGGCGCGGCGGCGCGCGCGGCCGAACGGTCGGGCTGAGGGGGAGTGAGATACCGCAGGACGGGAGAGTATGTTCTCTGCGATATCCGGGTTGGTCCGAGCACGGCGCCTTTGAATCCGGATAATGATCTGTGGGTCTGGCGAGGTTCGGAAGGACGCGGACGGTATATGGACACGGTGGACAGACAGCTCATCCAGGCGCTGCGGGAGAACGGCCGCGCCTCCTACGCCGAGCTGGGCCGGCTGGTCGGCCTCTCCGGCCCGAGCGTCACGGACCGCATCAACCGGCTGGAGCAGGCCGGTGTCATCACCGGCTACCGGGCGACGGTCAACCCGGCCTCGCTCGGTTTCGGGGTCACGGCCCTGATCGGCCTCCAGCTGACCGACGCGGCGGACCACGAGGACGTCGCGTTCCGGCTCAAGGACCTCGGCGAGGTCGAGGACTGCTGGTTCATCGCCGGTGACGACTCGTACATGCTCAAGGTCCGGGTGCCGGACGTCGAGGGCCTGGAGTCGGTGGTGAAGCGGATCTCGGGCACGAAGGGTGTGGCCCGCACCCGGACGACCGTCGTACTCTCCACGAAGTGGGAGAGCCGGGTCAGCGAGCTGCCGCTCGCCGAGGCCGAGTAACGCGGTAACGCGGTAACGCGGTAACGCGAACGAGCGACGCACGGGGGAGTGGCGGTATGGCACTGGTCGGTCTGGAGGAACTGCGCGCGGCCCGGGAGCGGATCGCGGGCGTCGCGGTGCGCACCCCGCTGGTCCCCGCCCCCTGGGCGGCGGACGGCGAGCGCCGGCTCTGGCTCAAGCCGGAGAACCTCCAGCCGACCGGCGCGTTCAAGGCCCGCGGGGCGTACAACCGGCTCGCCGCGCTGAGCGGCGAGGAGCGCGCCCGCGGCGTGGTCGCCCAGTCCAGCGGCAACCACGCGCAGGCGGTGGCGTACGCCGCGGGGCTGCTCGGGATCAAGGCCGTGATCGTGATGCCGGACACCTCCCCGGCGGTCAAGGTCGACGCCACCCGGTCCTTCGGCGCCGAGGTGCTGCTGGTCGCGCCGGAGGAGCGGGACACCGTGCCCGCCGAGCTGGCCGAGCGGCACGGCTACGTCTGGGTGCCGCCGTACGACGACCCGTTCATCATCGCGGGCCAGGGCACGGTCGGCCTGGAGATCGCCGAGGACGCCCCGGCGGAGCTGGACACCGTGCTCGTCCCGGTCAGCGGCGGCGGGCTGATCGGCGGCACGGCGGCCGCGCTCAAGCTGACCCGCCCGGGCATCCGGGTGATCGGCGTCGAACCCGAGCTGGCCGCCGACGCCCGGGCCAGCCTGCGGGCCGGCGAGCGGATCACCTGGCCGGTCGCCGACACCTACCGGACGATCGCCGACGGCCTGCGCACCCCCTCGGTGGGCGTGCTGCCGTACGAGCACCTCCTCGCCTACGTGGACGACATCGTCACCGTCACCGAGGACGAGATCCGCGCCACGGTGGCCCTGCTGGCCCGGCGCGGGCGGATCGTGGCCGAGCCGTCCGGCGCGGTCGCCCCGGCCGCGTACTTCCACCGGGCCGCCGAGATCGGCGGGCGGGCCGTGGCGGCCGTGGTGAGCGGCGGAAACATCGAGCCGGCGCTGCTGGCGGAGCTGCTCGCCGGCTGACCCGCCCGGGGGCGGCTGCCCGCGAACCGCCCCACGCGGGGGCGTACGCTCGTTCCGGCAAGGATTCGAAGTCGGAGGAGGCGGGGCACCGCATGGACGCAGGGCTCAAGCGCGAGCTGGAGGCGAAGGTCTACGCGGGGGAGCGGCTGACCCGGGAGGATGGGATCGCGCTCTACGAGAGCGACGACCTGGCCTGGCTGGGGGGCCTCGCCCACCACGTGCGGACGCGGAAGAACGGCGACGTCGTCCACTTCAACGTCAACCGCCACCTCAACATGACCAACGTGTGCAACGCGTCCTGCGCGTACTGCTCGTTCCAGCGCAAGCCGGGCGAGAAGGACGCCTACACGATGCGCATCGAGGAGGCCGTCCGGCTCGCCAAGGCGATGGAGGTCGACTCCCTCACCGAGCTGCACATCGTCAACGGCCTGCACCCCACCCTGCCGTGGCGCTACTACCCGCGCTCGCTGCGGGAGCTGAAGGCGGCGCTGCCGAACGTCTCGCTGAAGGCCTTCACCGCCACCGAGATCCACTGGTTCGAGCGGATCAGCGGCCTGCCCGCCGACGAGATCCTCGACGAGCTGATCGACGCCGGCCTGGAGTCGCTGACCGGCGGCGGCGCGGAGATCTTCGACTGGGAGGTCCGCCAGCACATCGTCGACCACGACACCCACTGGGAGGACTGGTCGCGGATCCACCGGCTCGCCCACAGCAAGGGACTCAAGACGCCGGCCACCATGCTGTACGGCCACATCGAGGAGCCCCGCCACCGGGTGGACCACGTGCTGCGGCTGCGTGAGCTGCAGGACGAGACCGGCGGCTTCCAGGTCTTCATCCCGCTGCGCTACCAGCACGACTTCCACGACTCCAAGGACGGCGTGGTGCGCAACAAGCTGATGGCGCGCACCGAGATGGCCACCGGCGCCGAGGCGCTGAAGACCTTCGCGGTCTCCCGGCTGCTGTTCGACAACGTGCCGCACGTCAAGGTCTTCTGGGTGATGCACGGCGTCACCACCGCCCAGCTGGCGCTCAGCCACGGTGCGGACGACATGGACGGCTCGGTGGTCGAGTACAAGATCACCCACGACGCGGACAACTTCGGCACCCCGAACAAGCTGGGCCGCGAGGACCTGCTCGGCCTGATCCGGGACGCCGGCTTCCGCCCGGTGGAGCGCAACACCCGCTACGAGATCATCCGCGAGTACGACGGCCCCGACCTGACCCGCCGGGAGACCCCGCAGGCGATGCGCCTCTGACCGGACCTCCGACCACGGGCCGCCGCCCGGGCCCGGGCGGCGGCTTCTTCACGGGGCCCGCACAGGACCCCGGCTTTCGCAACCCGTCCTCCGTTTGGCAGGATCGGCCACATGTCCGGTCACCGTCGCACCTCCCCGTACCCGTCGTACGAGCCGGTGTACGAGGTGCCGCAGCAGTCGTACGAGGCGCAGCAGCCGCCCCACGGCGCTCCGCCGCAGCCGTACGGCGGCCACCAGGAGGACGACGGCCCGCTGTACGAGGGGCAGGACCCCGGGTACGGCTACCGGAGCCTGGCCGAGCACGACGTCTACGACCAGCCGTTCCAGACGTACCCCGTCGAACCGGAGTTCCGGCCGGAGCCGTCGCCGGCGCCGCTCCCGGGGCAGCGGCGCGCCGCCGCGCCGGCCGGTGGCCGCGCGGCCGCCCGGGGCCACCGGCGCAAGCCCAAGAAGAAGCGCACCGGCCGGGTCGCCGTGGCCGGCACCGCCCTGCTGCTGGCGGCCGCCGCCGGCTGGTACACCGTCGGGGAGGACGCCGCCAAGCCCGGTGTGACCACCGCCGACGGCCCCGGTCCGGAGGGCGCCGGCGCCCCGGACCGCCCCGCCGCGCAGCCGGCGGCCGACCAGGCCTCGCCGACCGCCGCCCCGGCCGCCCGGGCCGCCGACGACCGGCAGACCGAGACCCCCGCCGCGGGCCGCAGCGAGGCCCGCGCCGACGGTTCGGTCGAGGCGATCCCGGGCCTCGGCCCCGGCTTCGCCGGCCGGATACCCGCCGACACCAACCAGGTGGTGGTGGCCACCGGCGAGGGCAAGGACGCCAACCGGACCAGCGTCACGCTGTGGACCCGCACCCCCGAGGGCCACTGGCTGCACGGCGAGACCTGGCAGGGCCACAACGCGTTCAAGGGCTGGACCACCGACCACAACGAGGGCGACCTGCGCAGTCCGATCGGCGTCTTCTCGCTGACCGACGCCGGCGGCCGCAAGGCCGACCCGGGCAGCCGGCTGCCCTACGACAAGGACGCGAACTTCGTGGTCTCCGGGACGGGCTTCGCCGGCGAGCAGCTGGCCGGCTCCTTCGACTACGTCGTCGCGATCGACTACAACCGGGTGCCGGGCAACTCGCCGCTGGACCCGCGCCGCCCGAACGGCTCGACCAAGGGCGGCGGGATCTGGATCCACGTCGACCACGGCGGTCCGACGCACGGCTGCGTGTCCGTCCCGGAGGACAAGATGGCCCAGCTGATCCGTACCCTGGACCCCGGCGCCCGCCCGGTGATCGTGATGGGCGACGCGGCCTCGCTGGCGGTCTGACCGCCCCGCCGGGCCGGACGATTCCCTCGTGTGCCGCCTCCGGGCGGATTCCACGACCCGTCTGCCGCAACGGTCCTTGTCGGCCTCCTACAGCATCCCGGCACGGATCCTGTAGCCGGTCGCGACCCGCTGACCAGCGGGTAACCGGGTTGAGTGGGCAGTATGAGCGGTTCGCGCATCGTGGCACTCGGCCACTACCAGCCCCCCAAGGTCCTCACCAACGACGACCTGGCGAAGCTGGTCGACACCGACGACGAGTGGATCCGCAGCCGGGTGGGCATCCGGACGCGGCACATCGCGGAGGGCGAGACCGTCGTCGACCTCGCCACCGAGGCGGCCCAGAAGGCGCTGGCCAACAGCGGCCGGTCGGCGTCCGAGGTCGACCTGGTCGTGGTCGCCACCTGCACCGCGGTGGAACGCAGCCCCAACACGGCCGCCGCCGTCGCGGCCCGGCTCGGTGTGCGATCGCCGGCCGCCTACGACATCAACACGGTCTGCTCGGGCTTCTCCTACGCGCTGGCCACCGCCGACCACGCGATCCGGGCCGGAGCGGCCCGGACGGCGCTGGTGATCGGCGCGGAGCGGATGTCGGACACCCTCGACTGGACCGACCGGTCGACCTGCGTGATCTTCGGTGACGGCGCCGGCGCGGCGCTGGTCGAGGCCCAGGAGGAGGGCGCCGAGCCGGGGATCGGCCCGGTGGTCTGGGGCTCGGAGCCGGAGAAGGGCGACGCCGTGGTGATCACCGGCTGGGACCCGGTGATCAGCCAGCAGGGCCAGTCGGTGTTCCGCTGGGCGACCACCCAGATCGCCCCGCTGGCCCGGCAGGCCTGCGAGCGGGCCGGGATCGACCCGTCCGAGCTGAAGGGCTTCGTGCCGCACCAGGCGAATCTGCGGATCATCGACGCGATCGCGTCCCGGCTCGGGGTCACCGACGCGGTGGTGGCCCGGGACGTCGTGGACTCCGGCAACACCTCGGCGGCCTCCGTCCCGCTGGCCTTCTCCAAGCTGGTCGAGCGCGGCGAGCTGTCGCCCGGCGACCCGGTGCTGCTGTTCGGCTTCGGCGGCGGCCTGGCGTACGCCGGACAGGTCGTCCGCTGCCCCTGAGGCCCCCTGAGGCCCCGCTGGGAGCCCGCTGGGAGCCCCGGAGGCCTCCCGGGGCCCCGGCCCCGTCCGACTCCCGCTGACACGCCTGTGGGCGGTCACCCGTCGAGGGTGACCGCCCACAGGCGTGTCGTGGCGCGCTGCGGACCGTCGGCGGACCTCCCCCGAGGACACGGCCGCCGTCCGTCGTACCCCGGACAGGAGGCCGGGGCGCGCGCGAAGCGGAAGGTGGGGTCGAAGCGGATCGGTCTACTTGGGCGCCTTCTTGCCGGTGACGCCCAGGTACACCAGGGGAGCGAGGTTGGGCTTGAGGTCCTTGACCTTGACGCCCCAGGAGGTGAAGGCCTTCTGGTGCTCGGCCGCCGAAGCGAGCAGCGAGACCAGGGACCCGGCGACGGCGGCCGGATCCAGCGACTTGTCGGCCTGGCCCTTCGCCTGGAGTTCCTTGACGGCCTCCGTGAGCGGCTTGGCGACCGCGTTGAGGACGGTCATGCGGATCTTGAAGAACCGCTTGTCCCCTTCTGCGGCACCGAGCGTGACCACGCGGAGAATGGCGTCGTTCTTGCGCCAGAAGGCGAGGAATCCGTCGACCAGTTCTTCCGAAGTGGCCGTGCCGGACTTCCCTGCCCAGGACTTTCCGGCCACCAGCTCTTTGAGCGTGTCGGCGTCCTTGGCCATTTCCTCGGCGATTTCGAGGACGGCGCCCTCGACATCCGGGAAGTACTGGTAGAAGGTCGCGGGGGAGGTACCCGCCATACGGGCGACGTCGATGACCTTGACGTCCCGATAGGGCGACGTGCTGAGCATCTCGCGGAGGCAGTCGAGCAGCTTCTGCCGCGTCTCCTGTCCGCGTCGCCCGGCGACGCGACCGTCGACGGTGCGAACTTGTCCTGTCATGCCGTCAGCTTACCGTGGCCCGATCTTGGCGCGATTCGGTGATGTGACAATTACTCCGCACGGGGGTTGGTATAGCCGCTCCGGGCCCTTCGGAGGGATATTCATCGGCCTCTGCGGGCCCCCTTGACGCCCCCCCGTGCACCGGTGACGCCACAGGGTGACGAAGCCTTCGCTGAGGGGTTATCGAGTAACGGAGCGTGACCATCGGATCGGCGGTGTGACCTGCCCCTCTCGGCACTCCCGGGCGTGTCGGGTGCAAGTCGGAGCCGGAGCGGACGTCAGATTCCAGCCGTTCCGCTGCCGCTGACCGGCCAGTGGACCCGCCCGCCGGGCGGACACCGCTCTGGGCGGGGGAGGTTGGAGATGGGCCGGGCGGCATTGGAGAATCGGGTCCGGCACCACGCGGTGGGTGCGCGGCACCACGCGGGCGGTGCTCAAGACGGGGAGGTGGCAGCGGGTGGACCAGCTGACGGCGCACGATCCGAGGCGGATCGGGCCCTTCGAAGTGCTGGGGCGGCTCGGGGCGGGCGGCATGGGCCTGGTCTACCTGGCGCGGTCCGCGTCCGGACGGCGGGTGGCGATCAAGACCGTCCGGGGGGAGCTGGCCGAGGACGAGCTGTTCCGGGTCCGTTTCGCGCGGGAGATCGCGGCCGCCAAGACGGTCGGCGGCTTCTACACGGCGGCCGTGGTCGACGCCGACGCCGACGCCCGGGTGCCCTGGCTGGCCACCGCGTACGTCCCGGCGCCGTCCCTGGAGGACCTGGTCACCGAGTGCGGGCCGCTGCCGGCCGGGGCGGTGCGCTGGCTGGTGGCCGGCATCGCCGAGGCCCTGCAGTCCATCCACGCCGCCGGGCTGGTCCACCGCGACCTCAAGCCCTCCAACGTCCTGGTCGTCGAGGACGGACCCCGGGTGATCGACTTCGGCATCGCCGCCGGGGTCTCCAGCACCCGGCTCACCATGACCAACGTCGCGGTCGGCACCCCGGCGTACATGTCGCCGGAGCAGGCCCGGGACAGCCGGGGCGTCACCGGCGCCAGCGACGTCTTCTCGCTCGGGTCGCTGCTGGTCTTCTGCGCCACCGGCCACCCGCCGTACCGGGGCGCCAACCCGGTGGAGACGGTCTTCCAGCTGCTGCGCGACCAGCCCGACCTCTCCGGCCTGCCGCCGGAGCTGGCCGACCTGGTGCGCGCCTGCATGCGGCCGTCGCCGGAGCACCGGCCGACCCCGGAGCAGATCCAGGTCGAACTGGCCCCGCACCTGTTCTCCCGGGACGACGCCTCCGGCGAGGCCGGGGACTGGCTGCCGCCCGACGCGCTCGCCCTCATCGAGCGCAAGCGGGGCCGCCGCCAGCCGCCACCGGCCGCCCCGCCGCAGCACGTGCCGCCGCAGTCCGTGCCGCACCACCCGCCGCACCCGCCCGCCCCGCGGCCGCACCCCGGCCAGGACGACCCGCGCACCCGGGCGGTCGCCGGGCACGCCGCGGCGCCCGCCGGGCCGGTGCACCACGCGCCGCCCGGACCGGACACTGAGGCCGCCACCGAGAAGCTGGCCGCCCCCAGCCGGCACCGCCGGCCGGTCGCCGAGGAGGGCGACGAGGTGCGGCTGCCCGGCGCCTCGGTCCGGATAGGGCCGGGGCCGCGCGCCGAGCAGGCCGGCCCGGGCGCGCCGCCCGCCGAGACCGACTGGGTCCGGCGGATCACCCCGCCCCCGGCCCCCGCCGCCCGCTGGCGCCCCTGGCGGTTCCGGATGTCCAACGAGGTCTGGGGCACCCCGGTGGTCGCCGACGGGACCCTGTTCGTCTCCAGCTTCGAGGTGCACGCCTTGGACATCGCGTCCGGGCAGCGCCGCTACAAGACCCGGGACGTCGCCTGGGCGCTCGCCGTCGACGCCGGCCGGGTGCACGCGGCCGACGGCCCGCACCTGTACACGGTGGACGTCGCGGACGGCACCGAGCGCTGGCGGCACTCGCTGGACGGCTGGGTGTACTCGCTGGACGCGGCCGACGGGGTGCTCTGCTGCGGCGTCCGGGGCGGCGGCGTCCAACTGCGCTCGGCCGCCGGCGGCGCCGAGCTCTGGCGCGCCGACGACGCCCAGCAGGAGTTCGAGAACCCGCAGTCCGGCCCCGCCCTGGTGGGCGGCGCGGCGTACTACTACGGCGGCCGGCGGCTGCGCTGCGTGGACCCGCGCGGCTCCGGCCTGCGCTGGTCGGTCCCGGTCGGCGAGGACGTGCCCTCCCGCCCGGTCGAGCGCTCCGGCGTGCTGTACGTGACGGCCGGCACCCGGGTCTACGCGCTGGACGCGGCGAGCGGCGCCGAGCGCTGGCGGTTCGAGGCCCCGGTGGTGCTGTTCACCCCTCCGGCGCTGGACGCCGACGCGGTCTACGTCGTCGACTACCTGGGCACCGTCTACGCGCTGGACGCGGCCACCGGCCGGGACCGCTGGCGCGCGGCCACCGGGACCCGGCAGGGCGCCGAGCCGGTGGTGGTCGGGGACGGCATGGTGCTGGTCGGCAGCGGCGAGGTGCTGTACGCGTTCGAGGCGGGCAGCGGCCGGGAGCGCTGGCGGTACACCGCGCGCGGCGAGATCGTCGGCTCCCCGGCGGTCGCCGACGGGCTGGTCCACCTCGGCAGCCGGGACCACTCGCTGCACACGGTGGACCTGGCCAGCGGCCGGCTGCGCTGGGAGCTGGGCACCAAGGGCGAGCTGACCGGCTCGCCGGTGGCGGTCGGCGGGAAGGTCTTCGTCGGCAGCAAGGACCGCTGCGTCTACGCGCTGGACGCCTTCTACGGCACGGCGGTGCCCTCGCACTGAGGCGCGGCGGGCCGGGGGCCGGGGCGGGGCCCGTCAGGCCGGGTGGCGGGCCCCGGGGCGGCGGGCGCCGGGGTGGCGGGCGCACCAGCCCTCCCAGGCCGAGGCCACCATCTCCTCGACCCCGTGCCGGGCGGTCCAGTCCAGCTCGCGGTGGATCAGCTCGGCCGAGGCGACCACCCGGGCCGGGTCGCCGGGGCGGCGCGGGGCGATCTCGGGGGTGGTGTCGTACCCCGTGACCTCGCCGATCACGTCCAGCATCTCCCGGACGCTGACGCCCTCGCCGCGCCCGATGTTCAGGGTCAGCCGGGTCCGCCCGGCCGGATCGGCGGCCAGTCGGCGGGTCGCCGCGACGTGCGCCGAGGCGATGTCGGAGACGTGGATGAAGTCGCGGACGCAGGTGCCGTCCGGGGTCGGGTAGTCGGCGCCGAAGACCAGCGGCGCCCGGCCGGCGGTGAGCCGCTCGAAGACCATCGGGACCAGGTTGTGGACGCCCGCGTCGGCGAGCTCCGGCGAGGCGGCCCCGGCCACGTTGAAGTAGCGCAGCGAGACGGTGGACAGGCCGTGGGCCCGGCCGGCCGAGGCGACCAGCCACTCGCCCGCCAGCTTGGTCTCCCCGTACGGGTTCATCGGCGCGCAGGGGGCCGACTCGGTGACCAGGTCGGTGTCCGGCATGCCGTAGACGGCGGCGGAGGAGGAGAGCAGGAAGCGCCGGACCCCGGCGTCGACGGCCGCCTCCAGGACGTTCTGCAGGCCGGTGAGGTTCTCCCGGTAGTAGTGGAACGGGCGCTCGACCGACTCGCCGACCTGCTTCTTGGCGGCGAAGTGCAGCACGCCGCGCACCCCGTGCCCGCGCAGCGCCGCGTCGACGGCCGCCCGGTCCAGGGTGGAGCCGACGATCAGCGGGACGTCCTCCGGCAGCCGGGCCCCGGGCGCGGCCGTGCTGAGGTCGTCCAGCACCACGACCCGCTCGCCCGCCGCCACCAGCTGCCGCACCACGTGCCTGCCGATGTATCCGGCACCACCGGTGACCAACCAAGTCATGGCCGAGATCCTAGGCCCTGCGCGTCGAACCCGAGGATTCGGACATATCGGTGAAATGCTGACAAAGATCTCTGCGTCGCGTCCGAGCGGCCCGTCGTGGCCGCGCGCTGAGGAATCCGGAGGCCGTCACGGTGAACCGCAAGAAGGAGCCCACCCGACCGATCCCGGCCGGACCGCGTCCGACCGGGCCCGGGACGTCCGGCGGGCGGCTGCTCGCGCCGGGAGCCGTCGCGGTGCTGACCGCGCTCGTGCTGGCCGGGTGCAGCGGCGGCTCGTCCTCGGACTCGTCGTCGACGGAGAGCGGCTCCCAGGCCGCCTCCGCCGCGGCCGCCTCCAGCCCCACCGCCCAGCCGGGCAGCGGCAACCAGCTCCAGTCCGACTACCTGCGGGTGATCAAGGACGTGCTGCCCTCGGTGGTGCAGATCACCACCGCGAGCGGCCTCGGCTCCGGGATCGTCTACGACGACAAGGGCGACATCGTCACCAACGCCCACGTGGTCGGCACCGCCACCACCTTCACCGTCACCCTGGCCGGCAGCACCAAGCCGCTGGACGCCGCGCTGGTCGCCAGCTACCCGGACTCCGACCTCGCGGTGATCAAGCTGAGCAGCACGCCGGACGGCCTCAAGCCGGCCTCCTTCGGCGACTCCACCAAGGTCGAGCTGGGCCAGATCACCCTCGCCATGGGCAGCCCGCTCGGACTCTCCAGCAGCGTCACCCAGGGCATCGTCTCGGCCACCGGCCGGACCGTCACCGAGCCGTCCACCCAGGGCTCGCCGGGCGCCGTCATCAGCAACATGGTGCAGACCTCGGCCGCGATCAACCCCGGCAACAGCGGCGGTGCGCTGGTCAACCTGGACAGCCAGGTGATCGGCATCAACACGCTGGCCGCCACCGAGCCGCAGACCAACGGCGCCGCCGCCCCGGGCATCGGCTTCGCCATCCCGGCGTCCACCGTGACCAGCATCGCCGACCAGCTGATCAAGGACGGCAAGGTCACCAACTCCGGCCGGGCCGCCCTCGGCATCACCGCCCGGACCTTCTTCGACCAGAACTTCCGCCCGGCCGGCGCCGTGGTGGTCGCCGTCGCGGCGGGCGGCCCGGCCGACGCGGCGGGCCTCCAGGTGGGGGACGTGATCACCCGGATCGACGACACTGCGGTGGACTCGCTGAACTCGCTCACCACCGCGCTGGCCTCGCTCGCGCCGGGCAGCAAGGTGACCGTCACCTACACCCGGGACGGCCAGAGCAAGACCGCCGACGTCACCCTCGGCACCCTCGAAACGCCCTGACCCCACCAGCCCCCGGACGGCGGGCGGCCCGCACAACCGCGCAAGGGTTCCGCGGGGCCGTCCGCCGTCCGGGATCGGGGGGCGCCGTCAGCGGCGGGCGACGCGGGTCCGCCAGGGGAGCTCGACGGTCACCGTGGTCGGCCCGCCCTCCGGGCTCTCCACCAGGAACACCCCGTCCACCGCGCGGATCCGCTCGGCCAGGCCGCCCAGGCCGCTGCCCGGGTAGGGGGCCGCGCCGCCCTTGCCGTTGTCCTGGACCAGCAGCATCAGCTGGTCGTCGGCCCGCCAGACGTCCACCGCGGCGGAGCGGGCGCCCGAGTGCTTGGAGATGTTGGTCAGCAGCTCGCTGACCGTGAAGTAGGCGATGCCCTCCACCGCCGAGTCCGGCCGGTCGGTGCTGCCGTCCCGGGCCTTCAGGTCGACGTTCACCTTGACCCCCTCCGGCACCGTGCAGCGCGCCGCCACCGAGGAGAGCGCCGCGTCCAGTCCGCGGTCGGTGAGCACCGCCGGGTGGATGCCCCGGGCCAGGTCGCGCAGCTCCTGCAGGGCCAGCTTCACCTCGCCGTGGGCGTTGTCGACCATCTTCGCGGCGGCCGCCACGTCGTCCGGCGTCTCGGTCTCCCGCAGCCGCTCCTTGGCCATGCCGAGGTCCATCGCCAGCGCCACCAGCCGGGCCTGGGCCCCGTCGTGCAGGTCGCGCTCGATCCGGCGCAGGTCGGCGGCGGCGGTGTCGACCACGGTGCCGCGGTCGTCCTCCAGCTCGCGGACCCGCTCGGACAGGGCGCCCGGGTAGAGCAGGGTCTCCACCAGCATCCGGTCCACCTCCGACTGGGCGCGGATCGCCCACGGCAGGAGCGGCCAGCCGACCAGTACGAAGACCGTGGTCAGCGCGAAGCTCAGCACGCCCCAGGGCAGCATCAGCACGTTGTAGAGGGCCGCGCGCCAGGAGAGCGCGTCGGTCAGGTGGGCGATCGCGTAGCCGGTGATGCCCGGCCGGCGGCGCTGCACGGGCTCCGGCTCGTGCACCTCGGAGCCGTACAGCGTCCGGGCCCGGCGGCGGGCGAAGCCGCTCATCGACCGGCAGCCGGCCAGGCCGGCGGCCAGCAGCGGCAGGCCGACCACGGTGATCGAGAGGGCCAGGCCGACCGAGAGCGTCGCGACCGTGAAGACGAAGCCGGCGATGCCGAGCGGCAGGTTCAGCATCAGCCGCCCGGCCTGTCGCCACATCCGGGCGCCGTACAGCGAGGTGTGCTCGGCGCCCTCGGCCGTGCGGTCCGTTCGCTTCATCTCGGTCTACCGTCCTTTTTCCGGTCCAGCTGTGTCCCCTAGCTTGGCCGGTCGGGGGCGGGTGGGGCCATGGGGGTGATACGTCTCCCCGGGCGGGGGTTATCCCCACCCCGGGCGCCGTCGGCGGTTGTTGCCCGCCGGTGTCCGCGGGGTGACGCCGCGGGGCGCCGGGTGTCCACCGGTTGTCCATCGGGTGTCTTGCGGAGCGGGCAGGATGCGGGGCACCGGTGCCGTGCACTTAGACTCACGCACTGGCGATGGTTATGAACGTGTAAAGGAACGTCGTAGAGCCGCCCCGAGGGCGGGTTCCGCGGCCGATGTGGAGGCGAGGCATGGTGGGGCAGCGGGCGGCTTCGGTCGCGGCCGACCCGGCGGCCGGCAGCGGCTACTTCGACGCGTACGCCGCGATCGGCCTGCTCGCCGTCGTCGGCGTGCTCTTCGTGACGGTGGCGTTCACCGCGAACCGCCTGCTGCGGCCGGTGGTGTACTCGCCGGAGAAGCTCCTCGCCTACGAGTGCGGCGTGGACCCGGTGGGGGAGGACTGGGCGCACACCCAGATCCGCTACTACGTCTACGCCTTCCTGTACGTGATCTTCGCGGTCGACGCGATCTACCTGTTCCCGTGGGCGACCGTCTTCGCCTCCGCCGGGTACGGGGCCGGAACGCTGGTCGAGATGTTCGTCTTCATCGGCTTCCTCGCGGTCGGACTGCTCTACGCCTGGAAGAAGGGCGTTCTGGAATGGACGTGACGCACACCCACTCGCACGGGCACGGCGCCTCCGGCGGCCCGGTTCCGCTGGGCGTGCCGGACCCGTCGCGCCCCGGTGCCGCCGTCGAGCGGCGCGGCATCGGCCCGCTGGCCCGGCTGGCGCCGGACCCGGTGAAGGTCGTCCTCAACTGGGGACGGCGCTACAGCCTGTGGTGCTTCAACTTCGGCCTGGCCTGCTGCGCGATTGAGTTCATCGCGGCGTCGATGGCCAAGCACGACTTCATCCGGATGGGTGTCATCCCGTTCGCGCCGGGCCCCCGACAGGCCGATCTGATGATCGTCTCGGGGACGGTGACCGACAAGATGGCGCCCGCCGTCAAGCGGCTCTACGAGCAGATGCCCGAGCCGAAGTACGTCATCTCCTTCGGCGCCTGCTCCAACTCCGGCGGGCCCTACTGGGACTCCTACTCCGTGACCAAGGGCGTCGACCAGATCATCCCGGTCGACGTCTACGTGCCCGGGTGCCCGCCCCGTCCGGAGGCGCTGCTCCAGGGCATCCTCAAGCTCCAGGAGAAGATCGCCGCCGAGTCGCTGCCCGGCCGCTACACCGCGCCCGCGGCGGCGCTGCGGCGTCCGCCGGTGCCGGGGCCCGGTGCCGCCGGTGCGGCCGGCTCCGGTTCCGTCGAGGGAGGGGTCTCGTGACCACGGCCGAGCAGTACGCGGCGTCGGTCGGGGAGTGGGCGACCGGCGCCGAGGCGTACGGGCTGATCACCGTCGAGGTGCCGGCGGAGCACTGGATCGAGGCGCTCACCGCCGCCCGGGACACCCTGGGCCTCACCTTCTTCGACTGGCTCAGCGCCGTCGACGAGCTCGCCGAGGGCTTCTCGGTGGTCGCCCACCTCGCCGCCGTCGACGCCCCGGGCGTGCGCCACCTGGCGCTGCGCACCCGGGTGCCGCGCGACGCGGCCGCGCTGCCGACCGCCGTCCCGGTGTACGCCGGGGCAGGCTGGCACGAGCGCGAGACGCACGAGATGTTCGGCATCGACTTCACCGGGCACCCCCACCTGATCACCCTGCTCCTGCCGGACGGCTTCGAGGGGCACCCGCTGCGCAAGGAGTTCGTGCTCGCGGCCCGGGTCGCCAAGGCCTGGCCGGGCGCCAAGGAGCCGGGCGAGTCCGACCACGGCGACGGGCCGGCGCGGCGCAAGATGCAGCCGGCCGGGGTGCCGGACCCGAACGAGTGGGGACCGCTCAAGGGCACCCTGCCGCCGGTCGCCGAGCGGCCCGCGCGCGGGGCCAGGGCGGCCGGGGCCGCGGGTGCGGCCCGGACGCCGCGTGCGGCGGGTGCCGCCGGTGCCGCCGCCGGCGAGGGCGCCGCCGCGGTGCGGGCCGACCGGCCGCGGCGGACCAGGTCGGTCTCCGAGGGGTCGGCGAGCCAGGCGCCCGGCGAGGCCGCCGCGCCGCCCGCCCGGACGCGGTCCTCCGACGCGCCGTGGCACAACCCGGTGCCGGCCCACGACGAGCCCGGGAAGCCGGCCGCCGGGGAAGAGCCCGCCGCCGAGGAGAAGACGGAAGAGCCGCCGGCCGAGTCGGCCGGCCAGGACGGAGACGGCGCGTGAACCTGTTCGACACGGTGCTGCGCTGCGTCGCCACGCTGGTCGTCTTCCTCACCCTCCCCCTGGTCATCGGCCAGACCGAGCACAAGGTGATGGCGCACATGCAGGGCCGCCTCGGCCCGATGTACGCCGGCGGCTTCCACGGCTGGGCGCAGCTGATCGCGGACGGTGTGAAGTTCGCGCAGAAGGAGGACATCGTCCCGGCCGACGCGGACCGGCGGATCTTCCAGCTGGCGCCCGCCGTCTCGCTGCTGCCGTACCTGCTGGTGCTGCTGGTGATCCCGGTCGGACCGGGCGGCTTCGTCGGGCAGGCGGTGGACGCCGGCCTGTTCTTCGTGCTGGCCGTGATGGGCGTCGGCGTGATCGGCAAGCTGATGGCCGGCTGGGCCTCGGCCAACAAGTTCTCGCTGCTCGGCGGTCTGCGGACGGCCGCGCAGCTGATGTCCTACGAGCTGCCGATGGTGCTCGCCGCCGCCTCCGTGGCGATGGCCGCCGGGACGCTCTCGCTGACCGGGATCATGGACGCCTGGGAGTGGTACTGGATCCCGTGGCAGCTGATCGGCGGGTTCGTGTTCTTCACGGCCGGCCTGGCCGAGCTGCAGCGCCCGCCGTTCGACATGCCGGTCGCCGACTCCGAGATCATCTTCGGCGCGTACACCGAGTACACCGGGCTGCGCTTCGCGCTGTTCCTGCTCTCCGAGTACGCGGGCATCCTGGTGGTCTCCGCGCTGACCGCGGTGCTCTTCCTCGGCGGCTGGCACGGCCCGCTGCCGGACCAGCTCGGCTGGCTGTGGACCCTGCTGAAGACCTTCGCGCTGGCCTTCGTGGTGATCTGGCTGCGGGTCACCTACCCCCGGCTGCGCGAGGACCAGCTGATGCGCTTCGCGTGGACGGTGCTGATCCCGCTCGCGCTCGTCCAGCTGGCCCTCACCGGCATCATCAAGGTGGCGATCTCATGAGTTTCCCCGGTGCGGGCCTGGCCAAGGGCCTGGCCGTCACCCTGCGGACGATGACGAGGAAGAGCATCACCGCGCAGTACCCCGACGTGCAGCCGGTCCTCCCGCCGCGGTCGCGCGGCGTGATCGCGCTGCTGGAGGAGAACTGCACGGTCTGCATGCTCTGCGCCCGCGAGTGCCCGGACTGGTGCATCTACATCGACTCCCACAAGGAGACGCTGCCGGCCGCCGACCCGAACGCGCGCGCCCGCACCCGCAACGTGCTGGACCGCTTCGCCATCGACTTCTCGCTCTGCATGTACTGCGGGATCTGCATCGAGGTGTGCCCGTTCGACGCGCTGTTCTGGTCGCCCGAGTTCGAGTACGCGGAGACCGACATCCTGGAGCTGACCCACGAGCGGGACCGGCTGCGGGAGTGGATGTGGACGGTGCCGGTGCCGCCGGCGCTGGATCCGGCGGCCGAGGAGCCCAAGGAGATCGCCACCGCGCGCAAGGCCGCCGACAAGCTGGTCGCCGCGGCGGCCAGGGCGGCGGAGGAAGCGGAGACGGCGCAGGACGGTGGTGACGCGTGAGGGGCACCGCCACCCTGCTCGCCGCGACCGGGTCGCTGGACCCGGCCGCGCGCTCGTTCCTCTCCCCGACCGGGGTGGAGATCGTCTTCCTGCTGGTCGGCATCGCCGTGCTCGGCTCGGCCCTGGTCGCCGTCACCACCAAGCAGCTGGTGCACGCCGCGCTCTGGCTGGTGGCCGCGCTCGGCGGGCTGGCGGTGGAGTTCCTGCTGCTCACCGCCGAGTTCATCGCCTGGGTGCAGGTGCTGATCTACCTCGGCTCGGTGGTCGTGCTGGTGCTCTTCGGGCTGATGCTCACCAAGGCGCCGATCGGGCGCTCGCCGGACGCCGACTCCAAGAACCGCTGGGTCGCCCTGGTGGTCGCGCTGGCCACGGCCGGCACGCTGGTGACGCTGGTCGTGGACGCCTTCCGGACGTCCTGGATCGACCTCGGCGCGGGCGGCGGCTCGGCGGCGGTGACCGGCGCGAGCCTGTTCCGGACCTGGGTGCTGCCCTTCGAGGCGCTCTCGGTGCTGCTGCTGGCCGCGCTGGTCGGCGCGATCGTGCTGTCGCGCGGCAACGGCCGGCGGGTGCCGGCGCCCCGGGCCGGGCGGCTCCGGGCCGGCCGGCCGGTGGGCTCCAACGGGACGGTCGCGCAGACCGCGCCCAAGGCCGAGCCGGCGGTCGGGACGGCGGCCGGGCCCGAGGCCTCGTCCGCGCCCGCGCCGGCCACCACCGAGCAGGAGGGCTGATGCACCTCGCCTACCCCGTCGTCCTCGCCGCGCTGCTGTTCGGCGTCGGCGTCTACGGCGTGCTCGCCCGCCGCAACGTCATCCTGGTGCTGATGTCCGTCGAGCTGATGCTCAACGCCGTCAACCTCAACCTCGTCGCCTTCGACGCCTGGCTGCGCGACTCGCTGCACGCCGGGCAGGCGCTGACCCTGTTCACCATCACCGTCGCCGCCGCCGAGATCGGCCTCGGGCTCGCCATCGTCCTGCTGCTGTTCCGGGCCCGGGGCACCGCGGACATCGACCGGGCCACCGCGCTCGGCGATCCGGCCGAGTCCACCGCCGATACCGAGGAGGCGCCGGTCGGAGCCGAGGCGCTGAAGGGCCGGGCCACCGCATGAACCTCGCCCTGCCCGCCCTCGTCCCCGCGCTGCCCGCGCTCGGCGCGGCGGCCACCCTGGCCACCGGCCGGCGCGCACCCGGCCTCGCCCGGCCGCTGGCGATCGTGCCGGTCGCCGTCTCGGCGGTGCTGGCGCTGGTCGTCGCGCTCCAGCTCGGCACCGGCGGGACGCTGGACGCCGCCACCCGGCTCACCCCGACCGGCGGCCCGGACATCTCGCTCGCGATCCACCTGGACGGCTTCAGCTCGCTGATCTCGGTGCTGGTCGGCCTGGTCGCCACCTGCGTGCAGGTGTACTCGACCGCGTACCTCAAGGACGATCCGCGCTACCCCTCGTACGCGGCGCTGGTCTCGCTGTTCACGGCGGCGATGTTCCTGGTCGTCTACTCCGGCGACCTGGTCGTGCTGCTGGTCGGCTGGGAGGTCATGGGCATCTGCTCGTACTTCCTGATCGGCCACCACTGGGAGACCGAGGACGCCCGCTCGGCCTCGCTCAAGGCCTTCCTGGTCACCAAGCTCGGCGACGTGCCGTTCCTGTTCGGCGTCTTCCTGCTCGGCGCCGACGCCGGGAGCTTCCGGATCGAGGACGTGCTGCGGGCCGCCACCGAGGGGCGGCTCGGCCAACCGACGCTGGTCGCGCTGCTGCTGCTGGCCGGGGTGGCCGGCAAGAGCGCGCAGTTCCCGCTGCACACCTGGCTCCCGGACGCGATGGCCGGCCCGACGCCGGTCTCCGCGCTGATCCACGCCGCCACCATGGTCGCGGCCGGCATCTACCTGGTGGCCCGGCTGCTGCCGGTCTTCCTGCTCTCCGGCGCGGCGCTGGTCGTGCTGGCGGTGATGGCCGCCGTGACGATGATCGGCTCGGCGCTCTGCGCGCTCGCCCAGGACGACCTCAAGCGGGTCCTGGCCTACTCGACCGTCGGCCAGCTCGGCTACATGGCCGGCGCGCTGGCCAGCGGCGACCGCGAGGCGTCGGTCTTCCACCTGGTCAGCCACGGCGCGTTCAAGGCGCTGCTGTTCCTCGCGGCCGGTGTGGTGATCCACGCCGCGCACACCAACTCGATCTCCGCGATGTCCCGGATCCGCGGGCTGCGCAAGCGCGTCCCGGACGCCTACTGGACGATGGGCATCGCGCTGGTCGCCCTGGTCGGCCTGCCGCCGTTCGCCGGCTTCTTCAGCAAGGAGGCGGTGCTGACCGCCGCCGAGCACGCCGCCAACGGCGAGGCGCTGACCAACGGCCTCGGCCCGGCCTCGGCGGTGCCGCAGGCGGCCGGCTGGATCGTGCTGATCTCGGCCGGACTCACCGCGCTGCTCACGGCGGCGTACGCGGCCCGGCTGTTCCTGGTCGCCTTCCACAGCCCGGCGGGCGCGGCCGCGGCGGCGCCCGCGGTGCTGCCCGCCGCCGACCGCGGCACGGTCGCTGCCGACCACGAGGCCGGCGCGCCGTACTCGCCCGAGCTCGACGAGGCCGACCCGGCCGTCGCCGAGCCGCCCGCGATGCGCTGGCCGCTGTGGGTGCTGGCCGTGCCGACCATGGGCTTCGGCGTCGCCGGCCTGCGCTCGGACTGGCTGCCCGCGCTGCTGGACGGCGGCTCGCTGCGGCCCTCCGCGGTCACCGCCGTCATCGGCACCGGCCTCGCCGTGGTCGGCGCGCTGCTGGCCTACGGGGCCTGGCGCTCGGCCACCGCCCGGGTCCCCGGGCAGGACGAAGCCCCGGCCGCCGAGGTGGTCGTCGCCGACCCCGGGCGCGCCCTGCTCGGCCCGCTGTTCGGCCCGGCCCGGCACGGCTTCGGCGTCGACCGGCTGTACAGCGCGCTGTTCGTCCGCCCGGTCGAGGCCGCCGCCAGGCTCGTCCGCTTCCTCGACCGCGAGGTCGTGGAGACGTACGTGCGCGGCGCCGGCGCCGGGGCGGGCCTGCTCGGCCGCGCCGTGCGGCTCGCCCAGACCGGCAACGCGCAGACCTACCTCAGCGCGCTGCTCGCCGGCGTCGTCCTGCTGGCCGTCCTGGTGGCGGTGTAGCCGATGCCGTACCTCCCCTCCCCGTCCGCTGTCGTCGCTAGGAGCCCCCGATGAACGCGGTCCTCATCGCCCTCCTGGTGCTGCCGCTGCTCGGCGCCGCGCTCACCCTGGCCCCGGTGTTCGGCGCGGACCCGGCCGCCGCCGACCGCCGCGCGCTGCGCTTCAGCACCGTGCTGACCGGCGCCGTCCTGGTGCTCACCGTCGTCCTGGCCGCCGGCTTCGACCACGACGAGCCCGCCCGGATGCAGGCCACCACCGACGTGTCCTGGATCCCGGCCATCGGCGTGCGCCTCCACCTCGGCGTGGACGGCGTCTCGCTGCCGCTGATCGTCCTGACCTCGCTGCTCACCTTCCTCTGCGCGCTGTACTCGGAGCGGCGGCTGCCGTCCGGTGACACGGTTCCCTCGGCCCGGGCCTTCGTCGGGCTGTTCCTCCTCCTCGAAGTCGGCATGCTCGCCACCTTCGCGGTGCTGGACCTCCTGCTCTTCTTCCTGGCCTTCGAGATCGTGCTGATCCCGATGTACTTCCTGATCGCCCGCTGGGGCAGCGGCGCGAAGGTGCCGGCCGCCAACCGGTTCATCCTCTACACGCTGCTCGGCTCGGCCGTGATGCTGCTCGGCTTCCTGCTGGTCGGCGCCAAGGCGGGCACCTTCGACATGCAGGCCCTCGCCGCCGCCCACGGCTCCGGCCTGAGCCACTCCACCCAAGTGATCGCCGCGCTGGCGATCATGGTCGGGCTCGCGGTCAAGGCTCCCGCCTGGCCGCTGCACAGCTGGCTCCCGGACGCGCACACGGCGGCCCCGACCGTCGGCTCCGTGCTGCTCGCCGGCGTGCTGCTGAAGATGGGCACCTACGGTCTGGTCCGCGTCCTCCTCCCGGTCGTCCCCGACGGCACCACGACGCTCGCCCCCTACCTGGGCGCGTTCGCCGCCGTCGGCATCGTCTACGGCTCGCTGGCCTGCCTCGCGCTCGCGCGGCGCGGCGCCAAGGGCGATCTCAAGCGCCTGATCGCCTACTCCTCCGTCGGCCACATGGGCTTCGTCCTGCTGGGCATCGCCTCCCTCACCCCGGTCGGCGTCAACGGCGCGCTGTTCGCCAACATCGCGCACGGCCTGATCACCGGCCTGCTGTTCTTCGTCGTCGGAGCGCTCAAGGACCGCTACGGCACGGCGGACCTCGACACGCTCTCCGGCGCCACCGGCGCCGCCCTCTACGGACGGGCACCCCGGCTGGGCGCGCTGCTCGCCTTCGCCGCCGTCGCCAGCCTCGGCCTGCCCGGGCTGGCCGGCTTCTGGGGCGAGCTGCTCGCGATGTTCGGCGCGTTCGACCCGGCCGACGGCCTCTCGCGCCCCGCGTTCGTCACCTACATGGTCCTGGCCGGGCTCGGCACCCTCCTCACCGCCGCGTACCTGCTGATCGTGGTCAAGCGCGTCTGCATGGGCGACCCGAAGCAGCCCGCCCCGGTGGCCGAGCTCGCCGACCTGCGCCCGTACGAGGCCGCCAGCTGGACGCCGCTGGCCGCCCTCACCCTGCTCGCCGGTCTCTGGCCCGCGCTGCTGCTGGGCCTCTCCGACCCCGCCGTCAAGCACCTCCTCGGGGGTGGCTGATCATGCTCGGCACCGCACTCGGACCTCACTCCACGGGGCAGACCACTGTGACCTCCCTCGCCGTCGCCAACCCGGGCAGCCTGATCCAGTCCGTGGACTGGGTGGCGATCGCGCCCCCGCTGATCGCCGCCGTGGCCGCCCTCGCCGTGCTGGTCGCCGACCTCTTCCTGCCCGCGCGGCACAAGAAGTGGCTCGGCCGGCTCACCGCCGCCGGACTCGCCCTCGCGCTCATCTCGCTCCTCCCGCTCACCGGGGGATCACCCCGGGCCACCTTCTGTGCGCAGAACGTAACAGGAGCCACTGACAACGGCGGCTGCTCGTACGTCGCCGACCACTTCGCCCTGGTCTTCCAGCTGCTCGCGCTCGGCGGCGCGCTGATCGCCGCGCTGCTGTCCGCGCACACGGTGGACGAGGAGGAGCTGCCCCGCGGCGAGTACTGGTTCCTGCTGCTCTCCAGCGCCACCGGCGCCGCCCTGCTGCCCGCCTCCCGCGACCTCGCCACCCTGGTGATCGCCCTGGAGGTGGCCTCGCTGCCCGCCTTCGCCCTCGTCGCGCTGCGCCGGGACGGCCGGGGCGCCGAGGCCGCGCTGAAGTTCTTCCTCTCCTCCGTCACCGCGACCGCCGTGATGCTGCTCGGCATCGGCTTCGTCTACGCGGCGAGCGGCAGCCTGCACCTGGGCGCGGTCGCCACCGGCCTGGAGCAGGCGCCCGCGCAGCTGAAGCCGCTGGCCGAGGCGGGCGCCGTGCTCACCCTGGTCGGCTTCGCCTTCAAGGTCGCCGCCGTCCCGTTCCACTTCTGGGTGCCGGACACCTACACCGGCGCCCCGCTGCCGGTGGCCGGCTACCTCTCGGTGGTCGGCAAGGCGGCCGGCCTGGCCGGCCTGGCGCTGGCCGCCACGATCGCCTTCCGCCCCTACGCGCACACCTGGGGCCTGGCGCTCGCGGTGCTGGCCGCCGTCACCATGACGGTCGGCAACGTGGGCGCGCTGCGCCAGCGCTTCGACACCCGGTACAGCGCGGTCCGGCTGCTCGCCTGGTCCTCGGTGGGCCAGGCCGGCTACCTGCTGGTGCCGCTGGCCGCGGCCGGCTACGCGCCCACCGGGACCGACCCGCTGGGCGCCACCGCCGCGTACGCGCTGATCTACGGCGTGGTCAACCTCGGCGCCTTCGGCGTGGTGGCGGCGGTCGGCCGCAAGGCCGGGACCAGCGTGGACGACTTCCGCGGCCTGTTCGCGCGGAGCCGCTGGACGGCCCTGGCGCTGGCGTTCTTCCTGCTCTGCCTGGCCGGGCTGCCGCCGGGCGTGATCGGCCTGTTCGGCAAGGTGGTGGTGTTCCGCGCCGCCGTCGACGCCGGGCTGGGCTGGCTGGCCGTGGTGATGGCCGTCAACGTGGTCGTCGCCCTGTACTACTACCTGCTCTGGACCGCCCGGCTGTTCGCCCCGGCGGAGGAGGCCGCCGCGGCCCCCGCCCCCGAGCGGCGCCTGCCGGTGCCGCTGACCGCCGCCCTGGGGCTCACCGCCTCGGCCGCGGTGGTGCTCTCGGTGGCCCCCCAGCTGGTCCTCCAGGTGGTCGGCGGCTCGCTGTTCTGAGCCGCCTCCCGGTGTGTGCCGAGGTGACGGCCGGTGCGGCCGGGGCACCCGGCCGGGTGTCGCGCTGGTCACAAGGGAACAAGGCCCCCGGCCCCGCCCGTTGAGCGGGCAGGAGGGACGAGGCAGAAAGGGCTTCCCCACGCACCATTGGAGGGCCACCCGTGCACCGCCGGCACAACGGACTGAGGACGGCCGCCCTGCTCGGCGGCCTCTCGGCGCTGATCCTGGTGATCGGCAGCTTCTTCGGCCGCACGGGCTTCGTGATCGCCCTGCTGGTCGCCCTCGGCACCAACGCCTACGCCTACTGGAACAGCGACAAGCTCGCCCTGCGCGCCATGCGGGCCCGCCCGGTGAGCGAGATCGAGGCCCCGCGGCTGTACCGGATCGTCCGCGAGCTCTCCACCGCGGCCCGCCAGCCGATGCCCCGGCTCTACATCTCGCCGACCCCGGCCCCGAACGCCTTCGCCACCGGCCGCAACCCGCGCAACGCGGCGGTCTGCTGCACCGACGGCATCCTGCAGCTGCTCGACGAGCGCGAGCTGCGCGGCGTCCTCGGCCACGAGCTGAGCCACGTCTACAACCGGGACATCCTCATCTCCTCGGTGGCCGGGGCGCTCGCCTCGGTGGTGATGTTCCTGGTCAACTTCGCCTGGCTGATCCCCTTCGGCCGCAGCGAGGACGACGACGGCCCGGGCCTGTTCGGGATGCTCGCGATCATGATCCTCGGCCCGGTCGCGGCCTCGCTGATCCAGCTGGCGGTCAGCCGCTCCCGCGAGTACCAGGCCGACGCCGACGGCGCCCGGATCACCGGCGACCCGCTCGCCCTGGCGAGCGCGCTGCGCAAACTGGACGCCGGCACCCGGCAGCTGCCGCTGCCGCCGGAGCCGCAGATCCAGACCGCCAGCCACATGATGATCGCCAGCCCGTTCCGCCCGGGCGAGGCCGGCGCGAAGCTCTTCTCCACCCACCCGCCGATGGCCGAGCGGATCGCCCGGCTGGAGCGGATGGCCGGCCACCGGCCGTAGCGCCCGCGCGGCCCGCCGTCAGCCCGCGACCTCCTCGAAGGCCTGCCGTAGGCGGTGGACGCCCTCCGCCACCTGGGCGGAGCTCTCGGCGGCCGCGTAGCTCAGCCGCAGGTGCGGGGCCGGCGGCTCGGCGGCGTGGTACGGACGGCCCGGGGTCACCTGCACGCCGGCCCGCAGGGCGGCCTCGGTGAGGGCGCCGTCGTCGACGCCGTCCGGGAGCCGCAGCCACAGGTGGTAGCCGCCGGGCCGGTAGGTGGTGAGCAGGCCCGGCAGCTCGCGGTGCAGGGCGGTGACGGCGGCGGTGCGGCGGCCCAGCAGCTCGGCGCCGAGCGTGCGCAGATGGCGGGCCCAGCCGGGGTCCGCGACCAGCTCCAGGGTGGCCTCCTGCAACGGCCGGGGCACGAAGAAGCTGTCCACCACCTGGGTCGCCCGCAGCCGGGCGAGCGCCGGCCCGCGCGCGGTGAGCGCGCCCACCCGCAGATTGGGCGAGGCGGCCTTGGTCAGCGAGCGCAGGTGCACCACCACCCCGTCGCGGTCGTCGGCGGCGAGCGGGCGCGGCAGCGCGGGGGCGTCCGCGTGGACCAGCAGCCGGGAGAAGTCGTCCTCGACGACGAACGCGCCCGCCGCCCGGGCGATCCGCAGCACCTCGGCCCGGCGCTCGGGGGAGAGCACCGCGCCGGTCGGGTTCTGGAACAGCGGCTGGCAGACGAAGACCCGCGCCCGGGTGGCCGCGAAGGCGTCCGCCAGCAGGTCGGTGCGCACCCCGTCGGCGTCGACCGGCACCGGGACGGGCCGCAGCCCGGCCGCCCGGACGACCGCGAGGATCCCCGAGTACGTCGGCGACTCCACCAGGACCGGTGCGCCGGGCGCGGCGAGCGAGCGCATCGCCACGGTGAGCCCGCCCTGCCCGCCGGAGGTGATGAGGACGTCCCCGGTGGCGATCGGCCCGCCCTGGCCGCCGATGTCGCGGGCGAACCAGCCGCGCAGCTCGGTGAGGCCGTCGGTGGGCGGGCGCTCCCAGGCGCCCGGCCGCCGTCCGGCCCGGCCCAGGGCGGTGGCGAGCAGGCGCTCCGGCAGCAGTGAGGCGTGCGGATAGCCGCTGTTGAGATCGACGACGTCGGGCGGCGGCACGCGCAGGGTGGCGAACACCGGGGCGGCCAGCAGGTCGCGCGGGCCGGTGTCGGTGCTGAGCGCGATCTCCTGCCAGGAGAGGTCGCCCGGGCGTGCGGCGGCGGGCGTGGCGGCGCCCGGTCCGCCCGCGAAGGCCGCCGCCCGGAACACTCCGGCGCCCGGACGGGAGACCACCAGCCCCTCGGCGGCCAGCACGGCGACGGCGCGGGAGACCGTCCCCGGGCTGACCTGGTGGCGCTCCATCAGGGCCCGGCTCGACGGCAGCTTCCGTCCCTCCGGGTAGCGCTCGACCTCCCGGCGCAGCCTGTCGGCGAGTTCGGCCACACTGCTACGCTCGTTCATGAGAGCACAAGATAGCGCTACCCCTTCCCTGGCGGTAGCGGAACGACCCGCCGCGGCGGTCGCCCCCGCGTGGGCCCCGGGCACCGCACTGGCCGCCCTGGGCGTCCTCTCCTTCTCCTTCAGCTTCCCCGCGACCGCCTGGGCGCTGACCGGCTTCGGCCCCTGGACGGCCACCGGCCTGCGCGGCCTGCTGGCCGGGGTGCTCGCCGCACTCTGCCTCGCGGCCGCCCGCGTCCCGCTGCCCGAGCGCCGCCACTGGCCCGGCCTGCTGGTGGTCTCGGCCGGCTGCGTGCTCGGCTTCCCGCTGCTCACCACGCTGGCCCTGCGCACCTCCTCGACCGCGCACTCGGCCGTCGTCATCGGCCTGCTTCCGCCGGCCACCGCCGCGGTCGCCGCCGTGCGCTCGCGCGGGCGCCGCCCGTCGAGGCTGTTCTGGGGCGCGGCGCTGGCCGGGGCGGTCGCGGTGCTCGGGTTCACCCTGGTGCAGAGCCACGGGCGGCCCGGCCTCGCCGACCTCTACCTGTTCGCGGCGCTGCTGGTCTGCGCCGCCGGGTACGCGGAGGGCGGCCGGATCTCCCGGGAGCTGCCCGGCTGGCAGGTGATCGGCTGGGCGGTGGTCGCCGCGCTGCCGGTCACCGCGCTGACCACGGCGCTGGCGCTGCCCGCCGAGCCGGTGCGGCTCGGCGCCGAGGCGGTGGCGGGGCTGCTCTACACGGCCGCGGTCTCGCAGTTCGGCGGGTTCGTGGTCTGGTACCGGGGGATGGCGCTGATCGGGGTGCCGCGGGCGAGCCAGCTCCAGCTGGCCCAGCCGCTGATCACGCTCGTCTGGTCGGTGCTGCTGCTCGGCGAGGAACTGCCGGCCGCCGCGCCGGTGACGGCGGTGGTGGTGCTGCTCAGCATCGCGTTCACCCAGCGGGCCCGGGCCTGACGCCGCCGCCCGGTCCCGCCGGGTGGGCGCGGGACCGGGCGGCGGCGGTGGGGATCAGTGACCGGTCTCCGCGGGCCGGTGGACGCAGAGGGCCCAGATGATGAACACGTCCAGCGCGATTACCACGATCGACCAGCCCGGGTAGTACGGCATCGACAGGAAGGCGTCGACGGCGCTCACCGCGGTGAGGACGATACCGGCGTACCGGGCCCAGCCGGCGCCCTTGAGGAGGAAGGCGCCGACCAGCGCGACCAGGGCGCCGACGACGATGTGGATCCAGCCCCAGCCGGTGAGGTCGAAGCGGAAGACGTAGCGGTTGGTGCTCAGGAAGACCTCGTCCTCGTGGACCGCCATGATGCCCCGCAGCACCTCCATGATGCCGTTGATCAGCATCAGGACACCCGCGAACACCACGAATCCGGGCGCCCACTCACGGAAGCCGTGGTGCGAGGGCGGCGGTGGCGGCTGGCCGGTGCCGGAGCGCCAGGGCGGGGGCTGGTCCGCCGGGGGCGGCTGGCCGGGCGGCGGTTGGCCGGGCGGCGGGGACGACGTGCTGCTCATGGGTTCCTCCAGGACCGGACGCCGGGGCCGGTCAGGCACTCCCGGACAGGTGTTCGGAGAGACGTGCGGACTTCGACCGTCCAACCGCGGCCGGTGCCGGGCAACCGGGCCGCACCTGTTCGGGTGACCCGCCCCGCGCGCCCTCGCGTGCCCCCGGCCGGCGCGGCCGGGCGGCCGGTACTGGTGGTCCGACCCCTGCCCCGGATCCGGAAGGCGCAGCGCGTGACTCTCCTGCCGCAGGACACCGCGGAGCAGCCCCGGCCCCCGTCGGGCGGTACCGGGCGGGACCACCGCGCCGCGGCCCGCCGCCGGCGCGGCCGGGCCCTGGTCGGCTGGCTCACCACCACCGACCACAAGCGGATCGGCACCCTCTACATCACCACCTCCTTCCTGTTCTTCCTGCTGGGAGGGCTGATGGCGATGCTGATGCGGATCGAGCTGGCCCGTCCCGGGCTGCAGCTGCTCTCCAACGAGGAGTTCAACCAGCTCTTCACCCTGCACGGCACGATCATGCTGCTGATGTTCGCGACCCCGCTGTTCGCCGGCTTCGCCAACTGGATCATGCCGCTGCAGCTCGGCGCCCCCGACGTCGCCTTCCCCCGACTGAACGCGCTCGCCTACTGGCTGTACCTGTTCGGCTCGCTGATCGTCGTCTACGGCTTCCTCACCCCGGACGGCGCGGCCGACTTCGGCTGGTTCGCCTACGCGCCGCTGAACGGCCCGGACCGCTCCCCGGGCCTCGGCGCCGACCTCTGGATCATGGGCCTGGCCCTCTCCGGCTTCGGCACCATCATGGGCTCGGTCAACTTCATCACCACGATCGTCTGCTTCCGCGCGCCCGGGATGACGATGTTCCGGATGCCGATCTTCGTCTGGAACATCCTGCTGACCGCCGTCCTGGTGCTCTTCGCCTTCCCGGTGCTGGCGGCCGCGCTGCTCTGCCTGGAGTCGGACCGCCGCTTCGGCTCGCACGTGTTCGACGCGGCCAACGGCGGGGCGCTGCTCTGGCAGCACCTGTTCTGGTTCTTCGGGCACCCGGAGGTCTACATCATCGCGCTGCCGTTCTTCGGCATCGTCACCGAGATCATCCCGGTCTTCAGCCGCAAGCCGGTCTTCGGCTACTCCGGGCTGATCGGCGCCACCGTCGCCATCACCGGCCTGTCGATCACCGTCTGGGCGCACCACATGTTCGTCACCGGGCAGGTGCTGCTGCCGTTCTTCTCGATCATGACGATGCTGATCGCGGTGCCCACCGGGGTGAAGTTCTTCAACTGGATCGGCACCATGTGGCGGGGCTCGCTCAGCTTCGAGACGCCGATGCTGTGGGCCGTCGGCTTCCTGGTCACCTTCCTGTTCGGCGGCCTCACCGGGGTGCTGCTGGCCGCGCCGCCGATCGACTTCCACGTCTCCGACTCGTACTTCGTCGTCGCGCACTTCCACTACGTGGTGTTCGGGACGGTGGTCTTCGCGATGTTCGCCGGCTTCCACTTCTGGTGGCCCAAGTTCACCGGCCGGATGCTCGACGAGCGGCTCGGCCGGATCCACTTCTGGACCCTCTTCGCCGGCTTCCACACCACCTTCCTGGTCCAGCACTGGCTCGGCGCCGAGGGCATGCCCCGCCGCTACGCCGACTACCTGGCCTCCGACGGCTTCACCGCGCTCAACACCGTCTCCAGCATCGGCTCGTTCCTGCTCGGGATCTCCACCCTGCCGTTCCTCTACAACGTCTGGCACACCGCCCGGTACGGGGAGCGGGTCACCGTCGACGACCCGTGGGGCTACGGGCGCTCGCTGGAGTGGGCCACCTCCTGCCCGCCGCCCCGGCACAACTTCGTCACGCTGCCCCGGGTCCGCTCCGAGTCGCCCGCCTTCGACCTCCACCACCCCGGGATCGCCGAGCTCGACCGGCGGCAGAACGCCCGCGAACCACAAGCCTGATTCCCGGTCCTTTACCTCCTCGTTAGGATGACCGGCATGGCAGAGGACACCGCAGAGGGCGCAGAGGACACCAGCATCCCGGTGGCCGGCGACCCGCGGGCCCGCCGGCGCGGCCAGGGCGAGCTGGAGGCACAGGTGCTGGCGGTGCTCCAGCGGGCGCCCGGTCCGGTCAGCGCGGGCTGGGTCCAGGAGCGCCTCGACGGCGACCTCGCCTACACCACCGTGATGACCATCCTCTCCCGGCTGCACGCCAAGGACGCCGTCACCCGCACCCGCTCCGGCCGCTCCTACCTCTGGCAGGCCTCCTCGGACGCGGCCGGCCTCGCGGCCCTGCGGATGCGCCGGGTCCTCGACGGCGAGCCCGACCGGGACGCCGTGCTCGCGAGCTTCGTCACCGCCCTGCTCCCGCACGACGAGGAGCTGCTGCGCACCCTGCTCGACAGCGCCGGCGCCCCGGCCCCCGACCGCGAAGGCTGACCCCTCGCCGTGGGCGTCTTCGTCTTCCTCCCCCTCGTCCTGCCGCTGACGGCGCTGCCCATCGCCCGCCTCACCGAGCAGCACCTCCACCCGCGCGGCGCCGCCCGGCTGCTCACCGGGATCAGCATCGTGATGGCGCTGTGCAGCGCGGTCTGCCTCGCGCTGATCGGCGTCGTCGGCACCGCGCAGATCCCCGGCAACCCGCTGCCCGACAGCTGGTCCGACCCCGAGGTCCGGGCCGCCCTGCCGTACCACGAGACGGTCGGCACGGCGGCGCTGCTCGTGCTCGCCGCCGTGCTGTTCGCGGTCGGCCGCACGCTCGCCCGCCACCTGCGGATCCGCGCCCGCGCCCGGCGCGCCCTCGGCCGCGCGCTGCCCGGCTCGTCCGACGTCGCCCTGCTGCCCGATCCGGCCCCGTACGCCTACGCGCTGCCCGGCTCGCCGCGCTCGCCCGGCCGGGTCGTCGTCTCCACCGGCATGCTGGCCGGCCTCGCCGAGGACGAGCGCGCCGCCCTGCTCGCCCACGAACGCGCCCACCTGGCCCACCGGCACCACCGCCACCTGCTGGCCACCCAGCTGGCCGGCTGCGTCAACCCGTTCCTGCGGCCGCTGGAGCGCGCCGTCGCCTACAGCGCGGAGCGCTGGGCCGACGAGGAGTCCGCCCAGGCCGTCGGCGACCGCCGGGTCACCGCCCGCGCCGTCGCCCGCGCCGCCCTCGCCTCCCACCGCCCGCCCGACGCCTACGCGGCCTTCCCCGCCTTCGCCGCCCCGGGCCCCGTCCCCCGCCGCGTCGCCGCCCTCCTCGGCCCCGTCCCCACCGCCCGCAACTGGCCCCCGGCCCACACCCCCGCCGGCCTCGCCGCCCTCGTCGCCGCCCTCGGCACCGCCGCCTCCGCCCTCTCGGCCCTCAACGCCGCGGTGGCCCTCCTCCTCGTCCTCAAGGCCGTCACGCCGCTGTAGGTCCACCGCGCCCGGTGCGGAGGGTCGGGTGACATCGGCTCACGAACGGCCCCCATCGGTCGCGCTTCGTGTGCGGCCGTGCGCGAATGGTGATGGCCGGCGCCTTCCGCCGGGTCGATAACCGACGCCTCGAAAGGGCATATCCATGCGCACCATGCACCGCATCCTCGCCGTCTCCGCCGTCGTCCTCCCGCTCGCTGTCTGCGGCGCCACCGCCGCCTCCGCCGACGCCGGCGCCGACGACGTGGTCGTCCCCGTCGCCCACTTCGACAAGGGCGCCTTCACGGTCGGCCCCGACGGAAGCGCCCTGCACGTCACCGAGGTGAAGTTCGGCCCCGAGGGTGCCAGCTACTTCGAGGGCACCCTGGTCATCAGCGAGGACGGCGTCTCCGGCTCCTTCGTCGACACCGGCATCGGCCACTCGGCGGGCTGACCGTCCCCAGCCCCCTGCTCCGCGCCGCCCGGGCCACCCGGGCGGCGCGGAGCCGCATGTCCGGGCGCCCGCCGGTTCCGGGCCGGGACCGGTCTCCTCCGTGAGGAGGGGCGGTACCCGGAGGGATCCCTGAGGTGTGGCCCTGACGTGCGTAGACACGGTGGACGGCGGGCATCGGTGGTCGTAGGGGGCCGTCGTCGTCCATGAGAAGGTGCCAGGCATGAAGGTGATCGGATTCCTACTGAATGTGCTCTGGCTGGTCTTCTGCGGGTTCTGGATGGCGATCGGCTATGTGGTCGCCGGCATCATCTGCTGCGTTCTGATCATCACCATTCCCTTCGGCATCGCCTCGTTCCGGCTGGCGGGGTTCGTGATCTGGCCGTTCGGGCGCAAGGCCGTCGAGCGGCCGGATGCCGGGGCGCCGTCGTGCATCGGGAACGTGATCTGGTTGGTCTTCGCCGGGTGGTGGCTGGCGCTGATGCACCTGATCACCAGCATTCCGCTGTTCCTGTCGATCATCGGGATCCCGTTCGGGTGGGCGAACCTCAAGCTCATCCCGGTGTCGCTGACGCCGCTGGGGCGGGAGATCGTGTCGACGGACGAGCCGTGGGGCGGGCGGTAGCGGACGGAACGGAAGGGCCGGCGGGTGTTCCCGCCGGCCCTTCGGTGTTTCAGGCGGTCGCGAGGGTGGTCAGGGCGGTGCGGGCGGTGGTGAGGGAGGTGGTGGCGAGGTCGCGGTAGGGGGTGAGGGCGGGGACGTCGGCGGCGCGGGTGAGTTCGGCGTGGACGAAGCGGAGGTTGGCGTCCGGGATGCCGAGGTGCTCGGTGAACCAGGCGCGCAGGTAGGGGGTCTGGAAGTCGAAGGGCTCGCGCGGGGTGCCGGGGCCGTAGCCGCCGCCGCGGGCGGTGACGACGATGACGCGGGTGGCGGTGAGGCGGCCGGTGTGGGCGCCGGGGAAGGTGATGCGGTCGATCCAGGCCTTGAGGGCGGCGGGGACCGTGAAGTTGTACATGGGGACGCCGAGCAGGAGGGTGTCGGCGGCGTGGAGTTCGCTGATCAGCGGGTGGGTGAGGGACCACTCGTGGTGCTCGGAAGGGGTCGTGGCGAAGGAGCGGACGTCGGGGAGGGGGACGGGGGCGCCGTGGCGTTCGACGCGGACGCCGAGGGAGGCGTAGCCGGCGCCGATGAGGGGCACCGGGTCGGCGGCGAGGTCGCGGTAGCGGTGGTCGGCGCCCTCGTGGCGGGCCCGCCAGGCGTGGGCGAAGCGGGCGGTCAGGCGGCGGCTGACGGACTGGTCGGCCGGGCTCGCGCTGGAGTCCAGGTGGAGCAGGGTGGGCATGAGGGGGCTCCCGGTCACCTTCGGGGGGTGGGCATCGTCAGTCCCGTGACGGGGCCGCGGACGGAAAGGTGACCGATGGACGGGCGCGAGGAGCTGGCGGTGCGGTTCGAGGCCGAGCGGGGGCGGCTGGGAGCGGTGGCGCGGCGGATGCTGGGGTCGACGGCGGAGGCGGAGGACGCCGTGCAGGAGGCCTGGCTGCGGTTGGAGCGGGTGGACGCGGCGGAGGTGGAGAACCTGCCCGGGTGGCTGACCACGGTCGTGTCGCGGATCTGCCTCGACGCGCTGCGGGCTCGGAGGACCGAGGCGGTGGCGGGGGAGCCGGTGGTGGTCGAGGCGGTGGTGGACGGGCCCGAGAAGGAGGCGGAGCTGGTCGACGAGGTGGGCCGGGCGATGCTGGTGGTGCTGGACCGGCTGGGCCCGGCCGAGCGGGTCGCCTTCGTGCTGCACGACGGGTTCGCGGTGCCGTTCGAGGAGATCGGGCCGATCGTCGGGCGGAACACGGCGGCCGCCAAGAAGCTGGCGAGCCGGGCCCGGCAGCGGGTCAAGGGGGCGGAGGCGGAGCACGGCACGGGGCGGCGGGAGGTGGTGGAGGCGTTTCTGGCCGCCGCGCGCGGGGGCGATCTGGACGCGCTGCTCGCCGTGCTCGCGCCGGACGTGGTGCGCCGGGCCGACCCGGCCGCGCTGCCCGCCGGCCGTGCGGCGGTGCTGCGCGGCGCCGGGGCGGTCGCCCGGGAGACGCGGGTGATCGGTCGGCGGGCGCGGTTCGGCGTGCCGGTGCTGGTGGACGGCGCGGTCGGCGCGGCGATCGCGCCGGACGGGCGGCTGCGGTTGCTGCTGCGGTTCACCGTGCGGGACGGGCGGGTGGCCGTCTTCGAGGTGGTCGCGGACCCGGCCCGGCTGGCGGCGGCGGAGGTCGCCCTGCTGTAGCGGGGAGGCCGGGGGCTCGGGGAGCCGGCGCGGCGGTGGCGCGCACGATGAGGCGTCGCCGGGCCGGGCCGGCGCGGTCACCGACCTCGGGCCGCACCCGCCGAGCCGCTGCGTCGGGTACGTGACGACACCGGAGCCGGCGGGGACGGCGGTCGTCCGGGCGCTGGTCCGCGAGCTGCGGGAACTGCGCGGCCGGGCGCTGCCCGAGGGGCTCTCGGCGGTCCGAGGCCTCAGCGCGCGGCGGCGGTGACCGGCCGGGAGCGCAGTGCCCAGGCGGCCGCCGGGGCGGCGCAGACCGCGGCGAGCAGCAGCGCCCCGGCCGTCACCACGCCGACCGGCCGCCACGGCAGGACGAGCGGGGCGGGTACGCGCAGCACCGCCAGCGCGGCGCGCATGGAGCCGAGCTGGACGGCGGCGACCGCGCAGCCGAGCACCGCGCCGACCGCCGTCACCAGCACCGACTCGGCGGTGACCAGCCGGACCACCTGGGCGCGGGTGGCGCCCGCGAGGCGGAGCAGGGCGAGTTCGCGGCGGCGGTCGGCGGTGGCCATGAGCAGGGTGTTGGCGAGCGCGATGCCGGTGTAGACGAGGGCCAGGCCGAGCACGAGGACGGTCCGCAGCCAGGTGATCCGCGGGGACGCCCCGGCGGCGAGCCACTCCTCGCGGGTCAGCACGGTGGCGCCGTGGGGCAGGGCGGCGGAGCGGACGTCGGCCGCCCGGGCGGCGGGTCCGAGCCGGACGTCGACACGGTCGACGCGGGCGCCCGGGGCGTTGGCGGCGGTCACGTACAGGCCGTTGTCGCCGAGCCCGTCGCGCAGCACGGCGGCGACCCGCAGGGTCGTCCGGCTGCCGTCGGCGCGGACCACCGGGACCGGCTCGCCGACCGCCGTGTGCCCCCACTCGGCGGGCAGCACCAGGGAGCCGTCGTCGAGGCCGGCCGGCGAACCGGCCAGCAGGGGCAGCCGGGCGAGCGCCGCCAGTGCGGCGGGATCGGTGGTCGCGCGGGCCTCGGAGCGGACCGCCACGCCGTCCGCCTCGACGAGGGAGAGGGCGGTCGGCGCGGTGGCGGAGAGGGCGGCCACACCGGGGACGGCGCGCAGCGCGGCGAGCAGCGGGCCCTCGGAGCCGGCGGCCGGGACGACGACCAGGTCGGCACCCGTCCGGGCCCGCGCCTCGGCGGAGCGGGCGGCGCCCACCGTGGCCGGCGCGCCCGCGAGCGAACCCGTCAGCGCGACCGCGACCAGCACCGGTGCGGCCACCGCGCCCGTCCGGCGCAGCGCGGCGGCGGCGTTGGCGGGCAGCAGGCGGCCGGCGTAGCCGGTGGCCCGGCGGGGGAGGAGGCGGCCCAGCAGGCGGATCAGGGGCGGGGCGAGGAGCGGGGAGAGCAGGCCGGACGCGCAGATCAGCCACATCGGCCGGGTGGTGTAGGTCTTGCGGTGCAGGAGGTCGGCGGGGTCGGTGGCGAGCGCGGTGCCGGCCAGCGCGAGGAAGCCGAGCAGCAGGCCGAGGCCGGTGAGGAGCCGGCCGGCGGTCAGCACCCCGGTGTCGAGGTCGGCTGTGCGCAGGGCGTCCAGCGGGCCGACCCGCCCGGCCCGCCGGACGGCCGCGGCGACGCCGCCGAGGGCGACCAGCAGGCCGGTGGCGAACGCGACGGGGAGCGGCCAGACGACGGGGACGAGGCTGAAGCCGGTCGGGGCCATGCCGGCGTCCGAGAGCCGTCCGACGAACGCGGGCGCGCCGAGCCGGCCGAGGAGGCAGCCGGTGGCGGAGGCGGCGGCGCCGAGCAGCAGCGCCTCGGTGAGCACGGTGCGGCGGACCTGCGCACGGGTGGCGCCGGCCAGGCGGAGCAGGCCGAGTTCGCGGCGGCGCTGGGCGACCGCGTAGGAGTAGGTGGAGGCGACGACGAACGCCGAGACGAACGCGCTCACCCCGCCCGCGGTGCCGAGCGCGGCGACCAGCGAGACCAGTTCCTCCCCGTCGGCGCCGCCGCCCAGCGCGGCGGCGAGGCCGAGCAGCATGACGGCGGTCATCGCCACGCCGAGGGCCAGGGCGAGGAAGGCGCCGAGAAGGGAGACCGGGCGGGCCTTCAGGGACTTGAGTGCGATCCGCAGCATTCTCATGACGTCCAGCGAACCGCCGGGGGCCGGGGCGGCGCAGCAGGCCGGGGGCCACTTCGGAGGGTAGGGCGGGCCCTACCGACGGGCCGCGGCCCGGGTCCTAGGGTGGGCGGGCGGACAGGGGGGAGGAGCGCGATGGACGACGGGTGGTGGGGCGCGGTGCTGCGGCCGGGCTTCCTGCGCTCGGCGGCCCCGTGGCGGGCGGCCGGGTACCTGCTGGCGACCGGGCTGACCGGCCTGCTGCTCTGCGCCGGGCTGCTGGTGTCGGTGGCGGCCGGCGGGGTGCTGGCGGTCCTGCTGGTCGGACTGCCGCTGCTGGCCGCGCTCGCCCTGGTCGGGCTGCCGGTCGCGGCCTGGGAACGGCGGCTGGTCCGGTTCCTCGACGGTGCACGGGTTCCGGACCCGCACCGCGTCCCCGACCGCCCCGGCCTCGCGGCCTGGCTGCGGCTGCGCTACCGCGAGCGGGCCACCTGGCGCGAACTGGGCTTCACCGCGCTCGCCGGCTTCGTGCTCTGGCCGGTCGACCTGGCGGTGGCCGGCTCCGCCCTGGCCGTCCCCGGCTACCTGCTGGCCGCCGTCCCGCTGCTCCTGCTGGACGGCGAGCAGGTCAACGTCCTCAAGCTCTGGCAGGTCCACTCGCTGGGGACGGCCGCCCTGTTCGGGCTGGCCGGCCTCGTCCTGCTGCCGCTGCTCGGCTACCCGCTGGCGCTGGTGGCGGCCGCCCGGGCGGGCCTGGTCCGGCTGCTGCTCGGGCCCGGCGGGCAGGATCGGCGGATCGGTGAACTGGTCCGCTCCCGGGCCCGGTTGGTGGACGCCTTCGAGGCGGAGCGGCGCCGGATCGAGCGCGATCTGCACGACGGCGCCCAACAGCGCCTGGTCGCCCTGCGGATGACGCTCGGCCTCGCCCGGCTGGACGCGCCGGCGGACGGCCCGCTGGCCGCCCGGCTCGCCGAGGCGCACCGCGAGGCGGGCGACGTCCTGGCCGAACTGCGGGAGCTGATCAACGGCATCCACCCCCAGGTGCTCACCGACCGGGGCCTGCCGGAGGCCTGCGCGGACGCCGCCGACCGCTCGCCGGTCCCGGTCGCCACCCGCTTCGCGCTGCCCGGCCGCCTCCCGGCGCCGGTCGAGTCGGCCGGCTACTTCGCCGTCACCGAGGCCCTGGCCAACATCGCCAAGCACAGCGGCGCGCGCACGGCGAGCGTCGACGGCCGGTACGCGGACGGGCGGCTGACCATCGAGGTGGCCGACGACGGCCGCGGCGGCGCCGACCCGGGGCGCGGCACCGGACTGACCGGGCTGGCCGACCGGGTCGCGGTCGTGGACGGCACACTGACGGTCAGCAGTCCGCCCGGCGGACCGACCCTGGTGCGGGTGGAGATCCCGTGCGCCCCGGTGGACGGAGGAGCCCCCCGATGAACCCGCGAACCGGTCCGGCGGACCTGAGGATCGTGCTCGCCGAGGACGGCGTGCTGCTCCGCGAGGGGCTGATCGGCCTGCTCGCCCGGTTCGGGCACCGGGTGGTGGCCGCCGTCGGCGACGCCGGGGCGCTGCGCACGGCGGTCGAGGAGCACGAGCCGGACCTCGTCGTCACCGACGTCCGGATGCCGCCCGGCCAGACCGACGAGGGACTGCGCGCGGCCGTCGCCCTGCGCGAGCGGCGCCCCGGTCTGCCGGTCCTGGTGCTCAGCCAGTACGTCCAGCGCTCGTACGCGGCGGAGCTGCTGGACTCGGGGGACGGCTCCGGCGTCGGCTACCTGCTGAAGGACCGGATCGGCCAGATCGAGGAGTTCACGGCGGCCCTCGCCGAGGTGGCGGCCGGCGGGACGGTGGTCGACCCGGAGGTGGTCCGCCAGCTGCTGCGCCGCCGCCGGGACCCGCTGGAGCGGCTGACCCCGCGTGAGCGCGAGGTGCTGGCGCTGATGGCCGAGGGCCGGTCGAACGCGGCGATCTGCCGGGAGCTGGTGGTGTCCGACGCGGCGGTGGGCAAGCACATCGGCAACATCCTGATGAAGCTGGACCTGCCCCCGGCCGGGGAGACGCACCGCCGGGTGCTGGCGGTGCTGGAGTTCCTGCGGTCCTAGGACACGGCCTCGCGGCCCGGGCCCCGGGACACGGCCTCGCGGAGCCCGGCGAACTCCGCCGCCAGCGCGTCCAGGGTGTAGTGGGCGTTGAGCCCGCTGGGGTTGGGCAGCACCCAGACCTCGGTGTCCCCGATGGTCCGCTCCTGCCGCCCGATCGACGCCGTCCGCCGGCCGAAGGCCGTGCGGTAGGCGCCGATGCCGAGCACCGCCAGCACCCGGGGGCGCAGCCGCAGCACCCGTTCGGTGAGCGCGGCGCCGCCCGCGCGCAGCTCGTCGGCGGTCAGCTCGTCGGCCTTGGCGGTGGCGCGCGGGGCGACGTTGGTGATGCCGAGGCCGAGGTCGAGCAGCAGGCGCTGCTCGTCCGGGCGGAACTGGCGGGGCGTGAAGCCGGAGCGGTGCAGGGCGGGCCAGAACCGGTTGCCCGGGCGGGCGAAGTGGTGGCCGGTGGCCCCGGACCAGAGCCCGGGGTTGATGCCGCAGAACAGGACCCGCAGACCGGGGGCGGTGACGTCCTCGATCGTGGTGTCGCGGGCGGCGAGCAGCTGCTCGGCGGTTGGCCTCGGGGCCGTGGTCGGCTTCTCGGTCACCGCTCCAGTGTGCCGGTGGACGCGGCGGCCCCCACGCCCGCCCCCGCGGCCGCCGGCACGGCCGCCGCCGCCCGGCTCGCCGCCAGCGACCTGGTCCGGCGCCGCTCCCGCAGCCACCGCACGCCGTACACCGCCGCGGCCGCGTACGCCCAGCCGACGAAGACGTCCACCAGGAAGTGCTCCGCCCCGTACACCAGGGCGAAGGTCATCGCCAGCGGGTACGCCACCAGCAGCACCCGCACCCACCGCGCGGCCGTCGGCCAGAAGAAGAAGAGCAGCATCGCCGGGTACGCCGAGTGCAGCGAGGGCATCGCGGCGACGTCGTTGGCGAACTGGCTGCCGTTCTCGAACACCGACGCGGCGCGCGGCAGCCCGCTCTCGGTGAGCACGTCCGAGACCACCCGGGTGAGCTCCGGCAGGTGCCCCTCCTGGGAGGACAGCCACGGCGGCACCGCCGGGTAGAGGATGTACGTCGCGAAGCCCGCGAAGGTCAGCACCAGGTAGCAGGTGAGCAGGTGCCGGAACCGGTCGTGCCGGCGGCGCCACAGCACCGCGAGGATCACGAAGACCGCGAAGAAGTGCGACATGTAGACGGTGACCGCCGCGTAGTCCCACCACTGCGGCGAGCCGGGCGTGTAGAGCCCGTGCTGGAGCCGGACGGTCAGCGTCTCGCCGAAGCCGATGATCTCGTCGGCGCGCTGCTGCGGCCACAGGTACGGGCCCCAGGGGGTGTGCGCGCCGTAGCCGCGCAGCAGCGAGTACGTCCAGACGACGGCCATCACCGGGACCCAGTCGCGCAGCACCAGCAGGAAGCCGCGCGCGCCGTGCCCGCTGTGCAGCCCGGCGGCCACCAGGGCGCCCATCAGCCACAGGAAGACCAGGTCATTGGTGTACGGCAGGCCGTAGGTGCGCAGGTACCACAGCAGGGCGGCGAGGTAGAGCGGCCACGCCAGCAGCCGGAGCCGGGCCAGGGCGCCGGTGCGCGCGCCGGTCCGGGAGCCGGTCGCCGGACGCAGCCGCCCGGCGCTCGCGGGAGGGGTGGGCGGCGCCGGGCGGAGCATTCTGGTCATGCCGGTCGAAGCTAGCAAGGCATTCTTGGAGAACTCTCGGTGCGAACGGCGGTCCGTTCAGGAAGGGCTCAGAATTGCCCCGGCCGGCGCAGCGAACGGCCCGGCCCGGAGCGGCTCGGGGTGACTCGGGGCGGCCCGGGGTGACTCAGGACACGATGCCCAACTCGTGCGGGGTGTTGTTGAACCGCCGCCCGCCCTGCTCGGTGACCGTCACGATGTCCTCGATCCGCACCCCGAACCGGCCCGGCAGGTAGACGCCCGGCTCGATCGAGAAGCACATGCCCGGCACCAGCGGCCGCTCCTCGCCCTCGACCAGGTACGGCGGCTCGTGCGTGGTGATGCCGATGCCGTGGCCGGTGCGGTGGATGAAGAACTCGCCGTACCCTGCCCCGGTGATGACCCGCCGGGCGATCCGGTCGATCTCCTGGCAGCTCACCCCGGGCCGGACGGCCTCGAACGCGGTCTGCTGGGCCTGCCGGACGACGTCGTGGACCTCGCGCACCTCGGCCGGGACGTCGGCGCCGACGTGCACGGTCCGGGTGGTGTCGGAGCCGTAGCCGTCCTTGAGCCCGCCGAAGTCCAGCACGACGGTGTCGCCGGGCGCGATGACCCGGTCGCCGGCCTCGTGGTGCGGGTTGGCGCCGTTGGGGCCGGAGCCGACCACGGTGAAGTCGACCTGGCTGTGCCCGTACTGGATGAGCAGGGCGGCGAGGTCGGCGGCGACGTCGGTCTCCCGGCGGCCGGCGAAGGCGACCTCCAGGATGCCCCGGTAGGCGGCGTCGGCGGCGCCGCCGGCCGCGGCGAGGCGCTCCAGCTCGTCCGCGTCCTTGACCGCGCGCAGCATCGGCAGGGTCTCGGTGAGCGAGGTCCAGCCGGAGGCGGGCAGGGCGGTCTGGAGGCCGAGCAGGTGCATCGCCCAGGCGTTGTCGGAGATCCCGTACCGGCCGGAGCCGTCGATCAGCGGGACGGCGGCGGCGTACGGGTCCTGGCCGTCGGTCCAGTCGACCAGCCGGACGGCGGGGGCGCCGACGGCCTTCTCGGCGTCGGGGCGCTCCAGGGCGGGGACGATCAGCGCGGGTTCCCGGCCGGCGGTGAGGACGAGGGCGGTGAGCCGCTCGGTGATCGCGGTGGGCCGGTAGCCGGTCAGGTACACGAGGTCGGGTCCGGGGGCGACGACCAGGCCGGACAGCCCGGCTCCCGCGGCGGCGGCGGTGGCCCGCTCCAGGCGGGCGCGGTAGTCCTCGGCGGTGAAGTCTCGGGGCATGCGGGGGTCTCCTGGCGGGGGGAAGGCCGGCGAGGGCTCGGTGAGCTCCGCGATGACTTGGTGCGCGTCAACCTCATCACGGACGCTGGGAGTCGGCGTACTGCCGGAGGAACAGCGCTTCGACGTGGGCCATGTGCTCGATCTCGCCGGGGTCGACGCTCTCGTCGGGCGCGTGGATGAGGCAGCGCGGCTCCTCGACGCCCATCAGGATGATCTCGGCCTCCGGGAAGGCCGTGGCGAACACGGTGCAGAGCGGGATCGAGCCGCCCTGGCCGAGGAAGGACATCGGCCGGCCGTAGACCTCCTGCATGGCCTTGTCGAGCGCCGCGTACGCGGGCCCGCCGGTGGCGGCGCGGAACGGCGAGCCGACGCTCTCCGGCGCGACCGCGATGCGCACCCCCCACGGGGCCGCGGCCTCCAGGTGGGCGGTGAGCGCGGCCTGGGCGGCGCGCGCGTCGGTGCCGGGCGGGACGCGCAGGGAGACCCGGGCCCGGGCGGTGGCCGGGATCGCGGCGGCGGAGCCGACCACCGGCGGGCAGTCGATGCCGAGCACGGTGACGGCCGGCCGGGCCCAGAGCCGGTCGGCGACGGTGCCGGAGCCGGTCAGCCGGACGCCGTCCAGGACGCCCGCGTCGGCGCGGAACTGCGATTCGTCGTAGCCGACCCCGCTCCAGGTGCCGTCGTTGTCCAGGCCGTCGATCCGGGTGCCGCCGTCGGCGTCGCGCAGCGAGTCGAGGACGCGGATCAGCGCGGCCAGCGCGTCCGGGGCCGGGCCGCCGAACATGCCGGAGTGCATGTCGCCCCGGAGCGTGGAGACGGTGACCACGACGTTGGTGACGCCGCGCAGCGAGGTGGTGGCGGTGGGGACGCCGACCGCCGCGTTGCCGGTGTCGCAGACCAGCAGCGCGTCGGCGTGCAGCTCGCCGGCGTGCGGCGGCACGTAGGCCTCCAGCCCGCCGGTGCCCTGTTCCTCCGAACCCTCGACGACCAGCTTGAGGCCGACCGGCAGGTCGTCGCCGAGCGCCCGCAGCGCGGTGAGGTGCATGACGATGTTGCCCTTGCAGTCGGCGGCGCCGCGCCCGTACCAGCGGCCGTCGCGTTCGGTGAGCTCGAACGGAGGGGAGGTCCAGGCGGCGTCGTCGAGCGGGGGCTGGACGTCGTAGTGGGCGTAGAGCAGGACGGTCGGCGCGCCGGGCGGTGGCGGGCGGTGGCCGACCACGGCGTGGCTGCCGTCCGGGGTCTCCTCCAGGTGGACGTCGCGCAGTCCGGCGTCGGCGAAGGCGGCGGCGACCCACTCGGCGGCCTGGCGGCACTTCTCGGGCGGGTACTGGCGCGGGTCGGCGACGGAGGGGATGGCGACCAGCTCGGCCAGGTCGGCCCTGGCGCGCGGCATCAGGCCGGCGATCCGGCGGGCGAGTTCGTCGGTCATGGGGGCGGCTCCTCTGGGAACGGTGGGCCGGGGGCGTCGGGTGTCGAGGGTCCAGGCCGCGGGGGTGCCGGTCGCGGACGGCGTCAGTTGCGGACGGTGTCAGTTGCGGACGGTGTCCTCGAGCTTGAGGTCGTCGATCTTGTCCTTGATGGCGGCGAGCTTGTCCGGGCAGTACACCGAGAGCACGATCGTCTCCGCGAGGACCACCTCGCGGTCGGAGAGCACCGGGCGCTGGCCGGGGCCGCCCGCGCCGTTGGCCATGCCGTACTTCCACTGCGCCTGCTTCAGCGCGCCGGCCGGGTCCTCGCAGACGGCGCCGCCGTCCTCGCCCAGGGTGTGCACGATCTGGTTCTGCGAGGGCACCGGGTAGCCGGCGGCGGCCAGCGCCTCGGAGAGCTGCTTGGCCTTGCGGTTGGCCTCGTTGGTGTCGTGCAGCTGGGTGTAGGTGAGCAGGCCGGTGATCAGCATGCCGACCAGCAGGACGATCGCGCCGAGGTAGATCCAGCGGTGCCGGGAGGCCATCATGCCGCGGGTCATGACGCACCGCCCCGGTCCGGGCCCTCGGTGCGGTGCAGTTCGGCGGCCTCCTGCGCGGCGAGCTCGGCCTGTGCGTCGGGCGAGCGCCACTCCGGCTTGCGCAGCCGCAGGAACAGGTACGGGATCAGCAGGCCCAGGACGGCCAGGCCGCCGCCGACGATCGCCACGTACGACCAGGCCGAGCCGCTGCCGAACTGCGAGGAGGGCACGAACCCGATCGCCATCGCCGCCGCCGAGGCCACCAGGCCGGTCACGGAGATCGGCACGAGGGCGGGCGCCCGGTAGCCGCGCGGATGGTCGGGCCGGGTGCGGCGCAACCGGATCGCGGCGGCGAACATCAGCAGGTAGACGATCAGGTACACCTGCGTGGTGATCACCGAGAAGATCCAGTAGGCGCTGGAGACGTTCGGGATCAGGGCGTAGGCGAGGGCGATGACCGTGGTGACCACGCCCTGGGTGACCAGCAGGTTCTGCTGGATGCCCTCCTTGTTGAGCCGCTGCAGGAACGGCGGGAGGTAGCCCTCCTGGCGGGAGATCATCAGCAGGCCCTTCGACGGCCCGGCGAGCCAGGTGAGCATGCCGCCGAGCGAGGCGGAGACCAGCGCCACCGCGATCACCGGGGTGAGCCAGCCGATGTGGAAGTACTGGAAGAAGGCGTCGAAGGCCTGCATCACACCGGCCGTCAGGCTCAGCTCGCTGGACGGCACCACCCAGCTGATCGCCAGCGCGGGCAGGATGAAGATCGCGAGCACCATCCCGGAGGCGGTGAACATCGAGCGCGGGAACTCCCGGGCCGGGTCGCGCAGCGAGGAGACGTGCACCGCGTTCATCTCCATGCCCGAGTAGCTGAGGAAGTTGTTGACGATCAGCACCAGGCTGGCCAGGCCGGTCCACTCCGGGAACAGGTGCGCGGCGTTCATCGGGGCGGCGGAGGCGTTGCCCTGCCCGAGGAAGACGAAGCCGAGCACGACCAGCAGCGTGCCGGGGATCAGCGTGCCGATGACCAGGCCCGCCGAGGAGAGGCCGGCCACCGCCTTGGTGCCCCGGGAGGAGACCCAGACGCCGGTCCAGTACAGCACCATGATCACGATCGCGGTGTACGGGCCGTTGTTCGCCAGGGAGGGGTCGACCACGTAGGCGATGGTGGAGGCCACGTAGGCGAGCAGGGACGGGTAGTAGAAGATCGTCATCGCGAACTGGCACCAGACGGCCAGGAAGCCCAGCGGCTTCGACAGGCCCTCCGACACCCAGCGGTAGACGCCGCCCTCCCAGCCGGACGCCAGCTCGGCGGAGACCAGCGCGGTCGGCAGCAGGAAGACGATGGCCGGGAGCAGGTAGAGGAAGACGCAGGCGAGGCCGTAGACCGCCATGGTCGGGGCGGAGCGGAGGCTGGCCACCGAGGCCGTGGTCATGAAGGCGAGCGTCACCCAGGACATCCGGGGTGCGTTCGCCAGCCTGGTGGCCGCCGCTCCGGTGCGTTCCCGGGTGGCCGCCTCCCGGCCTCCGCCTGTGTCTCCGTCTCCGCCGGGGCCGCCAGGACGGCTTTGGCCGGACGACGGAACGTCCATCGAACTCATGCGTCCTCCTGGGATGGCCCGCCGGCGCTGGGCCGTACCCGGCCAGTTCACCCGGTTGGCGATGGAGCCGCATGCGGCGTGCACCCGCACGGGTGAGCGGACGTCAGGGGGACGGGACGGGGCGGTGCCGGTTCAGGTGGTGGGCGCCGCCGCCTGAACCGCCGACTGCTCGGGCCAGTCGGCGCGGCGCAGCGTCCGGCCGGCCGTCGCCGGGACCAGGCCCACCGCGAGCAGCGCGGCCACCGTGCCGAGCACCGTCGCGGGGGAGAGGTGGTCGAGCAGCAGCCCGCTGCCGACCATGCCGGCCGGCATCCCGACCGTGAACACCGTCATCGTGGCGGCGACCACCCGTCCGCGGAGCGCGTCGGAGACCCGGCCGAACACCAGCAGGTCGATCATCACCCGCAGCGTCGGCGTCCCCAGGCCCACCGTGAACAGCGCCACGAAGACGGTGACCGCCCCGCCCGGCAGCAGCGGCGCGAGCAGCACCGGGACGGTCAGCCAGGACACCGCGAGCAGCAGCACCCCGGGTCCGGCCAGCCGGTGCAGCCGGCCCACCAGCAGCGCGCCGGCCAGTGCCCCGACGGCCTCGCCGGCCAGTGCCAGGCCGATGCCGGCGCTGGAGGTGCCCTGGCTGCGGAGCAGGACCATCAGCGGCAGCAGCATCGCGCTGCCCGCGACGTTGATGAGCAGGACGACGGCGACGGTCGGACGGAGCAGGGTGTGGCCGGCCAGGTAGCGGTAGCCGGCCAGGGAGCCGCCATCGGTGCTGGCACCGGTGCTGGCACCGGTGCTGGCACCGGTGCTGGTGTCGGTGCCGCCGTTCGTGTCGACGGTCTCGGACTGCGGTCGGCCGGGGAAGCGGACCAGCAGCGCGGAGGTCAGCGCGAGCAGCGAGGCGACCGCCGTGCCGACGAACGGCGCGGCCCGGCCGAGCCCGAACAGCGCGCCCGCCAGCGGCGGCCCGACCAGGCCCGCCCCGCTCATCCGCGCCTCGTCCTGCGCCAGCGCCTGCCGCAGCTGCTCCGGCGGGACGACCGAGCGCACCGCGATCAGCCGGGTCGGGCCGGTGTAGGCGCTGGTCGCGCCGATCACCACGGCCACCAGGAGGGTGTGCGCGACGGTCAGCCGGTCCAGCGCCAGGGCGAGCGGGACGCTGGCGCAGGCGAGCAGCCGGACGGAGTCGCCGACGATCAGCACCCGGCGGCGGTCGTAGCGGTCGGCGGCCGCGCCGCCGTGGAGGCCGAAGAGGACGGCGGCGCCGATCTGCAGGGCCCCGAACGCCCCGGCGAGCGTCGAGGAGCCGGTGAGCGCGAGCAGCAGCAGCGGGTACGCGGTGTCGGCGATCTGCAGACCGAGTGTGGAGCCGGCCTGACCGGCCCAGAGGGCCTGGAAGCGCCAGTTGCGCCGCAGCGGGACGGGCGGCGCCGCGTCCGGGGCCGTTCGCGAGGTCGCGGTGTCGGTCCTCATCGTGGTCTCCCCCTTGCCGCCACTCACCATGGCGTCATCATTCACGATTTCGTGAATGATGACGCCCACGTGACCAATTTCGCAAGAGTGAATGCCCGATTGCCCGGGTCGGCGGACATCTGCGAGGGTGGGCCCGTGGTCGAGAACGCCAAGAGTGCCGTGAACGCCGAGGAGGGGCCCGTCGCCCCTTCCCTCCTCAAGGAGCGCCGGGTGGAGGACGCCGCCACCCTCAAGGCCCTGGCCGACCCGCTCCGCCTGGCGATCCTCGACGTCCTGCTGGCCGCCCGCGAGTCCGGACCGCTCACCGCCAAGGAGATCGCCGCCGCGCTGGATGAGCCGCAGACCAAGCTCTACCGGCACATCAAGCAGCTGGAGAAGGTCGGACTGATCGCCGTCGCCGGCACTCGGCTGGTCTCCGGCATCGTGGAGAGCCGCTACACCGTCGCCCAGACGTCGCTGCGGGTCGCCCCGGAGATCTTCGCGCCGGGCTCGCCGATCAGAGTCGACGCCTACGACGCCCTGCTCGCCGCGATGGACCGCGTCCGCGGCGACTTCCGCGCCCACGCGGCGGCCGACCGCATCGACTTCACCACCTCGCGGGAAGCCGGGGCGAGCGGCCTGCCGGGCATGTTCACGCACTTCACGTACCGGCTCACCCCTGAACGGATGCGCCGGCTGCGCCGTCAGCTCGACGAGGTATTCCACGAGTTGAGCGCTGAGGGGGACAGCGAGGCCGAGGACGCGGTGGAGGCGACCCTGTTCACCCTGCTCTACGGCGTCCGCCCCGAGCAGGAGGCCGACTCTCGGACTGATACCCGACCGGGCACGGAATCGTAAACGCCGGGCGGACTGTCGGTGCCATGGTTCACGATGACTGAATGTCATACGAACTTCAGGCGCTGATCGGCCCGGCGGAGCTGGTCGCGGTGGCGGCCGCCGAGGTTTCGGCGGCCCGCCCGCGACCGCTCGCCCAGGGCCTGGCACTGATCCCGGCCACCCCCGAGTTCCTGGCGGCCCTCCGGTTCGGCGACGTGGAGCCCACCTCCCCGGGCGCCGCCGGCTTCGGCTGGTTCTCCGACGGCCTCGAACGCCGGCTCGCCGCGTGGTCCAAGGCCGGGCCGATCGCCTGCGTGGAGGCCGACTTCTTCGGCGGCACCGGCACCCAGCGCGCCGCGCTCTGGGCCGACGGCCGACTCGCCCTCGGCCCGCTCACCAGTGCCGAGCTCGAACCCTTCCCGCCGGAGGGCAGCCCCATCTCCCGCGTCCTGCGCCGCCTCGGCGTCCGCCTGGCCGACACCGACCCCGCCGCCCACGACGAGTTCGACGCGGCCGGCCTCGGCGCCCACCGCGCCACCGCCGCCTGGGCCACGCCCCGCTGACGGCCCCGAGAACGACGGCGGCCCCGGTCGGAAGCCCCCTCCGGGGAGCTGCCGGCCGGGGCCGCCGCTCGGCTCAGCGGTAGTTCACGAACTGGATCGCGAAGTCCAGGTCCTTGCCCTTGAGCAGGGCCTGGATGGCCTGCAGGTCGTCACGGCTCTTCGAGCTGACCCGGAGCTCGTCGCCCTGGACCTGGGCCTTCACGCCCTTCGGGCCCTCGTCCCGGATGATCTTCGCGATCTTCTTGGCATCGTCCTGGGAGATGCCCTCCTTCACGTCCGCGAAGATCTTGTACTCCTTGCCGGACAGCTGCGGGTCCTTGGCGTCCAGCGCCTTCAGCGACAGGCCGCGCTTGATGAACTTGCTCTGCAGCACGTCCAGGATGGCCTTGGCGCGCTCCTCGCCGTTGGCCTTCATCTCGATCGTCTCGCCGGAGCGCTTGATGTCGGCGCCGACGTTCTTGAAGTCGAAGCGCGTGGCGATCTCGCGGGAGGTCTGGTTGATCGCGTTGTCGACCTCCTGCCACTCGACCTTCGAGACGATGTCGAAACTGGAGTCGGCCATGGGTGTTGGTCTCCTTGATGCTCTGGCTGCACTGACACGGCCCGCCCCACCGGGCGTCCGCCGCCCCAGCCTATCCAGCCGGCCCCTGCCCCCGCCCAGGACAGCCGCGCCACACCCGTCGATCGCGCCCCACGGAACCGGGTGGCGGACCACCCCCCGGCATCGGGTAAGGTTTACCCAGTCGAACGGGGCAAGACCCCGGACGGCAAAAATCCTGGCTGGTTGCCCGAGCGGCCAAAGGGAGCAGACTGTAAATCTGTCGCGCAAGCTACGCAGGTTCGAACCCTGCACCAGCCACAGGATAGAGAAACAGCCCCTGACATGCGGAAACGCACGTCAGGGGCTGCTTTCTTTTATTCGAACACTCGCGGCGCCGCTGTGGCCGTTTCGCGAGGTTTGTCCCACCTGATTCCACCCGGATCCCGGCGCTGACCAGCGGTTCCGGACCAGGCGCGGACCAGGATCAGCCGGGCCGGCGCTGGAGGCGTTCGGCGATCAGCTGGCTTCTGTGGTCTGTGTCACCGCAGATGCGCATCCACGTGGTCTGGACTAGCTGGATTTCGGCGGCCTGCGAGTTACCTGGCCGCCACTTCTGTTTGCAGCGACGTGGCGGTGCCGGCCGATGAAGGAGCGACCCTCGAAGTGGTCCAGCCCGAGGCGGGTCTTCGATTCGCGGTAGTCGTGTTCGACCTGCCAGCATGACTTCGCTAGCCGGGCTAGACGAGTAGTTCCGAAGTCGGTCAGTGGTCGTAGGCGATAAGCGAGCGGGTGACGGTTCGGCCGGTGGTGCGGTTGTGCCAGATCGCGCAGGTCATCGCCAGCAGCCGCTGGCCGACCCGCGCGCCGACGCCTTCGATGGTGCGGCCTCCGTGCTGTTCGAGGCCGAGCTGGCCCTTGAGGGTGTCGTTGACGGACTCGATCAGCTGGCGGACGGACTTCAGCAGCCCCTCACCGGGGCGAGGGGCGAGGTTGCGGTAGGACGGCCGCAGCAGCTGGACGCCGTACTGGTTGAGGAAGCGGTCGAGTTCGGCGGACACGTAGCCCTTGTCGGCGAGGATCAGCAGGCCGGGCCGCTCGCGCACCGGGAGGGGTGGGGTGGTCGCGCGCGAGTGGCCGCGGTTCAGGCTCCGTAGGGAGGCTGGTGCGGTTCGGCGCCCTCGGCGTGGGCGGGCCAGGATAGTGAGCAGGATGCGTGGCCGCTGGTGCCGATCTGACAGGTGCCGACCTTGCCCAGCGTTCCGGAGCACCGCCGGGGCGGCCCTGGGCGGGCCTTGTCGTCCTCGGGGAAGCCGGCGCCGTTCATGGCCCATGCGTTGGGTTGCAGCGCCAGTACGGTCCGCTGCGCCAGGTGGGCCCAGACATCCTCGACCGGCCAGGGCGAGAACGTCATAAGGCTGCCACTGATGATCGACCCCGAGCCGCTCGGCCATCGGCTTACGCACGTGCGTTGGCTCTCCAGCGATAGCCCCTGCAGATACAGCGCGCCCTTGGCCCGCTGATCACAGCGGGCCAAGGGCGCGAACACCATGGCTGCGAACTTCCCCCACCTCCCCACCACAACGCAAGCTCCCCAGCCCCACACAGTCGGGGAGCCACGGGCATACGATGCGACAAGCCTCACAGCAAGGCAGTGCTAGTCGATGGGCTCGGATTCGCCACTAGTAAGTTCGGTCCAGGTATCGGAGAGGATCTTGTTCTCGACCTGGCTGATGTGCGCTGGCGTGTTGGAGGCTGCCGCCGCGACGACGGTCTCCCCAGTGCTCTTCAGTTTCACTGTCTTCTTGGTGCCGTCCTTCTCATGCAGGCAACCTGTGATCCGAATCCAGTGTCGGCGGTCGCGCCGCCAGTCGATGGCGGCCAGGCGCTGCTTGAAATCATCAATGGACACCGCTGGAACAGGCGCCGACTGTTCCGCAATGATCTCGGTGAATCTCTTCACCAGTTGGTCAGTTGTGTCGTCTCCGGTTACAGTCTCCTTCTGCATGGCGTCCATGATCGGGCCGAGCTTGTCGCGGCGAACCTGGTTGTAGGCCAAGGCGAGGGCCTTCAGCGTGAATGCCCACCCGTGCACGTAGAGCCGTCGATAGGTATCGGCCTTCTTGGAGTCGTTCCAGGCATCGCCGAACTGGCCTTCCAGAATTTGCAGGAATTCGCGGCAATATGGCAGTACGGCCTCGATATGGTGGTGCTTGATGTGCTCACGCTTGCGGTTGCCGTGAGACACGACGTTGAGCAGGATCTGCTCGAGTGTTGACGCATCGACGATATTCTGAACCGCTGTGAGTGTGGCTCCCGTGCTGCGACCATCAGCGACCCGGTTCTCGAAAATAGTGCCCTTTACGGACTGGTTGCGCAGCTTGGCCAGGGCGGACGAAGTGTCGAAGGTTGCCACCAAGTTGGTGTTCTTCTTAGTCCCGCGCCCATTGCGATCCGCGAAGCTCTGGGCGGCCGCGTCGACGCCAACCTTCAGTTCCACCTCAAGCGTCACGAAGAAGGTGTCGAGTGCACCACTTTGGAGGGCGAGACGGTTCTGCGCTGCGTCAAACAAGGCGGCGGTCTGAGTCTGCCCGTCGGCCTGCATGATGGGCCGCTTGGGTAGGTAGATCTCGCCGTATATGGCCGCCGGGTTCGCTTCATCGAACGCGACGAAAATGGGCTGAGGATCCTCCTCGAATTCCTCAACTGACTGCCAACCGGTGACGGTTGGAAGGTATGCAATCCGTTCGCCCCGGACAGCCTCCAAGATGTACCGGCAGAAGTCGCCACGGTTGCTGGCCTTCGCGCCCTTGAAGTCACTCTGCGTCTTGAGGTGGGCTGCTTTCATGCCGTTGGCTTCGTGATCGACAGCGCGTGGCGGATCGGAGGGATTGTACCTCACAAGGTCCGCGAACTGCCGCAGGGTGGGGTGAACTGTGACGCAGATGCGATATCCTTCCGCCGCACCTTTCAGGCACAAGGTGCCACGGATAGCATGCCGCTTCTCGCTCTCATGTTGAAATCGGTAGCGATGTTGCTCGAAGTTTTCTCGCGCCTCCGCATCGGAACTGACACGGAGTATGCGCAAGCCCCCATATCTCGCGTCCTCGGCGATTTCTTCGGTGTTGATCAGCTTCTGTTGGCTGATGAATGGTGTACTCATGGCGTCTCCTGCTTATAGGGCTTAGCGCCCGTTGGGTCGAGCAGTCCGGACTGCCGGGGAATCGCCGGAAACGTTCTGGGTTCTGCTAGGGGTGGAATACCGCCTGCGTAGGCAAGAATGGGCGGCATAGTGACTAGCTCGATCGAAAGGTTCAGCCTCTCGACGGTGTAGGCAATCTCAGATTGAAAGCTGAACGCCGCGATGACGCCGCGAATCACGCATTCGCTACCGGCGGCCTCCTCGGCCCGGCGAGCCATGGCTACATAGACCAGGATCTGTCCAAGGGCCTCGTAGCTCGCATTGATCTTGAACTCCCATAGGCGAGTGACGTTGCTCCGATCGATCGTGCGCATGTCTGCGCGCACGGCTGTGCCGTCGTAGCTGTTCTCCCGGGCGATGAGCAGCTCGCCCGGCCGGTGCTGGGCCAGTTCCGAAGCGTAGTAGTCGCGCACTTTGCACTCACGTTCATGCGGCATTACTCGATCTCGCGTCATTGCGCCCAACTCTCGCCCCTGTCAAGATCTGCCTCCGAGAGGCTATCTGATACCTCGCCAGATGGCAAACACATCTCAGAGATAAGAAGCCTTGGCGCTGAGACGGCAGTGCGCGAGCCGGATACTTGCCAGCGGTTGACGTGATGTGTTGCGCCTACTGCTCCACTCTCCGCAGGCGTCGCAGGCCTCCGTTCCGTCCTAAGGCGCTCAGGCTTATCGGGGGATTGAGGTTGTCGGCGCAGGCCGCGACTGAGGGCATGCAGTGGCCTCGTGCTGGTGAGGCACGCGGTTGTGTCGGCCGGAGGTGCTTCTGCGGCGTGTGTCAGTGTTGGTCGGCTGGCTAGGACCAGTCGGCAGCGGGGTGTACCTGCACGGTTCGGCAGATCCTCGAATGGTTCAAGAGGGAGTCCCGTGCCAAGCAGGGAGCAATGAATGGCGTCTGATCTGCGATGATGCAGATCAGACGCCATTGAGTGCCCACACGAACCCGGTCAGCCGGGCCGGCGCTGGAGGCGTTCGGCGATCAGCCAGTTGGCGTGGTCCTCGTCACCGTGGATGCACTTCGCGTAGACGCGGAGGAGGACGGCGATGCTGTGCCCGGCGCGCCGCGCGCACTCGGCGGGCGCCACCCCGGAGGCCAGCCATAGGGAGATCCCGGCGTGGCGACCGTCGTAGGGACGCTTCGCGAGCGGGGTGGCCTGCTCGTCCGGGCTCAGCACCTCGGCCCGGGCGGCGGCCCAAACCACTCCGTAGCCGCTCTCCTGCACCATGCCGTCGTGGAAGGTTCGGAACAGCCGGCCGTCCGGCGCCGTGCCGTACGCCTCGATGTGCTCCCGGAGCAGCTGCACGAGTTCCGGCGGGATCGGGACCGGTCGGGTGGCCTTCTCGGCGCGGTGCTTCAGGCCCCGGGGGTCGTGCGAGGCGCCGGTGTCGGTCCAGGCCGACCCCACCCGGGGGCTGTTGCCGTTGAGGTTGAGCTTTCCCCACCCCTCCGAGGGGAGCACGCACCGGTCCTTGCGGAGGTGGACGACCTCTCCGGGGCGCATGCCCGCGTAGTAGATGCACCCGAAGAACGCCACCAGCCGCGGCCCGCGTCGTCTCTGCCGCCCGACCGCCTCCAGCATCGCGGCGGCCTGCTCCGGGCTCATCACGTACTCGGGGCCGACCTCCTCCTCGACCTGCGGCGGCTGCCACTGGACCTGCGGCAGCGGATTGGCGGTCAGCAGCCCGTCCTCGACGGCTCGGCCGATGACGTGGTGAAGGATCCGGCGCTTGCGCAGGATCGTGGACGCGGCGGCCTTCGTGCCGTCCAGCTTCACGGACAGGGCGGCCAGCAGCTTCCGGACCACCTTCGGGTCCTCCAGCTCGGAGACGTCCACCGAGTGCCGCGCGACCCATGCGAGCGCCCTGGCGACGTCGGTCGGCGGCTCCTCCGTCCACCGGTTCACGTTGAAGGCCCAGCCGTAAAGCGCCCGCCGGACGACCCGCTTGTCCGGCATCCCGACCTTGCTGCTGACCAGCTCGAACGTCACGCTGGCCAGTGCGTCGGCCCACGTCGTCCGCGTCTTCGCCGGCGCCCCGTCCCACCGGGCCTCCACGTAGTTCCGGCCGTGCTGGTACCAGCTGACGGCGTTCTCCTCCTGCTGGCGCTTCCGCAGCTCGGCCAGCGGCAGACCCGTCTCGACGTCGAACGGCTGGTGCGAGGCGACGGCGACCAGCAACTCGGCCTTCCGGCCGTCGGCCTGGGTCTTCGTCAGGTACGACTCGGAGAACTCCCGGCCGTCCACCGTCCACCGCACCATCCACGGCGTCCGCCGGTCCGGCCGGTGACGGTGCTCCCAGAACTTCACCTTGTACGAGGTGGGCATCAGGCGGCGACCTCCTGCTCGGCCCACCACGCGTCGAGGGCGCTGCGGCGGACGCGGATCTGGTTGTTGGGGAGCTTCATGAGCTTCGGGCCCTTCCCGCGGGCGACCATGCGGTAGAAGGCGGAGCGGGACATCTCCAGCTCTTCGAGCACCTCGGCGAGCTTGAGCTTCGGGTCCTGCGTGGGCATGGCGGCGACTCCATCGGCGAGTGCGAATGGTGGTTGCGGAGTGTTGCGGGCCCTCTCGCGGACGGGCGCGGAGGGCGGAGAGCGTCAGGGATGTCAGGGGAAACCGCTGACCTGCGACTTTGGATCCGGGCAGGGCGTCAGGGGTTGTCAGGGCTGTCAGGGGATCTCGGTTATCCATGACAGCCCTGACGTTCCCTGACGGGCCGTCCAGAAGTGTTTCTGCTGGTCAGGGCTTTGTCCTGACACTCCTGACGGTCACGTGATCGTTTCCGTGTCCGTGGGGGTGCTCACGGCCGGGTGGACGCGGTAGGTGACGGCCTGCGGGCGGCCGCGCTGACCGCCGGCCGGGGGCTGGTCGGTGCGGAGCCAGCCATGCTGTTCGAGCAGCTGCAGGGCGGGCTCGACGTCCGCAACCTTCTTGTACCGGCGGCTGCTGGCGACGGCGTCATGGGCCTTGATGTGGGTGCGGTGGGTGCCGTCCCGCTTCGGCCGCTGGAGCCACTGGAGGAGGGCGTGGGCGTCCTCGGCGGCGGGGTCGGCGGCGATGAGGTCGAAGACGGCGAGGGTGTGGGCGGTGTAGTACTCGGCGATCTCGGCGGCCCGCTCGACGGTGGCGGCCTCGACGGGGGCGCGCCAGTCGGCGGCCGCGCGGTCGGCGAGGTGGAGCAGGACGGCGATGCGGGCGATGTGGCCGACCAGCTTGCCGGCCCAGTCCTTGATGTGGGCGAGCGGTTCGTCCGGGCGGAGCTGGACCTCGAACTTCTCCTGGAGCTTCTCGACGGCGAGGTCGGCGGCCTCGGTCATTGTGACGGTGACCGGCTCGTCCAGGGGGACGAGCTCGCGCAGGAGGGTGGTGAGGCGCAGGTCGTAGGCGGCGGCGACCTGTTCCGGGACGGGGGTGGTGCGGATCTTGCGGTAGCCGAGGTTGGAGGGCGGCAGGGAGTAGAGGAAGCGGGCGAGCAGGCCCCGGTCCCGGGCACCGGGGGCGGCGCCGAGCTCCTGGAGCACGGCGGGCTGCGGGGTGACGCCGATCGTCAGCGCGGGCTTGTCGACGGTGGGCTGCTCGCGGGTGATCCGGTCGGCCTGCAGCCGCTCACCCTTGTGAGCCTGCAGGAACACGCCCAGGTTGGGCTTGCTGCTGTAGCGGCCGACGATGCTGTCGAACAGGTCGCCCTCGGGGGAGAGCGCGGCCAGGCAGCGGTGCACGCCGAGCTGGTGGGTGACCGTCTCCGGGGTGATGTCTCCGGACAGCGTCAGCCGCGGGCTGGGCGGGACCACGATCTCGTCGGCGAGCATCCGGGCGCCGGCGATCTCGGCGACCAGGTGGGCGCGGTCGAGGTCGGGGTTCTTGCGGGCCTTGGCCATGAGCGCGTCGACCTCGGCGAGCGCGGTCTCCTTGGCGGTCTCGGCCTCGATGATCCGGGCCCGGGCGTCGGCGCGCAGCTCGTCCTCGACCCGGTAGACCGGTGCGGTCATGAACGCGAAGACGTCGGACTTGCGGCTGGCCGGCGGCATCGCGCACACCAGGTAGAGGTTGGACTGCTCGTGCCAGCCGGGCCGGATCTCCACCCCGACCCGCCCACCGGCGGCCGTCGAGAGCGCGGCGAGGGCCATGGTGGCGGCCATGTCGGGCGGGGTCTGGGTGAACTCGGCCACCGCCTCGACGTACCCGCCCACCCACTTCGGCAAGGCGTGAACGGGGAAGGTCGGCAGCGTCCCGTGGGGGCCAAGCGGGACGGGGTCGAGCCAGCTCTCGCCGGTGGCGAGGTCGGCGAGCGCGGCCAGGGCGGCGGCGCGCACGTCGTCCAGGTCGGCCTGGCCGTCGCCGGCCATGTGGGCCAGGCGGCTGGTGGCGGTGTTGATCCGGCGCCGCTCGGCGGCCGCGCGCACGATCTCGGCGTAGTAGTCGCCGTTCGCCGCGGTGGGGGTGGCCTCGATGCAGGTGTGCAGGTAGCCGGGCCCACCGATGCGGCTGAGGTCGCCCTGCGCGCGCAGGACGCCGGTCAGCAGCAGCGGGTCCACTGGCCGCTCACCGCCGGCCATGCGGGTGATGGCGCGCCAGATCGTCTCGTGCGCGGGGTGGTAGAACGCGCCGGGATCGCCGAGCTGGGCGGCGAGCGCGGGGATCTGGGCGGGGTCGAGGAGGGCGGCGCCGATGACGGCCTGCTCGGCGGCCTTGACCTCGGAGGGTTCGGGCCGGAACGGGATCACGTTCGGGTGCGCGGACTCAGCGCTCAAGATGGGCTCCTTTCGTACGGAGCAGGGCGGCCCGCACCCGGGCGGTGCCGGACGCGGGCTGTGAAAGGGAGGGAGGTCAGAAGAGGGAGTTCGGCCCGGCGGCCTGCCGGGCGGCGAGGACGGCCTGCCACAGGCCGCCGCTGTCGCCGAGCGGCGGGGTCCGCTCGTTCACTGCCTGTCCCGGTCGGGCAGGTGGTGGTGGTCGAGCCAGGCGAACGCGGAGGTGGTGCGGGAGCGTTCGCGGACCTCGGTGTCCGCGCCGGGGACGCTGCCGGGCAGGACATGCGCGTCGGTGAGGCTGGCGTGCAGGCGGATGCCGTGGGGCACGCAGGTCTTGGTGGAGGTGCCGTGGCGATCGAGAACGGTCACGGCGTCGCGCGGGCCCTCGCAGGGGCCGGCGTCGCCGAGCAGGGTGGCTTCGCAGACGGGCTGCGGGCCGGGGGCGTTTCCGGGCATGCTGGTCCTCTGGTCTCTACGAGGGGATCGGAACGCCCCGCACCAGCCGTCTCTCTGCCAAGGTCGGCGGCTGGTGCGGGGTTGGTGTTGCACGGGGCTGGGTCAGTCCTGCTCGGTCTCGCAGGTGCCGTCGCAGTCGTAGTAGCCGCAGCCGCCGCACTCGGGGCAGCGGTCGTACGCGACGGTGACGACGTCGCACGCGTCGTCGTCCCAAGCCTCGTCCTCGTAGCCGCCGCCGGATCCGTGGCAGCCCTCGCACATCTCGGTGTGACCGGGCTGCGGTCCGGCGACCCGCTCCTCCTCGGCGTGGCGCTGTTCGTCGGCGACGTCGAGGGCGATCTCGAACGCCTTGTCCTCGGCGCGGGTCGGCCTGTCGACGTCTCCCTCGTCGGCGTAGGCGTCGTACGGGTCGTCGTGCTCGGCGGCCATGCGGCCTTCCTTTCAGACGGCGGCGCGGCGCGGAAGGTGCTGGCGGCGCGCTCCGTTGGCCCCTTCCCGGGGCGGTGTGGTCGGGGGTGTGGTCGAGCTGTGGTCGGGGATGTAGTCGCGTGGTTTTCGCAGGTCAGAGCGCGAGTGTGGTCGAGCCGGAGGGGGTTTGGGCGGGGCGGGGGAGCGGGGTCGCGGAAGGGGCCGAGGAGGCCGCCGGCAGCCCCCTGTCCGGAGAGCCGGACGGGGGCTGTGGGGCGGTGCTTCAGGCGGCCTCGGCGGGGGTGTGGTCGGGGACCGCGTGGGCGGGCAGGCGCGGGGGGTGTCCGAGGTGGGCCGTCAGGCCCGCCGCGGTGAGGCCCGGGGAGATCGCTTCGCCGACCCGCACGCGCTTCTCGACGGGGAGGCCGGCGGCCCTCACGGCGGCCCCGAAATCGCGGGTGCTGGCGCCGGGGTAGCGGCCGTGCCGCTGGAGGCTGGCGAGCACCTCGGAGAGGAGCACCTTCCCGGCCCCACCGTCGCCCTGCACGCGCAGGGCGACCATGTGCTCGATGGTGGCCGCCAGTTCGGCAGGGGCGAGGGCCGGGGAGACGACCGGCTCGGTCTGTTCCTGGCCGTCGTCGGCGTTGTCGGCGGCCGGGGCGTCGACGTCCTCCCCGGTGCTGGCTGTGTGGGTCTTCACGGGGGAGGGGGCGTGGAGGAGGGCGGCGATCCACCAGCCGCCGAGCAGCAGACCTATGCCGGGTTCGATCAGGGGGCGGGCGAGGGACCAGACCAGGGGCCCGCCGACGATCAGCAGCAGGGCGGCCGCGCCGGCGGTGTCCCCGAACTTGCTGCGGGCGGCTTTGCGGTCGGCCTTGGCGCGCTCCAGGGCGACCTGGCGGGCCGTGACCTCCGCTGCCTCCTGGGACTGGATCATCGCGGCGCGCTTGGCCGCGTCGGGCTCGCCCGCGATCTTCTTGGCGAACGCGGCCTCGGCGGCCTCGGTGGCCAGGGCGGCGATCTGGTCCTGCTTGGCCTGGAGCGCGGCGGCCTCGGCGCGACGCTCGCGCTGGGGGGCCGTGAGCCGACGGATCAGGACCGGGGTGCCGGTCATGAGGCCGGTGACGGGCCAGGCCAGGGTGGCGACGATACGCAGTCGGTGGCCGGCGGTCGCGCGCTCGGTCGGGAACAACTTCTCCGGGATCAGCTTCTCCATGGCTCAGGCCACGACCGAGGTGAGGAGGCTGCTGAGGAACGAACCGGGGATGGCCCACAGGCCCCCGGCGTAGACGAACAGGGAGGGGCTGATGGCGCCGAGGAGGGCGTCCTTCCACGCGCGGGGCGCGAGCCCGAACACCGCGATCGTGGCGATGGCGGCGGTGGCGCCGGGCTTCCACTCCCCGATGGCCGGGTTGCCCTGGAACGCGTCGTTCAACTGTTGGCCGATGGTGGGCAGTTGCTGGAACGCGGCGCCGGCGTTGGCCGCGAGCAGCCCGATGCCGTAGGACCAGTAGGGGACGTTGTCCGGCTTGACGTCGATCTTGTTCTTCCCGCGGATGCCGACGTAGAGGTAGAAGGTCGCGACGGTGGCGGCGCCGCCGCTGCCCAGGGCGATGAGGCTGCTCATGGCGGGTGTGCTCCTTCAGCGGTAGAGGGGGAGGGCGGCGATGGCGGGGCCCAGGCCCAGGGCGACGGCGAGGCCGGAGGCGACCGGGACGCGCAGGACGACCAGGAGCGCGAGGGGTCCGGGGCCGCGGACCTCGGAGACCCGCAGGCGGCCCCCGTCGCGGGCGAGCAGGTCCAGGCCCCAGCCGAAGGCGGCCAGCAGCAGGCCGACGAGCGGCCCGCCCGGGCTGATCAGCGGCACCAGGCCGGTGACGTAGCCGCCGGTCGCGCTGAGCGCGGTGAGGGTGCACCAGCGGCGGAAGCGCCGGGTGCGGTCGGACGGGGCCTTGGCGCGGGCGGTGCGGCGGCGCCGGCGGCGGGCCCGGGTGGCGGCCTCGCGCCGGTCGGCGAGCTGCTGGCGGCGGTGGCGGCGGGTGCGCTGCTCGGGGGTCTCCCCCCGGGCGGCCAGGACGGCGTCCTCCCTGGCGCGGGCCCGCTGCCGGTCCAGCTCCTGTTCGGCCTGGCGGCGGGCGGCGCGCTCCTCCGGGGTCTCTCCAATCCGGTCGGCGAGCAGGTCGACCAGGCCGACGAGGTCGTCCCGGCGGTGGTCGGGGGTGAGGATCTGCTCGACGCGGTGGCGCTCGGCGCGCTGCTCGGGGGTTTCGCCGGCGGCGGCGTACTGGGCGTCGCGCACCGCTCGCTGGGAGTTGATCAGGGCCTCGTACTGGACCTGCTCGCGGGCGTGGCGCTGGGCCTCGGTCTCGGTGAGGAGCTGGCCGACCTGCTGGCCGACCTGCGAGGCGATGTGCGGGACCTGCTCGGTGAGGATCCGCCCGACGGGCGCCCAGAACGCGGCCGCGGCGGCCTCCATGGACGGCCGGGCGCCCTGCCCTGGGCGGCGCCGAGCGGGACGGGGGTGTGCACGGGGGTGGGGCCGTCCTTGCGCCACCACTCCGGGGCGTTGACCGGCTCGGCGCCCGGGCCGGACGGCCCCGGGGACGGGACGGTCGGCGGCACCGAGGGCATCGGCGGCACGGCGGGCCGCGGCGGAACCGGCGGGGCCGGCGGCGTGGGGGTGGTGTAGGCGGCGAGCCTCTGCAGGATGTCCGAGAGGTCGTCGTCCCAGTCACCGTTCGGCGGAGGGGTGGTCACCGGTTCCACCCCCCACGGCGGGCCAGCAGACGGATGCAGTAGTAGGTGAGCGCCGCGTCCCCGCTGAGCAGGAGCAGGCAGATCAGGTTGCCGATCACGTACGTATCTCCAGGTCAGGAGAAGCGCGCACCCCGCACAACGGAGAGTGTGCGGGGTGCGCGCCTCGGGCGGTCAGCGGCGGCCGAGCTGGTTGTTGCTATGGCTGGTGCGCGGGGCGTTCAGCGGGCGGCCGTTGGCGCGGGCCTCGTCGTAGTCGTCGCCGGTCCAGGTCCGGCCGTCGGCGTCGACGTGGTCCGGGGTGTCGGTGCGCGTGCTGGGCCGGGACTCGGTGCGGCGGGAAAGGAGGGCCATCTCAGCGGCCCCCGATCCGGCCGACGAGGACGAACGGCTCGCCGTCGACCACGCACATCGCGGTGAACTCGGCGGGGCCGGCGCCGCCGTTGCGGGCGTCGGAGACCACCAGGCGCGAGCACCACGGCTCGCGGATCAGGCCGCTGACCACGTCCAGCGGCACGGGGTCGGCGACCCGGTAGGCCACGCCGTCACGGCGGACGGTGCCGACCAGCGGCAGGGAAGTGATCGCCTTCACTTCACACCGCCGGCCTTGCCGCCCGGCATGCCGGAGTCGACCTGCAGGCTGCGGAAGCGGCGGCGCTGCTCGTCCTCCCAGGCGGCCTTCTCGGTGAGGAAGGCGTGATGGATCGGGTCGCCGATCGGGCAGGGCCGCCCGTCCTGGCACGGCGCGCAGGTGGCGGTGTGCTCCGTGGCCGCCTGGAAGGCGGCCATGTAGGTGATGAACTGCGGGTCGGCCGTGGGCTCGACGGTCACGATGCCTGCTCCTCAGCGGTCGTGGTGGGGACGGCGTGCAGGGCGGGCCGGGCGACGGGGTGTTCCTTGTAGCGGGCGGCGATCCAGCCGACGGACCAGCCGGTCAGCTCCACCGCCTGGCGCTGCGGCAGCCCGGCCTCGATGGCGGCCTTGACCACCTCGCGGGCACGCTCCTCCGGCAGGCGCTCCTCGGCGGGACCGGCGGCCAGCAGCTCGGCGCGGGCGCGCTCGGCGGCCTCCCGCTCGCGTCGTTCGGCCTCGGCCCGGGCGGCGTGCTCACGATCGCTCGCTTCGCGCTCACGGCGCTCACGCTCACGCCGTTCGTGCTCACGACGCTCGCGCTCGGCCCGCTCGGCGGCCTCCCGCCGGGCCTTCTCCTCGCGCTCCGCCGCCTCGCGGCGTGCGGTCTCCGCGCGCTGCTCGCGGGCCATGCCCGCCTCGTGCTCACGCTGCTCGCGGGCCACGCTCGCGTCGTGCTCACGGCGCTCACGCTCGGCTTTCGCCGCGGACTCGAAGCGCTCGATCCGGTCGGCGCGCTCCTCCTGTCGCCGGGCCTCGGCCCGCTGTTCGCGCTGTTCGCGCTCGGCCCGCTCAGCGGCCTCTCGGGCGGCCAGCGCGGCGCCGATCGCCCGCCGATAGGCGAGGGACGTCTCAGCGGTGACGATCAGCAGCAGCGGCGCGACCGAGTGGACCGCGACCCCGACCCCGTCCCGGTCCAGGGCACTCAGACCGATGTTGAGCAGCACCGTCATGAGGCCGGTCATCCAGCGCAGGACCACCGGCCAGCGCCCGCCGTCGCCGTTCAGGCGGGCGAGCGTGGCGTCCATTCGCACGACGATGACCACCGCCGCGTCGACGACGATCGGCAGGATCGGCGCCGTCCACTGCCAGCCCTTCGGGGTGTGGCCAGCCATGAGCGGGGTCACCGTGAGCACGCTGTAGAGGACCGCGCCGAACGTGATCGCCCACGTCCCGACGCTCAGCGCCCGCTCGGCCGAACGGATCTGAACGGGACTCATCGCCGCCTTCATCGCGACCTCCGAACCGGGCGCCGTGAGCGGCCGGTGAGCGCGCTCACGGCAACCGTGAGCGCGGTGAACTCGTTGGCGTTCACGCCGCCACCCGGTCGGTGCTCGCGGTGCGGCGGATGACCGCCGGGCGCCGCAACGGCACCGGCGCCCACCGCAGCAGGCGCTCGGCGAAGGCGGCCAGCTCCGGGTCCTCCCGGCGCAGGTCCGCCAGCATCGCGTGCGCCGCGTCCAGCCGGGCCGCGCGCTCGAACTCGTCCTCGCCGGGCACCCCGGCGAACAGCTGCTCGTCCACGCCGAGCGCCAACTCGGCGAACTCGTCGTCGTCCGCGGCCGTCTGGCCCGCGATAATCAGCCTCATGGGCCTACCTCTTCTCTGGGGTGTGGGCCCGTGAGGGGTCGCCGCGCTCCGGCCAAGGAAGGCGCGGCGGCCCCGTTCTCACAGGCCCGGCCAACGTTGATCAACAGCACTGGCCGCCCCGGTTGCCCAGGACAGCCAGCAGGTCTGCGCCCTTGAGGCGGGCGCGGCCTTTTTGATCTAGGTCTCCGATCTGACAAGGCGCCGGGATGCCTCGACCCGATCTGTCCCGGGCCCCTTCGCCCTGGGCACGGCGGTAGGCCGGCCATTCACGGGCGCATTCGTACAGGTCAGAGCAGCCCAAAGAAGGCCCCTCTGTGTCACCCCCGGTCTCACTCGGTGCGACACTCACAACATAGAGAACCTGCCTAGGCAGGTCAAGAGAGTTGGGTTTCTCGCGCCTGTTGGGCACCTGCCCTAGCATTGGTCCATGGCCTTGGACCCGGACGACTCGCGCCCCCCGTATCAGCAGGTCGGCAGCTCTCTGCGGGCCTCGATCCTCACCAAGAAGCCGGGCTTCGAGACCGGCGACAAGCTCCCCTCAGGCCCCGAGCTGGCGAAGCACTTCGGCGTGGCGCGCGGCACGGTGGACAAGGCGCTCGACCTGCTCCGCACCGAGGGGCTGATCGTGACGCGGCAGGGGAGCGGCTCCTTCGTCCGGGAGCGGACGTCCCGGCCGGTCGGGCTGCGGCCTCACCTCGAAGCGGCCTTCGAGCAGCAGCAGGTGACCCTCGACTTCGCTGGCTTCTCCAGCGAGACGCTGCACAACGCGCTCCAGGAGCCGCTGGACAAGGTCCGCTCCGGCCGGCTGGCGCCGGAGTCCATCACCATCCGGTTGCTGCTGCCGGACACCACGGCGCCCATGGCCGTGCCGGTGCTCGTCGACGGCCTCCAGGACGAGGCCGCCCTCCGGCAGCGCGCCCGCAACATCGCCCTGACGAACGCCGGCGGGATCGCACACTCGGTGGAGATGCTGGCCGAGCTGGGCCTCGTCCAGAAGGCGAGCGTCCAGGTCAAGGTCCACCGGGCGTCAAGCCTGTTCAAGCTGTACATCCTGAACCGGCAGGAGGCGTTCTTCGGCTTCTACCCGCTCCGCGAGCGCACCGTGGCGATCGACGACACCGACCACACCTTCTACGACGTCACCGGCAAGGACACCACCCTGTTCCACCACGCCGCCGGTCCGGACGACGCCTCGCTCGGATCGCAGTACGTCCAGCAGGCCCAGATGTGGTTCGACAGCGTGTGGAGCACGATCGCGTACGAGCGGCAGCCATGATCGCCACCCCTCAGCAACTCGCCGACGTGCTGCGGCCGGTGAAGCACGTGCTCCTCGACTTCGACGGCCCGGTGTGCTCGGTCTTCGCCGGCCTCCCCGCCCCGGAGGTCGCGCGCCGACTCCGTGAGGGCCTGCTCACCGCTGGCGAGCAGGCCCCGGCCGGCGCGGAAGAGGAGGCCGACCCACTCGCCCTGCTCCGCCTGGTTGCGGACGCCCGGCCTGATCTCACGGAGAGCACGGACGCCGTGCTAGCCGCGCTGGAGACCGAAGCTGTCCGGGTGGCCCGCCCGACCCCGGGCGGAGAATCGGTTTTGCAGGTTGCTGCACGCTCCGGTCGGTTGGTCTCCGTGGTCAGCAACAACGCAGGCGCGGCCATCGAGGCATACCTCACCGAGCACGGCCTCAGCGACTACGTGGCCGGCGTCTTCGGACGCGCCCCGGGCGACCCCTCCTCCATGAAGCCGAACCCGCGCCTCCTGATCGAAGCCATGGAAGCCGTAGGCGCTGGGCCGGAGCACTGCATCTTCATCGGCGATGCGGCCCGCGACGTCGAGGCCGGGGAGGCTGCCGGAGTTCTAACGATCGGCTACGCCAACAAGCCCGGGAAGGGCATCAGGCTGGCGGCAGCGGGTGCTGTAGTAATTGTTGACTCGATGCAGTGCATTGCGAGCGCCTTGGATTGAAGAGATTAGTATCTCCATTTCGACATTTCCCTGGGCAAGATCATGAAGGTGGCCGAAAGTATCGCAGGGAGTTCTATGTTAAGCGGGCGATAAGTTAGTGGCGAACAGGTGCGATTGCCACTAAAAGGCACTGGTGTCAAACTTATCCCGCTTTGCGGCGTACACCCCCCTAGTAAAGGTGATGCCAGTGGACCGGGAGTTTGACTCCCTTGCGCCGGAGTGCTCACTGAGTACTCGTTTGACCTTTGCCATCGGGTTTCGAACGTGGGCTAGTCGCGGCATCACTTTAAATCGGTGTGCAGGCATCAGATCGCCCCTCTCTAGGCGGCGGTGAAACTGGATCAGCTTCCCATCGAAATGGCGATCCCCTGAGGCTACCCGCCGGATTAGGCCGAATCCCTCCAGTAGGAGATGCGCCTCGTAGACATCCCTTGAGAGGAAGTACTCGTAATCGCGAATGCTGCCGGCGCAGTAGACCCCTGTCTCGCGGTGGTTCGTGCGGAACCTCCGCGCCATGTGCAGGAGTACCAGATACATCCGGATCTCGGACTGCGACAGGATGAAGATCCAGCCATCCGTGAAGAATTCGGTCGGTAGGAGGATTAGTCGCCCAGAGTCCCACTCTGGAATCACGTATTCATTAACCCTGGAGTCGGCGATTCCGGACTCGTGAAGAGGCATGATCGAGATGGCGCCTCGCGAGGATTTGATTACCCTAACTAGGCCCTCGGAGGCTAGTCGTTGAAATCCTGACTTGACTTGCCTGGCGCGGTTTCCTGATTCTGTAATCTGCCTCTTCGCCTCTACGTTTTCCTTTGCCTGGGATGCGACAACCCTGACCCATGATGCCTCTTCTGGCTCAGTGCTAATAATTGGTAGCGGGCTCGGTCCTGCCACGCCACTGCGCTTCCTGCATTGAGCTTCAAAGAGAGCAATCAGATACAGTTGGAGGTTTAGGCCGCGGGGTGCGGCGATCCTGCAGATAGGAAGCTCTCGAAATGACTCACTGGTGAATTGGTCTCGCCAGAAGAGGTCGGCCCTGACCCTTACCCATGCTGGCTTGGTGCCCCTTTGGTGGATCAGATGCAACCATCGGGTGGCGCTCAAAACCTGAGGTGCTAGGGCATCTAGAGTCTGCCTGCGTTTGGCAAGCCTCTCATCGTTCCTCGACACACGTCCTCCCCGCCTGCGTGACCGCATCTTCGCATGCCAGGTGCTTGCAAGGGGCGCGAAGCGGGCCCAGGATCCCATTGTCACCCTTTGGCCGCAATGCCTCATGGCTGGCTACCTGCAGGTTCTTCCGGAATCGGCTACTCGCAGGGTGGTCATGCGGGCCAAAGGGTCACGTGGCTCTTTGTCACCCTTTGGCCGCAGAGCTTGTGGCTCGACTAGCTGCGGTTTTCTCCGCGATGAGGCCGCCCGCAGGGTGGTCATGCGGGCCAAAGGGTCAACTGGATGGAGCCATGTCGGCGCCAGGGATGGATCAAAGTGGGAGCAGCACGACGTGAGCGGCCTCCCTGGCCCGGGAAGCCGCTCACTGCATCACCGCTCAGCATCTAGCAGACAGATCAGGCAGGTAATGCCCTATGAATGTACGCCGAACGCGCCGCTCGGCACATGGCATCCGAAGCTCTCTACCTCTCATCGCCGTGTTCGGGGCCTCACTCTCTGCGGCTGGACTGGTGTGGCTGGCCCCGAGTCTTGCCACGCCGATCGCAACAGCTGCAGCTGTGTGTGGTGCAGTGCTGCCTGTGATCAAGCGGCGCAGCTCCCGAGGCTCTCGACGCGAGCTGGGATCCGACACCAGTACCCAACTCTTGGCCGCCCCGGGTGGTGAACACCCTGGTCAAGAGCAGGTCCTAAGGAACTGTGACTGATTGAAGGGCTGGGCTGGGCCAGCGGAGATGTCGGCTGAGCCTGGCCCTTCGGGTACTCGCGGAGGCGGGATTGGTGAGGCTCGCCATCGCCATGATCCGGACCAGGGGCGGACCAGGTCTGGCCCTGGTCCGAGAGTCCGCAGGTCAGAACGTGTCTGGTCAGCGGTCTGTAAATCTGTCGCGCAAGCTACGCAGGTTCGAACCCTGCACCAGCCACAGGATAGATGGAAGGCCCCCGATCCACGGAAACGTGGATCGGGGGCCTTTCGTCGTTTCGGGGAGTCATCGGGGGAGGGTGAGGAGGAGGGTGGCGGCGGTGGGGGTGTCGGGGGCGGTGTGGGTGGGGGCGGGGTGGGACGGGGGGAGGGGCGGGGGCGGGGTGGGGGTGATCCAGATGGAGCGGATGCCGGTGGCGTGGGCGCCGCAGAGGTCGGTGGCGGGGTTGTTGCCGACCATCCAGTCGGTGGGGGCGAGGGTGCGGCCGAGGCGGGCGGCGGCGAGGTGGAAGATCGCGGGGTCGGGTTTGCGGACGCCGGCCTCCTCGGAGACGCAGACGGCGTCGACGGCGGGGAGCAGGCCGGTGCGGGCGAGTTTGGCGCGCTGGATGTCGGCGCGGCCGTTGGTGACGACGGCGATGGTCCAGCCGGCCGCGCGGAGGGCGGCGAGGGCTTCGGGGACGCCGGGGATCAGGTGGGTGCGGCCGGCCTCGTGGGTGACGTGCTGCTCCCAGAGGGTGGCGCCCGAGTGGGGGAGGCGGAAGCGGGCGCCGATGCGGCCGAAGCCGGTGGGGGAGCGGTCGGCGCGGAAGAGGGTGCGGACGACGGGGGCGGCCTCGGCGGGCAGGTCGTGGGCGGCGCAGAAGGCGGGGGCCCAGGCGTCGGCGTCGCCGTCGCGTTCGACCAGGGTGTGGTCCAGGTCGATGAGGAGGAGGGGCGAGGCGTCGGTCGGAGGGTAGTTGAACATGTGCGGAGGGTAGTCGACGGCGAGGGGGTGGGGTTATTGCGAATGACTTGCAATTACCTGGGGCAGGCAGCACAGTGGTGGGGCAGGGGTGGGGTCGGACCGTTCAGCTTGGCTGCCGAGCAGTCCCGGGCGTGCGTGCACGCGCCGGGAGTCCTCCGAAAGAGCTGATCGTCTTCCCAACCGGCGCCCGCCGGGACAGCGGTCCACCCACCCCGCCCAGTCGCCCCCGGCCGCCGTCAAGGGCCCGTCAAGAGCGGGCGGCGGCGCGTCAGGAACGCGTAGGGGCCGCCGGGTGGGACCGGGCGCCGCCCGCAGGATCGGAGCAACCGATCGACTGCGGAGGTTCCGTCCGATGTCCAGCCCCGTCGCCCCGGCCCTCACCGCCGAGCCCGAGCCGCCGGATACCGGCGGGAGCGCCGCTGACCGGCATCGGCTGACCGCGCTCGGGGGGCTGGCGGCGCTGTCGCTGGACGCGATGGCCTCGGTGGCGTACGGGCCGGAGTCCGTGGTGCTGGTGCTCGCCGCGGCGGGAGCGTACGGCCTCGGGTTCACGCTGCCCGTCACGGCGGCGATCGCGGTGCTGCTGGCGGTGCTGGTCGCCTCGTACCGGCAGGTGATCGCGGCGTTCCCGGACGGGGGCGGCTCCTACGCGGTGGCCAAGGCGCACCTGGGCCGGCGGACGGCGCTGACGGCGGCGGCCTCGCTGGTGGTGGACTACGTGCTGAACGTGGCGGTGTCGGTGACGGCCGGGGTGGCGGCGCTGACGTCGGCGGTGCCGGGCCTGTACGAGGACCGGGTCTGGCTCTGCCTGGGCGTGCTGGCGCTGGTGACGGCGGTGAACCTGCGCGGGATCGCCGAGTCGGCCCGCTGGTTCATGGCGCCGACCGCCGTCTTCGTGCTGTCGATCCTGGCGATCGTCGTGGTCGGCCTGTTCCGGGACGCGCCGGTGAGCACGGCGGCGGCCGACGGGCACGCGTCGGTGCTGACGGAGAACGCCACGGCGGTGGGTGCGTTGCTGCTGCTCAAGGCCTTCGCGGCCGGCTGCTCGGCGCTGACCGGGGTGGAGGCGGTGGCGAACGCCGTCCCGTCCTTCCGCGCGCCGGGCGTGAAGCGCGCGCAGCACACCGAGGTCGCGCTCGGCGCGCTGCTCGGCGTGATGCTGATCGGACTGGCCGTACTGATCGGCCGCTTCCACCTCCAACCGGTCGAGGGCGTCACCGTGCTCGCCCAGCTGGCCGACGCCTCGCTCGGCCACGGCGCCGGCTTCTACCTGGTGCAGTTCGCCACCGTCGTTCTGCTCGGCCTGGCCGCCAACACCTCCTTCGGCGGCCTGCCCGTCCTGCTGCACCTGCTGGCCCGCGACAACCACCTGCCGCACGTCTTCGCCCTGCGCGCCGACCGCCAGGTCCACCGCCACGGCGTGCTCTTCCTGGCCGCCGTCTCCGCGCTGCTGCTGGCCGGCTCGGGCGGCGACGTCAACAGCCTGGTCCCGCTCTTCGCCATCGGCGTGTTCGTCGGCTTCACCGTCTGCCAGGTCGGCATGGTCCGCCACTGGTACGCCGGGAAGCCGGCCGGCTGGCGGTGGAGGGCGGCGCTGAACGGGTTCGGCGCGCTGCTCACCGGCACCGCCGCCCTCGTCGTCACCGGCACCAAGTTCACCGAGGGCGCCTGGGGCATCTGCCTGGCCCTGCCGCTGCTGGTCCTGCTGTTCGAGGCGGTGCACCGCGGCTACGCCAGGATCGGCGAGCGCCTCGAACTGGGCCGCGTCCCCGGACCGCTCACCCCGCAGCGCAGCCTCGTCGTCGTGCCCGTCACCGCCATCACCCGCCTCACCCGCGACGGCCTCTCCGCCGCCCTCTCCCTCGGCGACGAGGTCCTCGCCGTCACCGTCGTCCACGAGCCGGACGAGGCCGAGGCGCTGCGCCGGGACTGGGAGCTGTGGCAGCCCGGCGTACCGCTGATCGAGATCCCGGACGCGCACCGACGCCTCGGTCCGCCGATCGCCGCCTTCGTCAACGACCTCGCCGCCGAGCACGCCTACGACCGCCTCACCGTCCTCATCCCCGAGGTCGAACCCGCCCGCCCCTGGCAGCGCGCCCTGCAGAACCGCCGCGGCGCCGTCATCGACCGGGCGCTGCGCCGGCACACCGACGCGGTGGTCTGCCGGCTCCGGATGCGGATGTGAACAGTCGGGGATGCGAACAGCCGGGGATGCGAACAGCCGAGGAGGTGGATAGTCGGACAATCACCCCCCCCGGATTGAATTGCGACGGTATGTCCGATGTAAGCGGCCTGATCGTCATATCTTGACGATGTCTTAACGGCCCCCCTTAACGCCCTCGAAACGCCCCCGGCCCACCCGCCAGGCCCCGCCCATAGCGGCTTCGACCTGCGAAAACATCCCGCCCCTCCGTCGTTCGCGGCGATCCGGGCACGCCGGAACGGCCCATTGCGCGCCCATCGCACGCGCTTACGCTCGCCGATGTGTTCAACGTGCCCCAGGCGCTCAAGCGCCTCGTGATCGGCAGAGCCATGCGCAGCGAGGAGCTCGGGGAGACCCTGCTCCCCAAGCGCCTGGCCCTGCCGATCTTCGCCTCCGACCCGCTCTCCTCGGTCGCCTACGCGACCCAGGAGATCCTGCTGGTGCTCACCGTCGGCGGCACCGCCTTCCTCTACCTGACCCCGTGGGTCGCGGCCGGCGTGGTCGCGCTGATGGCGGTCGTGGTGATGTCCTACCGCCAGGTCGTGCACGCCTACCCGAGCGGCGGCGGCTCCTACGAGGTGGTCTCCCGCAACCTGGGCGCCAACTCGGGCCTGGTGGTGGCCGCCTCGCTGCTGGTCGACTACGTGATGACGGTCGCCGTCTCGGTGGCCTCCGGCGTGGACAACATCATCTCGGCGCTGCCCTCGCTGGCGGACCACCGGGTGGAGCTGGCGCTCGGCTTCGTCGTGCTGCTGATGGCGATGAACCTGCGCGGCGTCCGCGAGTCCGGCAAGGCCTTCGCCGCGCCGACCTACCTGTTCATCGGCGCGATCCTGCTGATGGTGGTCACCGGCCTGATCCGGGTGGCGTTCGGCGACGCGCCGGTGGCGTCCAGCGCCGCGTACGGGATCGTGCCGGAGGACGGCAAGGACTCCCTGGCCGGGCTGGGGCTGCTGATGCTGGGACTGCGGGCGTTCGCCTCCGGCTGCACGGCGCTGACCGGCGTGGAGGCGATCTCCAACGGCGTACCGGCGTTCCGGGCGCCGAAGTCGAGGAACGCCGCCGCGACGATGGCCGTGATGGGCACCACGGCCGTGGTCATGTTCGTCGGCATCACCTCGCTGGCGCTGATCTCCGAGGTCCACATCACCGACGACACCTGCCACCTCAGCGGCTTCCCGGGGGACTGCGCGAGCGCGCCCCAGCAGACCGTGATCGCCCAGCTGGCGGCGGCGATCTTCGGCGGCGACCACAGCGTCCTCTTCTACGCGGTGCAGGCGGTCACCGCGCTGGTGCTGATCCTGGCGGCCAACACGGCGTTCAACGGCTTCCCGCTGCTCGCCTCGATCCTGGCCGAGCACCGCTACCTGCCCCGGCAGATGCACACCCGCGGCGACCGGCTGGCCTTCTCCAACGGCATCATCGCGCTCGCGGTGGTGGCCGGCGGGCTGCTCTGGCTGTACGACGCGGACGTCACCAGCCTCATCCACCTCTACATCCTGGGCGTCTTCACCTCCTTCACGCTGTCGCAGATCGGCATGGTGCGGCACTGGAACCGGGCCCTGGCCACCGAGACCGACCCGGCGGTGCGCGGCGCCGCCCAGCGTTCCCGGGCGATCAACTTCTTCGGCGCGGTCACCACGGCGCTGGTGCTGGTCATCGTGCTGCTGACCAAGTTCACCCAGGGCGCCTGGCTGGCCGTGGTCGCGGCGGTGGTGCTGTGGCTGATGATGCGCGGCATCCGGCGGCACTACGACAGCGTCGCCGAGGAGCTGGCGGTGGAGGACGGGCCGGCCGAGCCGGTGCGCCCGTCCAAGGTGCACGGCATCGTGCTGGTCTCCAAGGTGCACAAGCCGACCCTGCGGGCGCTCGGCTACGCCCAGGCCTTCGCGCCGGACTCGCTGGAGGCGCTCACCGTCGCGGTGGAGCAGGACGCCACCGGGGAGTTGGAGCGCCGGTGGCGGGAGCTGGATGTCCAGGTGCCGTTGAAGGTGCTGGACTCGCCCTACCGGGAGATCACCAAGCCGGTGGTGCAGTACGTGCGGGACCAGCGGCGGGCCAGCCCGCGGGACGCGGTGGCGGTGTTCATCCCCGAGTACGTGGTCGGCCACTGGTGGGAGCACCTGCTGCACAACCAGTCGGCGCTCTGGCTGAAGAGCCGGCTGCTGTTCACGCCGGGGGTGATGGTGATCAGCGTGCCGTGGCAGCTGACCTCCTCCAGCCGGGCGAACCGGCCCTCGCGGCGCGCCCCCGGCGCGGTCCGGCGAGGCGAGCCCGAGCAGCGCGCCGAGCGGGAGAAGGCGGCGGCCCCCGAGCGCGGGTAGGCGCCCGCGCACGGGAACGAGGCCCCGGACGGCACCCGCCGTCCGGGGCCTTCGCGCACCCGGTCACGGCCCGGACAAGCCCTCGTATGGAGCCCGTCAACAATCGAACGGGCGCCGTATGGAGGGCGTCAAGAGAGCCGTTGACGCTCCGTGAGCGCGGTTGGCTGGCCTTGCCGGCCCGCCGCCGGCGCCGCACCCCGCGCTCCGGCGCGGGCGACGCGGCCACCTCCGAGCCACCGTGGTGGAGCCATGTCCGATCTCATCTACGTCGCCGTCACGCTCGCCGTGTTCGGCGTCATCGCCCTGATCGCGCGGGGGGTGGAGAAGCTGTGAGTGCGGAGAACGTCGTGGGTCTCATCGTGGCCGTCGCGCTCGTCGGCTACCTCGTCGTGGCGCTGATCTACCCGGAGAAGTTCTGACATGGGCTCGACTCTCGCGGGCTGGCTGCAGGTCCTCGCCCTGGTGGGCGCGCTGGCCCTGTGCTACCGGCCCCTGGGCGACTACATCGCCCGCATCCTCACCACCTCCCAGCACCTGAGAGCCGAGAAGGCGCTCTACAAGGTGATCGGCGTGGACGCGGACGCCGACCAGCGCTGGTCCGTCTACCTGCGCTCGGTGCTGGCCTTCTCCGCCGTCTCCGTCCTCTTCCTCTACGGTCTGATCCGCGTCCAGCAGTGGCTGCCGCTGGGCCTGGGTGTCGAGCAGATGCCGGGCCACCAGGCCTGGAACACCGCGATCTCCTTCACGGCCAACACCAACTGGCAGTCCTACAGCGGCGAGGCCGCGATGGGGCACCTGGCCCAGATGGCCGGCCTCGCGGTGCAGAACTTCGTCTCCGCGGCCGTCGGCATCGCCGTCGTCGCGACCCTGATCCGCGGGTTCACGCGCAACCGGACCGACCGGGTCGGCAACTTCTGGGTGGACCTCACCCGGATCAGCCTGCGCCTGCTGCTGCCGGTGGCGATCGTCTTCGCCCTGGTCCTGGTGGCGAGCGGCGTGGTGCAGAACTTCCACGGCTTCCACGAGGTCACCACCCTGGTGGGCGACCCGCAGGCGGTCCCGGGCGGGCCGGTGGCCTCCCAGGAGGTCATCAAGCTGCTGGGCACCAACGGCGGCGGCTTCTACAACGCCAACTCGGCGCACCCCTTCGAGAACCCGAGCGGCTTCTCGAACCTGGTCGAGGTCTTCCTCATCCTGCTGATCCCGTTCGCGCTGCCGCGCGCCTTCGGCCGGATGGTCGGCGACCACCGCCAGGGCTACGCGATCGTCTCCGTGATGGCGCTGTTCTGGATCGCCTCGACGGCGCTGATCACCCTCTCCGAGTCGCAGCACGCGGGCAGCGCCCTGCAGGCGGCCGGCGGGGCGATGGAGGGCAAGGAGCAGCGCTTCGGCATCGCGGCGTCCAGCCTGTTCGCGGCGTCGACGACGCTGACCTCGACCGGTGCGGTGAACTCCTTCCACGACTCGTACACGCCGTTCGGCGGCGGGCTGACGATGTTCAACATGATGCTGGGCGAGATCGCGCCCGGCGGGGTGGGCTCGGGCCTGTACGGGATGCTGGTGCTGGCGGTCGTGGCGGTCTTCGTGGCCGGCCTGATGGTCGGGCGCACCCCGGAGTACCTGGGCAAGAAGCTGGGCGGGCGGGAGATGAAGTTCGCCTCCCTCTACATCCTGACCACGCCGACGATCGTGCTGGTGGGCACGGGTGTGGCGATGGCGCTGCCGGGCGAGCGGGCCGGGATGCTCAACACCGGTGCCCACGGCTTCTCCGAGGTGCTGTACGCGTTCACCTCGGGCGCGAACAACAACGGGTCGGCGTTCGGCGGCATCACGGTCAACACCGACTGGTACGACACCGCGATCGGCCTGGCCATGGTGTTCGGCCGGTTCCTGCCGATGGTGTTCGTCCTCGCCCTGGCCGGCGCGCTCGCGCAGCAGCAGCCGGTCCCCGCCACCCCGGGCACCCTGCCCACTCACAAGCCGCTGTTCGTGGGCCTGCTGTCGGGCGTCGTCCTGATCGTCGTCGGCCTCACCTACTTCCCGGCCCTGGCCCTCGGGCCGATCGCGGAAGGTCTCTCCTGATGTCGTCCACCCTTACCGAGAAGACCGGGCAGCCGGCCCCGCAGCCGGAGCCGGCGTCCGCCGAGGCGGCGCACAGAGTCTCCAGCGGCCTGCTGGACCCCAAGCTGATCCTGGCGTCCCTGCCGGACGCGGTGAAGAAGCTCGACCCCCGGGTGATGGTCAAGAACCCGGTGATGTTCGTGGTCGAGGTCGGCTCGATCGTCACCACCGTCTCCGCGATGGCCGACCCGAGCGTGTTCGCCTGGTCGATCACCGTCTGGCTCTGGCTGACCACGGTCTTCGCCAACCTGGCCGAGGCCGTCGCCGAGGGCCGGGGCAAGGCGCAGGCGGACACCCTGCGCCGCACCAAGACCGACACCACGGCCCGCCGGCTCACCGGCTGGCCGGCGTCGCGGGCCGAGGAGGAGGTGCCCGGCACCGCGCTGCGGCTCGGCGACCACGTGGTGGTCGAGGCCGGGCAGATCATCCCGGGCGACGGGGACGTCGTCGAGGGCGTAGCCTCCGTCGACGAGTCGGCGATCACGGGTGAGTCCGCGCCGGTGATCCGCGAGTCGGGCGGTGACCGCTCCGCGGTGACCGGCGGCACCAAGGTGCTCTCCGACCGGATCGTGGTGAAGATCTCCTCCGAGCCCGGCAAGACCTTCATCGACCGGATGATCGCCCTGGTCGAGGGCGCCGCCCGGCAGAAGACGCCCAACGAGATCGCGCTCAACATCCTGCTGGCCTCGCTGACCATCGTCTTCCTGGTCGCGGTCGTCACCCTGCAGCCGATGGCGACCTACGCGGGCGCCCCGCAGTCGATGATCGTGCTGGTCGCGCTGATCGTGGCGCTGATCCCGACGACGATCGGCGCGCTGCTCTCCGCGATCGGCATCGCGGGCATGGACCGGCTGGTGCAGCGCAACGTGCTGGCGATGTCGGGGCGCGCCGTCGAGGCCGCCGGCGACGTCAACACCCTGCTGCTCGACAAGACCGGCACCATCACCCTCGGCAACCGCCAGGCCTCCGAGTTCCTCGCCGTGACCGGGGTGTCCACCGGGGAACTGGCCGACGCCGCCCAGCTCTCCTCGCTGGCCGACGAGACGCCGGAGGGCCGCTCGATCGTCGTCCTGGCGAAGACCGGCTACGGCCTGCGGGCTCGCGCCCAGGGCGAGCTGACCCACGCCACCTGGGTGCCGTTCACCGCGCAGACCCGGATGTCCGGCGTCGACCTCGACGAGCCCGAGGGGGCCCGCCAGGTCCGCAAGGGCGCGGCCGCGGCGGTGTCCACCTGGGTCACCGGCAACGGCGGCACCCTCACCGAGGAGGTCTCCTCCCTGGTCGACGGCATCTCCGCGGCCGGCGGCACCCCGTTGGTCGTCGCGTCGCGCATCGGCACCGCGGCTCCGAAGGCGCTCGGTGTGATCCACCTCAAGGACGTGGTGAAGGAGGGCATGCGGGAGCGGTTCGACGAGCTGCGCCGGATGGGCATCCGCACCGTCATGATCACCGGCGACAACCCGCTGACCGCCCGGGCGATCGCGGAGGAGGCGGGCGTGGACGACTTCCTCGCCGAGGCCACCCCCGAGGACAAGATGGCCCTGATCAAGAAGGAGCAGGCCGGCGGCAAGCTGGTCGCGATGACGGGCGACGGCACCAACGACGCCCCCGCCCTCGCCCAGGCCGACGTCGGGGTCGCGATGAACACCGGCACCATGGCGGCCAAGGAGGCCGGCAACATGGTCGACCTGGACTCCAACCCCACCAAGCTGATCGAGATCGTCGAGATCGGCAAGCAGCTCCTGATCACCCGCGGCGCCCTGACCACCTTCTCCATCGCCAACGACGTCGCGAAGTACTTCGCGATCATCCCGGCGATGTTCGCGGCCGTGTACCCGGGCCTGGAGAAGCTCAACATCATGCACCTGCACAGCCCGCAGTCCGCGATCACCTCGGCCATCGTCTTCAACGCCCTGGTCATCGTCGGCCTCATCCCGCTGGCCCTGCGCGGCGTGAAGTACCGCCCCACCGACGCCGGCTCCCTGCTGCGCCGCAACATCGGCCTCTACGGCTTCGGCGGCCTGGTCGTCCCGTTCGTCGGCATCAAACTGATCGACCTGGTCGTCCAGTTCATCCCCGGCCTCAACTAGCAAGAGAGGAGAACGCATCATGTCCAAGCCCCTGCCCACCGCCGTGCGCACCTACCTCACCGCGCTGCGCGCCCTGCTGGTCCTGACGGTGCTCCTCGGCATCGCCTACCCGCTGCTGGTCACCGGCGCCGCCCAGGCCGTGTTCAACGACCGGGCCAACGGCTCGATCGTGAAGGTCGACGGCAAGGAGGCCGGCTCCAGCCTGCTCGGCCAGAACTTCAACCTCCCCCAGCAGAACCCCGACGACCCGGACGAGGCCCCCCGGCCGGACCCGCGGTGGTTCCAGCCGCGGCCCGGCGCCTACGACCCCAAGGCCTCCGGCGCCTCCAACCTGGGCCCCAACAGCGTGGACCTCGCCAAGACCGTCGAGGAACGCCGCCAGGCCGTCGCCGCGTTCGACGGCGTCGACCCGGCGAGCGTCCCGGCCGACGCGGTCACCGCCTCCGGCTCCGGCCTCGACCCGCACATCTCCACCGCCTACGCCCAGGAGCAGGTCGAGCGGGTCGCCAAGGCCCGCGACCTGCCGGTCGACACCGTCCGCAAGCTGGTCGACACGCACACCGACGGCCGCCCCCTGGGCTTCCTCGGACAGCCGGGCGTCAACGTCGTCCTGCTGAACAGGGCGCTGGCGGACCAGAGGTGACGGCCGATCGGCCGAGCACCTGAGACGGGCCGATCCGGGCCGGGGGACCACCCCGGACCCGGATCGGCCCGCCGTCCGTCCCCCGTACGCCGCAGACGACGAAAGAGCAGCGCCCATGGCCCGCGACCTCACCCCCGGCACCGGCCACCGACGCGGCCGGCTGAGGGTGTACCTCGGCTCGGCCCCCGGTGTCGGCAAGACCTACCGGATGCTGGACGAGGCCCACCGCAGACAGGACCGCGGCGCGGACGTCGTCGTCGGCTGGATCGAGTGCCACGGCCGCCGGCACACCGAGGCCATGCTCGACGGCCTGGAGGTCCTGCCGCGGGCCCACCGCTCCTACCGGGACACCGATTTCGAGGAGATGGACCTCGACGCCGTGCTCGCCCGCCGGCCCGCCGTCGCCCTGGTCGACGAACTCGCCCACACCAACATCCCCGGCGGGCGCAACGGCAAGCGCTGGCAGGACGTCGAGGACCTGCTGGCCGCCGGGATCGACGTCATCACCACCGTCAACGTCCAGCACCTGGAATCGCTGAACGACGTCGTCCGCAAGATCACCGGCACCCCGCAGCGCGAAACCGTCCCGGACGAGGTGGTCCGCCGGGCCGAGCAGATCGAACTCGTCGACATGGCCCCCCAGGCGCTGCGCCGCCGGATGGCCCACGGCAACGTCTACAGGGCGGAGAAGGTGGACGCCGCGCTCTCCCACTACTTCCGGGTCGGCAACCTCACCGCCCTGCGCGAACTCGCCCTGCTCTGGGTGGCCGGGCGGGTCGACGAGGGCCTGCGCGACTACCGGGCCAGCCACAACATCGACCGGGTCTGGGAGACCCGCGAACGCGTCGTGGTCGCCCTCACCGGCGGACCCGAGGGCGAGACCCTGATCCGCCGCGCCGCCCGCATCTCGGACCGGACCGCCGGCGGCGACCTGCTCGCCGTCCACGTCACCCGCAGCGACGGCCTGGCCGGCGCCTCCTCCGGCGCGCTCGCCCAGCAGCGGCAGCTGGTGGAGAGCCTCGGCGGCAGCTACCACGTGGTCGTCGGCGACGACATCCCCACCGCGCTGCTCGCCTTCGCCCGCGCCCACGACGCCACCCAGCTCGTGCTCGGCACCAGCCGGCGCGGCCGGATCACCCGCTTCCTCACCGGCCCCGGCATCGGCGAGACCACCGTGGACGCCTCCGAGGACATCGACGTCCACATGGTCACCCACGAGTTCACCGGCCGCGGCCGGCTGCCCGCGCTCGGCCGCCGCCACTCCCGGCGGCGCACCGTCGCCGGCTTCCTCTCCGGCCTGGTGGTGCCCTGGCTGCTGACCGCGCTGCTCTCGCAGTTCCACGAGACCGTCAACCTCACCACCGACGCGCTGATCTTCCAGCTCGGCGTGGTGGCGGTGGCCCTGCTCGGCGGCGCGACCTCGGCCCTGGTGGCCTCGCTGGTCGCCTCGGTGCTGCTGAACTACTTCTTCATCCCGCCCGTCCACAACTTCACCATCGGCGAGACCAACAACATCATCGCCCTGGTGGTCTTCGCCGCCGTCGCGCTGACCGTCTCCACCGTCGTCGACCACGCCACCCGGCTCACCGCCCGGGCCGCCCGGGCCACCGCCGAGGCCGAGACCCTGTCCACCCTGGCCGGCAGCGTGCTGCGCGGCGCCGACGCGCTGCCCGCCCTGCTGGAGAAGTCCCGCACCGCCTTCGGCATGCGGACCGTCGCCCTGCTGGAGCGCACCGGCGGCGAGGTGCTGGCCTCCTGCGACGGCGGCGGCGAACCCGGCCCCGGGCAGGCCGGCGAGACCACCGAGGTCCCGGTCGGCCCCGACGCCGTCCTCGTCCTCACCGGCCGCCGGCTGCCCGCCGCCGACCAGCGCGTGCTCACCGCCTTCGCCGCGCACGTCGCCGCCGCCCTGGAGCGCGACCGGCTCGCCGTGGTCGCCGCCGAGGTCGAACCGATCAAGGCCGCCGACCGGATGCGCACCGCCCTGCTCGCCGCCGTCAGCCACGACCTGCGCACCCCGCTGGCCGCCGCGCTCGCCTCGGTCGGCTCGCTGCGCAGCCCGGACGTCGAGTTCTCGCCCGAGGACCAGGCCGAACTCCTCGCCACCGCCGACGAGTCCCTCGTCAAACTCACCCGTCTGGTGGACAACCTGCTCGACATGAGCCGCCTCCAGGCCGGCGCGCTCACCCTCCACCTCGCCGAGACCCACCTCGACGAGATCCTGCCGCGCGCCCTCGACTCGCTCGCCGACCCGTACGCGCCCGTCCAGCCGCTCGACCTGGAGACCGTGCCGCCCGTCCTCGCCGACCCGCCGCTGCTGGAGCGCGTCCTCGCCAACGTGATCACCAACGCGCTGCGGTACAACGCCCCCGGCGCACCCGTCCTGGTCGCCGCCAGCCACCACGCCGAGCGGGTCGAGCTGCGGGTGATCGACCGCGGCCCCGGCATCGCCCCCGAGGACCGCGACCGGGTCTTCCTGCCCTTCCAGCGCCTCGGCGACACCGACAACACCCAGGGCGTCGGCCTCGGCCTCGCGCTCTCCCGCGGCCTGGCCGAGGCGATGGGCGGCGGCCTGGAGGTCGAGGACACCCCCGGCGGCGGCACCACCATGCTGCTCACCCTGCCCGCCGCGAAGCCGCCGTCGGACGTCCCGCCGCCCGACTTCCCACCGGCCGACTTCCCACCGGCCGCCTTCGCACCGGCCGACGTCCCGTCGACCGCGTACCCGGGGGAGGGCCCCGCATGAGCGAGATCCTCGTCGTCGACGACGAGCCCGCGCTGCTGCGCACCCTGCGGATCAACCTGGGCGCGCGGCAGTACGCCGTCCGCACCGCCGCCACCGGCGGCGAGGCCCTGGACCGCGCCGCGCACCACAGCCCGGACGCCGTCCTGCTCGACCTCGGCCTGCCCGACCTGGACGGCATGGACGTCCTGCGCGGCCTGCGCCGCCGCAGCGCGGTGCCGATCATCGTGCTGTCCGGCCGCTCCGGCGCCGCCGACAGGATCGGCGCGCTGGACGCGGGCGCCGACGACTACCTCACCAAGCCGTTCCTGATGGAGGAGCTGCTGGCCCGGCTGCGGGCCGTGCTGCGCCGCCCGCCGGTCGCCGACCCGGCCGGGTCCGCGCCGGTGATCGGCGACCACACCGTGGACCTCGCGGCCACCACGGTGACCGGTCCGGACGGCCCGGTGCGGCTCACCCCGACCGAGTGGCGGATCCTCGCCCTGCTGCTGGCCAACCCCGGCCGGCTGGTGCCCGGGCGGCGGATCCTGCGCGAGGTCTGGGGTCCGGCCCAGGAGCAGCACGGCAACTACCTGCGGGTCTACCTGGCCGGCCTGCGGCGGAAGCTGGAGCGCGACCCGGCCCGGCCGCGCCACCTGATCACCGAGCCCGGGATCGGCTACCGCTACGAGCCCTGACGGCCCGTGCGTCAACGAGCCGTCAAGGACGGCTCCCGCGACGCCAACAGGGCGTCAAGAGCCGCCGGAAGGGGTCCTTCGCGGGCGTAGCGTCAGCGGTGAGGAAGCGGCCCCGCTCCAGTGGGGGATGTCCGGGGCCGCTTCGCCGCTCCGGCGGCCAGTTGGTGGGGAGGGGCGCGCGGTGCCATGCCGCGCGCCCCGATCACTCGCTCGGCCCGCGCCCGTCCGTGCCGTCCGCCTGCCGGGGCAGCGCCAGGGCCACCGTGTCGGCGAACTCGCGCACCGCGCTGGTCCGGCTGACCACCCGCCCGCTGTGCACCACGAGCCGGCTGTGCCCGCCCGCCAGCGCCCCGGCCAGGCTGTCCCCGCGCACCGCCAGCAGCTCGGCCGGGAAGCCGGCGTCCACCCGCACCGGCGGCAGTCCGAGCGCCAGCCGCGCCTGGTTGGACACCGCGTCGTAGGCCGCCTCCACGTCCAGCACGCCGCCCGCCGCCAGCAGGTACGCGGCCTCCAGCGGATCGGCCCGCCCGACCGGATTGGCGCCGTCCCGCAGCGATCCGCTGCCGGCCGCCAGCGGCACCCGGGCCTTCACCAGCTCGCGCAGCAGCGCCGGCCGCAGTCCGGCGGCCAGGCCCTCCAGCCCCGCGCAGCCGCCGTTCTGCGGCAGGCAGACCACCCGGATCCCCGCGTTGGCCAGCACCGTCGAGGCGCCCGGCGCGAGCGACCCGCACGGCCCGAGCACCACCCGGGGCCGCAGTGGGGCGAGCGCCCCGGCCAGCCGGGCCAGCCGGCCCGGGTCGGCGGCGGTGGTGTGCAGGTCCACCGGGCAGTCCGCCTCCCGGGCGGCCTCCAGCAGCAGCTGGACGTAGCCCGCCGGGTCCGGGTCCAGCTCGGGGCAGCCGCCGGCCGCGGTGGCGCCGAGCTTGAGCGCGTCCCGCAGCTGGGCCCGGCCGTCCGCCCCGGCCAGGCCGGTCAGCAGCCGGGGCATCGCCACCGCCTGCAGCTCGGCGAGGCCGCGCAGCGCCTGCTGGGCGGTGAGCACCGCCTCCAGCCGGCGCAGCCCGTGCACGTCGCCGATCCGGACGTGGGTGCGCTGGGCGGTCGCGCCGTAGCCGAGCGAGGTCAGCGCGGCCTCGGTGACCCGGCGGGTGAGGTCGGTGGAGGTCTCCGGCGGGGGAGCGGTCAGCGCGGCGGAGAAGGCCACGTCGTAGTGCGCGTGGGCCTCGGCCGGGGCGGGCAGCAGCAGGTAGCCGCGCAGGTCGATCCGGGCCCCGGTGGTGACGGTGGGGGCACCGGGCAGGGCGGGCAGCGGGCCGAGTCCGCCGGCGGTGCCGACGGCCTGGATCCGGTCGCCGCTGATCCGCACGTCCACCACCCGGCCGTCCGCCAGCCTGGCCCCGGTGAGCAGCAGGACGGGTCCGTGCCCGAGCGGGTTGGCGGCCGGGCCGGGGCCGGGCTGCGGTCCGTCGGCGGCTGCGCTGTCCATCGCCCGGCTCCTTCTCGCGTCCGGCTCCTGCTCGGGTCAATGAGCGACGAGCCTACGGGCGGCGGGCCCGGGGTGCCGGGAGGCGGGCAAAAGTCGTATCGGGTCGGGCCGCGGCCGAGGAGGCCGGTCGAACGCCCGGCCTTCGATCGACCGGCCGTGCGCGCCGCGGACCTGCGGACTTCGCCGCCGGATACGGATTTCACCTCTGGGCGCGGAACGTGTAATCTCTTCCTCGTTCGCCCCTATAGCTCAGTCGGTAGAGCGTCTCCATGGTAAGGAGAAGGTCTGCGGTTCGATTCCGCATGGGGGCTCTGGTGAGAAGGAGTCAGTTTCGACTGTGCTCCGGATCACTGTGGCGGTGTAGCTCAGTTGGTAGAGCAAGCGGCTCATAATCGCTGTGTCACCGGTTCAAGTCCGGTCACCGCTACCCCGCGTAGTCGGTCGGGAGATCGCACTCCCGGTCGGCTACTCTTGTCTGTGTTCTCATTCATTGTCCAAGGAAGGCACTCCCGTGGCTGCCACCGATGTCCGCCCGAAGATCACGCTGGCCTGCGTGGAGTGCAAGGAGCGGAACTACATCACCAAGAAGAACCGGCGTAACGACCCGGACCGTCTTGAGATGAAGAAGCACTGCCCCCGCTGCAACTCGCACACCGCGCACCGCGAGACCCGCTGACCCTCTCGCAGGGCATCGGGCCTGTGTGAACCAGGTCTACGACTCCGGGCCGCATCCCTCATTGGGTTGCGGTCCGGAGTTTTTTTCGTTTGTCCACCGCGTTTCCGAGGAGCTTGCCGATGGCGCTCGACCCCTCCTTCATCGGGCGGACGTATCCGCCCACCGAGCCCTACGAGGTCGGCCGGGAGAAGATCCGTGAGTTCGCCGTCGCGGTCGGTGACGCCAACCCGGCGTACACCGACCCGGAGGCGGCCAAGGCGCTCGGCCACCCGGACGTGATCGCCCCGCCGACCTTCCCGATCCTGCTCAGCATGCGGGCCTCCGCCCAGGTGGTCCAGGACCCGGAGCTCGGCCTGGACTACAGCCGGGTCGTGCACGGCGACCAGAAGTTCAGCTACACCCGCCCGGTGCGGGCCGGCGACCGGCTGACCGTCTCGGTCACCGTCGACAACATCAAGTCGCTGGCCGGCAACGACGTGCTCACCGTGCGCGGCGAGATCGCGGACGAGTCCGGCGAGCACGTGGTGACGTCCGTCATGACCCTGGTGGCCCGGGCCGCCGACGAGAAGGCGGGGGAGTGAGCCCGATGACGGTCCGCTACGACGAGGTCGAGGCCGGCACCGAGCTGCCGGCGCAGTCCTTCCCGGTGACCCGCGCCACACTGGTGCAGTACGCGGGTGCCTCCGGCGACTTCAACCCGATCCACTGGAACGAGAAGTTCGCCCTGGAGGTCGGCCTGCCCGACGTCATCGCGCACGGCATGTTCACCATGGCCGAGGCGATCCGGGTGGTCACCGACTGGGTCGGCGACCCGGCCGCGGTGGTCGAGTACGGCGTCCGGTTCACCCGCCCGGTGCCGGTGCCCAACGACGGGGTCGGCTCGGTGATCGAGGTCACCGGCAAGGTGGCCAAGCTGCTCGACGACCGGAAGGTCCAGGTCGACCTGGTGGCGACCTACGCCGGCCAGAAGGTGCTCGGCATGTCCCGGGCGGTCGTCCGGCTGGCCTGAGCGGTCCGGGGAGCGGGCCCGGGTCCGGGAAATCGACCCGGGTCCGCTCCCCGTACGCTGGGGGCGTGCTGGAAGAACTCGACGCCCCCCTCGCCCCGCTGACCACCCTGCGGCTCGGCGGCCCGGCCCGCCGCCTGGTGACCGCGCACACCGATGACGAGGTGGTCGCCGCCGTCCGCGCCGCGGACGCGGCGGGGGAGCCGCTGCTGGTGATCGGCGGCGGCTCCAACCTGGTGATCGGCGACGCCGGCTTCCCCGGCACCGTGCTGCGGATCGCCACCACCGGCTTCGTCCTCGACGGCACCGCGCTGGAGCTGGCGGCCGGCGAGGTGTGGGCCGACGCGGTGGCCAGGACCGTGGACGCGGGCCTGGCCGGCATCGAGTTCCTGGCCGGCATCCCCGGCTCGGCCGGCGCCACGCCGGTGCAGAACGTCGGCGCGTACGGCCAGGAGGTCGCCCAGACGGTCACCGAGGTGGTCGCCTACGACCGCCGCACCGGCGAGACCGTCACCCTCGGCAACGAGGCCTGCGCCTTCTCCTACCGGCACAGCCGCTTCAAGGCGGAGCCGGACCGCTACGTGGTGCTGCGGGTCCGCTTCGCGCTGGAGGACGCCGCCGGGCGCTCCACCCCGGTCCGCTACGCCGAGGTCGCCAAGCACTTCGGGGTGGCCCAGGACGAGCGGGTCGGCCTGCGCGAGGCGCACGACGCGGTGCTCGGCCTGCGGGCCGGCAAGGGCATGGTGCTGGACCCGGCGGACCACGACACCTGGTCGGCCGGCTCCTTCTTCACCAATCCGGTGCTGAGCCCCGAGCAGTACGCCGCCTTCCTGGCGGTGGCCGCCGGTCGCGAGCTGACCGCCCCCGGCTACCCGGCGCCGGACGGGTGCACCAAGACCTCGGCGGCCTGGCTGATCGACAGGGCCGGGTTCGGCAAGGGCTACGGCAGCGGCCCGGCGACCCTCTCCACCAAGCACACCCTGGCGCTGACCAACCGCGGCGCCGCCAGCACCGAGGACCTGCTCGCCCTGGCCCGGGAGATCCGCGACGGCGTGCGGGCGGCCTTCGGGGTGGAGCTGGTCAACGAGCCGGTGATGGTGGGCGTCAGCCTGTAGCGGCCGTTCAGGCGGTCAGCCAGGCGTCGATGTCGGCCAGCAGTTCCTTCCGCACGCTCTCGGGCGCGCACGAGCCGCGCACCGACTGGCGGGCCAGCTCGGCCAGCTCCTGGTCGGAGAAGCCCAGGACGTCGCGGGTCAGGTCGTACTGGGCGGCGAGCCGGGTGCCGAACAGCAGCGGGTCGTCGGCGCCGAGCGCGAGCGGCACCCCCGCGTCGAACAGCCGCCGCAGCGGGACCTCCTCGGGGTGCTCGTAGACGCCGAGCGAGACGTTGGAGGACGGGCAGACCTCGCAGGTGATCTGACGGTCGGCCAGCCGCTGCATCAGCCGCTCGTCCTCGGCCGCCCGCACGCCGTGGCCGATCCGGCCGGCGCCGAGGTCGTCCAGGCAGTCCCGGACGGACTCCGGGCCGGCCAGCTCGCCGCCGTGCGGGGCGGCCAGCAGTCCGCCCTTGCGGGCGATGTCGAAGGCCCGGTCGAAGTCGCGGGCCAGGCCGCGGCGCTCGTCGTTGGAGAGGCCGAAGCCGACCACGCCCCGGTCGGCGTACCGGACGGCCAGCCGGGCCAGCGTCCGGGCGTCCATCGGGGACTTCATCCGGTTGGCGGCGACCAGGACCCGGATGCCGACGCCGGTGGCCGCGGCGGCGTCCTCCACCGCGTCCAGGATCAGCTCCAGGGCGGGGATCAGGCCGCCCAGCCGGGGCGCGTAGGAGGTCGGGTCGACCTGGATCTCCAGCCAGCGGGAGCCGTCCCGCCGCTCGTCCTCGGCGGTCTCCCGGACCAGCCGGCGGATGTCGCTCTCGTCGCGCAGGCAGGAGCGGGCGGTGTCGTAGAGGCGCTGGAAGCGGAACCAGCCGCGTTCGTCGGTGGCCCGCAGCTTGGGCGGCTCGCCGGAGCTGAGCGCCTCCGGCAGCCGGATCCCGTGCTTGTCGGCCAGCTCCAGCAGGGTGGCCGGGCGCATCGAGCCGGTGAAGTGCAGGTGCAGGTGGGCCTTCGGAAGGTCCCTGACGTCTCGCGGGTTCAGCAGGCGTTCCATTCACGAATCCTGCCGCATCAGGGGGTGCTACGGGAACCGCCCTCTTCCCCTCCCCCGAAGGGGTGAAAAGAGGGCGGTCCGGTCACCCGCGATTGACGCGGGCCTCAGAAGATTCAGTCGCGGGCCTCGGCGAGCAGCTTCTGGATGCGGCCGACGCCCTCGGCGAGGTCGGCGTCGCCGAGCGCGTAGGAGAGCCGCAGGTAGCCGGGGGTGCCGAAGGCCTCACCCGGGACGACCGCGACCTCGGCCTCGTCCAGGATCAGCGAGGCCAGCTCGGCGGAGGTCTGCGGGCGCCGGCCGCGGATCTCCTTGCCCAGCAGGGCCTTGACCGACGGGTAGACGTAGAAGGCGCCCTCGGGCTCGGGGCAGACCACGCCGTCGATCTCGTTGAGCATCTTCACGATGGTGCGGCGGCGCCGGTCGAAGGCGGTGCGCATCTCGTGGACCGCGGAGAGGTCGCCGGCGACGGCGGCCAGGGCGGCGCGCTGGGCCACGTTGGAGACGTTCGAGGTGGCGTGCGACTGCAGGTTGGTCGCGGCCTTGACGACGTCCTTGGGGCCGATCACCCAGCCCACCCGCCAGCCGGTCATCGCGTAGGTCTTGGCGACGCCGTTGACCACGATGGTCTTGTCGGCCAGCTCGGGCAGCAGGGCCGGCAGCGAGGTGAACTCCGCGTCGCCGTAGACCAGGTGCTCGTAGATCTCGTCGGTGAGCACCCAGAGGCCGTGCTCCAGGGCCCAGCGGCCGATCGCCTCGGCCTCGGCCCGGGTGTACACCGCGCCGGTCGGGTTGGACGGCGAGACGAACAGCACCACCTTGGTGTTCTCGGTGCGGGCGGCCTCCAGCTGCTCGACCGAGACCTTGTAGCCGGTGGTCTCGTCGGTCACGACCTCCACCGGCACGCCGCCGGCCAGCTGGATCGACTCGGGGTAGGTGGTCCAGTACGGCGCCGGGACGATGACCTCGTCGCCCGGGTCGAGGATCGCCGCGAACGCCTCGTAGATCGCCTGCTTGCCGCCGTTGGTCACCAGCACCTGCGAGGCGTCCACCGCGTAGCCGGAGTCGCGCAGCGTCTTGGCCGCGATCGCCGCCTTGAGCTCCGGCAGGCCGCCGGCCGGGGTGTAGCGGTGGTTCTTCGGGTCGCGGCAGGCCTCGACGGCCGCCTCGACGATGTAGTCCGGGGTCGGGAAGTCCGGCTCGCCGGCGCCGAAGCCGATGACCGGACGGCCGGCCGCCTTGAGGGCCTTGGCCTTGGCGTCCACGGCGAGGGTGGCGGACTCGGCGATCGCGCCGATCCGGGCGGAGACGCGGCGGTCGGCGGGGCGGACGGAACTGTCGGGCTGCGGGGTGGAAGCGCTCATGCCTGCATGGTCGCAGACCGCACACCGCGCGGGCATGGCGGTTTCACCATATGTACGGGGCCGTCCGCATGGCGGCCCGGTGGGGCCGGGGCGACAGTCGGAAAAAGAAGAGGTTCGACCAAACGCCCTCCGACCACGTACACTCACTGCTCGACGGCCACCGAACGAACCGGAGCCTCCGCCGCCGTACAGAGCCTGTACGGAGATCGACGGAAGATGCGGTAGGTTGGTGGACGCTACTGGGGCCGAGAGGTTCCGTAGGGCAATAGCTCAATTGGTAGAGCACCGGTCTCCAAAACCGGCGGTTGGGGGTTCAAGTCCCTCTTGCCCTGCTGCTTGATCCGTCATCAGCCCGTTCGCTCCGACAGAGCGAGCGGGCTTGATGCGGAGAGGGCGCCGATCAGCACCGTTAGCCGGCCGCTCGTGCCCATTTCGGGTACGCAGTCGACGTCCGGCAGGACCCGGATTCAGGTGAGGACGAGTGACGGAGACCACGGGCTCCACCGCAACGCCTGAGAGCGGCAACCCCGAGGGGACCGACGGCGCTGCCGAGACCACGCCCGCGGAGGGCGAGTCGCGCCGCAAGCGCTCTGGCGACAAGAAGTCCGGCAAGCGCGGCAAGAAGGGCGTCTTCGCCCGGCTCGCGCTGTTCTACCGGCAGATCATCGCCGAACTCCGCAAGGTCGTCTGGCCGACGCGCAACCAGCTGATGAGCTACACCAGCGTCGTGGTCGTGTTCGTCGTGATCGTGATGGCCTTCGTGTGGGGTCTCGACTACGGGTTCTCCAAGGCCGCCCTCTGGATCTTCGGCTGACAACAGTCTTCCACCTTCGAATCAGCTTCCCCGACCCGGGCCGGTCCTCGGCCCGGGTCGAGCTGTCTGCGTCGGAGGGACGGGGCCGCTACCGTTGACTCGGTACTGTTGAAGTCTCCGAGGCGAACTTCCGGCGACCGCGTGAGCGGAGCGTGGCCGGTTCGTCGCGGAGCGCGCCACCTTCACCATCTCCAGGAAAGAAGCAGCCACCGTGTCTGAGTCCCCCCTGTACGACGCCGACGAGACCGTCCGCGCGGCGGATGTCGCCGCCGAGGACGCGGCCGAGCTGGCTGACGACGTCGAGACCGACGAGCAGCAGATCGTGGACGCCGTCGACGCCGACGAGGACGAGGCCGAGGCGTACGACGAGGCCGAGGCCGGGGAGTCGGCCGAGGAGGCCGCGCTGCACGTGGAGTCCGACGAGGAGCCGGCCGAGGAGGCCGCCGCCGAGGAGACCGAGGCCGAGGAGACCGCCGCCGAGGAGGCCGAGGAGGCCGAGGAGGTCGACCCGGTCGCCAAGTTCCGCGAGGACCTGCGGTTCATGCCGGGCGAGTGGTACGTGATCCACACCTACGCCGGCTACGAGAACCGGGTGAAGCAGAACCTGGAGCAGCGCGCCGTCTCCCTCAACGTCGAGGAGTACATCTTCCAGGCCGAGGTGCCGCAGGAGGAGGTCGTCCAGATCAAGAACGGCGACCGCAAGACCATCCGCCAGAACAAGCTCCCCGGCTACGTCCTGGTGCGCATGGACCTCACCCCGGAGTCCTGGGGCGTCGTGCGCAACACCCCCGGTGTCACCGGCTTCGTCGGCAACGCCTACGACCCGTACCCGCTGACCCTGGACGAGGTCGTCAAGATGCTCGCCCCCGACGTGGAGCGCCAGGCGGCCAAGGAGGCCGGCAAGCCCTCGCCGGTCAAGCCCAGCGAGATCCAGGTGCTCGACTTCGAGGTCGGCGACTCGGTCACCGTCACCGACGGTCCGTTCGCCACCCTCCAGGCGACCATCAACGAGATCAACCCGGACTCGAAGAAGGTCAAGGGCCTGGTCGAGATCTTCGGCCGGGAGACCCCGGTCGAGCTCTCCTTCGACCAGATCCAGAAGAACTAGTCATACGGTCTTCGGATTCGGGGCGGGGCCGTGGGCCCCGCCCCGAATCCGTTTTGGTCCAGCGACGCCGAGGCGTTAGCCTGGTCCGATGTGTGTGCTGGCGACCGGGTGTCGCCCCGGTTCCGCGCACACCAGCAATCACCTCTCGGAAGGACCCGGAGAGACATGCCTCCCAAGAAGAAGAAGGTCACGGGGCTTATCAAGCTCCAGATCAACGCCGGTGCGGCCAACCCGGCCCCGCCGGTCGGCCCCGCGCTGGGTCAGCACGGCGTCAACATCATGGAGTTCTGCAAGGCCTACAACGCCGCGACCGAGTCGCAGCGCGGCATGATCGTGCCGGTGGAGATCACGGTCTACGACGACCGTTCCTTCACCTTCATCACGAAGACGCCGCCGGCCGCGCGCCTCATCCTGAAGGCCGCCGGTATCGAGAAGGGCTCCAGCGAGCCGCACAAGACCAAGGTCGCGAAGCTCACCAGCGCCCAGGTCCGCGAGATCGCCACCACCAAGATGCCCGACCTGAACGCCAACGACCTGGACGCGGCGGAGAAGATCATCGCCGGCACCGCCCGGTCGATGGGCATCACCGTCGAGGGCTGATCACCCCTTCTCGTCCCCCGTGGTAGGGCCTGCGCTGGCCCGTGAATACCACAACTCCCATCACCATTCAGGAGCAGCTATGAAGCGCAGCAAGGCCCTGAAGGCCGCGGACGCCCAGGTCGACCGCGAGCGCCTTTACGCCCCCCTCGAGGCCATCCGCCTCGCCAAGGCGACCAGCACCAGCAAGTTCGACGGCACCGTCGAGGTCGCCATGCGTCTGGGTGTCGACCCGCGCAAGGCCGACCAGATGGTCCGCAGCACCGTGATCCTCCCGCACGGCACCGGTAAGACCGCTCGGGTCCTGGTCTTCGCGACCGGCGAGCGTGCCGAGGCCGCGCGTGCTGCGGGTGCCGACATCGTCGGTGCCGACGAGCTCATCGACGAGGTCGCCAAGGGCAAGCTGGACTTCGACGCCGTCGTCGCCACCCCGGACCTCATGGGCAAGGTCGGCCGCCTCGGCCGCGTGCTCGGTCCCCGTGGCCTGATGCCGAACCCGAAGACCGGCACCGTCACCCCCGATGTCGCCAAGGCTGTCAACGACATCAAGGGCGGCAAGATCGAGTTCCGCGTCGACAAGCACTCGAACCTGCACTTCATCATCGGTAAGGCCTCCTTCACCGACGAGCAGCTGGTCGAGAACTACGCCGCCGCGCTGGACGAGGTGCTCCGCGCCAAGCCGTCCGCCGCCAAGGGCCGCTACATCAAGAAGACCGCGTTCTCGACCACCATCGGCCCCGGCATCCTGGTGGACCCGAACCGCACCCGCAACCTCCTCGTCGAGGAGGACCCGGCCGCGGTCTGATCGCAGCTGTCGTCCGTACGGCGGGCCCGTACCCCCTTCGCCGGGGGTGCGGGCCCGCCGTCGTTTCCCGATCGATACCCCCGGCGGGGCGAACCGGTGCGCGGTCCGTCGTACGCTCGCCCGGTCCGCCCGCGTGCTCCCGCCCAGGGGGCCGCCGCCGTCCGACCGCCGGGGAGTGCCGTGCCCGCCCTTCGTCCCGCCGCCAAGGGGGCGGCCCTGCTGCTGCTCGCCGCCGGCCTGACCGCGTGCAGCGTGCTGGCCGTGTCCGGCGACCGGACCCCGATCAGCGACCGCCCCACCCAGCGTCCGCCCCGGCAGGTGCTGCTCTCCGCCTCCCAGCGGCTGGACGACAGCGGCGGGGCCCGGGTGCAGGTGGTCCAGGAGGGCCCGGCCGGGCGGCGCGGCGCCGACGGGACGCTGTCCTGGGGCGCCCGCGACGCGGTCGAGCTGACCGTCACCGACGAGCTGGGCACCGGGCGGCTGCGCGGCCAGGACGGCTCGCTGGAGCTGGACCACCCGGGAGCGGCGCCCAGGACGGCGGACCGGGGCCGGGCGGAGTCGCTGGACCCGCGGGCGGCGGCCGCCCCGGCCGGGTCGACCGGGTGGGTCGGCGGCTGGATCACCGGAGTGCTGTCCAACCCGGGCGGACCGGCGCACACGATGGCGCTGGCCGGCCGGCTCACCCCGCTCGGCGGCGAGCAGCTGAACGGCGAGACGGTCGCGCACTACCGGGGCACCGCCTCGCCGGCGGACTACTTCGGCGCCGAGGAGGGGCTGAGCCCGGCGCGGCTGACCGAGGTGCTCGGCTACTACGAGCGCAACGGGGTCGGGGCGCTCGAGTACGACTTCTGGGTGGCCCCCGGGGACCGGCTGCTGCGGGTGCGGTCCACCGTGCGCGGCACGGCCGGCGCGGTGGTGACCACGACGGACATCGCCGAGGGCGCCGAGCCCGCCGCCGATCCGTCCGCGGAGCCGGCCGCCGGGCCGTCCGGCGGCCCGTCCTCCGGCGCCCCGTCCGGTCCGTCCGGAACGCCCTCCGCCAGGCCGGCGCCGTAGGGAGCTCCCGGGTCGGAACGAGGGCCGTGCGGCCGAGTGGCGGGGGGTGCCACCGGGTCGCGCGGGCCCGGGTGGCAAGGTGGGCGGGAGCGGACGCTCCGGCCTGTGCGGTCGTCGGGTGTGAACGGATCGGACGGACCGATCGGACGGGGAGGCGTGGATGGCGGTGCGGCAGCGGTTGGCGGCGGTGGTCGCCGTCGCGGTGCTGGCGGCCGGACCGGCCGGGTGCAGCTCGGCCGGCGGCCCGGGGCCGTCCCCGTCGCCGAGCGCGCCCGGCGAGGCCACCCCGACGCCCAGCAGCGCCTCGCCGACCTGGCCGGCCAAGCCGACCGACCGCTCCCCGCACGGGGTGCTGCTCTCCTCCCAGCTGGCCATGCAGACCGCCCGCCGGGCCAAGGTGAGCTACCGGCTGGGCGCGGACGCCGGCTCCGGGCCGCTGTTCTGGCAGCCGAAGACCGCGCTCCAGGTCAAACGTTCCACCCCGGCCGCGGCCGAGCAGCTGATCGTCGTCGACACCGTCGCCTACGAGGGCGGCGACGCGGCCGCCGCCGCCCGGCAGGGCGGGAGGCACTGGGAGCGGTTCGCCGGTCCGCAGGGGCCGGACGGGCACCGGGAGATCCCGTACGCCGGGCTGATCGACCTGCTCAACCCGGTGGTGGCGCTGGCCGCCGCGACCGCCGACGGGATCACCGCCCAGTACGTCGGCGAGGAGCGGTTCGAGGACTCCACGGTCGAGCACTACCGGGTGGCCACCGACGCGGCCCGCTACGCGGCGGCGCAGACCCAGCTCACCCCGGCGCGCCGGGAGGGGCTGCGGACCGCGCTGGCGCCCGGCGGCTCGGCCTCGCTGACCCTGGACCTCTGGCTGAACGACAAGGACCAGCTGGTCCGGATGGAGCGGACCGGGACGGGGGACGGCGGCGGCCGGCTGGACGACTCGGTGGTCTACACCGAGCCCGGCGGCTCGCTCTCGGTGCAGGCCCCGGCGGAGGCGGACACCGTGGACACCGGCACCCGCAGCGTCTCCCCGCTGGCCCGCTGAACCGGCTCGCCGGGGCGCGGACCGGGGGCGATTTGCCCCGGACGGCGGCGTCCGGCTACTGTGGCGGAAGCCAAAGACCGCTGGTTGTCGCGGTGCCCCCGTCAGGGAGCGCGCGACCGAAGGACCCGCGCTTCGCGCGCGGGCAGCCCGCGCAGGACTGTTTGGAGCTTTGACCTCCGGGTCGCGTGCCTCGCACGTGGATCCGTCGAGTTCACGCCGAGCCCCGTGCGCCTGCGCACCGGGGCTCATCTGCTTTTCCGCAGGGGCTTTCCTCCGTCCAGTGGTTCGCGGCGCGAATGGTCGACTCTCGCGGTCGGCCCGACTTCGACATCACGGAAGGAGGCGTAAGCCTATGGCTAGGCCCGACAAGGCTGCTGCCGTCGCCGAGATCACGGAGCTTTTCCGTGGCTCGAACGCGGCCGTGCTGACCGAGTACCGCGGTCTCACGGTGAAGCAGGTCAAGACCCTGCGTCGCTCCCTGGGTGACAACGCCCAGTACGCCGTGGTGAAGAACACGCTGACCAAGATCGCGGCCAATGAGGTCGGGATCACGGAGCTCGACGACCTGTTCGCCGGTCCGACGGCTGTCGCCTTCGTCACCGGTGACCCGGTGGAGTCGGCGAAGGCTCTGCGTGACTTCGCCAAGGAGAACCCCGCTCTCGTCATCAAGGGCGGTGTCCTTGACGGTAAGGCGCTGTCCGCCGACGAGATCAAGCAGCTCGCGGACCTCGAGTCCCGCGAGGTGCTGCTCGCCAAGCTGGCGGGTGCCCTGAAGGCCAAGCAGTCCCAGGCTGCCGCGCTCTTCCAGGCGCTCCCGTCGAAGCTCGTCCGCACCGTGGACGCGCTGCGCGACAAGGTCGAGCAGGGCGGTGCCGGTACGCCGGCTCCCGCCGCCGAGGAGACCGCGGCCGAGTAATCGGCCGGGGCCACGCCTCGCTGCGGGCCCGTACGCCCGCCAATCCGTACATCCGGCACCACCTGCCGATTTAGTGGAAGGACGCCAATCATGGCGAAGCTGTCCCAGGACGAGCTGCTCGCGCAGTTCGAGGAGCTCACCCTCATCGAGCTGGCCGCGTTCGTGAAGGCCTTCGAGGAGAAGTTCGACGTCACCGCCGCCGCCCCGGTCGCCGTTGCCGCCGCCGGCGTTGCCGGCCCGGCCGCCGAGGCCGCTGAGGAGCAGGACGAGTTCGACGTCATCCTCGACGGTGCCGGCGACAAGAAGATCCAGGTCATCAAGGAGGTGCGCACCCTGACCTCCCTCGGCCTGAAGGAGGCCAAGGACCTCGTTGACACCGCCGGTGCCAAGGTCCTGGAGAAGGTTGCCAAGGACGTTGCCGAGAAGGCCAAGGCTGCCCTCGAGGCCGCTGGCGCCAAGGTCACCGTCAAGTGACTCCCGGCCCCCTCTGAGGGGGCTGCGGGGCCGGGCCGATCACCCTTGCGGGTGGTCGGCCCGGCCTTTTTCGCATCCCCGTGCGGACGGCCGGCCGGCGACGGGACACACCGGTGTGGCCGAACGCCCACTCGGCACTGTCGGTGCGGGCGGGTATGGTGATCGCTGTCATCGGGTGAGGCCCCGACCACGGCTTCTGTAACGCCGGGGCGGTCCGGCGCGATGAAGGGGTCGAGGCCCGCGCCGGAGGCGGGCCCTTGACGAACCCGGCGGCGCGCGCGATTCTCAAGGCGCGAGTCGACCCGGTTGGTCCTCCGTCGGATGCATAACCGGCGGCTCCGGCGGGAAGTGACTCCACGTGAGTCGTGGGGCCCGGCGAGTCCGGGCCGGTGCAGTACCCGGAGGGCGTTCGCGCCCGACGGCTACCGGGAGGAGTCTCCGATTCGGTCTCCGAATCAGAGCTGGACAGCAGTGTCGCCTTTGGCTACACTGTCCCTTTGCGCTGCCTGTTAGCTGCTCCGTGACTCGTCGCCCGGAGTTTGCGTTGCCCCGAAGGGGTCTGGCACCACCTCCGCAAAGCGGCTCTGACCTCGGGTTTCGACCTCGGCAGAGGCCAGTGGCGAGGGAGGCGGGACCAAGCCCGTGAAGGCCCGGCTGGTACGCGCGTAGTGAGCTCCGAGCCCTCGGAAGGACCCCCCTCTTGGCCGCGCCGCGCAACGCCTCGAACAATTCCGCCGCATCCACCGCCCCGCTCCGCGTCTCCTTCGCGAAGATCAAGGAGCCCCTCGAGGTCCCGAACCTCCTGGCCCTGCAGACCGAGAGCTTTGACTGGCTGCTCGGCAACGCGGCCTGGAAGACCCGGGTCGAGAAGGCGCTGGAGAACGGTCTGGACGTCCCCACCAAGTCCGGTCTGGAGGAGATCTTCGAGGAGATCTCGCCGATCGAGGACTTCAGCGGGTCGATGTCCCTGACCTTCCGCGACCACCGTTTCGAGCCGCCGAAGAACTCCATTGACGAGTGCAAGGACCGCGACTTCACGTTCGCGGCCCCGCTCTTCGTCACGGCCGAGTTCACCAACAACGAGACCGGTGAGATCAAGTCTCAGACGGTCTTCATGGGCGACTTCCCGCTCATGACCCACAAGGGCACGTTCGTGATCAACGGCACCGAGCGTGTCGTCGTGTCGCAGCTCGTCCGTTCCCCGGGTGTGTACTTCGACTCCACCCTGGACAAGGTCTCCGACAAGGACATCTACTCCTGCAAGGTCATCCCCTCGCGTGGTGCCTGGCTGGAGATGGAGATCGACAAGCGCGACATGGTCGGCGTCCGCATCGACCGCAAGCGCAAGCAGTCCGTCACCGTGCTGCTCAAGGCGCTCGGCTGGACCAACGAGATGATTCTCGAGGAGTTCGGCGAGTACGAGTCGATGCGCGCCACCCTGGAGAAGGACCACACCCAGGGCCAGGACGACGCGCTGCTGGACATCTACCGCAAGCTGCGCCCGGGCGAGCCGCCGACGCGCGAGGCCGCGCAGACGCTGCTGGAGAACCTGTACTTCAACCCGAAGCGCTACGACCTCGCCAAGGTCGGCCGCTACAAGGTGAACCGCAAGCTCGGCAACGCCGAGTCGCTGGACTCCGGTGTGCTCACCGAGCCCGACATCATCAACGCGATCAAGTACCTGGTCAAGCTGCACGCCGGCGAGGTCGACTGGCGTGACGAGACCGGCCGCGACATCGTGGTCGAGGTCGACGACATCGACCACTTCGGCAACCGCCGCCTGCGCAACGTGGGCGAGCTCATCCAGAACCAGGTCCGTACGGGTCTCGCCCGTATGGAGCGCGTCGTGCGCGAGCGCATGACCACCCAGGACGTCGAGGCGATCACGCCGCAGACCCTGATCAACATCCGGCCGGTCGTCGCCTCCATCAAGGAGTTCTTCGGCACCAGCCAGCTGTCGCAGTTCATGGACCAGACGAACCCGCTGTCGGGCCTGACCCACAAGCGCCGTCTGTCCGCCCTCGGCCCCGGCGGTCTCTCCCGTGAGCGCGCCGGCTTCGAGGTCCGTGACGTGCACCCCTCGCACTACGGCCGCATGTGTCCGATCGAGACCCCGGAAGGCCCGAACATCGGTCTGATCGGGTCGCTGGCCTCGTACGGCCGGGTCAACGCCTTCGGCTTCATCGAGACCCCGTACCGCAAGGTCGTCGAGGGTGTCGTCACCGAGCAGGTCGACTACCTCACGGCCGACGAGGAGGACCGCTACGTCATCGCGCAGGCCAACGCCCCGCTGACGGCGGAGCTGACCTTCGCCGAGCCGCGCGTCCTGGTCCGCCGCCGCGGCGGCGAGATCGACTACATCCCGGGCACCGAGATCGACTACATGGACGTCTCGCCGCGCCAGATGGTGTCGGTCGCGACCGCCATGATCCCCTTCCTCGAGCACGACGACGCCAACCGCGCGCTCATGGGCTCGAACATGATGCGCCAGGCGGTGCCGCTGCTGAAGAGCGAGGCCCCGCTGGTCGGCACCGGCATGGAGTACCGCTGCGCCGTCGACGCCGCGGACGTCATCACCGCCGAGAAGCCGGGTGTCGTCCAGGAGGTCTCGGCCGACTACGTCACCGTGGCCAACGACGACGGCACGTACACCACGTACCGCGCCGCCAAGTTCACCCGCTCCAACCAGGGCACCGCCTTCAACCAGAAGGTGCTCGTGGACGAGGGCGCCCGGGTGGAGGTCAACCAGGTGCTGGCCGACGGCCCCTGCACCGACGAGGGCGAGATGGCCCTCGGCAAGAACCTCCTCGTGGCGTTCATGTCGTGGGAGGGCCACAACTACGAGGACGCGATCATCCTGTCGCAGCGCCTCGTGCAGGACGACGTGCTCTCCTCGATCCACATCGAGGAGCACGAGGTCGACGCCCGTGACACCAAGCTCGGCCCCGAGGAGATCACCCGGGACATCCCGAACGTCTCCGAGGAGGTCCTCGCGGACCTCGACGAGCGCGGCATCATCCGCATCGGCGCCGACGTCGTCACCGGCGACATCCTGGTCGGCAAGGTCACCCCGAAGGGCGAGACCGAGCTGACCCCGGAGGAGCGCCTGCTCCGCGCGATCTTCGGCGAGAAGGCCCGTGAGGTCCGCGACACCTCGCTGAAGGTCCCGCACGGTGAGTCCGGCAAGGTCATCGGCGTGCGCGTGTTCGACCGCGAGGAGGGCGACGAGCTCCCCCCGGGTGTCAACCAGCTGGTCCGCGTCTACGTGGCCCAGAAGCGCAAGATCACCAACGGTGACAAGCTCGCCGGCCGCCACGGCAACAAGGGCGTCATCTCCAAGATCCTGCCGGTCGAGGACATGCCGTTCCTGGAGGACGGCACCCCGGTCGACATCATCCTCAACCCGCTGGGCGTCCCGTCCCGAATGAACCCGGGACAGGTCCTGGAGATCCACCTCGGCTGGCTCTCCAAGCAGGGCTGGGACGTCTCCGGCCTCGCCGACGAGTGGGCCAAGCGCCTCCAGGCGATCGGCGCCGACAAGGTCGAGGGCGGCACCAACCTGGCCACCCCGGTGTTCGACGGCGCCCGCGAGGACGAGATCACCGGTCTGCTGGACCACACCACCCTCACCCGTGACGGTGAGCGCCTGGTGAACTCCACCGGTAAGGCGCGGCTGTTCGACGGCCGCTCCGGCGAGCCGTTCCCGATGCCCGTCTCGGTCGGCTACATGTACATCCTCAAGCTGCACCACCTGGTCGACGACAAGCTGCACGCCCGCTCGACCGGCCCGTACTCGATGATCACCCAGCAGCCGCTCGGTGGTAAGGCGCAGTTCGGTGGTCAGCGCTTCGGTGAGATGGAGGTGTGGGCCCTTGAGGCATACGGCGCGGCCTACGCGCTGCAGGAGCTCCTCACCATCAAGTCCGACGACGTCCTCGGCCGCGTGAAGGTCTACGAGGCCATCGTCAAGGGCGAGAACATCCCCGAGCCCGGCATTCCCGAGTCCTTCAAGGTCCTCATCAAGGAAATGCAGTCGCTCTGCCTCAACGTGGAGGTGCTGTCCTCGGACGGCCAGTCCATCGAGATGCGGGACTCCGACGAGGACGTCTTCCGCGCCGCCGAGGAGCTCGGCATCGACCTGTCCCGGCGCGAGCCGAGCAGCGTCGAAGAGGTCTGACGGAGGTGGGGCCGGCTGCCCACTGAGCAGCCGGCCCGCCCCCAGGCCCCCCTCAGACCACACGAACGACTCTCGACTTACGAAAGAGGGCTTGACGACCAGTGCTTGACGTCAACTTCTTCGACGAGCTCCGCATCGGCCTGGCCACCGCCGACGACATCCGCCAGTGGTCGCACGGCGAGGTCAAGAAGCCGGAGACCATCAACTACCGCACCCTGAAGCCCGAAAAGGACGGCCTCTTCTGCGAGAAGATCTTCGGCCCCACCCGGGACTGGGAGTGCTACTGCGGTAAGTACAAGCGCGTCCGCTTCAAGGGCATCATCTGCGAGCGCTGCGGCGTCGAGGTGACCCGCGCCAAGGTGCGCCGTGAGCGGATGGGCCACATCGAGCTGGCCGCCCCGGTCACCCACATCTGGTACTTCAAGGGTGTGCCGTCCCGCCTCGGCTACCTGCTCGACCTGGCGCCGAAGGACCTCGAAAAGGTCATCTACTTCGCCGCCTACATGATCACCTGGGTCGACGACGAGCGCCGCCAGCGCGACCTGCCGTCCCTGGAGGCGCACGTCTCGGTCGAGCGCCAGCAGATCGAGAACCGCCGCGACTCCGACCTCGAAGGCCGCGCCAAGAAGGCCGAGACCGACCTGGCCGAGCTGGAGGCCGAGGGCGCCAAGGCCGACGTGCGCCGCAAGGTGCGCGAGGGCGCCGAGCGCGAGATGAAGCAGCTGCGCGACCGCGCGCAGCGCGAGCTCGACCGCCTCGACGAGGTGTGGGCCCGCTTCAAGAACCTCAAGGTCCAGGACCTCGAGGGCGACGAGCTGCTCTACCGCGAGCTGCGCGACCGCTTCGGCACCTACTTCTCCGGCTCGATGGGCGCGGCGGCCCTCAAGGACCGCCTTGAGACCTTCGACCTGGCCGAGGAGTCCGAGCGCCTGCGCGAGATCATCCGCACCGGCAAGGGCCAGAAGAAGACCCGTGCGCTCAAGCGCCTCAAGGTCGTCTCCGCGTTCCTGCAGACCACCAACAAGCCCAACGGCATGGTGCTGGACTGCGTCCCGGTCATCCCGCCGGACCTGCGTCCGATGGTGCAGCTGGACGGTGGCCGCTTCGCGACCTCCGACCTGAACGACCTGTACCGCCGTGTCATCAACCGCAACAACCGCCTGAAGCGGCTTCTCGACCTCGGCGCGCCCGAGATCATCGTGAACAACGAGAAGCGCATGCTCCAGGAGGCCGTCGACGCGCTGTTCGACAACGGCCGCCGCGGCCGTCCGGTCACCGGTCCGGGCAACCGCCCGCTGAAGTCCCTGAGCGACATGCTCAAGGGCAAGCAGGGTCGTTTCCGCCAGAACCTGCTCGGCAAGCGCGTCGACTACTCGGCCCGTTCGGTCATCGTCGTCGGCCCGCAGCTCAAGCTGCACCAGTGCGGTCTGCCCAAGGCCATGGCGCTGGAGCTCTTCAAGCCGTTCGTGATGAAGCGCCTGGTCGACCTGAACCACGCGCAGAACATCAAGTCGGCCAAGCGCATGGTCGAGCGCGCCCGCCCGGTCGTGTGGGACGTCCTCGAAGAGGTCATCGCCGAGCACCCGGTGCTGCTGAACCGTGCGCCCACCCTGCACCGCCTCGGCATCCAGGCCTTCGAGCCGCAGCTGGTCGAGGGCAAGGCCATCCAGATCCACCCGCTCGTCTGCACCGCGTTCAACGCGGACTTCGACGGTGACCAGATGGCCGTCCACCTGCCGCTCTCCGCGGAGGCGCAGGCCGAGGCCCGCATCCTGATGCTGTCCTCGAACAACATCCTGAAGCCGGCCGACGGTCGCCCCGTCACCATGCCGACCCAGGACATGGTGCTCGGTCTGTTCTTCCTGACCTCGGACCGCGACAACGTGAAGGGCGCCGGCCGCACCTTCTCGTCGACCGCCGAGGCGATCATGGCCTTCGACGCCCGCGAGCTGGACGTCCAGGCCCCGATCGAGCTGCGCCTGCCCATCGGCACCGTCCCGCCCCGCGGCTGGACCCCGCCGCTGGACGAGGACGGCCAGTCGTCGTGGTTCGAGGGCGAGTCCTTCCGCCTGAAGACCACCCTGGGCCGCGCGCTCTTCAACGAGCTGCTGCCCGAGGACTACCCGTTCGTCGACTACGAGGTGGGCAAGAAGCAGCTCTCCGCGATCGTCAACGACCTGGCCGAGCGCTACCCCAAGGTCACCGTCGCGGCGACCCTGGACAACCTGAAGGCGTCCGGCTTCCACTGGTCGACCCGTTCGGGTGTCACCGTCTCGATCTCGGACGTCATCGTCCCGCCGAGCAAGCCCCAGATCCTGGAGGGCTTCGAGGCGAAGGCGGAGAAGGTCCAGAAGCAGTACGAGCGCGGTCTGATCACCAACGACGAGCGCAAGCAGGAGCTCGTCGGCATCTGGACCCAGGCGACCAACGAGGTCGCGGACGCCATGGCCGCGAACTTCCCGAAGACCAACCCGATCTTCATGATGGTCGACTCGGGCGCTCGTGGAAACATGATGCAGATGCGCCAGATCGCCGGTATGCGCGGTCTGGTGTCCAACGCGAAGAACGAGACCATCCCGCGGCCCATCAAGGCGTCGTTCCGTGAGGGTCTCTCCGTGCTGGAGTACTTCATCTCCACCCACGGTGCCCGTAAGGGTCTCGCGGACACCGCCCTCCGTACCGCCGACTCCGGCTACCTCACCCGTCGTCTGGTCGACGTCTCCCAGGACGTCATCATTCGCGAGGAGGACTGCGGCACCGAGCGCGGCCTGAAGCTGGCGATCGGCTCCGTGGGCGCCGACGGCGTGCTGCGCAAGGCCGACGACGTCGAGACCAGCGTCTACGCCCGCATGCTCGCCGAGGACATCACCGTCGACGGCAAGCTGCTGGCCACGGCCAACACCGACCTCGGTGACGTGCTGATCGACGAGCTGATCCGCCACGGCATCAGCGAGGTCAAGACCCGCTCGATCCTGACCTGTGAGTCGGCCGTCGGCACCTGTGCCTTCTGCTACGGCCGCTCGCTGGCCACCGGCAAGCTGGTCGACATCGGTGAGGCGGTCGGCATCATCGCCGCCCAGTCCATCGGTGAGCCCGGTACCCAGCTGACCATGCGTACCTTCCACACCGGTGGTGTGGCCGGTGACGACATCACCCAGGGTCTGCCGCGTGTCGTCGAGCTCTTCGAGGCCCGTACCCCCAAGGGTGTGGCCCCGATCTCGGAGGCCCAGGGCCGGGTCCGCATCGAGGACACCGAGAAGACCCGCAAGATCGTCGTCACCCCGGACGACGGCACCGACGAGATCGCCTACCCGGTCTCCAAGCGTGTCAAGCTCCTGGTGAGCGAGGGCGAGGCGGTCGAGGTCGGCCAGAAGCTGACCATGGGTGCCACCAACCCGCACGACGTCCTGCGCATCATGGGCCAGCGCGCCGTCCAGATCCACCTGGTCGCCGAGGTCCAGAAGGTCTACAACTCGCAGGGCGTGTCGATCCACGACAAGCACATCGAGATCATCATCCGGCAGATGCTCCGCCGCGTGACGATCATCGAGTCGGGCGACGCCGAGCTGCTCCCGGGCGAGCTCGTCGAGCGCGGCCGCTTCGAGCAGGAGAACCGTCGCGTGGTCTCCGAGGGCGGTCACCCCGCCTCCGGCCGTCCGCAGCTGATGGGTATCACCAAGGCCTCGCTGGCCACCGAGTCCTGGCTGTCGGCCGCGTCCTTCCAGGAGACGACCCGGGTCCTCACCGACGCGGCGATCCACGCCAAGTCGGACCCGCTGCTGGGCCTCAAGGAGAACGTCATCCTCGGTAAGCTCATCCCGGCCGGTACGGGTCTGCCCCGCTACCGCAACATCCGGGTCGAGCCGACCGAGGAGGCCAAGGCCGCCATGTACTCGGCCGTCGGCTACGACGACTACGACCTGTCGCCCTTCGGCGCCGGCTCCGGCCAGGCGGTCCCGCTGGACGACTACGACTACGGCCCGTACACCGGCTGAGTCGGACGGTTCCCGTCCGCAGGGCGGCCACCCCTTCCCGGGGTGGCCGCCCTGCGGCATTTCCCGGCGGAACGGAGCCGATTAGGGATTCCGGCGGAAGTCGCGTAGAGTCGTGTTCACCGACGCGGGGTGGAGCAGCTCGGTAGCTCGCTGGGCTCATAACCCAGAGGTCGCAGGTTCAAATCCTGTCCCCGCTACTGCATCGAAGGGCCCGGAGGCTTCAAGCCTCCGGGCCCTTCGGGGTTCCCGGGCCCGGTGGCCGCTCCGTCGCGCGGGGGAGGGCGGGAAGCCGCCACGGTACGCGGTGATCACCCCGTACGCGGTGGCCGACCGGGCGGCGGGCCGGCCGGGCGGGGCGCGTCGATTTATCGGTGGCGGGGGGACCGTGCGGGGCCGTACCGTCCGGGGCATGAACGCGAAGCGCCCGCTGATCGCCGTACTCACCGGCGCCGGGATCTCCACCGACTCAGGAATCCCCGACTACCGCGGCCCCAACGGGCTCTGGCAGCGCGACCCGGACGCGCAGCGGCTGGTCACCATCGGCCCGTACCTGGAGGACCCCGAGGTCCGCCGCAGGGCCTGGCGGATGCGCGCCGAGACGGGGGCGTCGGCCGCCGAGCCGAACGCCGGGCACCGGGCGCTGGTCGGCCTGGAGCGCTCCGGGCTGCCGGTGCGGGTGCTCACCCAGAACGTCGACGGGCTGCATCAGCGGGCCGGGCAGACACCCCGCAAGGTACTCGAACTCCACGGCACCGCACGGGAGGTGCAGTGCGTGGAGTGCCGGGTGGTGGGCCCGATGGAGGAGGCGCTGGAGCGGGTCGCGGCGGGCGAGCCGGATCCGCCGTGCCGGGCCTGCGGCGGGATCCTGCGGCCGCGCACCGTGATGTTCGGCGAGAACCTGGACCCGGAGGTGCTGCAGCAGGCGGACGCGATCAGCAAGGCCTGCGAGCTGTTCATCGCCGTCGGCACCAGCCTGCAGGTCTTCCCGGTGGCCGCGCTGCCGTACAACGCGGTGAAGACCGGCTCCCGGTTGATCATCGTCAACGGCGAGCCGACGCCGTTCGACGAGGCCGCCGAGGAGGTCGTCCGCGAGCCGATCTCCACCGCCCTGCCGGCCCTGGTCCGCCGGCTGGTCGCCCGGTACGTCTGAGCCGGCCGCGGCCGCTCCCGGGTGCGGCGGATCCGCCGGTGAATCGCCGGGCGCGTTCCGAACTCGCCACTCCCGGTGGCCGGTTCTGCGCTACGCTGCCGCGCGGGGCGGCGTGGCCGGGTTCCGGCCACCGGGGGAGGCCGCACGGGCGGACGCGCCCGCGCGCCGCACCGGCCACGGGCTTCCCCCGCTCCGCGGTGGCGCGTACGAAGGAGCCCTCATGACCTCAGGCCGACTGCTGGACCGCCATGCGATCGGGGGCGAGCTGCGGACCTTGGCGGATCGGCCCGGGCTGGCGCACCGTCAGGAGGAGCTCAGGGAGCTGGGGTTGGTGCTCTCGGGCGCCGGCGACCTCGACCGGTGGGCCGAACTCGACCTGGTGCACAGTTTCGTCCGGCCGGAGAGCGTGCGGGCCGCGGTGCGCCCGCGCCCCGAGCCGAGGTTCTGGGCCTGGGCCGAAGTCGCCCTGGGCGCCCTGGTGTTCGTTCCGCTGCTGGTCACCTGGGCCGGGCTGATGCAGGCCACCAGCGCCTACCGGGCGCTGATCGGCGCGGACGCCGGGCAGGCCGCGCGCCCGTTCCTGCAGCTGTGGCAGACCGGCTTCGAGGGCCGGCTGCCCAGCTGGGCCACCTTCGGCGACGTCGCCCTGTCCGCCACCCTGTTCATCGCGCTGCTGCTGGCGCTCTCCGTCGCGCACGGTGTGCGCCGGGCCGGCACCGAGCGCCGCGAGGCGGCGGCCGAGGGCGAGGCGGAGGACCTGCTGGCGGAACTGGCGCCGGTGCTCACCCGCGCCCAGCTGGTGCTGAACGAGCGCCGCCGGTCCGGCCCGCAGCGCTTCGCGGCGGAGCTGACCGGTGCGGCGGAGACCCTGGAGCGGCTCGGCCGGCAGGCCGCCGACACCCAGCGCGAGCTGGGCGAGGCGGCACTGGCCGTCGAGCGCTCGGTCGCCGGGGCCGAACAGCGGCTCGCCGAGGCGGGCACGGCGGTCGACCCGCTGCGCCGGGCCGTCGACGGGGTGGAGAAGGCGGTCGACGGGATCGGCCGGGCCGTCGACGGGGTCGGCCGGGCGGTGCGGGACAGCGGGGACCGGCTCGCCGAGACGGTCCGGGACGGCGCGGCGGCCACCGGCGACCTCGTCCACCGCGGCGGGGAGCGGGTCGCCGAGGCGGCCGAGCTGGTCCGGCGGGCCACCGACCGGGTGGGGGCCGAACTCGCCGGTGCGGGCGAGCGGGTGGAGGAGGCGGTGCTCGACCTGGCGGTCGCCCAGCGCGGGTTCACCACCGGCGCGGAGACCGTGGCCGACGTCAACGGGCAGGTGCTGGAGCGGCTCGACGGGCTGACCCGGGAGGTCGCGGCGCTGGCCGACCGGGTCGCCGCGGCGGCCTCGGCGGCCACCGCGGCGGCGGCGCGCCTGGAGGCGTCCGGGGTGGGCGGGCAGCGCGCCGAGTCGGGCACCGTCCTGGTGAAGACGGTCTCCGGGCCCGGGCCCGACAGCGGCGCCGCCCGGTTCCGGGACAGCGAGGCGGCCGCCCCCGGCGCGGCCGCCGTGGTGGACGACCGGACGCTGCTGGAACTGGACGAGGTGCCGGTGCAGGGGCAGGGCCGATGAGGGGCCGGTTCCGGACGGCGCGGCCGCGGGCCCGGGGCGTGCACCTGGCCGGCTGGCTGTTCGCCGACATGCTGCTCGTGCTCGCCCTGGTCGCGATGGGCGACCAGGGCGACCCGGTGGCCGCCGAGCGGGCCGCCGCCGCCGAGCCCACCGCCACCCCGAGCGCGAGCGCCACCGCCGGGCCCGGCAGCACGCCCACCCCGACCGGGCCGCGCGGCGTCGAGCACGACCCGGTCACCGTCGACGTCGGCGGGGACGCCTCGGACACGGCCGGCCTGACCGCGCAGATCCGGGCGGCCACCGAGCGGTACACCGGACGGCAGGCCGCCGTAGTCCTCACCTTCGGCAGCAACCGAGACCCGGGCCTCGGCCAGGCCTACGCCCACGCCGTCAACGGCCTGCTCGCGCAGGCCCGTCCGGAGATGTTCCGGGGCACCACCACCCGGGACTTCATCTCGCTCGCGGACAACCCCCGGCACGCCTCGCTGGAGATCTACTTCTACACCGGCTGATGCCTGATGACCTGCCAATCGAAGGAGAAGTGCAGTGCAGATCCTCCCGTTCTATGCCGTGTGTGACGAGTCGGGGTCGATGAGCGCCGACATCGACACCCTCAACAAGGCCCTGTTCGATCTCCACCAGGAGATCAGCACCAACCCGACCATCGCCGACAAGACCCGGTTCGGGCTGATCGGCTTCTCCACCGACGCCCACGAGCTGCAGCCGCTGGTCGACCTGAGCGACCTCGACGAGCTGCCCGCCCTGGAGGCCTCCGGCCTCACCTCCTTCGGCCAGGCCTTCCGGCTGCTCCGCCAGGCGATCGAGCGGGACGTGCAGGCGCTGAAGGCGGACGGCCACGACGTCTACCGCCCGGTGGTCTTCTTCCTCTCCGACGGCATGCCGACCGACGACGACTGGGAGCAGCCCTACCAGGACCTGCTGGCCGCCGCGTTCCGGCCGCACATCATCGCCTTCGGCATGACGGGCGCCGACCGGAGCGTGATCGCGCAGGTCGCGACGTTCAAGGCGTTCATGCAGGACGAGGGCACGGCGAACCCGGCGGTCGCGCTGCGGGAGTTCGCGGCCAGCCTGACCCGCTCGATCGTCCGCTCGGTGAGCGGGGCGACCGAGGCCGGCCAGGGGATGAGCCTGCAGGTCGACGACCACGTGCCCGGGTTCACCTCCGTCTCGCTCGACAAGCTCTGAGGCCGGGGCGCCGGATGAACGCGTACGACAACCAGCTGCCGGGCGGCCGCGCGCCGGAGCCCGGACCGGAGCACGCGCGGACCCGCAAGGGCGACCCGATCGACCTCGCGGCCTCGGTGTACGAGCACGGCTGGGGCCCGGAGCCGGTGGCGAAGGCCCCCGCCGAGGCGCCCGCCGAAGGGCCGGCCGAGGTGCCGGTCGAGGCGGCGCGGACCGTGGTGTCCGGGCCGGTGGTTCCGGAGGGGTTCGTGCCGCGCCCGATCGGCCCGGGGCCGTCCGCGGTCCGCGAGCCGTGGAGCGCCGACGCCCCGGCGCTGGTCCCGCCCGCGGCCGAGGCCGTCACCGCCCCCGGGGCCGGGCCGGTCGTCCGCCCGGCCTCGTTCCGGGAGTCCGGCCCGCTGACGCACGTCGGCCGCAAGCCCCCGACCTACCCGGCCGAGCCGACCGACATCCCCGCCGTCTCCGGCGGCGACCTCTTCGGCGCCCTGCTGCCCGACACCGTGGTGGACGGCGGACGGTTCGGCCCGGTCACCGTCCGCGCGGCCTCCGTCCGCGGCGACGGCCACCGCTACGCGGCCGAGTGCCGCCAGGACACCGCGCTGGTCGTCCGCACCGGCGAGCTGCTGCTGGTCGCGGTGGCCGACGGCGTCGGCTCCCAGTCGCACTCCCACCACGGCTCCCACGGGATCGTCCGGCTGCTGACCCGGCAGGTCGCGCAGAAGGCCGAGACCCTGCTGGCCTTCCTGCGCTCCGGCGCCGAACTCGACTTCGCCAGCCTGATGAGCCGGCTCGTCGCGACGGCGGCCGGCGACCTCGCCCGGGAGGCCGAGCGGGCGGGCCTCCCGCCGAAGTCCCACTCGACGACGCTGCGGGCCCTGCTGGTACCGGCCGACCCGGCCGTCCCGTTCCGCGGCTTCGTCTCGGTCGGCGACGGCGGCCTGCTGCGCCTGCGCGAGGACGGCTGGCAGAACCTCGAAGCGCCCGAGGCCGACGAGGGCGGTGCGCTGATCAGCACCCGGACCGACTGCCTCCCCGAGGCGTACGAGCACGTCCGGGCCCGGCTGATCGCCGACACCCGGCCCGGCGACCTGCTGGTGCTCTGCACCGACGGGCTCGCGCTCCCGCTGCTCAAGGAGCCCGAGCTGCAGCGCTGGCTCGGCGAACGCTGGGGCCGGGAGGCGCCCGGCCTGGCCGAGTTCCTCTGGCAGACCCAGGTCCGGGTGCGCAGCTACGACGACGACCGCTCGGTCGTCTGCCTCTGGGAGGCCGCGCCGTGACCGGAGCGGACATCGCCACCGCGCTGGCCGGCGGCGGGGACGCCCTGCTGGCGCTGCTGCCGGTCGGTGCCGAGGCGGGCCGGGGCGGCCAGGGCCTGGTGCAGCGCCTCGACGGCTACCCCGGCCTGCTGTTCAAGCGCTACCTGGAGGCCGGCCGGGTCAACGGCGCGGCCCTGGCCGAGCTGGTCGGCCTGCGGCTCGCGCTGCCGCAGGCCGACCGGGACCGGCTGGACGCCCAGGCCGCCTGGCCGCTCTGCCGGGTGCTGGACGGCCCGCGCTGCGTCGGCTTCCTGATGCGGGAGGCCCCGCCGGCGATGACCTGGCGGACGGCCGCCGGCGCGCGCAAGCTCACCGAGGCGCAGTACCTGCTCTACCCGGAGAAGACCGCCACCCAGGGCATCGTCCGCCCGGACCCGGAGCAGCGGTCGGCCCTGCTGCTGGAGCTGGTCGGGCTGATCGACCGGCTGCACCGCTGGGGGCTGGTGATCGGGGACCTCTCGCACGCCAACGTGCTCTGGACGGTGCGGCCCGAGCCGGCGGTGCACCTGCTGGACTGCGACGGCATCCGCCGGGTCGGGGCCTCCCCGGTGCTGGAGCAGGCGGACACGCCCAACTGGGCGGACCCGCGCTCCCCGCACGGCAGCGCCGCCTCCGTGGACAGCGACCGCTACAAGGCGGCGCTGCTGATCGGCCGGACCCTGGCGCAGGACCCGTACGTGGCGCCGGGCACGCCGTTGGAGCCGCTGCCGGGGGTGCTGACGGACCGGCAGCTGGCGGCGGTCCGGCGGGTCTGGGAGCAGGCGGCCGGCCCGTACGGGAGCCGGCCGGACCTGACCGCCTGGCTGCTGGCGCTCGGCGGCCGGGGCAGCATCCCGCTCGCGCCGGGCCACGCCCCGCCGCGCCAGGCCCGGCCGGTGGACGAGCGGCTCTTCGACGGCCGGGCGGCCCGGGGCAGCATCCGGTTGCAGCGGCCCGACTGACGGGGGCGGGGGCCGGATGGAGTGCATGCGTACGATGATCCTTCCGGCTCCCCCTCACAGCCTGGAGTGATCGACCGATGACGACGACGGCGAAGTTCGACCCCTGGTCGGCGGCGTTCGTGGCCCACCCCTACGACGCGTACGCCGCCCTGCGCGAGCAGGCCCCGGTGACGTACTTCGAACCCACCGGCCAGTGGCTGGTCTCGCGCTTCGAGGACGTCAGCGCGCTGCTCCGCGACCGCCGGCTCGGCCGCACCTACACCCACCGGTTCAGCCACCAGGAGTTCGGCCGCCCCGAACCCGACCCGGCGCACGAGCCGTTCCACACCCTCAACGACAACGGCCTGCTCGACCTGGAGGCCCCGGACCACACCCGGATCCGCCGCCTGGTCTCCAAGGCCTTCACCCCGCGCATGGTCGAGGGCCTGCGCCCCACCGTCCGGCGGCTCGCCGGGGAACTCGTCGACGGCCTGCTCGCGGACGGCGGCGGCGACCTCGTCGCCGCCGTCGCCGAGCCGCTGCCGGTCGCGGTGATCGCCGAGATGCTCGGCGTCCCGGAGTCCGACCGGCACCTGCTGCGCCCCTGGTCCGCCGACATCACCGGGATGTTCGAGCTCAACCCGAGCGAGGAGGCGGCCCGCCGGGCCGTCACCGCGAGCACCGAGTTCTCCGACTACCTGCGCGCCCTCATCCGCGAGCGCCGGGCCGCCCCGGGCGAGGACCTGATCAGCGCGCTGATCAGGCCCAGGAGGGCTCGGACGCGCTCAGCGAGCAGGAGATGATCTCCACCTGCGTGCTGCTGCTCAACGCCGGCCACGAGGCGACCGTCAACACCACCGGCAACGGCTGGTGGGCGCTGTTCCGCCACCCCGGGGAGCTGGCCCGGCTGCGCTCCGACGTCGACGGGCTGCTGCCCACCGCCATCGAGGAGCTGATGCGCTGGGACACCCCGCTGCAGCTGTTCGAGCGCTGGGTGCTGGAGGACATCGAGGTCCGCGGCGTCACCGTTCCGCGCGGCTCCGAGGTCGCCCTGCTCTTCGGCTCCGCCAACCGCGACCCCGAGCGCTTCGCCGACCCCGACCGGCTCGACCTCGGCCGCACCGACAACCCGCACATCACCTTCGGCGCCGGAATCCACTTCTGTCTCGGCGCCCCGCTTGCCAGACTGGAGCTCACCGAGTCCTACGGCACCCTGCTGCGGCGCGCCCCGGGCCTGCGGCTGGTCCGCGAGCCCGAGTGGCAGCCCGGCTATGTGATCCGGGGGCTGAAGGAACTGCTGGTCGAGGTCTGACCACGAGGGCGACGGGGGAGCGGGCCGTGGGCGGCAAGGCGACGGGGGCACTGCTGGGGCTGGCGATCGGGGACGCGCTGGGCAGGCCCACCGAGTTCGACGACGTCGAGGCGATCGCGTGGCGGTGGCCGGACTGGCGGCAACTGCCGCTGCCCGAGCGGGCACTGGTCACCGACGACACCCAGATGACGCTCGCCCTGGCCCGCGGCCTGCGCACCGCGCTGGCCCGGGGGCCGCTCACCCCGCTGCGGCTGGAGCGGCCGGTGCGGGAGGAGTTCGTCGACTGGTGGCGCTCGCCGCAGAACAACCGGGCCCCCGGGATGACCTGTCTGGCGTCCTGCCAGCGGCTCAGCACGCCGGGCCGCCGCTGGCAGACGGCGAGCGACGTCGGCTCCAAGGGCTGCGGCGCCAACATGCGGGTCGCCCCGATCGGCCTGGTCCGGGAGCTGACCCCGGCCCAGGCCGCCGGCGCCGCCCGGCTCCAGTCCGCGCTCACCCACGGGCACCCGACCGCGCTCGCGGCGAGCGACCTCACCGCGTACGCCGTCCGCAGGCTCGCCGAGGGCCTGCCGCCGGCCGGTCTGACCGCCGACCTGCGGGCGCACGCGCTCGCCAACCGCACCCGGTACGACGCGTTCTGGCTCGGCGACCTCGCCGACCGCGCCCAGGACCGCACGGCCGAGGCGTTCACGGCCCGGGGCTGGGACGAGTGCCTGGCGGTGCTCGACCGGCTGGACGCCGCGCTCGCGGCGCCGGACGTCGAGGCCGACCCCTGCCTGGCCACCGGCGAGGGCTGGATCGCCGAGGAGGCGCTCGCCACCGGGCTGCTCTGCTTCCTGCTGCTGCCGGACGACCCGGTGGCCGCCGTCCGCCGGGCCGCCTACTCCTCCGGGGACTCCGACTCGATCGCCTGCCTGACCGGCGCCTTCGCCGGGGCCCACCTGGGCGCCGGGGCCTGGCCGGCCGCGTGGGTGGAGCGGATCGAGCACCGGGACGAGCTGCTGGAGTTCGGCGCGCTCTGGGACTGACCGGCGGGCCGCCCCCGGACGGCGCGCGACCGCGGCACGGCGGTCCGGGCCGGGGAACCGGTGCCGGACCCGTCGCGTCCAAGCGGCGCCCAGGCGCGGGCACCCGCCCGCGCCGCGACCCGAGAGGCGGGGCCGGCCATGTCCGCGACGTCCGTCCGCACCCGCCGCCCGGCGGTGCTCCTGCTCTGCTGCGTGGCCCTGCTCACCGCCTGCGGCTCCTCCGGCGGCGGTACGGCCGTGCTCCGGGCCGACCCCGTGACCGTGCCGCCCGCCGACCCCGCCCGGACCGCCGCCACCGCCGCGGCCACCGGCGCCTTCGGCCTGGACCTGCTGCACACCCTCACCGCCGACCCCGGTGCGGCCGGCCGCAACCTGGTGCTCTCGCCGTCCGGCCTGGCCACCGTGCTCGCCATGGTGCTGCCCGGCGCCCGCGGCGCCACCGCCGAGGAACTCGCCGGGGCGCTGCACACCGAGCTCACGCCCGAGCAGTACGCGCTCGCCACCGGCGCGCTGAACCGGCCCGGCGCCCCGGCCGGCCAGGACGGGCCGGTGCTCAGGCAGTCCGACGACCTCTGGGCCCAGCAGGGCTACCCGATCGACCGGCACTACCTCGGCGTCCTGGCCGCCGCCTTCGGCACCGGCGTGCACACCGCCGACTTCGGCAAGGACCCGGAGGGCGCCCGCAAGGCCGTCAACGGCGTCGTGGAGAAGGCCACCGAGGGGCGGATCAAGAACCTCTTCGGCCCGGGGCAGATCAACCGGGGCACCCGGCTCGCGCTCACCGACGCGCTCTACCTCAAGGCCGACTGGGCCGAGCCGTTCACGGCCGCGAAGAGCGCCGACCGGCCGTTCCACCGCCTCGACGGCACCGGGTCCGCCGTCCCCACCATGGCGCAGACCACCCGCCTGCGCTACGCCGAGGGCTCCGGCGGCATCCTCGGCGAACCCTGGCAGGCCGTCGAACTCCGCTACGCGGGAAGCACCCTGGCGATGGATCTGGTGGTTCCCGCGCAGGGCGGCTTCGAGGCCTTCCGCAAGGGCCTGGACCAGGCGGAGCTGGACCGGATCCTCGGCTCGCTCACCGAGCGGACCGTCGACCTCACCCTGCCGAAGTTCCACTTCGACACCGCCAACGAACTCACGCCCGCCCTGCAGGCCCTGGGCGTCAAGGCCGCCTTCGGGGCGGCCGCCGACCTCTCCGGCATCCCCGGGCCGGGCGCCGACGGGGCGCTCGCCATCAGCACGGTGGTGCAGAAGGCCACCGTGCAGGTCGACGAGCAGGGCACGGTCGCGGCGGTCGGCAGCGGCGTCGGCATGGACGTGATGGCCGCGCCCGCGCCGGCGAACCCCGTCGAGCTGCACATCGACCGGCCGTTCCTCTTCCTGATCCGGGACACCGCCACCGGACGGCCGCTCTTCCTCGGACAGGTCACCGACCCGGCGGCCCGGTGAGCCGACCGGGACCGCTACCCGGCCGGGTAGCGGTCCCCGAGCGCCGGGTGGCCCGGCTCGCGGCTGCCGAACAGCACCAGCAGGTCGTCGGCCGTCCGCAGCAGCGCCTCCCGGCCCTCCACCGCCTCCGCCCAGGCGGCCGGCAGCGCGCTCGCGCCGTACGCCGCACCGACCAGGTTGCCGCAGACCGCGCCCGTCGAGTCGCTGTCCCCGGAGTGGTTCACCGACAGCAGCAGCGCCGTCCGGGCCGGCTCCGGGCCGCCGGCCGCCGCGAGCAGGCAGTACACCGCGATCGCCAGGCACTCCTCGGCGATCCACCCCAGCCCGACCCGCTCCACGGCCTCCGCCGAGGGCTCGGACTCCTGGGCCACCCGCACCGCCCGGGCCAGCGCCTGCACCGTCTCCTTCGAGGCCGGCCACTCCCTGGTCTGCTCCACCGTCTCGCCGACCGCCGCCCAGGGCTCCGTCCCGGCCGCCAGCCGCTCCACCAGCGCCGCGAACGCGCCCGCCGCCAGATAGCCGGTCGGGTGCCCGTGGGTCAGCTGCGCGCACTGCGCGGCCAGGCCGAACGACTGCTCCGCGCCCAGCCGGCCCAGCCCGAACGGCGCCGAGCGCATCACCGTGCCGCAGCCCTTTGAGTGCGCGTTGATCGGCCCGGGCTGCCCCAGCGCCACCGGCGGCTCGAACACCGGGTGGTACTGCACCCCGGTCAGGCAGGCGTTGCCCGGCGCCCGCCGCGCGTACAGGAACGGCTCGCGCAGCAGCCAGCCGTCGTACGGGCGGGCCGGCGGCTCGCGGTCCGGCGCGCCCTGCTGCTGGGTGAGCAGCCACCGCCGGTACGCGCCGTGCACCGCCTCCGGCACCGAACCGCCACCGCCCGACCAGCCGCGGACGAAGCCGCGGATCAGGCCCTCGGCGGTGAACAGCGTCATCTGGGTGTCGTCGGTGACCTCGGCCACCAGTCCGCCGCCCGGCAGGCCGGTCACACCGTCCGGGCCGAAGCGCTCGCGGATCTGGTCCAGCTGGAGGAACTCCACCGGCCAGCCCAGCGCGTCCCCGACCGCCCCGCCGAGCAGCGCCCCGCGCACCCGGTCCCGGTAGCCCGTCTCCGTACTCACATCGCCCACCCCTCGTAGTCCCCGCGACCTGTTCTACCAGGCGTCCGGGCCGCCGCCGCGGACCTCAGCGCCGGATCTCCCCGGAACGTCCGCGCAGCGACGCCCGGTCCGCGGCCGCGCGGCCCGCCGCCCAGCCCTCGCCGTCGCTCACCCGCACGCGCTGGGAGACCAGCTTGGGGAACATCCGGTCCACCTCCTGGTCCACCGCCTCGGTGCGGGCCTTCAGGGCCGGCAGCAGCCGCGTGTCCGGGACCAGCTGCTCCGCCGTGCCGTCCTCGCGCAGGTGCCGGCCGGCGGCGGCTTCGCTGGTCGTCCGCTCGGTCGCCTCGGCCAGCCGCTCGCGGATCCGGGCGGCGTACGCCACCAGGAAGGACTGCCGGAACGCCTTGGTGCGCGAGGCGCCGTCCAGGTGCTGGCGGGCGCCGGCCTGCTGCATCGCGTGGGTCGCCTGCACCAGGAGCGAGGTGTAGAGCAGCTCGACGCCGTCCAGGTCCGCGTCGAAGCCGATCACGGTGCAGAAGCCGAACTCCTTCGCCCAGACCACCCGGCAGCGGTTGGCGGCCGCGACCGCGTCCAGCAGCATCGTCTTCGGGCTCTCGTACGGGTTGTCCACGCCGATCCGCAGCGCGCCCGGCGCGTGCGGGTCGGCGCCGTCGACGGCGAGCAGGGCCTCGTCGATGCTGTGCTGGGCCATCAGCTGCTGGGCCTTGGCGGTCAGCGCCTCGGCCTCCTCGGCGAAGTCGGTGGACTCGGCCTTCGCCAGCAGCGCGCGGATCCGCGACAGCATCCGCGGCTCACCGGCCACCGGGCCGCGCGGCCGGCTCCCGGCGCGCGGTGCCTGGCCCGGGGCGGGGCCCACCGGCGCGATCGGGGGCAGCCGCCCCCAGCTGCGCAGCAGCTCCAGCAGCGCGGTGGCCAGGGCGAAGCGGTCCAGCCGGTGGCGCTCGGCGAACGCGGGCAGGTACGCCTCGTCGGAGGGCCACCAGACGGCGGCCTCCAGTTCACGCAGCTGCTCCTGCCACCGCCGGTCGGGGGCGGAGGCGGGATGGCGGCGGTTCTCGGCGGCGATCAGGTCGACGGCGAGGGCCAGGTGGACCGGCTTCAGGTCGCGGCGCACCACCCGCGCCAGGTCGGCGGGGCGCCAGCCGGCGGACCAGCACCGGCCGACCGCGGTGTCGGCGTACCCGAGGACGGCCCGGCTCACGGCCGGCCACTGCCCGGCGGAGGCGGCCAGCAGCGAGGCGCCGGTGTCCAGCGCGAGGTCGAGGGCCTCCTCGGAGGCGGTCACCGCGCCGCGTACGGCGGTCTCCAGCAGCGGACCGACGTCCCCGCCCCCGCCGCCCTGTTTCTGCCTGCCCACGCCGTGCACCTCCGGTCCCGTACCTCCCACCCATGATGCCGGACCGGCCCGTAGGGGCCGTGCCGGAGCGGAGGGGAGCGGGGACGGGGGACTCCGGTCCCACAGCGCCCGCGGGAAACCCCGCAGGTCGGGGCGGCGGGCGGCCGACAACCCGGTCGCCGTCGTCTGGGCCGTCTTCTGCGGTGAGGGCCGCGACTGGCCGCGCGATCCCGAGCAGTACCGCCGGGACGCGGTCCGCGACCGGGCGGCGAACCCGCTGGCCGGCGACCTCGGGGCCACCGTCACGCCGTGCGCGTTCTGGAAGTCCGCCGCCGGTGAGCCCGCCGCGGTGGTGGACAACGACGGCGGCGCGCTGATCCTGCAGAACGAGTGGGACGCCCAGGCGACGCTGCCGATGGCCCGGGGCATGCACCGGGCGCTGCGCGGCTCGCGGATGGTCACGGTGGCCGGCGGTGAGGGCCACGGCGTGCTGGTCGCCGGCCCGTCCTGCGCCGACGCGACCGCCGCGCGGTACCTGGTCACCGGACGGCTGCCGGCGAGGGACGTGACCTGCGGCGGCTGACGCCCCGTCGGGAGGCCGGAGCGTCCGGCCTCCCGCGCGGCCCCGCGGCCGTCAGCGTTCGACGGCCTTGGCGAGGATCTCGGGGAGGCGCTCCAGCAGCCGGCCGGCCGCCAGGCGCAGGCCCAGGGTGGCGACGAGGGCGCCGTAGAGGGGGCCGGCGAGCAGCAGCGGCCAGGTGGGGGCGTCGGCGGCGAGCGCCCAGGCGAGGTAGCCGATGGCGGGGGACGCCACGACGGCGCTGCCGAACATCGAGCCGAAGCTGTTCAGCATCACCAGCCCGCCCTGGCCGGGGGCGGCGTTGCGCATCGGGTTGTTGTCGGCGGGCATGGTGTACGGCGCGAGCACGCTGAGCACGGCGCCGACGGCGATGCCGCTGCCGAGCAGGGCGAAGGCGGCGCCGAGGGCCGCGGGCAGGCCGGACCACTCGCCGGTGGCGGCGGCGAGCACGAGGGAGAGCACCAGGGTGACCGGGACGGCGTAGGAGAGCAGGGCGAACGCGCGGCCGCGCAGTTCGTCGCGGGCGTCGGCGGGGGTGAGCAGGGTGGCGGCGACCATCCAGAACGCGGAGCCGTCCATGCCGAACAGATTGAGCATCTGCAGGCCGAGGAACATCCCGGTCATCGCCACCAGGTAGACCGTGGACCAGCCCTGGACGATCGACAGCACGCAGACCACCAGCGTCATGCCGATGCTGGTGAAGACGGCGGCCTTGGCCCGCGGCTCGCGCCAGGCGTACCGCAGGTGGCGCTGCATCACGGCGCCGACCCGGCCGTCCGGGAGGAAGCGCCGGCCGCGCCGCGACTCCTGGACACCGCGCACCACCTCCACCGTCGAGGCGTCGGCGGTCACCATCAACTGCTGGAGACTGGCCCGCCACCAGCGCAGCAGCAGGAGGAGCAGCGCGGCGGTCGCGGCCAGCTGGAGCAGCGCGAGCGGGTACCGGCCCTCGCCGGCGGTGCGGACGGCGTCGACGGCGGAGACCGGCGGGATCCAGCGCAGCACGGAGGCGATCGGGGCGAGCGGTTCGAGGTCGAGGCCGTTGGCTCCGGGCTTGCCGAGGACGCTCTGCGAGCCGACGTTGGCGATCTGCACCAGCAGCGCGAAGAACAGGCCGCCGAAGATGGCGAAGTCCTTGCCGCGCCGGCTGGAGAGCAGCCGGGCGTTGCCGGCGGCGACGGCGCGGGAGAGGACGACGACGGTGAGCACGGCGAGCGGCACCCCGACCACCCCGGCCGCCGCCGAGGCGCCGCCGGCGGCACCGGAGAGCGCGGCGCCGGTGAACAGGACCAGGCTGACCAGCGGACCGGGCCCGATCAGGGCGGCCAGCACCGAGCCGCGCAGCAGCGGCGCGGGCCGCAGCGGCAGCATGGTGAGCCGGGTCGGATCGGCGCTCTCGTCGCTGGCGAAGAGGAAGAGCGGGAGCGCGGCCCAGCCGAGGGCCAGCGCGCCGGTGAGGACGACGCCCGCGTCACCGGCGGATCCGCCGTCGGTGGCGTGCTCCAGCATCGCCATGGCGAGCGCGATCCCGGCGGCGAACAGCACTCCGAGCACGGTGCCGAGCGCGTAGAGGGCGGCGCGGCCGCGGCTGCGCCGCAGGCCGTTGCGCAGCAGCCGGACCTTGAGCGAGACGAGGGTGCGCACGACGGTGCGGTCGTCGGGCAGTCCGGTGGGCGTGAGCGCGGCGGGGGAGGAGCTCACCGCTCGCCACCGCCGAGCCAGCCGAGCGCACGGCCGTCGTCCTCGCGGACGCCGATCAGCTCCAGGAACGCCTCGTGCAGGCTGCGCCCGCCGCGGACGGTGTCCAGCGGGCCCCGGGCGACGACCCGGCCGGCGCTGACGACCGCGACCCAGTCGCAGAGCTGCTCGACGAGCTCCATGACGTGGCTGGAGAAGACGACGGTGGAGCCGGCCGCCGCGTACCGCTTGAGCACGCCGCGGATGGTCTGGGCGGAGACCGGGTCGACGCCCTCGAAGGGCTCGTCGAGGAACAGCACGTCGGGGTTGTGCAGCAGCGCCGCGGCGAGGCCGATCTTCTTGCGCATGCCGGTGGAGTAGTCGGCGACCAGCTTGTCGGCGTGGCCGGCGAGGTCGAGGACGTCGAGCAGCTCCTCGGCGCGGCGGTCGACCTCGGCGCCGGGCAGGCCGCGCAGCCGGCCGTTGTACTGGAGCAGTTCGCGCCCGCTGAGCCGCTCGAACATCCGCAGGCCCTCGGGGAGGATGCCGATCCGGGCCTTGGCGGCGACCGGGTCGGCCCAGACGTCGGCGCCGTGGATGAGCACGCTGCCCTGGTCCGGCCGGAGCAGGCCGGTGACCATCGACAGGGTGGTGGTCTTGCCGGCGCCGTTGGGGCCGACCAGTCCGACGAACGCCCCGGCCGGCAGCTCCAGGCTGAGACCGGCGACGGCGGCCTGGGTGCCGAAGTGCTTCCACAGGCCCCGGATGGACACGGCCGAGGGCGCGGGGGCGGGGGACGGCGGCGGCGCTGACGCCTGCATGGCGGCTCTTTCTGCTGGTGGTCGGACCGGTCGGGACCGGTGCAGGTTCCATGATCGACACGGGCCCGACGACAGCCTGCCACCGTCCGGCCGGGCCTGTCTCCTGTGGCGATGCCCCGGGTGTGTCTGCGCCAAACGGGTGAGACCGGCGGCCCGCGGGGCCGGGCGCGGGCCCGGTCGCCGCGGGTTTTCGGGAAAAGACCGAACAGCAGCCGGAATTGGCAACTACTCAGGGCGCCCGTTCGTCCTGCACTATGAGAGTCGAGTGAACGGGGAGGGACCGTGGTCGCGCGGGGGTACCGGGAGGTGGCGGATGGCCGTCCAGCCGTGGGGTGACCAGGGCCACGGGATGGCCAAGCCTCCCGCGTCCGTGCCGCCGGTGCCGGGGATGCCGCCCGCCGCGCCGCCGCACGGCGCGATGCCGCACGCCGCACCGCCGCACGTCGCGATGCCGCAGTCGGCGATGCGCGCGGCGACCGCCGACCGCGAGCGGACGGTGGACGTGCTGAAGGCCGCGTTCGCCGAGGGCCGGCTGAGCGCGGCCGAGTACGGCGACCGGTTCGACGCGGCGAGCACCGCGCAGACCTACGGCCAGCTCGCCCGGCTGGTCGCCGACCTGCCGTCCGGCCCGATGGTGGCGCCGCAGATGATGGCGCCGATGATGGCCGGGCCGGTCGCCGTCCCGGTGCCGCCGACCTTCCTGGCCCCGCCGCCGGCCCGCCGGACCAACGCCCTCGCGGTGACCTCGCTGGTGCTCGGCCTGCTCTGCGTGCCGACCGGCGGCATGCTGGGGGTGCCGGCCGTGATCACCGGCCACATCGGCCGCAGGCAGGCGGCGGAGCGCAACGAGGACGGTGACGGCATGGCCGTCACCGGGATCGTCTTCGGCTGGCTGTCGATCGCCTTCTGGGCGCTGATCCTGACCACGGCGGTCCTGTTCGGCTGACCGCCCGACGCCCGCGCGGAGGCCGCCACCGGGTGGCGGCGGCCTCCCCGGTGTGGTAGGGCGGTAGGAGGGCGGTCGGACACCGGGCGGCCGCGCGCGGGACACCCGGGCGACACCCGGCCGACGGCCCCCACCTGCGGCGTTGCATTTGTTTTGACCGCGCCCGATGCGCTAGGTACGCTCTGACCTTGTGCCTGGGGTGTCCCCGGGTCCTTGTGCGTGCATGCACACCGGTCGCCGCGCCGAGCCGGAGCGCCTCCCAGCGCGCCGCGCGTAGAGCGCCGTCGCTGTACATCAGCCCACGGGATTCCGTGCCGGAAAAAACCCAACACACCCGACCGCGTGGGTCGACCACGGGGCCGTGTGCGAGGGAATCACCGCAGGTTAGTTCCACCAAGCCTTGGCACACAGAAAACGGAGAAACGGTGCCTACGATCCAGCAGCTGGTCCGAAAGGGCCGGCAGGACAAGGTCGAGAAGAACAAGACTCCCGCGCTGAAGGGCTCCCCGCAGCGCCGTGGGGTCTGCACGCGTGTGTACACGACCACCCCGAAGAAGCCGAACTCGGCGCTTCGTAAGGTCGCCCGTGTGCGCCTCACCAGCGGGATCGAGGTCACCGCTTACATTCCGGGCGAGGGCCACAACCTGCAGGAGCACTCCATCGTGCTGGTTCGCGGTGGTCGTGTGAAGGACCTTCCTGGTGTCCGCTACAAGATCATCCGCGGTTCGCTCGACACCCAGGGTGTCAAGAACCGCAAGCAGGCTCGCAGCCGCTACGGCGCCAAGAAGGAGAAGTAAGAATGCCTCGTAAGGGCCCCGCCCCGAAGCGCCCGGTCATCATCGACCCGGTCTACGGCTCCCCGGTCGTCACCCAGCTGGTCAACAAGATCCTGCTGCACGGCAAGCGCTCCACCGCCGAGCGGATCGTCTACGGCGCCCTTGAGGGCGTCCGTGAGAAGAGCGGCGCAGACCCGGTCGTCACGCTGAAGCGTGCGCTGGAGAACGTCAAGCCGGCCCTCGAGGTCAAGTCCCGCCGTGTCGGTGGCGCGACCTACCAGGTTCCGGTCGAGGTCCGTCCGGGCCGCGCCAGCACCCTGGCGCTGCGCTGGATGGTCGGCTACTCGCGCGCCCGTCGCGAGAAGACCATGACCGAGCGCCTGATGAACGAGATCCTCGACGCCAGCAACGGCCTGGGCGCTTCCGTGAAGCGTCGCGAGGACACCCACAAGATGGCCGAGTCCAACAAGGCCTTCGCGCACTACCGCTGGTAGTCCCTACCCCGTCACTAGACAGAGAGAGAACGAGCCACCATGGCTGCAACCTCCCTTGACCTCGCCAGGGTCCGCAACATCGGGATCATGGCGCACATCGACGCGGGCAAGACCACCACCACCGAGCGGATCCTGTTCTACACCGGCGTCTCGTACAAGATCGGTGAGGTCCACGACGGCGCTGCCACGATGGACTGGATGGAGCAGGAGCAGGAGCGCGGCATCACGATCACGTCGGCCGCGACGACCTGTCACTGGACCGTCGACGATGCCGACCACACCATCAACATCATCGACACCCCGGGTCACGTCGACTTCACCGTCGAGGTGGAGCGTTCGCTGCGCGTCCTCGACGGTGCCGTGACGGTGTTCGACGGTGTCGCCGGTGTCGAGCCCCAGTCCGAGACCGTGTGGCGGCAGGCTGACCGCTACGGCGTCCCGCGCATCTGCTTCATCAACAAGCTGGACCGCACGGGCGCCAACTTCTTCTTCTGCGTCCAGACCATCGTGGACCGCCTCGGCGCGACCCCGCTGGTCATGCAGCTGCCGATCGGTGCCGAGGCGGACTTCCAGGGCGTTGTCGACCTGGTCCGCATGAAGGCGCTGGTCTGGTCGGCCGAGGCCGCCAAGGGCGAGATGTACGACATCGTCGACATCCCGGCCGAGCTGCAGGAGCAGGCGGACGAGTACCGCGAGGCCCTGATCGACACCGTGTCGAACGTCAGCGACGAGATCATGGAGCTCGCCCTCGAGGGCGAGGACATCCCGGTCGAGCTGCTGCAGGACGCGATCCGCAAGGGCACGCTGAACTCGGACTTCACCCCGATCTTCTGCGGCACCGCGTTCAAGAACAAGGGCGTCCAGCCCCTGCTCGACGCCGTCGTCAAGTACCTGCCGTCCCCGCTGGACATCGAGTCCATCGAGGGCACCAAGCCGGGCGACGACACCGTCAAGATCTCCCGCAAGGCCTCGGACGACGAGCCGCTCGCCGCGCTCGCGTTCAAGATCATGTCGGACCCGCACCTCGGCAAGCTCACCTTCGTCCGGGTCTACTCGGGCCGCCTGGAGTCCGGCACCTCGGTGCTGAACGCCGTGAAGGGCAAGAAGGAGCGCATCGGCAAGATCTACCGCATGCACGCGAACAAGCGTGAGGAGATCGAGTCGGTGGGCGCCGGCGACATCATCGCCGTCATGGGCCTGAAGCAGACCACCACCGGTGAGACGCTGTCCGACGAGAAGAACCCGGTCATCCTGGAGTCCATGGACTTCCCGGCCCCGGTCATCCGCGTCGCGATCGAGCCCAAGTCCAAGGGCGACCAGGAGAAGCTGGGTGTCGCCATCCAGCGTCTCGCGGAGGAGGACCCCTCCTTCCAGGTCAACACGGACGAGGAGACCGGCCAGACCATCATCGCGGGTATGGGCGAGCTGCACCTCGAGGTGCTCGTCGACCGTATGCGCCGTGAGTTCAAGGTCGAGGCCAACGTCGGCAAGCCGCAGGTCGCGTACCGCGAGACGATCCGTCAGGCCGTCGAGCGCATCGACTACACCCACAAGAAGCAGACCGGTGGTTCCGGTCAGTTCGCCAAGGTGCAGATCGCGATCGAGCCGCTCGAGCAGGCCGAGGGCTACGAGTTCGTCAACCTGGTCACCGGTGGCCGCGTGCCGCGCGAGTACATCCCGTCGGTCGACGCCGGCTGCCAGGAGGCCATGGAGTTCGGCATCCTCGCCGGCTACCCGCTGCAGGGTGTCCGCGTGAAGCTGCTCGACGGTGCCGCGCACGACGTCGACTCCTCCGAGCTCGCGTTCAAGATCGCCGGCTCGATGGCCTTCAAGGAAGGCGCCAGGAAGGCCAAGCCGGTCCTCCTGGAGCCGATGATGGCCGTCGAGGTCACCACGCCCGAGGACTACATGGGCGACGTGATCGGCGACATCAACTCTCGCCGTGGCCAGATCCGGTCCATGGACGAGCGTCACGGTGCCCGCGTCGTCACGGCGCTGGTGCCCCTCTCCGAGATGTTCGGCTACGTCGGTGACCTGCGCAGCAAGACCTCCGGTCGCGCCAGCTACTCGATGCAGTTCGACTCGTACGCCGAGGTTCCCCGGAACGTCGCGGACGACATCATCGCGAAGGCCAAGGGCGAGTGACGTCCCGATTTTCGGGACGATAACCACCCCTTAGGCTATTAGGAGGCAACCCGGGAGGATCCGGTCGGATCCTCCCGGGGCCTCCGGCCCCCCCACCAGCGGGACGGCACGGGATGTCCTCCGGACAACCCGCACCACAACCGATCAAAGACCAACTGACGTCACCACGGCGTACAGAACTGTCCTCAGGAGGACTCAGTGGCGAAGGCGAAGTTCGAGCGGACGAAGCCCCACGTCAACATCGGCACCATCGGTCACATCGACCACGGTAAGACCACGCTGACCGCGGCCATCACCAAGGTGCTGCACGACGCGTACCCGGAGATCAACCCCTTCACGCCGTTCGACCAGATCGACAAGGCGCCGGAGGAGCGGCAGCGCGGTATCACCATCTCCATCGCGCACGTCGAGTACCAGACCGAGGCGCGCCACTACGCCCACGTCGACTGCCCGGGTCACGCGGACTACATCAAGAACATGATCACCGGTGCCGCCCAGATGGACGGCGCCATCCTGGTGGTCGCCGCCACCGACGGCCCGATGCCGCAGACCAAGGAGCACGTCCTCCTGGCCCGCCAGGTCGGCGTTCCGTACATCGTTGTCGCCCTGAACAAGGCCGACATGGTGGACGACGAGGAGATCCTGGAGCTCGTCGAGCTCGAGGTCCGCGAGCTGCTCTCCGAGTACGAGTTCCCGGGCGACGACCTGCCGGTCGTCCGCGTCTCCGCCCTGAAGGCCCTGGAGGGCGACAAGGAGTGGGGCGAGAAGCTCCTCGGCCTCATGCACGCGGTCGACGAGAACATCCCCACCCCGGCCCGCGCCGTGGACCAGCCGTTCCTGATGCCGATCGAGGACGTCTTCACGATCACCGGTCGTGGCACCGTCGTCACCGGTCGTATCGAGCGCGGTATCCTCAAGGTCAACGAGACCGTCGACATCATCGGCATCAAGACCGAGAAGACCACCACCACGGTCACCGGCATCGAGATGTTCCGCAAGCTGCTCGACGAGGGCCAGGCCGGTGAGAACGTCGGTCTGCTGCTCCGTGGCATCAAGCGCGAGGACGTCGAGCGCGGCCAGGTCATCATCAAGCCGGGTTCGGTCACCCCGCACACCGACTTCGAGGCCCAGGCCTACATCCTGTCGAAGGACGAGGGTGGCCGCCACACCCCGTTCTTCAACAACTACCGCCCGCAGTTCTACTTCCGTACCACGGACGTGACCGGCGTCGTGACCCTCCCCGAGGGCACCGAGATGGTCATGCCGGGCGACAACACCGCCATGACGGTCGCGCTGATCCAGCCGATCGCCATGGAGGAGGGCCTGAAGTTCGCCATCCGTGAGGGTGGCCGCACCGTCGGCGCCGGCCAGGTCACCAAGATCATCAAGTAATTGGTGTTCTGACCTGCCTGGACCGCACAGGCGATCCGAAGGGCCCCGTACACCCTGGGTGTGCGGGGCCCTTCGGCGTTCCCGGCCGCGCCGGAGCGGAGCGGTCCAGGACGCCCGCATTCTGGATACACTGAGCGACCCCGCGGCCCTCCGCCGAGCAGGGCCGACCGGGGTTCCCCGAGCCACACTCGCCGAAAGCGCTCCGGAATGCACTCTCCTCCGCTCCTGACGAAGCCCTCGTTGCTCCGGCGCCGTGCCGCGGCTCGTGGGATAGGCGGGGCGGCCGAGGGCGGACCGGCCGGGCGGCCGCGCCTGTACGCCCTCGACGGGATGCGCCTGCTGGCCGCGCTGAGCGTGGTCTCCTTCCACTGGGCGGCGTACGTGGACATCTCCGGGGTGTGGGAGGGGGTGACGCCCCGGGATGCGCTGCCCCGGCTGAACCACGTGGCCTCCTACGGCTGGCTGGGCGTCGAACTCTTCTTCGTCATCAGCGGGTTCGTGATCTGCATGAGCTGCTGGGGCAAGCGGCCCGGCGAGTTCTTCGTCTCCCGGGTGGTCCGCCTCTACCCGGGGTACTGGGTGGCGGTCCTGCTCACCGGCGCCGTGGTGCTCACCTTCGGGCAGTACGCCCGGACCTTCGCGGCGAGGGGTCTGCACGTCGACACCGTCGTCGCCAACCTGACCATGCTTCAGGAGCCGCTCGGCATGAGGCACGTCGACGGCGTCTACTGGACGCTCTGGGTCGAGATGCGGTTCTACCTGCTGTTCGCCCTCGTGGTGGCGGCCGGTCTCAGCTACCGCAGGGTGGTGGCGTTCTGCGGGATCTGGACCGTCCTGGCCGTCCTCGCGCCGCAGGGCGGGTTCCCGCTGCTGGCCACGGTCGCCATGCCCGACGAGGCGCCGTTCTTCATCGCCGGCGTCGGGATGTTCCTGATGCACCGCTTCGGCCGGGACCCGCTGCTGTGGGGGATCGTCGGCTTCTCCTGGATCCTGGCGCTGTCCCGCCTGCGCCATCTGCGGGAGGTCTACGTCGACGTCCTCGGCCACGGGCTGTCCTGGTACGCGATGGCCGCCGGGGTGACCGCCGCCTTCGTCCTGGTGCTCGGCGCCGCGCTCGGCCTGTTCGACCGGATCCGGTGGAAGTGGCTGACCGTGGCGGGGGCGCTCACCTATCCGCTGTACCTGATCCACCAGGAGATCGGCTGGACGGTGATCCACGTCCTGCGGCTGAACCGGGTCGGGGTCGCGGAGGCCCTCGGGATCACGCTCGTCCTGATGCTGCTGACGGCCTGGACCGTTCACCGGGTGGTCGAACGGCCGGTCTCCGCACTGCTCAAGAAGGCGCTGGACCGTTCGATGACGACCCTCCGCAGGGCCTCGGACGAGCCGGCGGTGCTGCGGCCCTGAGGGAGCGGGGCAGGATGAGGACAACGCTCAAGAAGCCTTCATGCGGCGCTGAAAACCTGCTGTTAGCCTGGCCGCGATCACCCGGTCGGCACAGGCGGCTCACGTCATCTCCCACTCGCCGTCTCGATCGGCCGGGACCCGGGCGCGGGCTGCCGATGTCCGATCGATCGCTTTCGAGACCCAAGGGACGAGGCGACACCTGATGTTCAACGCAGCAGCCCACGACGCGGGAAAGGCGGCCGAGGGGCCGGCGCCGCTGTTGTCGGTCGTGATGCCGATCTACAACGAACAGGAGGCCCTGCCCCTGACCGTCGAGCGGTTGCGGCCGATCCTGGACGAGCTGGAGGTCGACTACGAGGTCGTCGGCGTCGACGACGGCAGCACCGACGCCACCCCGGCGATCATGCAGAAGGTGCGCCAGGACTGGCCGCAGTTCCGGGTCGTCCGCTTCGCCCGCAACTCCGGGCACCAGGCCGCGCTGACCGCCGGCATCCACCGCGCCTTCGGCGACTACGTGGTGTCGATCGACGCCGACCTGCAGGACCCGCCGGAGAAGATCCCCGAGATGCTCTCGCTCGCGCGGGAGGGGAACCTCGACGTCGTCTACGGTGTGCGCGGCGACCGCGGTACCGACACCGCCTTCAAGCGCCGCACCGCCGGCGCCTACTACTGGCTGATGCGCAAGCTGGTCGGCAAGAAGATGCCGAACCAGGCCGGCGACTTCCGGCTGCTCAGCCGCGCCGCGGTGAACGCCCTCAAGGCGATGCCCGAGCACCAGCCGGTCTACCGCCTGCTGGTGCCGTGGCTGGGCTTCCCCAGCGGCGAGGTCGTCTACGTGCGCGAGGAACGGGTCGCGGGTTCGACCCACTACCCGCTCTCCAAGATGGTCCGGCTCGCCCTCGACAGCATCACCAACTTCTCCGCCGCCCCGCTGCGGCTCGCCACCTGGCTCGGCATGCTGAGCTTCGTGCTCTGCGTCGCGCTCGGCATCTACACTGCGGTCGAGTACGTGCGCGGCGAGACCGTGCCCGGCTGGTCCTCGCTCTTCGTCGGCATGCTGTTCCTGGGCGCCGTCCAGCTGATCTGCATCGGCCTGCTCGGCGAGTACGTCGGCCGGATCTACTCGGCGGCCCAGGCCCGCCCGGCGTACTTCGTCGGTTACGACTCGGCCGAGGAAACCGACGAGGGGACGCGGAAGGTCTCCGCTTACGCGATGTGACCCCGGACCCGGCCGGGCCCCGGCGCCCCGCCGCGGGCCGAGCCGGCGGCCGGGGCCGGCCCGCCGGGCGACGCAGTGGCGCAGGAGAAGTGGACGATGGGCACGACTGACGGCACCGTACCCGCGCCGGGCGCGCGGGCCGCCGCGCCGGAGCGGTCCGGCGCGAGCGCCGTGTCGGGGACCGGCGCGGCCCCGTACGGACCGGGCACCCGGCTGCTCGGGTTCCTGCCCGCGGCCGCGGCCTACGCCCTGCTGGTCGCCCTGCTGTCGGCCGCCGACACCTCGTTCGGCGACATCGCCCGCTACACGGGCTACCTGCTCTGGGCCGTCCTGCTGCCCGGCACACTCGTCTTCCGCGCGCTCCGCCGCCGGCCGCACACGCTGCTGGAGGACCTCGCCCTCGGCGCGGTGGTCGGGCTGGCCCTGGAACTGCTCGCCTGGGCCGTGCTGGTCGGCCTCGGCCTGCAGGCGGCGGCCGCCGCCTGGCCGCTGGCCGTGGTGGTCCCGTTCCTCGCGGTGCCGGGGCTGCGGCGGCACTGGTTCCCGCGCGGCTACCGCCGGATGCCGGCCGGCTGGTCCTGGTCGGTCGCCGGCACGGTCGCGCTGACCGGCGGCTACCTGTACGCGGTCTTCCTGAGCCGGAACCCGGTGCTGCCGGACACCGAGACCACCCGGCAGTTCATCGACCTGCCGTACCTGCTCTCGCTCGCCGGCAACGCCAAGCACCACATGCCGCCGACCTTCCCGCAGGCCGCCGGGGAGCCGCTGCACTACCACTGGTTCACCTTCGCCCACATGGCCATGGGGGACCTGGTCGGGCGCATCGACCTGACGGTGATCCAGATGCGGCTGATGGTGCCCGCGCTGGCCGCGCTCGCCATGGTGGTCACCACCGCGGTGGCCCACCGGCTGACCGGCCGGGCGTGGGCCGGACCGGCCGCGGCCCTCCTGATCTTCGCGGTGGGCGAGTTCGGCGCGAGCTACCCGAGCGACTCGCCGAGCTGGCCCTTCGGGGCCCCGGCCGTGCCGCTGATGATGTGGGCGAGCCTGTCGCTGACCTACAGCCAGCCGCTGCTGATGGCCCTGGTGGGCGTGGTCGGCGACGCGCTGCGCGGCCGCGGCGGCCGGGAGCCCGGCGGGATCCCCGCGCTCGGCCGGGGCGCCTTCGTCCTGACCGCCCTGTTCGCGCTGGCCTCCAGCGCCGCCAAGGCGAGCTCGCTGCCGGTGACCCTGGCCGGCCTGGCGTTCGCCGGCCTGATGGTGCTGATCGGCACCCGGCGCGTCCCGTGGACCGTCATCGGGCTCGGCGCGATCGTCGGCGGCGCCCAACTCTTCGCCACCGCCGTGCTGTTCCGGTTCGAGAGCTACGGCCTCGACGTGGTGCCCTTCGGCAACATCGCCAGGTACTGGGCCGATCCGCAGCAGAGCCGTACCGCGGTGACGCGGAGCGCGGTGGTCGCCGTCACCCTGGTCGCGTTCCTGCTCAACCACCAGCTCCGGATGGCGGGGACGGTTCCGCTGTTCCTGCGCCGGCGGCTCCGGCCGGAGCCGGCCCAGTGGTTCCTGCTCGGCGGAGCCGTCGCCGGGCCGGCGGCCTATCTGGCGGTCAACGGCTTCAACTCCAGCTACTTCACGCTCGCCGGGCTCTCCTTCGGCGTGCTGCTGTCCGCCTGGGGCTACACCGAGGTCTTCGAGCGCGCCGCACTGCCGGCCCGCGGCAAGGCCGCGCTGGCCGCCGGCACGCTCGCCTTCGTCCTGCTGCTCACCCACGGCATCCACCGCCACGCCGACGACTGGGCGGCCTTCGCCCTGAACGCGGTCGGCGACGCCGGGGGCACGGCGTCCTACGCCGCGCTGGTGCCGGCGCTGGCCGCGGCCGCGGCGCTCGCGGGCATCGCGGCGGTGTGCGGCCTGCTGTGGCGGGCGGCGGGCCGGGCACTGCCCGCCCTGCGCCACCGCGGCGGCCTGGTCCTGCTCACCGCGGCGCTGGCGGCGGGCGCGCCCGCGCTGCTGCTCGACGTGCGGCAGGCGGGGGAGCGGTTGTGGGACGGCACCTGGCCGCTGCCCGCCAGCCAGGTGCAGGCCGCGCGCTGGGTGCGCGCGCACAGCGCACCCGAGGACGTGCTCGCCACCAACACCCACTGCCGCTCGGACACCGACTACGCCCACCCGGGGGCGGCGTGCACCAACGCGCTGTCGTTCTACCTGAGCGCCTACTCGGAACGCTCGGTGCTGGTGGAGGGCTGGGCCTACTCGCCGCGGCTGATGTCGGAGAAGTCCGGCAGCTTCTGGGACCAGCGGCTGCTCGCGCTGAACGACGACGCCGTCTACCGGCCGACCGCGGAGGTCCTCGGCCGGCTGCGCGCCGAGCACCGCGTCCGCTACGTCGTGGTGAACCGCAAGACCGGGCCGGAGTCGCCGGCCCTGAAGACCCTCAGTACGCAGGTCTTCGACAACGGCCGGATGGCCGTGTACGAGCTCTCCTGACCGACTCCGAAGCATTGGGCATCCAGATGGTCTCCACCGAAAAGCCTCCCGCGGCCACGCCGGACCAGCGGCCGGCGGCGCCGCCGGCCGGCACGGTCAAGCGCCAGCTCCCGTCGTTCGCGGTGATCGGCGTGCTGAGCACGCTGTTCTACCTGGGCCTGTACGTGGCCGCGCGGTGGTTCGTCGACGCGCAGGCGGCGAACCTGATCGCGCTCGCGGTGAGCGCGGTCGCCAACACCGCCGCCAACCGGCGCTTCACCTTCGGCATCACCGGCAGCGACGGCGCCGTCAAGCACCAACTGCAGGGCGCGGTGGCGTTCCTGATCGGCCTGGGGCTGAGCTCCGGGATGCTGGCCCTGCTGGACCGGGCCGTGCCGGACGCCTCCAAGGCGGTCGAGGTCGGCGGACTGATCGTGGCCAACGGCCTGGCCACGGTGGTGCGCTTCCTGCTGCTGAAGGTCTGGGTCTTCAAGGACTGAGCCCCGGGGGCCCCGGGGCTCTCAGGCCCCTTCGGGGGCCGCCGCGCGGGCGGAGCAGAGGGTGGCGCTGGGGGCGCGTGCTCATGGCTTCCCGACGGAGGGGGGAGGGAACGCGACGGGGGCGGGCCGCACGGCCCGCCCCCGTCGCGCGGAGAGCCCGGTGTCAGGCGGTCTGCGCCTGCCACAGGGCGCGGACGGACTGGCGCAGCGAGCGCTTCGGCACCCAGCCCAGGTGGTCGCGGGCGGCGAGGACGTCCATCTGCTGCCACTCGGTCTCCGGGCCGGTGCCCTCCGGGGCGGGGACCTCGGTGACCGCGGTCGGCACACCGCTCTCCTCGATCAGGAGGTCGACCAGCTGCCGGGCGGCGGCGGCCGAGCCGCTGCCGATGTTGAGCACCGGCGGGACGCGGCGGCCGGCGGCCAGGAACTCGGCGGCGAGCTGCACGGAGTCCAGGACGTCGATCAGGTCGACGAAGTCGCGCTGGGCGGAGAGCGGCTGGAGCGACAGCTCGGCGGTGGTGCCGGCCAGGCGGGCGGCGTCGAGCTTGCCGGCCATCACGCCGAGCAGGCTGTGGCCGGGCTGGCCGGCGCCGACGACGTTGCCGAGCCGCAGCACGACCGCGTCCAGCCGGCCGCCCTCGGTGGCGCGCACGACGGCCTCGGTGGCGAGGAGCTTGAGCCGGCCGTACTCCATCACCGGGGCCGGGGTGTCCTGCTCGTGCTGGCTGACGCCGACCGGCGCCATGCCGTACTCGTGCACGCTGCCGAGGTGGACCAGCCGGGCCGGGGCGGCCATCGCGGCGACGGCCTCGATCAGCCGCTCGGTGAGCACGACGTTGGCCTCGTGCATCTGCTCGTCGGTGAGGCCCCACATGCCGCCGGCGGCGTTGACGACGGTGTCGATCCGCTCGCGGTCGAGCAGTTCGGCGAGCTCGGCCGGGTCGGCGACGGACAGGTCGAAGGCGGCGAACCGGCCGGGGGCCGGGACCTCGGGGGCCTTGCGGGCGACGCTGAGGACCTCGATGCCCTGCTCCAGGAGCCGGTCGCCGAGCAGTCGGCCGATGAAGCCGGTGCCGCCGAGGACGGCGTAGCGGGCCGGGGCCGGGTGCGGGGTGGTCATGGCAGGGGACTCCCTAGATGGCGGTGCTCGGCGGAGGGACGGGCTCGGCGCGGCCGGTGCGGCGGCCGAGGCTCAGCGGGGCTGGCCCGCGGTGCTGGTGGCGTTGCGCAGCAGGGTCTTGGCGCCGTCCCACTGCCCGGCGCGCACCGCGCCCGGGACCAGGGTGAGCGCGTGGATGCGGGCCGACAGGTGCAGCCGGGAGGCCTTGGCGGCGCGGTGCCAGCCGTGCGCGTCGAGCCGGTCGGCGACGTCCAGGAAGTAGCGGCGGGCCTCGGTGAAGCGCGTGCCGCTGAACGCCGAGGAGGTGGAGGCGGAGACGGCGTGCCGGCGGTACTGGAACGCCTTGGTGTCGTCGACCACCATGTGCTCGCCGGCCTGCAGCAGGTCGATGACCAGCGCGAGGTCCTGGATGATCTCCAGGTTGTCCCGGAAGCCGGCGGTCTTCACGGCGTCGGTGCGCCAGCAGATCGCCGGGAAGTACAGCCAGTTGCCGCGGAGCAGGCTGACCGCGAGCTCCTCGCCGCCCAGCAGCCGGCGGCCCTGGATCTTGGGCGCGTACAGCCGCCGCTTGGCCTCGTCGGCCAGCGTGGAACTCACCTTGCCGGCGCTGTCGATGACGTCGACACCGGGCTGCACCATGGCGACCCGCGGGTACTGCTCCAGGATCGAGCGGACGTTGGCCACGTAGGTGGGCAGCATGATGTCGTCGGTGCCCATGAACACCAGGTGCTCGTACTCGGCCAGACCCAGGCACTTGCGGTAGTTGCCGGTGACGCCGAGGTTCTGCTCGTTGCGGAAGTACCGCACCCGGTCGTCGCCGAGCTGGGCGAACCACTCCGGGACCCCGGGCTCCTTGCCGTCGTCCACGACGGTCAGCCGCCAGTCACCGTCGGTCTGGGCCAGCACGCTGCGCACCGCGGCCTGCATCAGCGCGACGTCGCCGTAGTACGGAAGCAGGATTTCCAGTGTCGTCATGGGGGGCACATCCGCTGGTCGGAGTCGGGGCCGGGACAGGGGGAGACCCTGCGGCGGGCCCATCATACTGAGCCGTCCGGGGCGGTCCGCCCGCCGCTGTCCCGCCTCCCGGTACGGCGGTGCCCGGTCCGCCGCGGGGGCGGACCGGGCACCGGTCGGGGTCGGGAGACGCGCAGGCCCGCGGTGTGCTCCCGGCAGGCCGCGCGGTCCGGGAGCGGGCCGGTCGCGATCGCCCTGGACGGCGACGGGGCGACCGCGACCCGGGCGGAGAGCCGCGGCTCGTCCACCGGCCACGCGATCCCGGGGTCCGGGTCGAGCGGGTGGACGCCGTGCTCACCGGCCGGGTCGCCGGCCTCCGAGCAGGTGTACGACAGCGCGGCGCTCCCGCTCAGCGCGCAGAACCCGTGGCCGAGGCCCGCGCAGGCGCGGGGGCACTCGCGCTCCGCCTCGTCGAGGCGGACGAGCTCCCACGTGCCGGAGGTCGGGGAGCCGACACGCGGGTCGAAGCGGGACCACTCCGTGAACCCGCCGCGCGGGTCCCCGAGTCGCTCGGGGTGATCTCCGGGGCACCCGGCACGGACAGCTCGCGGAGCCTCAGTGCCGGACCTCTTCGTCGAGCAGCGCGATCAGGTAGTCGCCGTAGCCGCTCTTGCGCAGCGGCTCGGCCAGCTCGCGCAGCTGCGCGGCGGAGATCAGGCCGGCCCGCCAGGCGGCCTCCTCGATGCAGCCGATCTTGAAGCCCTGGCGCTCCTCGATGACCCGGACGAACTCGGAGGCCTGGACCATCGAGACGAAGGTGCCGGTGTCCAGCCAGGCGGTGCCGCGGTCGAGGATGGTGACGTGCAGCTCGCCGGTCTTGAGGTACTCCTCGTTGACGGCGGTGATCTCCAGCTCGCCGCGGGCGCTCGGCTGCAGGCCGGCCGCGATCTTGACCACGCGGTTGTCGTAGAAGTACAGGCCGGGGACGGCGTAGCGGGACTTGGGCTGCGTGGGCTTCTCCTCGATGGAGATGACCTGGCCCTTGTCGTCGAACTCGACCACGCCGTAGGCGGTCGGGTCGGCGACGGGGTACGCGAAGACGCGGCCGCCGACCGGCTCGGTGTGCTGCGAGAGACGGGTGCCGAGGCCGCTGCCGTGGAAGATGTTGTCGCCGAGGATCAGCGCGACGGGCTCGTCGCCGATGAAGTCGGCGGCCAGGACGAACGCCTGGGCGATGCCCTCGGGCTTCTCCTGGACGGCGTACTCCAGCTTCAGGCCGAACTGGGAGCCGTCGCCGAGCAGCCGCTGGAACTGCTCCTGGTCCTGGGGGGTCGTTATGATCAGGATCTCGCTGATCCCCGCCATGACCAGGGTCGACAGCGGGTAGTAGATCATCGGCTTGTCGAAGACGGGGAGGAGCTGCTTCGAGACTGCTCGGGTCAGCGGCCACAGTCGTGAACCGGTGCCACCCGCCAAGAGGATTCCACGCATGGCGCGAAGCTTATGTGACCCGGGAGGCGGCCAGCTCGGGCGAGGTCGGCGAGGGGCCTCGCCCCCGGGCGGGGGGCCGTCGGGGCACGGGTAGACTGCCCGCACTATGCGCATCCTCGTGACCGGCGGTGCCGGCTTCATCGGTTCAGAGTTCGTCCGGCAGCTGCTCGGCGCCGGGGCAACGGATCAGATCACCGTCTTCGACAAGCTCACCTATTCGGGTGTCGAGGCCAACCTGGCGCCCGTCGCCGACCACAGCGGCTACACCTTCGTCCGCGGCGACATCTGCGACGCGGAGGCCGTCGACGCGGTCATGCCCGGCCACGACGTGGTCGTCCACTTCGCGGCGGAGTCGCACGTGGACCGCTCGATCGAGGGCGCCGGTCCGTTCGTCGTCACCAACGTCCTGGGCACCCAGGTGCTGCTGGACGCGGCGAAGAAGCACGGCGTGGGCCGCTTCGTGCACGTGTCCACCGACGAGGTGTACGGCTCCATCTCCGAGGGCTCGTGGACCGAGGAGTGGCCGCTGGCCCCGAACTCCCCGTACTCCGCCTCGAAGGCCGGCTCCGACCTGCTGGCGCTCGCCTACCACCGCACCCACGGCATGGACGTGGTGGTCACCCGCTGCTCCAACAACTACGGGCACTACCAGTTCCCGGAGAAGGTCATCCCGCTGTTCACCACCAACCTGCTGGACGGCAGGAAGGTGCCGCTGTACGGCACCGGTGGCAACATCCGCGACTGGCTGCACGTCTCCGACCACTGCCGCGGCATCGAGCTGGCCATGCGCAAGGGCCGGGCCGGCGAGGTCTACAACATCGGCGGCGGCACCGAGATCACCAACAAGGAGCTGACCGGCCTGCTGCTGGAGGCCGCCGGCGCCGACTGGTCGATGGTCGAGCCGGTCGCCGACCGCAAGGGCCACGACCTGCGCTACTCGCTGGACATCACCAAGATCGGCGAGGAGCTCGGCTACGCGCCGCAGGTCCGCTTCGAGGACGGTCTCGCCGCCACCATCGCGTGGTACCGGGACAACCGCGCCTGGTGGGAGCCGCTGAAGGCCAAGGCCGCCCTGCGATGACCAACCCGGTGTCCAAGCTGCTCGGGGCACTGCCCCCGGGTGTCCGGCTCGTTCTCGGCGGCACCGTCGTGCTCGGTGCCTCGTCGTACATCTTCCTGGCGCTGGCCGGGCACAGCTTGGACACCGACCAGGTCGCGGGCGTCAACGTCCTGTGGACCCTGGTGATGTCCGTCGGGTACGGCCTGTTCACGCCGGTCGAACTCGAGCTGAACCGCCTGGTCTCCGCCCGGGACGTGGCCGGCAACGGCCCGGGCCCGGCGATCCGGCGGATCCTGCTGGCCACCGTGGCGGTGCTGGTCGTGGTCCTGGCCGGCGTCGCCGTCGCGGCCCGGCCGATCGCCGACCGGTTCTTCGACGGCAGCCTCGGACTCGTCGCCGGGCTGGGCGGCGCGATGGTGGGCCTGGCGATCAGCTCGGTGGCCCGCGGCGCGCTGGCCGGGCTCGGCCACTTCGGCGCCTACGGCCTGCAGCTCGCCGTCGACGGCGGGCTGCGGATCGGCCTGGCCGCGCTGATCCCGCTGTTCGGCGTGCACTCGCCGACGGCGTTCGCGCTGATCCTGGTGGTCGCCCCGCTGTCGGCCTCGCTGATCGGCATGCGCAAGGTGATCGCCGACCGGCGCGGCGGCCCGGCCCCGGCCTGGCGGGACGTCACCGCGGGCCTGGGGCTGCTGACGGCCTCGATGCTGCTCTCCCAGCTGATGGTCAACGCCGTGGTGGTGAGCGTCAGCGGGCTCTCGCCGTCGTCGAAGGCGCTGATCGCCGCGCTGGCCAACGCGGTGGTGCTGGCCCGCGTCCCGCTGTTCGCCTACGCGGCGATCCAGGCCTCGCTGGTCTCCTCGCTCTCCGGCGCGGCGGCCGCCGGCAACCAGGCGGAGTTCCGCCGGATGCTGCTGCGCACCGGCGGGATCGTGGTCGCGATGTGCACGGCGGCCGGCGTGCCGACGGTCCTGCTCGGCCCGTGGGCCGTCCAGGTGCTCTTCAAGGCGCAGGACGTGCTGGGCGCGACGGACTTCCTCTGGCTGGTGCTGGGCACCCTCTGCTTCATGCTGGCGACCGTGTTCGGCCAGGCCCTGCTCTCGCTGGGCCGCCACCAGCGCCAGCTGTTCGCCTGGCTGGCGGGCACCGCGGTGCTGGTCGCCGTCGTCCTGGTGCCCGGGGACATCGCCACCCGGGCCGAACTCTCCTACCTGGCTGGTGCCGGAGTGAGCGCTGCTGCCATGCTATGGGCGCTGGCGCGTTCGATGGCCGCCCCCGCAGCCGCGGTGGCGGAGCAGCGGGCACCTCTGGCGGCGCGTTAGCACACGGGGCGTCGGCCACGGGGCATCGCCACGCCTTTTAAGATGTCCATACCATTTGTTGGCCACGCCACTGCCGCTGAAAGGCGCTCCCAGTCGTGCAACTCTCCGTCATTACCTCGATCACCGGCGTGCTGGTGCTCGTCTACATCCTGGAGTTGCTGCGCCGGCAGCAACTCCGGGAGAAGTACGCGGCGATCTGGCTCGCGATCGGTGTCGTCGTGGCGCCGCTCGGATTCTTCCCCACGATCCTGGACTCAACCGCCCGCCGGGTCGGTATCGCGTCCGGTGTCAGCCTCGTCCTGTTCGCGGGCTTCGTGCTCGTCCTGCTGGTCTCGCTGCACCTCAGCTGGGAGGCCTCCCGGCTGGAGGCGGAGACCCGCACCCTGGCCGAGGACGTCGCCATGATGCGGGCGCACCTGGCCGAGCACACCGGCTACCCGGTCGCGGGGACGAACCACGACGCGCGCGGCACCAATGACCCCGAGGTGAGGGCATGATCGACGGCAAGAAGGTTCTGATCATCCTTCCCGCCTGGAACGAGTCGGAGGGTCTGCCCAAGATCCTGCGCGAGATCCAGCAGAAGCTGCCCGGGGTGGACACCCTGGTGGTGGACGACGGCTCGGTGGACAACACCGCGGCCGTCGCGGCGGCGCACGGCTCCAAGGTCGCGCAGCTCCCGTACAACCTGGGCGTCGGCGGCGCCATGCGGCTCGGCTACCGCTACGCGCACCTGCACGACTACGACATCGCGCTGCAGTGCGACGCCGACGGCCAGCACGACCCCTCGTACGTCCCGACGCTGATCGCCAAGCTCGACGATGCCGACCTGGTCATCGGCGCGCGGTTCGCCGGCGAGGGCTCCTACAAGGTGCGCGGCCCGCGCGCCTGGGCGATGAAGCTGCTGTCGGTGGTGCTGTCCCGCGTGGCGCGCACCAAGCTCACCGACACCACCTCGGGCTTCAAGGCCTGCAACAAGCCGATGATCGAGTTCTTCTCGCAGTGGTACCCGGTCGAGTACCTCGGCGACACGATCGAGAGCATGGTCGGCGCCGCCCGCTGCGGCTTCGTGATCCGGCAGGTGCCGGTCGCGATGCGCGAGCGGACCACCGGCACCCCCAGCGCCTCCCCGATCAAGGCCACGGTCTACCTGGCCCGGGCCGGCCTGGTGCTGCTGCTCGCGATGATCCGCCGGATGCCGCCGCACCTGCGGCTGATCCAGCCGGCCACCCGGTCGGCCGCCCGCCACCGCGAGCTGGTCGGCAAGGCCTGATCCGGTCCCGGGACCGGCGCGAGGCCCGGAGCGCGTGCGCCAGGCGCACACGCTCCGGGCCTCGCGCCTCATCGGCCGCGAGCGCCGGGCCGAACGGGCACCCCGCGGCGGCCCGGCGGCGCGGCCCCCGCGGTACTTGCTAGCGTGTCGGTGGCCGCCGGGTCGTTCGTGCCCGGTGGCCCGAGCCGAGGACGACCGCGTACCGGTGCCCGTCTGGCCCGTACCCACGGCGCCTCCGCCGGTTGTCGGCGTGACCTTCACAATCGGAGCGGCCGCAGCGGCTGCCGGGTCCTGCGCAGCGCCGGACCATTCAGGGAAGAGTCGGAGTTCAGTGCAGACTTCAGCAGAGACCGTCGAGGAGCACCCGGACGGCGCCGTCGGGAGCAGACCGCAGAGCGATGGGGAACGGCCGTTCGGCGTGACCACCCGGGTGGCGGCGTGGTTCGAGCGGGCCCAGGGCCGGCGCTGGTTCTGGCCGGGCGCACTGGCCGCCGGATACCTCGGCGAGGTGCTCTTCCGGCTCGTCCTCGTCCGCCATCTGTACTACCCGTCGGTGCACGCCGACGAGGACTCCTACCTCGTCCTCGCCCGCGTGCTGGCCGGCCGCGGCAGCACCGAGATGCCGGTCGGCTCGGTCATCCCCGGCGGCTACCCGCTGCTGATCTCCCCGGCCTTCCGGATCGCGGACGACCCGAACACCGCGTACCACATGATCATGGGGATCAACGCGCTGCTCAACGCGCTGGTCCTCCCGCTGGCCTTCCTGGCGCTGCGCCGCTTCGGCCTGCAGCGGCCGCTGGCCTTCGTCTTCGCCGCGGCCACCGCGCTGCTGCCGCCGGTGGTCTTCTACTCGCAGTACGTCCTGTCGGACACCGTGCTCCCGGTGCTGATCCTGTCCTGGCTGCTCTGCATGCACGGCTGGCTCAGCGAGGGCTCGCTCAAGCGCCGCACCTGGTTCGCGGCGGGCACGGCCGCGGCCGCCGCCTACACGATGGCCACCCACGACCGCGGCGGCGTGGTGATGGCCCTGACCGCCGTGGTGTTCCTCGGCGTCCTGGTCCTGCGCTGGGCCCCGTGGAAGAGCACGGTGACCGGCCTGGGCGTGATGGCGGTCGGCCTGGGCTTCGTCAAGGCGCTGTCGACGTGGCTCAACAACCAGTTCGACGTGGACGCGAGCAAGACCGGCACCTACCTGATCGAGGGCATCACCAACCCCGACATCCTGCAGCGCACGCTGACCAGGACCATCGGCCAGATCTGGTACTTCATGATCTCCACCTGGGGCATCGGCGGCCTGGCGGTCGTCGTCTGCCTCTTCGCGCTCTTCAGCAAGCGCTTCCCGCGTCCGTTCCGGATCGTCGGCGGCGTGGCGGTGGCGCTGCTCTTCGGCACCGCGCTGGCCGCCGCGGCCACGCTCCCGGAGGACTGGCGCATCGACAACTGGGTGTACGCCCGGTACTGCTCCTACCTGGTCCCGGTCTCCTTCGTCACGGGTGTCGCGGTGCTCCACCGGGCCGGCCGGCGCAGCCTCGCCTACGCCGTGGCCGGCACGATGGCGCTCACCGTGCTGATCGCCCAAGTGGTGATCTGGTCCGCGGGCCCGCTGCTGGTCAAGCAGGTCTTCATCGGCTGGGGCATGCCGGACGCGCTGTTCCTGGCCAGCGACTGGGGCCGGCTGAACATGTGGCGGACGACCGCCGCGGCGTTCATCATCCTGGGCGCGATCGTGATGTTCCGGTACGCCGGCGGCCGCCGGGTCCTCTGGGCCGCCGGCATCTCGCTCGGGCTGTTCGCGGCCTTCGCCACGACCACCATCACCGAGCAGATCACCGACCCCTACACGGCCTGGCGCAAGACCTACGCGACCGACTTCACCAAGGCCGCCGGGATCAAGTCCACCGACAACGCGGTGCTCGCCTGGGACATCGAGGGCAACATCCGGATGGCCCAGGCCTTCGAGGTCTACAAGGGCCGGGTCTGGTACCGGGACCCGCGCTGGCAGCCGGTGCCCGCGGAGGCGACCCTGATCGCCACCCCGCTGCCCGAGGCGGGCAAGGCCCCGGAGTCCTACTGGAAGGACCACCCGGCCGAGTGGTACGTCGAGCGGGTCGACCAGAAGCGCGGCTTCATGGTCTGGCGCAAGCGCTGAGCGGCGCCGCGCCCGCCGAAAGCGGGTGCTGACCCCGCGCACCGCCCGTCGGGGCCGGTGAGGTTCGCCTCACCGGCCCCGATTGGCGTTTCGGAGCCCGCCTGTGGCAGTATGTCCAAGTTGCTCGGTTGAGTTGCCGATGCTGCGCGCCTCCCGCCGGGAGGACCGGAAGCGAGTCCCACGTACTCGTCGTTCCCGTGATGGCCGTCAAGCGTGAGTGTTACGCCACGGCAGCTGCGGGGCGGACGTACGGGAATCTTCCGGGAAGCGTGTGCGGGGCCTCGACCCGGCCCCCCCACCCCGAAAGTTTGAGACCGACGAATTCATCGCCGGTTTTTTGCAAGCGCGAGTGCGACACGCCCGAGCGCGGGGGTCGGAGCAGGGGTCGTGCAGTGACTAGGACAGAAGGACTACAAGGTAGCCATGGCGGGACAGAAGATCCGCATCCGGCTCAAGGCCTACGACCACGAGGTCATCGACTCCTCGGCGAAGAAGATCGTCGAGACGGTGATCCGTACTGGTGCGCAGGTCGCGGGCCCGGTGCCGCTGCCCACTGAGAAGAACGTGTACTGCGTCATCCGCTCGCCGCACAAGTACAAGGACTCGCGCGAGCACTTCGAGATGCGCACTCACAAGCGTCTGATCGACATCCTCGACCCCACGCCGAAGACGGTTGACTCGCTGATGCGTCTCGACCTGCCGGCGGGCGTCGACATCGAGATCAAGCTCTGAGAGGCGCACCGAAGATGGCTAAGCAGATTAAGGGCATCCTGGGCGAGAAGCTCGGCATGACCCAGGTCTGGGACGAGAACAACCGGGTCGTTCCGGTGACCGTCGTCAAGGCTGGGCCGAATGTCGTGACCCAGGTCCACACCGCCGACAGCCCGGCCGGCTACGACGCCGTCCAGATCGGCTTCGGCGAGATCGACCCCCGCAAGGTGAACAAGCCCCTCGCGGGCCACTTCGCCAAGGCCGGTGTCACCCCGCGTCGCCACCTGGTCGAGCTCCGGACCTCGGACGCGTCCGAGTACACCCTGGGCCAGGAGATCACCGCCGAGCTGTTCGAGGCGGGTGTCAAGGTCGACGTGACCGGCACCTCCAAGGGCAAGGGCTTCGCCGGTGTCATGAAGCGCCACAACTTCCGGGGCCTCGGCGCCGGTCACGGCGTGCAGCGCAAGCACCGTTCGCCCGGTTCCATCGGTGGCTGCGCCACCCCGGGCCGCGTGTTCAAGGGCCTGAAGATGGCCGGCCGGATGGGTCACGAGCGTGTGACCACCCAGAACCTGACCGTGCACGCGGTTGACGCGGAGAAGGGTCTGCTCCTGATCAAGGGCGCGATCCCGGGCCCGAACGGCGGCCTCGTCCTCGTCCGCACCGCGGCGAAGGGGCTGTGAAGGATATGAGCACCATTGACATCCTGTCGCCCTCGGGTGACAAGACCGGCAGCCTCGAGCTGCCGGCCGAGATCTTCGACGCGAAGGTCAGCGTTCCGCTGATGCACCAGGTCGTCGTGGCGCAGCTCGCTGCGGCCCGTCAGGGCACCCACAAGACCAAGACCCGCGGCGAGGTCCGTGGTGGCGGCAAGAAGCCGTACCGCCAGAAGGGCACCGGCCGCGCCCGTCAGGGCTCGACCCGTGCGCCGCAGTTCGCCGGCGGTGGCGTCGTGCACGGTCCCGTGCCGCGCGACTACTCGCAGCGGACCCCGAAGAAGATGATCGCCGCCGCCCTGCGCGGTGCGCTCACCGACCGGGCCCGCCACAACCGCATCCACGTCGTCACCGACGTGACCGCGACCGAGGCGCCGTCGACCAAGGCCGCCAAGAGCCTGTTCGGCAAGATCACCGAGCGCAAGAACGTCCTCCTGGTCGTCGAGCGTGCGGACGAGCTGGGCCTCAAGTCCGCTCGCAACCTGCCGAACGTCCACATCCTGGACGCCGGTCAGCTGAACACCTACGACGTGCTCGTCTCCGACGATGTGGTCTTCACCCAGGCCGCCTTCGAGCGTTTCGTGGCCGGTCCGGCCGCGTCCGCCAAGGCCGTTGCCGCTGAGGGCGAGCTCGAAGGGAGCGCCGCCTGATGAGCGACGTTACGAGCAAGACGTTCACGGACCCCCGCGACGTCCTGGTGAAGCCGGTCATCTCCGAGAAGAGCTACAGCCTTCTCGACGAGAACAAGTACACGTTCATCGTGTCGCCGGGCGCCAACAAGACCCAGATCAAGCAGGCCGTCGAGGCGGTCTTCTCGGTCAAGGTCGAGGCTGTCAACACGATCAACCGTCAGGGCAAGCGCAAGCGCTCCAAGACGGGTTTTGGCAAGCGCAAGGACACCAAGCGCGCCATCGTGACGCTGGCCGAGGGCAACCGCATCGACATCTTCGGTGGTCCGACCTCCTGACGGAGGCCGTGATCGTCGATCAAGACGAGGACGAAAATGGGTATCCGCAAGTACAAGCCGACTACGCCGGGCCGTCGTGGCTCCAGCGTGGCCGACTTCGTCGAAATCACGCGGTCCACGCCGGAGAAGTCGCTGGTTCGCCCCCTGCACAGCAAGGGCGGCCGTAACAACGCCGGTCGGATCACCGTTCGCCACCAGGGTGGCGGACACAAGCGCGCCTACCGCGTGATCGACTTCCGTCGTCACGACAAGGACGGCGTGCCGGCCAAGGTCGCGCACATCGAGTACGACCCGAACCGCACCGCGCGCATCGCGCTCCTGCACTACGCGGACGGCGAGAAGCGCTACATCATCGCGCCGCGCGGCATCGCGCAGGGTGACCGGGTCGAGAACGGCGCGGGCGCCGACATCAAGCCGGGCAACAACCTGCCGCTGCGCAACATCCCGGTCGGTACCACCATCCACGCGGTGGAGCTGCGTCCCGGCGGCGGTGCCAAGCTGGCCCGCTCGGCCGGCTCCGGCATCCAGCTGCTGGCGCGTGAGGGCAAGATGGCGCACCTGCGCATGCCCTCCGGTGAGATCCGCCTGGTGGACGCGCGCTGCCGCGCGACCGTCGGCGAGGTCGGCAACGCCGAGCAGTCGAACATCAACTGGGGCAAGGCCGGCCGTATGCGCTGGAAGGGCGTCCGCCCGACCGTGCGTGGTGTGGCCATGAACCCGATCGACCACCCGCACGGTGGTGGTGAGGGTAAGACCTCCGGTGGTCGCCACCCGGTTTCGCCGTGGGGCCAGAAGGAGGGTCGCACTCGTAGCCCGAAGAAGGCTTCGAACGCTCTCATCGTGCGCCGCCGCAAGACCAACAAGAAGCGCTAGGAGCAGGTCAGATGCCGCGCAGTCTCAAGAAGGGCCCCTTCATTGACGGCCACCTTCTCAAGAAGGTGGACGCGCAGAACGAGGCGGGTACCCAGAACGTCATCAAGACCTGGTCCCGTCGCTCCGTGATCTTCCCGGCCATGCTCGGCCACACGATCGCGGTGCACGATGGCCGCAAGCACGTCCCGGTGTTCGTCACCGAGTCGATGGTCGGCCACAAGCTCGGCGAGTTCGCGCCGACGCGTACCTTCCGCGGTCACGTCAAGGACGACCGCAAGTCGAAGCGTCGCTAGTCGCCAGCGAGATTACCGACTCAATGACTTACACCAGCAAGGGGACAACCATGGAAGCCAGGGCCCAGGCGCGGTACATCCGCGTCACGCCCATGAAGGCCCGCCGCGTGGTGGACCTCATCCGTGGCCTGAACGCCACGGAGGCCCAGGCGGTCCTGCGTTTCGCTCCGCAGGCCGCGACCGTGCCGGTCGGCAAGGTGCTCGACAGCGCCATCGCCAACGCCGCGCACAACTACAACCACTCCAACGTGGACGACCTCGTCATCAGCGAGGCGTACGTTGACGAGGGCCCGACCCTGAAGCGGTTCCGTCCGCGCGCCCAGGGCCGTGCCTACCGGATCCGCAAGCGGACCAGCCACATCACCGTGGTCGTCAGCAGCAAGGAAGGGACCCGGTAATGGGCCAGAAGGTTAACCCGCACGGGTTCCGCCTCGGCATCAGCACGGACTTCAAGTCCCGCTGGTACGCCGACAAGCTGTACAAGGACTACGTCAAGGAAGACGTTGCCATTCGTCGCATGATGACGAAGGGCATGGAGCGCGCCGGCATCTCCAAGGTCGAGATCGAGCGCACCCGCGACCGCGTCCGTGTGGACATCCACACCGCTCGCCCCGGCATCGTCATCGGTCGCCGCGGCACCGAGGCCGACCGCATCCGCGGCGACCTGGAGAAGCTGACCGGCAAGCAGGTCCAGCTGAACATCCTTGAGGTCAAGAACCCCGAGCTGGACGCCCAGCTCGTGGCTCAGGGCGTCGCGGAGCAGCTGTCCTCCCGCGTCTCCTTCCGCCGTGCCATGCGCAAGTCGATGCAGGGCACCATGAAGTCCGGCGCCAAGGGCATCAAGGTCCAGTGCTCCGGTCGTCTCGGCGGCGCCGAGATGAGCCGTTCGGAGTTCTACCGCGAGGGCCGTGTGCCGCTGCACACCCTGCGCGCGAACGTCGACTACGGCTTCTTCGAGGCCAAGACCACCTTCGGCCGCATCGGCGTGAAGGTCTGGATCTACAAGGGCGACGTCAAGAACATCGCCGAGGTCCGCGCTGAGAACGCCGCTGCCCGCTCGGGCAACCGCCCGGCCCGTCCCGAGGGTGGTCGTCCCGCCCGCGGTGGCGAGCGCCGTGGTGGCGAGCGCGGTGGCCGCGGCCGTCGTCCCGCCGCTGCCGAGGCCCCCGCGGCCCCGGCCGCCGAGGCTCCGGCTGCCGAGAACACCGGAACGGAGGCCTGACCGCAATGCTGATCCCCCGTCGGGTCAAGCACCGCAAGCAGCACCACCCGAAGCGCCGCGGCGCCTCCAAGGGTGGCACCGAGCTGGCGTTCGGCCAGTTCGGCATCCAGGCCGTGACCCCGGCCTACGTGACGAACCGCCAGATCGAGTCCGCTCGTATCGCGATCACCCGTCACATCCGCCGTGGCGGCAAGGTCTGGATCAACATCTACCCGGACCGTCCGCTGACCAAGAAGCCGGCCGAGACCCGCATGGGTTCCGGTAAGGGTTCGCCGGAGTGGTGGATCGCGAACGTGCACCCGGGTCGGGTCATGTTCGAGCTGTCGTACCCGAACGAGAAGGTTGCTCGTGAGGCGCTGACCCGCGCCGCCCACAAGCTGCCGATGAAGTGCCGGATCGTCCGGCGCGAGGACGGTGAGAGCTGATGTCGGCCGCTACCAAGGCTGCTGACCTCCGCCAGCTGGACAACGAGGGTCTCGTTGCCAAGCTGCGCGAGGCCAAGGAGGAGCTGTTCAACCTCCGCTTCCAGGCGGCGACCGGGCAGCTCGACAACCACGGACGGCTCAAGCTCGTCCGTAAGGACATCGCGCGGATCTACACCCTGATGCGCGAGCGCGAGCTGGGCATCGAGACGGTGGAGAACGCCTGATGACTGAGAACACCAACGAGACGCGCGGTTTCCGCAAGACCCGTGAGGGTCTCGTCGTCAGCGACAAGATGGACAAGACCGTCGTCGTCGCCGTCGAGGACCGCGTCAAGCACGCGCTGTACGGCAAGGTCATCCGCCGTACGAACAAGCTGAAGGCGCACGACGAGGCGAACGCCTGCGGCATCGGCGACCGGGTCCTCCTCGCGGAGACCCGCCCGCTGTCCGCGACGAAGCGCTGGCGCGTCGTCGAGATCCTCGAGAAGGCCAAGTAACGAAGTTGATGCGGTACGGCCGTATGTGCACCAGGTCCCTCGCGGGCGCTGGTGTGAGCAGCGGCCGGCCCGTCAGCTCTCGTTGACGATCAGGAGAAAGCTGTGATCCAGCAGGAGTCGCGACTGCGTGTCGCCGACAACACGGGCGCGAAGGAAATCCTTTGCATCCGCGTTCTCGGTGGTTCCGGTCGCCGCTACGCCGGTATCGGGGACGTCATCGTCGCCACCGTCAAGGACGCGATCCCCGGTGGTTCGGTGAAGAAGGGTGACGTCGTCAAGTGCGTCGTCGTCCGCACCGTGAAGTCGCGCCGTCGTCCCGACGGTTCGTACATCCGGTTCGACGAGAACGCCGCTGTCGTTCTCAAGAACACCGACGGTGACCCCCGTGGTACCCGCATCTTCGGCCCGGTGGGCCGCGAGCTGCGCGACAAGAAGTTCATGAAGATCATCTCGCTGGCGCCGGAGGTGCTCTGACCCATGGCGAACAGCATGAAGATCAAGAAGGGTGACCTGGTCCAGGTCATCACCGGCAAGGACCGCGGCAAGCAGGGCAAGGTCATCCAGGCCATGCCCGCCGAGAACAAGGTCCTGGTCGAGGGTGTGAACCGGGTCAAGAAGCACACCAAGCCGGGTCCGGGCACTCAGGGTGGCATCGTCACCGTCGAGGCCCCGGTGCACGTCTCCAACGTCCAGCTGGTCGTGGAGAAGGACGGCAAGAAGGTCGTCACCCGCGTTGGCTACCGCTTCGACGACGAGGGCAACAAGATCCGCGTTGCCAAGCGAACCGGTGAGGACATCTGATGTCTGAGACGTCTGTTGAGAAGGTGACCCCCCGCCTCAAGGAGCGTTACAACTCCGAGATCAAGGGGCAGCTGCAGGAGCAGTTCTCGTACGAGAACGTCATGCTGACGCCGGGCCTGGTCAAGGTCGTCGTCAACATGGGCGTCGGCGAGGCCGCCCGTGACAGCAAGCTGATCGAGGGCGCGATCCGCGACCTGACCGCGATCACCGGTCAGAAGCCGGCCGTGACCAAGGCTCGCAAGTCCATCGCGCAGTTCAAGCTGCGCGAGGGCCAGCCGATCGGCACCCACGTCACCCTCCGTGGTGACCGCATGTGGGAGTTCCTGGACCGTCTGGTGTCGCTGGCCCTGCCGCGTATCCGTGACTTCCGCGGTCTCTCCCCCAAGCAGTTCGACGGCCGTGGCAACTACACCTTCGGTCTGACCGAGCAGGTTATGTTCCACGAGATCGACCAGGACAAGGTCGACCGTCAGCGCGGTATGGACATCACCGTCGTGACCACCGCGCAGACCGACGACGAGGGCCGGGCGCTCCTGCGTGCTCTGGGCTTCCCGTTCAAGGAGGCGTGAGCAAATGGCGAAGAAGTCCCTCATCGCGAAGGCCGAGCGGAAGCCGAAGTTCGGCGTCCGGGCCTACACCCGGTGCCAGCGGTGCGGCCGTCCGCACTCGGTGTACCGCAAGTTCGGCCTCTGCCGTGTGTGCCTCCGTGAGATGGCGCACCGTGGCGAGCTGCCGGGCGTGACCAAGAGCTCCTGGTAATCCAGGTACTCCGGGCACACAGCGAAGCAGAGGTGCCCGATCCCACACCGGCCCGTTTTGGGCCTGCCGTACGGATTCCCGTAAGGTAGTGGGGTCGGGCCCCCTGCCACGGCTTCCCCATGGACGCCTGTGGCCCTCTTGCGGGAGGGCTCGCACCCAGTCTTACGACGTCGCAGGTCCCCTGCGCTTGTGCCCCTGACGAACTCGAAAGAGTGCGGAAGGGGGACCTGGCGCGGAGAAACCGCGGCGAGAGAGGCCTGAGGCCATCATGACCATGACCGACCCCATCGCAGACATGCTCACGCGTCTGCGTAACGCGAACTCGGCGTACCACGACTCCGTGGCGATGCCGGCCAGCAAGATCAAGGCGCACGTCGCCGAGATCCTGCAGCAGGAGGGGTACATCTCCTCCTACAAGGTTGAGGAGCCCGTCGAGGGCGAGGTCGGCAAGAAGCTGACCATCGAGCTCAAGTTCGGCCCCAACCGTGAGCGCTCCATCGCCGGCATCAAGCGCATCAGCAAGCCGGGTCTGCGCGTTTACGCAAAGTCCACCAACCTGCCGAAGGTTCTCGGCGGCCTGGGCGTGGCGATCATCTCCACGTCCTCCGGCCTCCTGACCGACAAGCAGGCCGCCAAGAAGGGCGTAGGCGGAGAAGTTCTCGCCTACGTCTGGTAATTCGGGAAACGGAGGTACAGCAATGTCGCGCATTGGACGGCTGCCCATCCAGGTCCCCGCTGGCGTGGACGTCACCATCGATGGCCAGACGGTCTCGGTGAAGGGCCCGAAGGGCTCCCTCACCCACGTCGTCGCCGCGCCGATCGAGATCGGCAAGGGCGAGGACGGCATTCTGGCTGTCACCCGCCCCAACGACGAGCGTCAGTCGAAGGCCCTGCACGGCCTGACCCGCACGCTGGTGGCGAACATGATCACCGGCGTGACCGCGGGCTACCGCAAGTCGCTGGAGATCAGCGGTGTCGGCTACCGAGTTCTGGCGAAGGGCTCCGACATGGAGTTCCAGCTGGGCTACAGCCACCCGATCCTCGTCGAGGCGCCGGAGGGCATCTCCTTCGTCGTCGAGTCGGCCACCAAGTTCCACGTGGACGGCATCGACAAGCAGAAGGTCGGCGAGGTCGCCGCGAAGATCCGCAAGCTGCGCAAGCCCGACCCGTACAAGGCCAAGGGCGTCAAGTACGCGGGCGAGGTTATCCGCCGCAAGGTCGGAAAGAGTGGTAAGTAAGCGATGAGTGTCTCTGTCAAGATCGGCAAGGGCAACGCCTACAAGAGCGCCGCTCGCAAGCGCCGCGCGATCCGCGTTCGCAAGCGCATCGTCGGCAGCGAGGTGCGTCCGCGCCTCGTCGTGACGCGCTCGAACCGTCACATGGTCGCCCAGGTCATCGACGACGCCAAGGGTCACACCCTGGCGTCGGCGTCCACCCTCGACGTGTCCATCAAGGGCGCCGAGGGCGACAAGACCGAGCTGGCCAAGAAGGTCGGGAGCCTGGTCGCCGAGCGCGCCAAGGCCGCCGGCATCGAGTCGGTCGTCTTCGACCGCGCGGGCAACCGGTACGCCGGCCGCATCGCCGCCCTGGCGGACGCGGCCCGCGAGGCCGGGCTCGACTTCTAAGCCGCTCGTCGACTCTGTCGGCGGACGTAATCGAGAGAGGTAATTCCAATGGCTGGACCCCAGCGCCGCGGTAGCGGCGCCGGCGGCGGCACCGGTGGCGAGCGGCGCGACCGTAAGCGTGACGACCGGGGCAACGCCCCCGCCGTCGAGAAGACCGCTTACGTCGAGCGCGTCGTCGCGATCAACCGCGTCGCCAAGGTTGTCAAGGGTGGTCGTCGTTTCAGCTTCACCGCGCTGGTCGTGGTGGGCGACGGTGACGGCACCGTGGGTGTCGGTTACGGGAAGGCGAAGGAGGTTCCGGCCGCCATCGCCAAGGGCGTTGAGGAGGCCAAGAAGAACTTCTTCAAGGTTCCCCGTATCCAGGGCACCATCGCGCACCCCGTTCAGGGCGAGAAGGCCGCCGGCGTCGTGCTGCTGAAGCCCGCCGCCCCCGGTACCGGTGTTATCGCCGGTGGCCCGGTGCGTGCCGTCCTGGAGTGCGCCGGCGTTCACGACATCCTGTCGAAGTCGCTCGGCTCGGACAACGCGATCAACATCGTGCACGCCACGGTTGCCGCGCTGAAGCAGATCCAGCGTCCCGAGGAGGTCGCGGCCCGCCGTGGCCTGCCGCTCGAGGACGTGGCTCCGGCCGGTCTTCTGCGGGCTCGGGCTGCTGCCGGGGTGAGTGCCTGATGGCTCGCCTGAAGATCACGCAGACCAAGTCGTACATCGGCAGCAAGCAGAACCACCGTGACACCCTGCGCTCGCTTGGCCTCAAGCGCATGCACGACGTCGTGGTGAAGGAGGACCGTCCCGAGATCCGCGGGATGGCCCACACGGTCCGTCACCTGGTGACGGTTGAGGAGGTGGACTGATCATGGGCGACAACCCGATCAAGATCCACAACCTGCGGCCCGCCCCGGGTGCCAAGACCGACAAGATCCGCGTGGGTCGTGGTGAGGCGTCCAAGGGTAAGACCGCTGGTCGTGGTACCAAGGGCACCAAGGCCCGCTACCAGGTTCCGCAGCGCTTCGAGGGTGGCCAGATGCCGCTCCACATGCGTCTGCCGAAGCTGAAGGGCTTCAAGAACCCGTTCAAGATCACGTTCCAGGTCGTCAACCTCGACAAGCTGGCCGAGCTCTACCCGCAGGGTGGAGAGGTCACGGTCGAGGACCTGGTCGCCAAGGGCGCGGTTCGCAAGAACTCCCTCGTCAAGGTGCTCGGCACCGGCGAGATCTCGGTTGCCCTGCAGGTGACGGTGGACGCCGTCTCCGGCTCGGCCGCCGAGAAGATCACCGCCGCCGGCGGCACCGTCACCGAGCTCGTCTGAGCCCGCTGACATCCCGCGAGCCCCGCGTCTCCTTCTGGGAGGCGCGGGGCTCGCGCCATTTCCGGCCCTTTCCGGGGCACGGGTGTCCGCGTGGTGATGACCGTGCCCTCGTTCTTTTGTGTGGCAAAACCGGGCATCCCGTACCCCGTGAGTGGGGGAGCGGCGGTACGCGCTTCTTTCGAGCGGCCGTGCACTGTTAGAGTCCGTGGAGTTCCCTTGTAGGCTGCGCATAGGCTCGCCTGTGCCGTCTGTATCGGAGCCCGAACCGCAAACTCCCCATTCAGGACCGACCCTCCCGCCGACGACGTGCGGGAGGCGCAGGAGGCACCGTGCTCAGTGCGTTCGCGCGGGCGTTCCAGACGCCCGACCTGCGCAAGAAGCTGCTGTTCACGCTGGGCATCATGGTGCTGTTCCGGCTGGGCTCGCACGTTCCCGTACCAGGGGTCGACTTCGAGGCGGTTCACGCCTGCATCAAGGAGACCAAGAACAACGGCCTGTTCGGGCTGGTGAACCTGTTCTCCGGCGGGGCGCTGCTCCAGCTGACGATCTTCGCCCTCGGCATCATGCCGTACATCACGGCGAGCATCATCCTCCAGCTCCTCACCGTCGTGATCCCGCGACTCGAGGCGCTCAAGAAGGAGGGGCAGTCCGGCCAGGCGAAGATCACGCAGTACACCCGGTACCTGACGATCGCGCTGGCGGTGCTCCAGGGCACCGGCATCGTGGCGACCGCGTCCAGCGGCGCCCTGTTCTCGGGCTGCGTCTACGCCAACCAGATCGTGCCGGACACCGGCGTGTTCCGGATCGCCGTGATGGTCCTGACCATGACCGCCGGCACCACGGTGATCATGTGGCTGGGTGAGCTGATCACCGACCGCGGCATCGGCAACGGCATGTCGCTGCTGATCTTCACCTCGATCGCCGCCCAGTTCCCCACCTCGATGTGGGCGATCAAGCAGTCGGGCACCATCGGCGGCGGCTGGGTCGAGTTCCTCTCGGTCATCGCGATCGGCGTCATCGTTGTGATGCTCGTCATCTTCGTCGAGCAGGCCCAGCGCCGGATCCCGGTCCAGTACGCGAAGCGGATGATCGGACGGCGGGCCTTCGGCGGCACCTCGACCTACATCCCGCTCAAGGTGAACCAGGCCGGTGTCATCCCGGTCATCTTCGCCTCGTCGCTGCTGTACATCCCGGCCCTGGTGGTCCAGCTGACCAACAGCCAGGCCGGCTGGGCGGTGTGGATCAACCAGCACTTCGTGCGCGGTGACCACCCCATCTACATGGCCACCTACTTCCTGCTGATCGTCTTCTTCGCGTTCTTCTACGTCGCCATCTCCTTCAACCCCGAAGAAGTTGCCGACAACATGAAGAAGTATGGTGGGTTCATCCCGGGTATCCGGGCCGGCCGCCCGACGGCCGAGTACCTGAACTACGTGCTCACCCGCATCACGTGGCCGGGTTCGCTCTACCTGGGCCTGATCGCGTTGATCCCGATGATCGCCCTGGTCGCCTTCGGACAGCAGACCAACTTCCCGTTCGGCGGCACCAGCGTGCTCATCGTCGTCGGCGTCGGACTCGAAACTGTGAAGCAGATCGAGAGCCAGCTCCAGCAGCGCAATTACGAAGGGTTCCTCCGCTGATGCGTATCGTCCTCGTCGGACCCCCCGGGGCCGGGAAGGGTACTCAGGCGCACCTCCTCGCCAAGACCCTGTCCATCCCCCACATCTCCACCGGCGACCTGTTCCGCGCCAACATCGGCCAGGGCACCCCGCTGGGTGTCGAGGCCAAGAGCTACATGGACGCGGGCCGCCTGGTGCCCGACGAGGTCACGATCGGGATGGCCAAGGACCGGATGCTCCAGGAGGACGCCGCCAACGGCTTCCTGCTGGACGGCTTCCCGCGCAACCTGGGCCAGGCCAAGGCGCTGGACGAGTTCCTCGCCGAGCAGGGCATCAAGCTCGACGGCGTGCTCGACCTGGAGGTCCCCGAGGACGAGGTCGTCCGCCGGATCGCCGGCCGACGGCTCTGCCGCAACGACGGCGGCCACGTGTTCCACGTGGACTACAACCCGCCGAAGGCCGAGGGCGTCTGCGACGAGTGCGGCGGCGAGCTGTACCAGCGCTCGGACGACACCGAGGACAAGGTGCGGACCCGGCTGGAGGTCTACCACACGGAGACCGAGCCGATCATCGACTACTACCGCCAGCAGGGCCTGATCGCGACGATCCCGGCCCTCGGCAAGGTCGACGAGGTCACCCGGCGCGCGATCGAGGCGCTGAAGCAGGACGGCTGATTTTTCGGCGACGGACGTACGGTGGAACGAGTGCACGGCCGCGCGGCAAGGACCGGGCGGGAACCCAAGGAAGGCGTGACCAGATGGTGGAGATCAAGACCCCCGAGCAGATCGCGAAGATGCGAGCGGCCGGGCTGGTCGTCGCCGAGGCGCTCAAGGCGTGCCGCGAGGCGGTCGCCCCGGGAATCACCACCCAGGAGCTCAACGACATCGCCGACAAGGTCATCACCGACCACGGCGCCACCTCGAACTTCCGGGCCCACCACGGCGGCCTCTGGTTCCCGGGCGTGATCTGCGCCTCGGTGAACAACGAGGTCGTGCACGGCATCCCCGGGGAGCGGGTGCTGCAGGAGGGCGACCTCATCTCGATCGACTGCGGCGCGATCCTGGACGGCTGGCACGGCGACGCGGCGATCACCGTCGCGGTCGGCGAGGTGGCCCCCGAGGTGGAGATGCTGAGCCGGGTCACCGAGGGCTCGATGTGGGCCGGCATCGCCCAGATGAAGAAGGGCAACCGCCTGGTCGACGTCTCCAAGGCGATCGAGGGCTTCATCCGCCGCCAGCCGCTGCCGCCCAAGGGCAAGTGGGGCATCACCGAGGGCTACGGCGGCCACGGCATCGGCACCGCGATGCACATGGAGCCGCACGTGCTGAACTACGTCGAGCGCGGCCGCGGCAAGGGCCCGAAGCTGATCCCGGGCACCGTCCTGGCGATCGAGCCGATGGTCTCGCTGGGCACCCCGCACACCGCCGTGCTGGAGGACGACTGGACCGTCGTCACCAACGACGGCACCTGGGCCTCGCACTGGGAGCACTCGGTGGCCGTCACCGAGCAGGGCCCGGTGGTGCTGACGGCCTTCGACGGCGGCAAGGAGATGCTCGCCAAGCTGGGTGTGACGGCCGCGCCGGACCCGCTGGCGTGATTCCGCCACAACCGCTCGGAGCAGCCAACTTCCGCTGCTGACAAGGGATCAGGGCCCTGGGGGTTTGGACTTCCAGGGCTTTTGTCCTATTTTTATGCGCCGGCAGTGGCTTCGAGCGAGGAGAAGAAGTGTTCAAGGGATTCCGCGACTTCATGATGCGCGGCAACGTCGTCGACATGGCGGTCGGTGTGGTGATCGGCGCCGCGTTCACCGCGGTGGTCACCGGCTTCGTCTCCGCCTTCCTCACCCCGCTGGTGGGCGTGGTGGTCGGCGCCGCGGGCGACTTCGGCTCCTACAAGGCGACGATCGCCGGCGTGACCTTCCCGTACGGGCAGTTCCTCAACGTGCTGATCGCGTTCCTGATGACCGCGGCCGTGCTGTACTTCTGCGTCGTGCTGCCGGTGACCAAGGCCACCGCGCGCTACATGCCGAAGAAGCCGAAGACCCCGAAGCGCCCCTGCCCCGAGTGCCTGACCGAGATCCCCGAGGCCGCCCGGCGCTGCTCGGCCTGCACCGCGCACGTCGATCCGCTGGCCGCCCCGGCGGCCCGCTGATCGGGTGCCCCCCGTTTTGGTCCATCCTGCGCGCTGGCGTAGGATGGACCGTCGGCTCACTCGTAGCGTGCTCCAGCACGCCCTCTTCCCCCTCGTCGGGGTCGGGGTGGACCCAGGTTCGCACGAGCGTTCCGCATACGGTAGCCGGTCCCGGAAGGTGGATCTCGCAGTTCATGGCTAAGAAGCAAGGCGCCATTGAGATCGAGGGCACCGTGATCGAGTCTCTTCCGAACGCGATGTTCAAGGTCGAGCTGCAGAACGGTCACAAGGTCCTCGCGCACATCAGTGGCAAGATGCGCATGCACTACATCCGTATCCTGCCGGACGACCGGGTCGTGGTGGAGCTCAGCCCCTACGACCTCACGCGCGGCCGGATCGTCTACCGCTACAAGTAAGAACGTCAGATCTAGACCCGGAGAACCTGAACATGAAGGTCAAGCCGAGCGTCAAGAAGATCTGCGACAAGTGCAAGGTGATCCGCCGTCACGGCCGGGTCATGGTGATCTGCGACAACCTGCGCCACAAGCAGCGCCAGGGCTGATCTCTCCCCAGCATTTCTCGTAGTACTTCGCGCGACGCGACAACGTCATAAGCGGGCCACCCGATCCGTCCCAGGGACGGACTGCCGCCCCCGGTCAGAGGCCGGGGCTCCCTCACCGTGAGGTGTCGGAGTAGGTGGCACGCCAGACCTCTGAAGAACCACAGGAGCCATGAATGGCACGCCTCGCCGGCGTTGATCTCCCCCGTGAGAAGCGGATCGAGATCGCCCTCACCTACGTGTACGGCATCGGCCGTACCCGCGCCCAGCAGACCCTCGCCGAGACCGGCGTCAACCCGGATGTCCGCGTTCGCGACATCGCCGAGGACGACCTGGTCAAGCTGAGCCAGTACATCGACGCCAACTTCACGGTCGAGGGTGACCTCCGCCGCGAGGTGGCCGCCGACATCCGCCGCAAGGTCGAGATCGGCTGCTACGAGGGTCTGCGTCACCGCCGGGGCCTGCCGGTCCGCGGCCAGCGCACCCACACCAACGCGCGTACCCGCAAGGGCCCGCGTCGCGCGATCGCCGGTAAGAAGAAGCCGGGCAAGAAGTAGTCCGTCCCGTAACCGGACATCCCTCCGGCCCGCGGGTCAGCGGACCGACCACCTCAGTAGGAGAACAGACTTATGCCCCCCAAGGGTCGTCAGGCTGCCGGCGCGAAGAAGATCCGCCGCAAGGAAAAGAAGAACGTCGCTCACGGCCACGCGCACATCAAGAGCACGTTCAACAACACCATCGTTTCGATCACCGACCCGTCGGGCAACGTGATCTCCTGGGCCTCCGCCGGCCACGTCGGCTTCAAGGGCTCGCGCAAGTCCACCCCGTTCGCCGCGCAGATGGCCGCCGAGGCCGCTGCCCGTCGCGCGCAGGAGCACGGCATGCGCAAGGTCGACGTCTTCGTGAAGGGTCCGGGCTCCGGCCGCGAGACCGCGATCCGCTCGCTCCAGGCCACCGGCCTGGAGGTCGGCTCGATCCAGGACGTCACCCCCACCCCGCACAACGGCTGCCGTCCGCCGAAGCGCCGCCGCGTCTGACCCGTAGCCTCCTTCCGGGGAGGCCGTCGGGCACGCTGGTTCTGCTGTAAACCTCGTACGGGGTCCCGCTCGGTTGATTCGTCGCTGCGCGCGGGACCCCGTACGCTGGTTCTGTTCGGCATCAAATAGTGGGTGCCGAAGATCACTGGAGGATCTGAAAACATGCTGATCGCTCAGCGTCCCTCGCTGACCGAAGAGGTCGTCGACGAGTTCCGCTCGCGGTTCGTGATCGAGCCGCTGGAGCCGGGCTTCGGCTACACCCTCGGCAACTCTCTGCGTCGCACGCTCCTGTCGTCGATCCCGGGTGCCGCTGTCACCAGCATCCGCATCGACGGCGTCCTGCACGAGTTCACCACCGTGCCGGGCGTCAAGGAGGACGTCACCGACCTCATCCTCAACATCAAGCAGCTGGTCGTCTCCTCGGAGCACGACGAGCCGGTCGTGATGTACCTGCGCAAGCAGGGCCCGGGTGTGGTCACCGCCGCCGACATCGCGCCGCCGGCCGGTGTCGAGGTGCACAACCCCGAGCTGGTCCTCGCCACGCTGAACGGCAAGGGCAAGCTGGAGATGGAGCTGACCGTCGAGCGCGGTCGCGGCTACGTCTCCGCCGTGCAGAACAAGGCCTCCGGCCAGGAGATCGGCCGCATCCCGGTCGACTCGATCTACAGCCCCGTGCTGAAGGTCACCTACAAGGTCGAGGCCACCCGTGTCGAGCAGCGGACCGACTTCGACAAGCTGATCGTCGACGTCGAGACCAAGCCCGCCATGCGTCCGCGCGACGCCATGGCCTCGGCCGGCAAGACCCTGGTGGAGCTGTTCGGCCTCGCCCGCGAGCTGAACATCGACGCCGAGGGCATCGACATGGGCCCGTCCCCGACGGACGCCGCCCTGGCCGCCGACCTGGCGCTGCCGATCGAGGAGCTGGAGCTCACCGTCCGCTCCTACAACTGCCTCAAGCGCGAGGGCATCCACACCGTGGGTGAGCTCGTCGCCCGCTCCGAGGCCGACCTGCTCGACATCCGCAACTTCGGTGCGAAGTCGATCGACGAGGTCAAGGCGAAGCTGGCCGGCATGGGCCTGGCCCTCAAGGACAGCCCGCCCGGGTTCGACCCGACCGCCGCCGCCGACGCCTTCGGCGCCGACGACCTGGACGACGCGGGTTACGCGGAGACCGAGCAGTACTGAAAGACTTGACCGCGGGGGCGGTTCCCCGGAACCGCCCCCGCCGTCGTGAAAGCCGTGCGGGCACCGTGCCCGTACGCCCGCTGCGGTACCTGGTACGGCCGCAGTCGGAGATACGAGGAGTCATTCCATGCCGCGTCCCACCAAGGGTGCCCGCCTCGGCGGCGGCCCGCACCACGAGCCCCTGCTGCTCGCCGGTCTGGCCCGTGAGCTGTTCCAGTACGGCCGCATCACCACCACCGAGGCCAAGGCCCGCCGCCTGCGCCCGCTGGCGGAGAAGCTGATCACCAAGGCGAAGAAGGGCGACATCCACAACCGTCGCCTGGTGCGCAAGACCATCACCGACATCTCGGTGCTGCACACCCTCTTCACCGAGATCGCGCCGCGCTACGAGAACCGCCCGGGTGGCTACACCCGCATCACCAAGATCGGTCCCCGTCGTGGCGACAACGCCCCGATGGCCGTGATCGAGCTGGTCGAGGCGCTGACCGTCGCGCAGACCGCCGTCGGCGAGGCCGAGGCCGCCACCAAGCGTGCCGTCAAGGAGGCCGACGCCAAGGTCGAGGCCACCGAGGCCAAGGCCGACGAGGCCGAGGCCGCCGAGCAGGCCTGACACCGTTAGGTGTGCCGCGGGCCCGCTTCCCCATCCGTGGGGGAGCGGGCCCGTTCCTCATGTCCAGGGAGTGGAGAGCAGTGGTCAACGATTGCGCCGAGCGGCCGCCGGTCAAGGACGGCCCGGCGGACGGGTACGTCCGGATCCGGCTCGACCTCGCCTACCACGGCGCCGACTTCTCGGGCTGGGCCCGCCAGAAGGGCGGCCGGCGGACGGTCCAGGAGGAGATCGAGACCGCCCTGCAGGTCGTCACCCGCAGCTCCGAGCTCTTCCCGCTCACCGTGGCCGGGCGCACCGACGCCGGCGTGCACGCCCGCGGCCAGGTCGCCCACGTCGACCTGCCGGCCGAGCTCTGGGCCCAGCACGGCGAGAAGCTGCTCCGCCGGCTGGCCGGGCGGCTGCCCGGCGACGTCCGGATCTACCGGGCGGCCGAGGCCCCGGCCGGCTTCGACGCCCGCTTCTCGGCGATCTGGCGCCGGTACGCCTACCGGGTCGCCGACCACCCCGGCGGCGTCGACCCGCTGCTGCGCGGCCACGTGCTCTGGCACGACCGGCCGCTCGACCTGGAGAGGATGAACGCCGCCGCGCGGCTGCTGCTCGGCGAGCACGACTTCGCCGCGTACTGCAAGAAGCGCGAGGGCGCGACCACCATCCGCACCCTGCTGGAGCTGCGCTGGGACCGCGTCCCGGTCGACGCCTACGCCGCCCAGGAGGGCTCGCTCGCGGTCGCCACCGTCCGGGCCGACGCCTTCTGCCACAACATGGTGCGGGCGCTGGTCGGCGCGATGCTGCTGGTCGGCGACGGCCACCGGCCGGTGGAGTTCCCCGGCGAGGTGCTGGCCGGCGGCGTGCGCAACTCCGCCGTCAACGTGATCCGGCCGTACGGGCTGACGCTGGAGGAGGTCGGCTACCCGGCGGACGACCGGCTCGCCGAGCGCAGCCGGGCCGCCCGCCGGATGCGCACCCTGCCGGGCGCCGCCCCCGTCGGCGGTCCCGCCGCCGCCCCCGTCGGCGGTCCGGAGCCGGCCGTCGATTAATCGGTTTTGGTCCGGGGCGGCGGCTTGGGACAATCGCCCCCATGGGACACGTCGAGATTTCGCACCTGGAGTACTACCTGCCGGACGGGCGGGTGCTGTTCGACGACGCGTCCTTCCGGGTGGGGGAGGGCGCGGCGGTCGCGCTGGTGGGCGCCAACGGCGCCGGCAAGACCACCCTGCTGCGCATGATCGCGGGCGACCTCCAGCCGCACGGCGGCTCGGTGACGATCAGCGGCGGGCTCGGCGTGATGCGCCAGTTCGTCGGCACCACCGGCCGCGAGGGCAAGCAGCCGGACGAGGACCGGCAGGGCCCGGCCCCGCTGCCCGCCGACGCCTCGGTGCGCGACCTGCTGGTCTCGGTCGCCCCCGAGCGGATCGCCAAGGCCGCCCGCGCGGTCGACGCCGCCGAGCTGGCGATGATCGCCCAGGACGACGAGAAGACCCAGATGGCGTACGCCCAGGCGCTCTCCGACTGGGCCGACGTCGGCGGCTACGACTACGAGACCGACTGGGACGTCTGCACCGTGGCGGCCCTCGGCGTGGCCTTCGACAAGGCCCAGTGGCGCGGTCTGAACACGCTCTCCGGCGGCGAGCAGAAGCGGCTCGTCCTGGAGGCGCTGCTGCGCGGCCCCGAGGAGGTGCTGCTCCTCGACGAGCCGGACAACTACCTGGACGTCCCGGGCAAGCGCTGGCTGGAGGAGGCCATCAAGGCCACCCCGAAGACCGTGCTGTTCATCTCGCACGACCGCGAGCTGCTCTCCCGCACCGCCGAGAAGATCATCAGCGTCGAGTCCGGCGCGGCCGGTTCCAGCGTCTGGGTGCACGGCGGCGGCTTCGACTCCTTCCACGAGGCCCGCAAGGCCCGCTTCGAGCGGTTCGAGGAGCTGCGCCGCCGCTGGGACGAGGAGCACGCCAAGCTCAAGAAGCTGGTCGTCACCCTGCGCCAGGCCGCCTCGGTCAGCCACGACATGGCCTCCCGCTACTCGGCCGCGCAGACCAGGCTCAAGAAGTTCGAGGACGCCGGCCCGCCGGAGGCGCCGCCGCGCGAGCAGAGCATCACCATGCGGCTCAAGGGCGGGCGCACCGGCGTACGGGCGTTCACCATGGAGCGGCTGGAGCTCACCGGCCTGATGCAGCCCTTCGACCTGGAGGTCTTCTACGGCGAGCGGATCGGCGTGCTCGGGGCGAACGGCGCCGGCAAGTCGCACCTGCTGCGGCTGCTCGCCGGCGACGACACGGTCGCCCACACCGGCGGCTGGAAGCTCGGCGCCCGGGTGGTTCCCGGCCACTTCCGGCAGACCCACGCCCACCCGGAGCTGCTCGGCCGCACGGTCCGCTCGATCATCGAGGAGGAGCACGCGCTCAGCCGCGGCGCCGCGATGGGCGCGCTGCGCCGCTACGAGCTGGACCGGCAGGAGGAGCAGAAGTTCGAGTCGCTCTCCGGCGGGCAGCAGGCCCGGCTGATGATCCTCAAGCTGGAGCTGTCCGGCGTCACCGCGCTGCTGCTCGACGAGCCGACCGACAACCTGGACCTGGAGAGCGCCGAGGCGCTGCAGGCCGGCCTGGAGGCCTTCGACGGCACCGTGATGTGCGTGACGCACGACCGCTGGTTCGCGAAGACCTTCGACCGCTTCCTGGTGTTCGGGGCCGACGGCCGGGTCTACGAGTCCGCCGAGCCGGTCTGGGACGTCACCCGGGTCGAACGGGACCGCTGAGGGCGGATCGTCGGGCGATTTTGACCGTCCCCCCGCCTCCCGGTAACCTGGGCGCTTGATGTGCGTATTGGCTCGCTCTATCTCACGTGAGAGGTCGGTACGCCGGAGACATCGGGTCGATGACCAGCGGCTCCCCCTTGAATTGCGTCCAAGGCGGCCAGGCTGATCCCTCCTCCAGGTGCTCCTGTCAGGACTCACTCACTGAAAAGCGAAGGCTACGACCGTGCGTACGTACAGCCCCAAGCCCGGCGACGTCCAGCGTCAGTGGCACGTCATCGACGCGACCGACGTCGTGCTCGGCCGCCTGGCCTCCCAGGCCGCCAACCTCCTCCGGGGCAAGCACAAGGCGATCTACGCGCCGCACGTTGACACTGGTGACTTCGTCATCATCATCAACGCGGACAAGGTGCACCTGTCGGGTAACAAGAAGACCCAGAAGCTGGCGTACCGCCACAGCGGCTTCCCGGGCGGTCTCCGCTCGGTCCGCTACGACGACCTCCTGGCCAACAACCCGGAGAAGGCCGTCGAGAAGGCCATCAAGGGCATGATCCCCAAGAACAGCCTGGGCCGTCAGATGCTCTCCAAGCTGAAGGTCTACTCGGGCGACCAGCACCCGCACGCTGCCCAGCAGCCGGTGCCGTTCGAGATCACCCAGGTCGCGCAGTAATTCCGGCCACCAAGCCCCCCATCACTGAAAAGAGCTGAGGAACACCGTGGCCGAGACCACCGAAACCCTTGAGGTCGACTTCGACGAGAACGTCGTCGAGGGCGAGTACACCTCCGAGGAGAGCTACACCTCCGAGTCCCTGGCCGGCCGCTTCGGCGAGGCCGTCCCCGGCGCCGGCCTCGGCCGTCGCAAGGAGGCGATCGCCCGCGTGCGCATCGTCCCGGGCACCGGGCAGTGGAAGATCAACGGTCGCACCCTGGAGAACTACTTCCCCAACAAGGTGCACCAGCAGACCGTCAACGAGCCCTTCAAGCTCCTGGAGCTTGACGGCCGTTACGACGTCGTCGCCCGCATCACCGGCGGCGGCGTGTCCGGCCAGGCCTACGCGCTGCGCCTCGGCGTGGCCCGTGCCCTGAACGAGGCCGACGTGGACAACAACCGCGGCGCCCTCAAGAAGGCCGGCTTCCTGACCCGTGACGCCCGCGCCGTCGAGCGCAAGAAGGCCGGTCTGAAGAAGGCCCGCAAGGCGCCGCAGTACAGCAAGCGCTAATTGTGCCCCCGGGGGTGCGTACCGCCCTGGTGGTGCACGCCCCCGGATGCGCTCTACACGCCCCGGAGTACCCCGTGTACTCCGGGGCGTTGTGTTCCCCGGCCATTGTGCGGAGCCCGGGGATTCGATCGGATTCACTGCAAGGCATTGCGGCGATGGAGGACGGGACAGTGGGACGACTCTTCGGTACGGACGGCGTGCGCGGTGTGGCCAACGAGGGACTGACGGCGGAGCTGGCGCTCGGCCTGTCGGTCGCGGCGGCGCACGTGCTCGGTGAGGCGGGGGCCTTCGACGGCCACCGGCCGGTCGCGGTGGTCGGCCGCGATCCGCGTGCCTCGGGCGAGTTCCTGGAGGCCGCGGTCATCGCCGGCCTGGCCAGCGCGGGTGTCGACGTCCTGAGGGTCGGCGTGCTGCCCACCCCCGCGGTGGCGTACCTCACCGGCGCGCTCGGCGCCGACTTCGGCGTGATGCTCTCCGCCAGCCACAACGCCATGCCGGACAACGGCATCAAGTTCCTCGCCCGCGGCGGCCACAAGCTGGACGACCGGATCGAGGACGCCGTCGAGGCCCACTACCGCAAGCACGCGGCGGGCGGCGAGGACTGGAACCGTCCGACCGGCGCGGCCGTCGGCCGGGTCCGCGAGTACACCGAGGGCTTCGACAAGTACGTCGCCCACCTCATCGGCGTGCTGCCCAACCGCCTGGACGGCATCCGCGTCGTCATCGACGGCGCGCACGGCGCGGCCGCCTACGTCGCCCCCGAGGCCTTCGCCCGGGCCGGCGCCGAGGTCGTGCACACCCTGGGCGCCGAGCCCACCGGCCTCAACATCAACGACGGCGTCGGCTCCACCCACCTGGACCGGCTGCGCGTCGCCATGCGCGAGCACGCGGCCGACCTCGGCATCGCCCTGGACGGCGACGCCGACCGCTGCCTGGCCGCCGACGCGGAGGGCAACGAGGTCGACGGCGACCAGATCATCGCGATCCTGGCCGTCGCCATGAAGGAGGCCGGCACGCTGCGCCGGAACACCGCGGTCGCCACCGTGATGTCCAACCTGGGCTTCAAGCTCGCCATGGAGCGCGAGGGCGTCGACCTCGTCGAGACCGCCGTCGGCGACCGCTACGTGCTGGAGGCGATGAAGGAGCACGGCTTCGCGCTGGGCGGCGAGCAGTCCGGCCACGTCATCCTGCTGGACCACGCGACCACCGGCGACGGCACGCTGACCGGCCTGATGCTGGGCGCCCGGCTGGCGGCGACCAAGCAGCCGCTGGCCGACCTGGCCGCCGTGATGACCCGGCTGCCGCAGGTGCTGATCAACGTCAAGGGCGTCGACAAGGCCCGGGTCGGGACCTGCGAGGAGCTGTCCGCCGCGGTCGCCGCGGCCGAGGCCGAGCTGGGTGCCACCGGCCGGGTCCTGCTGCGCCCGTCGGGCACCGAGCCGCTCGTCCGGGTGATGGTCGAGGCGGCCGACGAGGTGCAGGCGCAGTCCGTCGCGGAGACGCTGGCCGCGGCGGTCCGCACCTACCTGGGCTGACCGGTCCCGCAACGGTCGGGCCCCCGCCGCGCACGCGCGGCGGGGGCCTTCCCGTCGTCCGCTCAGAGCTTGCGCAGCAGCGCCCGGCGGACCTTGTGGTCCGCGCCCTTCTGCAGGATCAGGGTGGCCCGGCCGCGGGTCGGCAGCACGTTCTCCAGCAGGTTGGGCCGGTTGATGGTGCGCCAGACCTGGCGGCCGTACTCCATCGCCTCCTCCTCCGGCACCTCGGTGAAGCGGCGGAAGTACGAGTTCGGGTCCTGGAAGGCGGTCCGGCGCAGCTTGCGGAACCGGTCCAGGTACCAGCTCTCGATGTCGTCGGTGCGGGCGTCGACGTAGATGGAGAAGTCGAAGTAGTCGGCCACCGCCAGGCGGGTGCGGCCGTCGGTGCCGGGCAGGGCCGGCTGGAGCACGTTCAGGCCCTCGACGATGAGGATGTCCGGGCGCTCCACGGTGAGCCGCTGCTCCGGCACGATGTCGTACACCAGGTGCGAGTAGACCGGCGCGGTGACCCGGTCCTTGCCGGCCTTCACGTCGGCGACGAAGCGCATCAGCGCCCGGCGGTCGTAGGACTCGGGGAAGCCCTTGCGCGCCATCAGGCCGCGCCGGCGCAGTTCGGCGTTGGGCAGCAGGAAGCCGTCGGTGGTGACCAGCTCGACCCGGGGGTGCTCCGGCCAGCGGGCCAGCAGCGCCTGCAGCAGGCGGGCGGTGGTGGACTTGCCGACCGCGACCGAGCCGGCCACGCCGATGATGAACGGCGTGCGGGTGCGCTCGGTGTCCGGGGTGTCCAGGAAGGTGCCCAGGGCGCCGCGCAGCTCGTGCGTGGCGTGGATGTAGAGGTTCAGCAGCCGGGAGAGCGGCAGGTAGACGTCCCGGACCTCGTCGAGGTCGAGGGCGGTGCCGAGACCGCGCAGCCGTTCCACCTCCTCGGCGGTCAGCGGCAGCGGCGTACGCTCGCGCAGCGCGCTCCACTCGGCACGGCTCAGGTCAACGTAAGGGGACGGTGACGGGCCGGGCGTGGTGTCGCCCCGCGTACAGAGTTCGGTCAGCACATGCTCCATTGTGAGCCGTAGCGCCGTTCGGGGTGGTTGTGGTGTCGGTCACGGCCTGCGGGCGAACCGTGCGAATGGGGTGTTCGGAGCGCCCTTATGCTGGCACGCATGTGCGGAATTGTTGGATACGTGGGCGCCCAGCCCGCCCTTGACGTAGTAATCGCAGGCCTGCAGCGACTGGAGTACCGGGGTTACGACTCGGCCGGTGTCGCGGTGCAGGTGCAGGGCTCCGACGGGCAGTGGAGCCTGGCCACCGACAAGCGGGCCGGCAAGCTCGCGAACCTGGAGAAGTCGCTCGCCGAGACCCCTCTTCCCGGCGGCACCACCGGCATCGGCCACACCCGCTGGGCCACCCACGGCGGCCCGACGGACGCCAATGCCCACCCCCATCTGGACGACGCCGCCCGGGTGGCGGTCGTCCACAACGGCATCATCGAGAACTTCGCCCAGCTCCGGGCCGAGCTGGCCGAGCGCGGCCACACGCTGCGCTCGGAGACCGACACCGAGGTCGTCGCGCACCTGCTCGGCGAGGTGTACGAGGGCGACCTGGCCGAGGCCATGCGCGTCGTCTGCCGCCGCCTCGACGGTGCGTTCACCCTCGTCGCGGTGCACGCCGACGCGCCCGACGTGGTGGTCGGCGCCCGCCGCAACTCGCCGCTGGTGGTCGGGCGCGGCGAGGGCGAGAACTTCCTCGCCTCCGACGTGGCCGCGTTCATCGCGCACACCCGCGAGGCGATCGAGCTGGGCCAGGACCAGGTCGTCGAGCTGCGCCGGGACGGGGTGACCGTCACCAACTTCGACGGCACCGAGGCCGACGTGCGCGAGTACCACGTCGACTGGGACGCCTCGGCCGCCGAGAAGGGCGGCTACGACTACTTCATGCTCAAGGAGATCGCCGAGCAGCCGAAGGCCGTCGCCGACACCCTCCTCGGCCGGATCGGCACCGACGGCCGGCTCACCCTCGACGAGCTGCGGATCTCCGACGCAGACCTGCGCTCGGTCGACAAGGTCGTCATCGTCGCCTGCGGCACCGCGTTCCACGCCGGCATGATCGCCAAGTACGCGATCGAGCACTGGACCCGGATCCCGTGCGAGGTGGAGGTCGCCTCCGAGTTCCGCTACCGCGACCCGATCATGGGGCCGGGCACGCTGGTCATCGCCATCTCGCAGTCCGGCGAGACCATGGACACCCTGATGGCGCTGCGGCACGCGCGCGAGCAGGGCGCCAAGGTGCTGGCGATCTGCAACACCAACGGCTCGACCATCCCGCGCGAGTCGGACGCGGTGCTGTACACCCACGCCGGCCCGGAGGTGGCCGTCGCCTCCACCAAGGCGTTCCTGACCCAGCTGGTCGCCTGCTACCTGGTGGCGCTGTACCTGGGCCAGGTGCGCGGCACCAAGTGGGGCGACGAGATCCTCGCCGTCATCAAGGAGCTCGGCGACGCGCCGAAGCAGGTCGAGCAGGTGCTGGAGACCATGGAGCCGGTGCGCGAGCTGGCCCGCTCCCTGGCGGACGCGCGCTCGGTGCTGTTCCTGGGCCGGCACGTCGGCTTCCCGGTGGCCCTGGAGGGCGCGCTCAAGCTCAAGGAGCTCGCCTACATGCACGCCGAGGGCTTCGCGGCCGGCGAGCTCAAGCACGGGCCGATCGCGCTGATCGAGGAGGGTCTGCCGGTCGTGGTCGTCGTGCCGTCGCCGCGCGGGCGCTCGATCCTGCACGACAAGATCGTCTCCAACATCCAGGAGATCCGGGCCCGCGGTGCGCGGACCATCGTGATCGCGGAGGAGGGCGACGAGGCGGTCGTCCCCTACGCCGACCACCTGATCCGCATCCCGGTCACGCCGACCCTGCTCCAGCCGCTGGTCTCCACCGTGCCGCTCCAGGTCTTCGCCTGCGAGCTCGCCACGGCCAAGGGCCACGAGGTCGACCAGCCCCGCAACCTCGCGAAGTCGGTCACCGTCGAGTAGTCCCGTCCCGCTCCGTCCCGGTGCCCCTGCGGTGGCTGCGTCCTACCGCAGGGGCGCCGTGTCGAGCGTGAACGAGAACGGCGCGGGCAGGTCGATCGACTTGCCGAACTCGACCTTGCTCTGGGTGATGTAGTCGTCCTCCTCGGGGTTGGTGAACAGGGTGACCGTGCCTTCGCTGCGGTCGATCAGCAGATAGCAGGGGATTCCCGCAGCGGCGTAGCCCCTGCGCTTGGGCTCGCGGTCCTTGTGCGGGTTGATGGAGGTGACCTCGAAGACGAGTAGGACGTCTCCCGCCGAGGCCCAGGAATCCATATGGTCGAATTGGTCGGCCGGGACGACTGTGCCATCAGGGATGAACCGGCCGTTGGGAGTGATCAGGCCCTTGACGCCTGCGACATCCAGATCGATCGCAGCACTCCGAAAGAACTGTTTGGCGAGCTTCGAGACGGCGCCCTCGTGCTGTCCGTCCGGTGGCGGCGTCACGACGATCTCTCCTTCGATGAATTCGGCCTTGCTACCCAACGGGGTGTCCAGCTCCAGGAACGCCTGGAGGAGGCTGTCCTCGCCCAACGGGTGCTCGACTGCCGGCATGGCGACCATGGCCCTTCTCCCTCCTGTGGGTCCGTGCCGAGCCACACGGTAGGCATCCGGACCGACACCGGCGGGGGATCGAAGTGGTTGTCACTCGAAAGTGTGCCGCAGGCCAGGCTCCCGCGGGCCGGTGACGCGGGCTAGCGTCGGCGGTAGCCGACCGCTGAAGGAGTCCCCGCATGCGCCACGCCCATCGCGTCGAAGTCGTTCGTGCCGCCGAGGCCGCGCTGATGGCCCGGCTCCCCGAGGGGACGCTGATGCAGCGGGCCGCCGTCGGGCTCGCCGCGACCTGTGCGCGGCTGCTGACCCGCCGTCGTGGGCGGGTGTACGGCGGCCGGGTGGTGGTGCTGGCGGGCAGCGGGGACAACGGGGGCGACGCGCTGTACGCCGGTGCGGCGCTGGCGCGGCGCGGGGCGCGGGTGTCGGCGGTGCTGCTCGCCCCCTCGCGGGCGCACGCCGCGGGGCTGGCGGCGCTGCGGGCGGCCGGCGGGCGGGTGGTGCTGGAGCAGGAAGTCGGGCTGGCCGACTTCTCGCGCGCGGACCTGGTGCTGGACGGCATCGTCGGCATCGGCGGGAAGGGCGGACTGCGGCCGGAGGCGCAGCCGTACGCGCGTGCGGGGCGTGCGGGGGTGGTGGTGGCCGTCGACGTGCCCAGCGGGGTGGACGCGGACACCGGTGAGGTCGCGGGTGCGGCGCTGCGGGCGGATGTGACGGTCTGCTTCGGCACGTACAAGCCCGGGCTGCTGATCGATCCGGGTGCCTCGTACGCCGGGGCGGTGCAGTTGGTGGGGATCGGGCTGGAGCTGCCGGAGGCCGAGGTCGCGGCGCTGCAGCACGCGGACGTGGCCGGGCTGCTGCCGGTGCCGGGGGCGGAGAGCGACAAGTACCGGCGCGGGGTGGTCGGGGTGGCGGCCGGGTCGGCCCGCTACCCGGGGGCGGCGCTGCTCGCGGTCGCCGGGGCGCTGCGCGGTGGCGCGGGCGCGGTGCGGTACGTCGGGACGGCGGCCGAGGAGGTGGTGCGGCGGTTCCCGGAGGCGCTGGTCACCGAGGGCGGGCCGGCCGGGGCGGGGCGGGTGCAGGCGTGGGTGGTCGGGCCGGGCGGCGGCGAGGGGGCCGAGCGGGCGCTCGCCGAGGCGCTGGCCGCCGATGTGCCGGTGCTGGTCGACGCGGACGGGCTGACCGAGCTGGCCCGGCTCGGGCCGGGTGCGCTGGCGGGGCGGACGGCGCCGACGCTGCTCACCCCGCACACGGGGGAGGCGGCCCGGCTGCTCGCCGGGGCGGCGGACGGCAAGGACGGTGCGGACGCCCGGCCGCCGGCCGCCGACGAGCTGGCGGCCGCCCGGCTGGGCACGGCGCGGCGGCTCGCGGCGGCGTACCGGGCGACGGTGCTGCTGAAGGGCTCGACCACGGTGGTCGCCGATCCGGGCGGCGCCGTACGGGTGAATCCGACCGGCACCTCCTGGCTGGCGACGGCGGGCAGCGGGGACGTCCTGGCCGGCCTGGCGGGCTCGCTGCTCGCCGCGGGCCGCTCCCCGCTGGACGCGGCCTCGGTGGCCGCCTACCTGCACGGTCTCGCCGCCCGCCACGTCGCCGGCGCGCCCGGCGCGCCCGTCACCGCCCTGGAGGTGGCGGCCGCCCTCTCCGCCGCCTGGAACGACGTCCGCTCCGCCGCGGCGGAGCCGGAGCCGGGCGCCTAGGAATATGCAGACCGGTCTACAGACTCCCGGGAGCAGGAAGTCGGCCCGGCCGACTTCCTGCTCCCGCGCGGGCGGCGCGCCCCGGGCTGAATCGGTAGACCGGTCTGCATATTCCGCCGCGCGCCGCCATCGCGGGCGGCGTGCGGCCGCGGCTGTGTGGAGTGGGAAGTCGGACCCGCCGACTTTCCGCTCCGGCCGGGGCGCTGCCCGGGGCGGGAGGGTGACCGGGGCGGCACGGAGCGGCTTGGGGCGGCTTGGGGCGGCATGGGGCCGCGCGGCACCCGAGGACGGTGAGCGGTGGCGGGCCCTGTGGAGTGGGGAGTGGGCCAGGGCCGCATACCACACCCGGGGGGCCGATAGTGTCCCGGGGGGATATTTAGGGTGGTGCCGGGGGGGGGGGTGTTTTAAAAAAAAAAAATACCCACACACCACACAAAAAAAGGGTTTTAGGAGGGAGGGGGTTTGATGG